>NZ_JBARYB010000070.1:0-12688 GCF_049647645.1 Achromobacter sp.
GCGCCTATCCGCAGACCGGACCCGGCGTGGGCTCGGCGCCGATCGGCAGCGACCTGCCGCCGCCCATGCCCGTGACGGTGCCTGACGGCACGCCGGCCGAGCAGGCCGCGGGCATGGATGCCGCATCATTCTTCACGCTGTTCTTCGACGTGATGCGCAACAACCCGCCGCACGCCAACGACACGCCCATCCTGGACCGCATGCGCCGCATCGGCCTGGACAGCCGCCAGCCATTCTCGTACGGCCGCTTGAGCCCGGCCGTGCAGCAGGCGCTGGCGCAGACTCAGCCGCTGGCGGGCCGGCGCATCGCCGATGGCGTGTCGCGGCTGGGCACGCCCATGAATGGCTGGAGCACCGTGCTGTCCGGCATCGGCACCTACGGCACCGACTACACGCGGCGCGCCGCCATCGCCTATGCCGGCCTGGGCGCGCCTACGCCGGAGGATGTGCTGTACCCGGTGACGGTGTCTGATTCCAAGGGCCGCGCGCTGAACTCCGACGAGGACTACGTGCTGCACTTCGACAAGGGCCAGCTGCCGCCAGCCAATGCCTTCTGGTCGCTGCACGTCTACGACGCGAAGCACGGTTTCGCTGACAATCCGGCCAACCGCTACGTGCTGCGCAGCACCGACGGCCTGAAGTACAACGCCGACGGTTCGCTGGACATCTACATCCAGCGCCGCGATCCCGGCGAGCGCAAGCGCTCGAACTGGATCGCTTCGCCGGCCGCCGATGCGCCGTTCCTGCTCAGCATGCGTCTGTACTCGCCCCAGGATACGGCGTTGGACGGCCTGTGGGCGCCGCCGCCGGTCAAGGAAGACTGACCTTGTTTTGATGGTATAAAGCGCGGCCTCCATTGTGGAGGCCGCGCTGCATCGCTCAGGGTTTGCGCACCGTGCGTTGCGGGCCGTTTCGCGTCCCTAATTTCGCCCGATCCAAGCGTTGTTTGCACCTTACAAACGGCCGAAAGTTCATTTGCTAGGGTAAAAAGAATCACGCTATACTCTGCGGGTTTGACGCTTGCGGGATAAGAACACGTAGCGGCTGACAAGTAGCGGGCGAATCGTTGATGAAGCTTTTGAAATCAACGGACTAGCGCCTGCTATGGGGGCAGCTACGGGCAGCGGGACGCGCCGGTTCTGATAGGGGCAAAGAAGCAAAGCGAGGAAGTTTGATGCAACAGAACTCCATGCAGCAGGAAGTGCGGCAGGGTCCGGTTGAAGGTCATGGTCAGCAGCAAGCAATGTTTGACCACGACATGACGGATAAAGTTCTGGTTCTCAGTGACGCGGATCGCGCGGCGCTGAATGCTCAAGCAAGCCGCGGGCTCCTGTTGGCATTGGCAGCGCAAGGTGCCATGGGGCTCGCAGCAGCAGTGATAGCGGGGGTTGTCGGAGGGGCGGCGGCAGGTTGGTCGGCGTTGGCGGGGGCGGGAGCGTATTTCATTCCCAATGCGTTGTTCGCATTGCGCCTGGCTGTCAGCGTACGGGCCGGTAAGTCCAGTCCCTTTACCTTTCTCTCTGGTGAGTTGATCAAGTTGTTCGCAACGGCGTTGCTGTTGTGGCTGCTTTCGCGTGTGGCGCAGGACAGCCTCGTATGGCCTGCCGTGCTGCTCGGTCTGATACTCACATTGAAGGGCTATCTCCTGCTCTTGATGTTCCGCAAGTTGTCATAGCGCCGAGCAGGTTTGCGGCAAACGAAATCGTGGAATCGTCCGGTTCGCAAGGGCCGGGCACAGCAAATAGGGTAGGATTCAAATGGCTGCTGCCAGCGACGTGTCGCCTCAGTCCGCGTATATTCAGCACCACCTGGTGCATCTGAACAATACCGGTGAGAAACAGAGCGCTATCGCTCAGTTCGACATCATCAATTACGACTCGTTGTTCTGGTCCGGCCTGATGGGTCTGATCGTCATTTTCTTCCTCTGGCGCGCTGCGCGCCGCGCCACCAATGGCGTGCCGGGCCGCTTCCAGGCCTTCGTGGAAATGATCGTCGACATGGTCGACGATCAGGCCAAGGGCATCGTCCACAACGCCAAGAGCCGTCTCTTCATCGCCCCGCTGGCGCTCACCGTGTTCCTCTGGATCATCCTGATGAACGCGCTGGACCTGCTGCCTGTCGATCTGCTGCCCTCCATCTGGCGCCTGACCGGCCTGGGTGCTGAACACGGCGACCCGCTCTACTACCACCGCATTCTGCCGACCGCCGACCTGAACGTGCCGATGGGCATGTCGCTGGGCGTGCTGCTGCTGATGTTCTACTACGGCATCAAGATCAAGCACCCGGGCGGCTTCGTCAAGGAACTGTTCACCGCGCCGTTCCATGCGCACGGTATCGGCGCCATCGTGCTGGCTCCGTTCAACCTGCTACTGAACCTGATCGAATACGCCGCCAAGTCCGTGTCGCTGGGCATGCGGTTGTTCGGCAACATGTTCGCCGGCGAACTGATTTTCATGCTGATCGCCCTGCTGGGCGGCGCCTGGACCGGCTTCAACGGCGCCAGCATCGGCTTGGGCATCGGTCACATCCTGGCCGGCTCCATCTGGGCGATCTTCCACATCCTGATCGTTCTGCTGCAGGCCTTCATCTTCATGATGCTGACGCTGGTGTACCTCGGCCAGGCTCACGAAGGCCACTGATCCCCCGAATTTCCCGTGCTGGCCATCCGGCCAGCACGGGATAGCAAGATTATCTTGCATTGAGCAGTACCTCTTATTTTTCAATTTTTGACTTCAGATTTCTAACCAAGGAGTTGTCATGACCAACGTCGCTTTCGTTGCCCTCGCATGCGGTCTTATCATCGGTCTGGGCGCTATCGGCGCTTGCATCGGCATCGCACTGATGGGCGGCAAGTATCTGGAAGCCTCGGCTCGTCAGCCTGAACTGATGAACGCTCTGCAAACGAAGATGTTCCTGCTGGCTGGCCTGATCGACGCGGCATTCCTGATCGGCGTGGGTATTGCCATGCTGTTCGCCTTCGCCAACCCGTTCGTCGGCTAAGGCACCGCCCGCCGGCGAAAAGGCGGGTCATGACGCTGGCGGCGATGCGGGTGCAAGCTCCGTCGCCGCCTAGCAAAGTATCGAGTGCTCCGTGACGCCCCTTTCCGGGTGCGGTCGGAGCCGCAAGGTGTTAAAGGAACGACCGTGAATCTGAACGCGACGATCATTTTCCAGATGCTCGTGTTCTTCGTTCTGGGCTGGTTCACGATGAAATTCGTGTGGCCCCCCCTGACGAAGGCGATGGACGAGCGCCGCCAGAAAATCGCCGACGGCCTGGCCGCCGCCGAGAAGGGCAAAGCCGATCTGGCTCAAGCCCAGGCGCGCGTCAGTCTGATCGAGGCTTCTGCCAAGTCCGAAAACCACGCCCGCATCATCGAGGCTGAGAAGCAAGCCGCCTCCCTGATCGAGCAGGCCCGCCGTGAAGCGGAAGCCGAGCGCGCCCGCATCGTGGCGCAGGCTGCCCAGGATGCCGCGCAGGAAGTCCAGCGCGCCCGCGACCTGCTGCGCGACGACGTCGCTGCGCTGGCCGTCAAGGGTGCTGAACAGATCCTCAAGCGCGAGGTTGACGCCCGCGCACACGCCGAGCTGCTCAACCAGCTCCGCGCGCAGCTTTAATCCGGGACCGTCATGGCTGAACTTTCCACTGTTGCCCGGCCCTACGCTGAAGCGCTCTTCAGTGCGGCGCGCGACGACCGCGCCGGCTTGCCGGCCTGGTCCGACCTGGTCAGCGAACTGGCTCAGGTCGCCTCCAACCCCGACGTGCGCGAGGCCATGGCCGACCCGCGTCTGGGCGACAAGCAGCGCGTTGAGCTGTTCTCCGGCCTGGTAAAGGCCGAACTGCCTCAAGCCGCCCGCAATTTCATCGAGCTGCTGGTCGAAAACGACCGGCTGCTGCTGCTGCCCGACATCGCCGCGCAATTCGCGGTGCTGCGGAATCGTCACGACGGCACGGCGCAGGCGGAAATCACCAGCGCGTTCGAATTGAGCGATGCCCAGGTCAAAGAACTGGTCGCCGCCCTCGAACAAAAATTTGGCCTCAAGCTCAAGCCCAGCGTCACCGTTGATCCGTCGCTGATCGGCGGCGTGCGCGTGGCCGTCGGTGACCAGGTGCTCGATACTTCCGTACAAGCCCAATTGGCCCGCATGCGCGATCAGCTCGCCGCTTAAGGCAACTAACAGGATTCCAGGAGTCAATATGCAACTCAATCCCTCCGAGATCAGCGAACTGCTCAAGAGCCGCATCGAGGGCCTGGGCGCTTCGGCTGATGTCCGTACTCAGGGCACCGTCGTGTCCGTGACCGACGGTATTACCCGCATCCACGGCTTGTCCGACGTGATGCAGGGCGAAATGCTCGAATTTCCCAACAACGTTTTCGGTCTGGCGCTCAACCTCGAGCGTGATTCCGTCGGCGCCGTTATTCTCGGTGACTACACCGGCGTTTCCGAAGGCGACCAGGTCAAGACGACCGGCCGCATTCTGGAAGTTCCGGTCGGTCCCGAACTGAAAGGCCGCGTGGTCAACACGCTGGGCGAGCCGATCGACGGCAAGGGCCCGGTCAACGCCAAGGCCACCGACATCATCGAAAAAGTGGCGCCTGGCGTTATCGCCCGCCGCTCGGTGTCGCAGCCGCTGCAAACCGGCATCAAGGCTATCGACTCGATGGTGCCGATCGGCCGCGGCCAGCGCGAACTGATCATTGGCGACCGCCAGACCGGCAAGACCGCCGTCGCTGTCGACACCATCATCAGCCAGAAGGGCAAGGGCGTCACCTGCGTGTACGTCGCTATCGGCCAGAAGGCTTCCACGATCAACAACGTGGTCCGCAAGCTGGAAGAGCACGGCGCGATGGAATACACCATCGTCGTGGCCGCTTCGGCCTCCGACTCGGCTGCCATGCAGTACCTGGCCGCCTACGCCGGCTGCACGATGGGCGAATACTTCCGCGATCGCGGCGAAGACGCCCTGATCGTCTATGACGACCTGACCAAGCAAGCCTGGGCCTATCGCCAGGTCTCGCTGCTGCTGCGCCGTCCGCCGGGCCGCGAAGCCTACCCGGGCGACGTGTTCTACCTGCACTCGCGCCTGCTGGAACGCGCTGCCCGCGTGAACGAAGAGTACGTCGAGAAGTTCACCAACGGCGCCGTCAAGGGCAAGACCGGCTCGCTGACCGCGCTGCCGATCATCGAAACCCAGGCAGGCGACGTGTCGGCCTTCGTTCCGACCAACGTGATCTCGATCACCGACGGCCAGATCTTCCTGGAAACCGACCTGTTCAACGCCGGTGTGCGTCCCGCCATCAACGCCGGTATCTCGGTGTCGCGCGTGGGTGGCGCTGCTCAGACCAAGGTCGTCAAGAAGCTGTCCGGCGGTATCCGTACCGACTTGGCGCAGTACCGTGAACTGGCCGCCTTCGCGCAGTTCGCTTCCGACCTGGACGACGCGACCCGTCGCCAGCTGGAACGCGGCAAGCGCGTGGTGGAACTGCTCAAGCAGCCGCAATACCAGCCGCTGCAAGTGTGGGAACTGGCCGTCACGCTGTACACGGTCAACAACGGCTACCTGGATGAAGTGGACGTCGCCCAAGTGCTGTCGTTCGAGAAGTCGCTGAAGGATCAACTGAAGGCCAAGCATGCGGCCCTGATCCAGCGTATCGAAGACACCAAGGAACTGTCCAAGGATGACGAAGCCGAATTGGCCGCCGCCATCCAGGAATTCAAGAAGCACGGTGCTTTTTAAGAAAGTGATGGGTTAGGCGTCCGAAACGCCTCACCCATCCTTCCCGGATGGTTGAGGCGCGAGCGGAACCCATCGGCCAGTCTTCACAGGAAAGCGCAATGCCCGGAATTAAGGAAATCCGAACCAAGATCAAGAGCGTGCAAAACACGCGCAAGATCACCAAGGCGATGGAAATGGTCGCCGCATCCAAAATGCGCAAGGCGCAGGAACGGATGCGTGCAGGCCGTCCGTATGCCACCAAGGTGCGCGAGATTGCTGCGCACCTGATGCAGGCCAACCCCGAGTACAGCCACCCGTACCTGGTCGAGCGCGAAATCAAAGCGGTCGGCGTGGTCATGGTGACGACCGACAAGGGTTTGTGCGGCGGCTTGAACACCAACATCACCCGCGTGACGTTGGGCAAGCTGAAAGAGTTCGAGAAGAACGGCATCGCCGTGCAAGCGACCGCTTTCGGCAACAAGGGCGTGGGCGTGCTGACCCGCATCGGCGCCAAACTGGTTTCCCAGGAAGTGCAACTGGGCGACAAGCCGCAACTCGACCGCCTGCTGGGCGCGATCAAGGTGCAGCTGGACGCCTACCTGGAAGGCCGTATCGACGCGCTGTACGTGGCTTCGACCCGCTTCGTCAACACGATGAAGCAGGAGCCGCTGTTCCTGCGTCTGCTGCCCCTGGCCAGCGGTTTGGATGATCCGTACCAGATGGGTGCCGAGAACCTGGCCAAGACCTCGGAAGTGAAGTCGGACTACAGCTGGGATTACATCTACGAACCCGACGCCCGTAGCGTGATCGACGACCTGCTGCAGCGTTACGTTGAAGGCCTGCTGTACCAAGCCGTGGCCGAGAACATGGCTTCGGAGCAGTCGGCCCGGATGGTCGCCATGAAGGCGGCGTCGGACAACGCCAAGAAGGTCATCGGCGATCTGCAACTGGTCTACAACAAGACCCGTCAGGCCGCGATCACCAAAGAAATTTCGGAAATCGTAGGGGGCGCTGCCGCCGTTTGAGGCAGGCAGCATCCCGTCACAAGCTATCAAGCAAGGAATCGACATGAGCAACGGAACCATCGTTCAGTGCATCGGCGCCGTGGTGGATATTCAGTTCCCCCGCGATCACATGCCCAAGATTTACGAAGCGCTTACTCTGGCCGACGAGGGTTCCTCGTTCGCCGAAAAGGGTCTGACGCTGGAAGTGCAGCAACAGTTGGGCGACGGCGTGGTGCGTACCATTGCGCTGGGCTCCAGCGACGGCCTGCGCCGCGGCATGAAGGTCACGGGCACGGGCGCTCCGATCTCGGTGCCCGTCGGCACCGGCACGCTGGGCCGCATCATGGACGTGCTGGGTCGTCCCATCGACGAAGCCGGCCCGATCCAGCACGACGAAAAGCGTGGCATTCACCAGCCGGCTCCCCGTTTCGACGAACTGTCGCCGTCGGTGGAACTGCTGGAAACCGGCATCAAGGTTATTGACCTGGTTTGCCCGTTCGCCAAGGGCGGCAAGGTCGGCCTGTTCGGCGGCGCCGGCGTGGGCAAGACCGTCAACATGATGGAACTGATCAACAACATCGCCAAGCAGCACAGCGGTTTGTCGGTGTTCGCCGGCGTGGGTGAGCGTACCCGCGAAGGCAACGACTTCTACCACGAAATGGAAGAGTCGAACGTTCTGGACAAGGTTGCGATGGTGTTCGGTCAGATGAACGAACCCCCGGGCAACCGTCTGCGCGTGGCGCTGACCGGCCTGACCATGGCCGAGAAGTTCCGCGACGAAGGCCGCGACATCCTGTTCTTCGTGGACAACATCTACCGCTACACCCTGGCCGGTACGGAAGTGTCCGCACTGCTGGGCCGTATGCCGTCGGCGGTGGGCTACCAGCCCACGCTGGCCGAAGAAATGGGCAAGCTGCAAGAGCGCATCACGTCGACCAAGACCGGCTCGATCACCTCGATCCAGGCCGTGTACGTCCCTGCGGATGACTTGACCGACCCGTCGCCTGCCACGACCTTCCAGCATTTGGACTCGACCGTCGTGCTGTCGCGTGACATCGCCGCCCTGGGTATCTACCCGGCCGTGGATCCGCTGGATTCGTCCAGCCGCCAGCTCGACCCGCAAGTCGTGGGCGAAGAGCACTACGCCGTTGCCCGTGGCGTGCAGCAAACGCTGCAGCGCTACAAGGAACTGCGCGACATCATCGCGATTCTGGGCATGGACGAACTGTCGCCGGAAGACAAGCAGGCCGTGGCCCGTGCTCGTAAGATCCAGCGCTTCCTGTCGCAGCCGTTCCACGTTGCTGAAGTGTTTACCGGTTCGCCCGGCAAGTACGTTCCGCTGGCCGAGACCATCCGTGGTTTCAAGATGATCGTGGAAGGCGAGTGCGATGCGCTGCCGGAACAGGCCTTCTACATGGTCGGCTCGATCGACGAGGCCTTCGAGAAGGCCAAGAAACTGCAATAAGGAACCGATATGGCTACCCTGCATGTGGATGTCGTCAGCGCAGAGGAAGCGATCTTCTCCGGTGAGGCGAAGTTCGTGGTGCTGCCTGGCGAAGCGGGTGAACTGGGCATTCTGCCCGGCCACACCCCGCTGATTTCGCGCATACGCCCCGGGACGGTCAAGATCGTTCGTGCCGACCAAGGCGAGGAAAACATCTTCGTCGCCGGGGGCATTCTGGAAGTGCAGCCGGGCAGCGTGACGGTTCTGGCCGACACGGCTATCCGTGCCGCCGACCTGGACGAAGCCCGCGCCCTGGAAGCGCGCCAGAAGGCCGAACAGGCCCTGGCGAACGCCAAGGACAAGGCGGACATCGCCGTGGTCGAAGCCGAACTCGCCATGCTGGCTGCGCAAGCCATCGCGGCGCGCAAGCTGCGCCAAGGCGGCCGTTCGCACTAAGCGGCGAAGCTGTGCCCCGGGGTTCGCCCCGGATTCGAAAAAAGCGGCCTTTGGGCCGCTTTTTTCATTTCTCGACGCGTCAATGTGCCAAGGCGACCGCATCCAGTTGCGTGGGGGCCGCGAGCGCGAAAGCTGAGCGCATTTCTCGTGCCTCCTCGCCCGGGCTGCGCCCGAAGAAGCGTTTGAACTCGCGGTTGAACTGCGACGCGCTCTCATAGCCGACCCGTGCGCCGGCCGCCGCCGCGGTCAGATCGTCCCGGATCATCAGCAGCCGAGCCTGATGCAAGCGCACCGACTTGATGTACTGGATCGGCGAAGTGGCCGTCACGGCCTTGAAATGCGCATGGAAAGCCGGAATGCTCAGACCCGCCTCGCCGGCCAACAATTCGACGTCCAGGCTTTGCGCGTAGTCGTTATGGATGCGGCGCAGAACCCGGGAGATCCGGCCGAAGTTGCCTTGGTAGGCCAGCGCTGCCCGGATTGCCCCGCCTTGGGGGCCCATCAACACGCGAAAACTCAGCTCCCGCACGATGGCGGGCCCCAGCACCTTGGCTTCTAGTGGCGAGGTCAACGCCTGGAGCAGGCGCACGGTGGTGTCGGCCAGCGTTGCGTCCAGCGGCGTGGACACGATGCCCGCGGGCGCGCTGACCGGCGTGCTCGCCTGCTGCTCCACTTCGATGACCAGATCGGCCACGGCGGTCATGTCCAGCCGCACGGATACGGCCAGCAGCGGCGCCTCGGGGCTGGCATCGGTCTCGGTCGAGAACGGCAGTGGCACCGACAGCACCAGATAGTGCAAGGCATCGTAGCGATAGACCTGATCGGCCAGATAGCCACGCTTGTGGCCTTGGCAGACGATCACGATGCTGGGCTCGTACAACACGGGCGTGCGTCCCAGCGGCTGATCCGCGCGCATCAGGCGCACGCCATCCAGCAAGGAGCGCGTGTATCCCTCTTGCGGGGCAAGCCGCTGGATCAGCGTCGCCATCTCGGCTTGTCGGGTCATGTCTGGATGAGGGCTTTCATTGAGAGATCTTGGGTTCAATTTATGAATAGGCCATATTCTTGCATTAATTATCCAATATTTGATCTGACGAAATAGAAATAGGCAATGATGCAATAGCTCTGCATCTCGTCTGATCCTGACGGCTTGCCTACGATTTCTCCTTGTTCATATCACCCCTGACGGTCGTCTCCCATCGGCCTGGGGCACCAAGGAGAAACGATGGAATCCATCAACGCGAACAGCCCCAAGGTCATCGTCCTGACCGGCGCGAGCAGCGGCATTGGCGAGGCCACGGCCCGCCACCTGGCGCAGATGGGCCACAAGCTGGTCATCGGGGCACGCCGCAGCGACCGTCTCACCGCGCTGCAGGAGGAACTGCGGGCGCAGGGCGCCAGCGTGGACGCGCTTACGCTAGACGTCACCCAATTGGCCGACATGCAGCGCATCGCCGCCTTTGCGCAGCAACGCCATGGCCGCATCGATGTGTTGATCAACAACGCGGGCGTCATGCCTTTGTCGCCGCTGGCGGCGCTCAAAGTCGATGAATGGAACCGCATGATCGATGTCAACGTGCGCGGTGTCTTGCATGGCATCGCGGCCGTGCTGCCTGCCATGCAGGGGCAGGGGCGTGGACACATCATCAATGTGGCGTCGATCGGCGCGCATGCGGTCACCCCGACCGCCGCCGTCTACTGCGCCAGCAAATACGCCGTGCGCGCGATCTCCGACGGGCTGCGCCAGGAGACAGATGTCTTGCGCGTGACGGTGGTCAGTCCCGGCGTGGTGGAGTCTGAGTTGGCCGACTCCATCAGCGATGAGACGGCGCGCGCGGCAATGCGTGAATTCCGCCGCATCGCACTGGCGCCGCAGGCCGTGGCAAAGGCCATCGGCTATGCGATCTCGCAGCCGGATGACGTGGACGTCAGCGAAATCATCTTGCGCCCCACCGCAAGCCCGTACTGATCTGCGCCCTTTCGATTTTCGAGGAACCCTCGTGTCCCACTCCACTGACAAGGAGCATTACCCCATGCAAACACCCTCTCATTCCAAGGTCTGGTTCATCACCGGCGCTGCTCGCGGCATCGGTTTTTCGCTGGCTCGCCAGGCGCTGGCCGATGGCGATGCCGTGGCCGTCACTTCGCGCACGCTCGCCAGCCTGCATCAAGCTTTCGGGCAAAACAACGCGCGTCTGCTGGCGTTGGAGGTCGACCTGGGCAGCGAGGCGAGCGTGCAGGCCGCCATCGAAAAGGCGATCGCCACCTTCGGCCGCATCGACCGCGTGGTGAACAACGCCGGCTACGCCCAGCAGGGCACGGTCGAAGCGCTGACCGATGCCGAACTGCGCCGCAACTTCGAGGTCAACGTGTTCGCACCGTTGCACGTGCTGCGGCATGCACTGCCGCACCTGCGCGCGCAACGTAGCGGCCACATCTTCAACCTGGCCTCTATCGTGGGCTTCCAGGGCGGCTACGCGGGCTGGGGCAGTTATGCCGCCAGCAAGTTCGCCGTCGCCGGACTGACCGAATCACTGGCGGCCGAAGTGGCAGAGCTGGGTATCAAGGCCACCGTGGTTTATCCGGGGCCGGTGCGCACGGACTTCCTGGCGCAAAGCGTGCTGGGCGTGGCCCAGCGTTCGATTGCCGACTACACCGAAGCCCAGGCTTCGCTGGATTTGCACTTGAACGGACTGCATGGCCAGCAAGCAGGCGACCCCGAAAAAGTCGCCACGCTGATCCTGCAAGCCTCCCGCGTCGCCAGGCCGCCCATCCATTTGTTCGCTGGCAAGATCGCCAACACCCTGGCCGAGCAGAAGATGCAGGCGGTCCGCGAGGATCTCGACGCATGGCGAGGCGCTTCCGACGCAACCGACTTCACCGACTGACACGCAGCCGCCGGAAGCCGTAGCGTGTCTTGCTTTCTCGGCTCTCTACCCCTTGGGAGTAGACGCCACGCAGGACAAGCTACCGGCCGATAAGGCTTATCGCATTCTTGAGTCCGGCCCCGTCACCCACAGGCTGGGCTTTGTCGTCGCACAGCGTCAAAGGCGACAGCGATTCAAATCAGTCTCTTGCCGCGCCGTTGTTTGTGCCGGCCGCAATGCGATCACTACGAATAGCTGGCCGACGCTTGCAACAGTAGCCTTCAGCTTTCCTAGTCAAGCGTTGGGGGGAAGCGTGCGAGAAGTCCTGGATTGCGGGGTTCTGCTGGCGCCTGGCCACGAAGGGGCGATGCGCGATCTGGTGGCGCAGCACCCGGCCAGGCAGATGCGTGTGCGGCTGCACCTGGTGTCGCTGAGTCCGGTGCGGTATGCAGCCGCCGGCGCGGCGTCCCGGGATGCGACGGCCGGCGCCGAGCCTGATGCCCAGATCCCGGAAGCTGACGTGCAGGCGCTGGCGCGCTTGGCGGTGGCGCTCAGGCGCTATGACTGCTGCATCCTGCCTGTCGCGCCGTCTTCGCTGGCGTGGACGCGGATGGCCTTGCAGCAGGCGGGCGCCGTGTTGACTACTCCGCTGCTATTGCTGATCTCGGACGTGAAGGCGCCCGCCATCGAAGACCTGCTAAGCCTGGGCGCTTCGGATTTCGAGACGCAGCCCGCCTGCCGGGAGAGCCTGCGGGTACGGCTCGGTCGCCTGGCCCGCACGGCGCAGGGGCGCGGCACGGCGCGGGTGGAGATCCAGGAGCCAGCGACGATGTATCGCGAGGCGCGGCCTCAGGCAGGCGCGGGCGGATTGCAGCGTCCCGCGACCTTGCGCGCCCGGGGGGCGTCCGATCTGATGGAGCAGACCCTGTCCCGCCCGCGCCATCAACCCCCCCGGCCTGCGCACGAATCCTTCCGGATCGCGAAGGCGCGGGTGGTGGACGGCTTCGAGCGCGACTACATCCGGCTTGCGCTGTCGCGCCATGGCGGCAATGTGGCGCAGGCGGCGCGGGCTTGCTGCAAGCACCGGCGGGCCTTCTGGGCGCTGATGCGCAAGCACGGCATCGAGGCGGCTCCATACCGGCAGGCCGCGCAGGAGCAGGGCGACTGAAGCGCAGGCGCGGCTGATCGGCAGCGGCCGCGC
>NZ_JBARYB010000071.1:0-6725 GCF_049647645.1 Achromobacter sp.
TGGTGACCGGAGGCAACCGGGGACTGGGCGCTGCGATCGCCCGTTCCCTGCACGATGCCGGCCACCGCGTGATCGTCACGCATACGCCAGGCAACCCCACGATTGACCAGTGGCAGCACACGCAGGCGGCGCAGGGCTACGGATTTGCGGCCTACGGGGTGGATGTGTCCGACTACGAGTCGGCGCAGGAGCTGGCGCGGCGCATTCATGTCGATGGACATCGTATTGACATCCTGGTGAACAACGCCGGTATCACCCGCGACGCGACCTTGCGCAAGATGGACAAGGTCGGCTGGGATGCCGTACTGCGTACCAACCTGGATTCCATGTTCAACGTCACCAAGCCGTTCATCGATCCGATGGTCGAGCGTGGCTGGGGTCGCATCATCAACGTCTCGTCGATCAATGGCAGCAAGGGCCAGTTCGGGCAGACCAACTATTCGGCGGCCAAGGCCGGGGTCCATGGCTTTACCAAGGCGCTGGCGCTGGAAGTGGCGCGCAAGGGCGTGACGGTCAATACCGTCTCGCCGGGTTATCTGGCCACCGAGATGGTGATGGCGGTGCGTGAGGATGTGCGCCAGAAGATCACCGATGCGATTCCGGTCGGGCGCCTCGGTCAGCCAGCCGAGATTGCGGAGCTTGTCGCCTTCATCGCCAGCGAAGCCGCCGCCTTCATGACTGGTAGCAACGTCGCCATGAATGGTGGCCAGCACATGTATTGAGCGGCCATGGAATCCGCGCCACAAGCAATCAATTTCTGACGCTGCAATCCCCAAGACCAATCGACTTCGGACGGAATGCCATGTATTCACGACTCCTGGTGCCGCTGGACGGCAGTCCCACATCGCTTCTGGCCCTCGATCATGCCCGCGCTTTGGCCCATCTGAGTGGCGGCGCGGTGATCCTGCTGCATGTCGTCGAGCCGACCCGACACAGCACGGGTTTCGAACGTCCGAAGGTCTACATCGAGGACGTCCGTCCGCGCTTCATGGCGGCTGGACAGGCCTTGCTGGATGAGGCCGCCAACGGATTGCGTCAGGACGGACTTGCCGTGGAGACGGTGCTTCTTGAAAGCGGTGCCGAGCGCGTGTCGGAACAAATCGCCAAGCAGGCCGAGGCAAGTGCGTGTGATCTGGTCATCCTGGGCACCCACGGGCGTCGCGGCGTGGATCGGCTGCTGCTCGGCAGCGACGCGGAGCAGATCGCGCGCATCGCGCCGGTTCCCGTGATGCTGGTACGCCAACCGCACCGCAAAGGAATCACATGAACGAACAAACTTCTGAACACGTTAGTGCCGTTGCTCCCAGTGGTGTCGCGCGTCTCATCGCCCATGTCAAAGCCATGGCCCCGGTGCGCACTGCCGTCGTGCACCCCTGCGACGCGCTCAGCCTGGGCGGTGCACTGGACGCACGCGATGCCGGCATCATCACGCCAGTGCTGGTGGCGCCGCTTGCCAAGCTGCGCGCCGTTGCAGCCGATTTCGGGCTGGATCTGGGGGACAGTGAGATCGTTGATGTGCCGCACAGCCACGCTGCCGCGGCCACCGCCGCCCGGCTGGCTGGCAAGGGCGAGGTGCAGGCACTGATGAAAGGCAGCTTGCACAGCGACGAGTACCTGGGCGCCATTCTGGCCCCCGAGGCTGGCCTGCGCACCGAGCGCCGCTTGACGCACTGCTACATCATGCAGACGGCCAGCTACCCCCGGCCCTTCATCCTCACCGACGCCGCCATCAACATCGCTCCGTCGCTTGAGGACAAGGCCGATATCGTGCGCAACGCCATCGATCTGGCACACGTCATCGGTGTGCCCGAACCCAAAGTCGCCATCCTGGCGGCGGTGGAAACGGTGAACCCTCGCATGCGCTCGACGCTGGATGCGGCAGCCCTGTGCAAGATGGCCGATCGCGGCCAGATCACAGGCGGCCTAGTCGACGGGCCGCTGGCCTTCGACAACGCAGTCTCGCCCGAGGCCGCGCAAGTCAAGGGCATCCGGTCGGCCGTGGCAGGGCAGGCTGACGTGCTTGTTGTGCCTGATCTGGAAAGCGGCAACATGCTGGCCAAGCAGCTTGAGTTCCTGGGCGGTGCCGAGAGCGCCGGCATCGTCATGGGCGCGCGTGTGCCCATCGTGCTCACCAGCCGCTCCGACTCGCGCACCACGCGCCTGGCATCCTGCGCCATTGCACTCATGCTGGCCGAACGCAGGCGCGCCGCGCCGCCGTGAGGCGCTTGCGCCACCGATTCAACCCGCATTTCAAAATGGAGTCTTCACCATGAAATACAGCTTCAAGGGCAACAGCGCCATCGTCAGCGGCGGTGGCTCCGGCATCGGCGAGGCGACGGCCCGTCTGCTGGCCGCCAACGGCGTGCAGGTTGTTGTCTCCGACATCGACCTTGAGGCCGCACGGCGCGTGGTGGAGGCCATCGACGCCGCCGGCGGCCGCGCCGTGGCGCACGCCGGCAACACCGCCCGTCCCGACGACGCACAAGCAGCGGTGCAGTGCGCACTCGAACATTTCGGCGCCCTGGATCTGGCATTCAACAATGCCGGTATCAGCGGTACGCTCAAACCTGCGGGAGAACTGGCGGCGGACGAGTGGCAGCACGTCATCGACGTCAATCTCTCTGGTGTTCAATATGCCCTGCGGGCGCAGATTCCGGCCATGCTGGCCGCCGGTGGTGGTGCCATCGTCAACATGTCGTCCATCCTCGGCCTGGTTGGCAGCGCCACCGCCCCAGCCTACGTCGCCGCCAAGCACGGTGTCACCGGCCTCACGCGTTCAGCGGCGCTGGCCTACGCGGCGCAGGGCATCCGCATCAACTCCATCCACCCGGGCTATATCGATACGCCGCTGCTCAAAGTGTTGGACGAGGCGACGTTGGCGGCGCTCAAGGGCATGCACGCAATCGGGCGCCTGGGCCAGTCCGAAGAGATCGCCCACGCTGCCTGCTTCCTGCTCTCCGAGGGCGCCAACTACATGTGCGGCAGCGCGCTGGTGGTCGATGGCGGCTATACCGCCGCTTGAAATTACGGTCGCGGCTGAGGTCGGCAACGCCGGTGCAGCATCAAGGTGTGAGACAGGTGGCCTTTGCATTCTCTTTGCGGTGGTCGATCGTGATCGTTGCCGTGTTCGCACTTGGCGGCTGCGCGATTGTCAGCGAGTTCAAGCCCTCTGTGACTGTACGCGCAATGGCACCGGATGAATACGTTGCGCTACGGCGGGGCGATGTCCTCGGCACGGGAAAACTGAGTGCGTTGACTGTGCAGGCCCTCCGCGTCGCCGAAATTGATGAACGGGCCTGCGCAAAGAGCACCTCACTTGCTTGTATTGCGGCGATAGCCGCGGTCAAGGACATGGACGAAGAGACTAGGACATCGGCTCTGGCTGAGCTTTGGTTGCAGCATGCCGTGTCCATTTCAATTTCGGCTCCTTACACCGAATCCTCCTCCACTTCAGCTTGGATCGAGACGGCACGGTATGCGTATGCCTATCTCTTCTTTACCAGGCGCGCACCCGGCGAACGCGCGTTTGAGGAGCGGCAGACGCAGGTGCGCGACTGGTACAACTACGCAGTACAAAAAACGGTCGCACAGCTGTTTGGCGTACGCCAAGGGAAACCGGATGCGAAGGCTGTCAAGGCCAAAGGTGTGCTGCGTTTGGGTGATTGGACTTTGCGAGTTGACCTGAATGCTCGCCTGCCGAACGGCGCGGCAATGCCGCGCGAGTTGTTGCCTGCCAGCGCGCTGAGATTCCAAGGTCTGCGCGGCATCTACCGTAGGGATGGCCTTGGCGCTGAACTGGTGGCCGTAACCGATGCCCAGTCGTTGACCAATCAAAACGGGTTACCCACCGGAGATGATTTTTCGACGAAATCCAACGCCTGGAACGAAATGCCCACCCCCAACGTGACGGTAGTGCTCCGCTTCGACGTGCGCTCTATGGAGGAGCTGCTGGCCTCGCACGAACTCGTCGTTGCGGTATATGACCCGCTGGCGCAAGACTATTTGTCGCTCCATGGGCAACGCGTTCCGCTGGCTGGCAATTTCACAGCTGGCTATGGTCTGTGGCTGGCACGCTCGGAGTTCAATCGGCAATCGTTGTTGGGTCTGCTTGGGCGTGACCGTGGAATCGATCAGCCGCGCCTGTATCTGATGCAGCCATTCGATCCACAGCGGCGCATCATCGTGATGCTGCATGGACTGGCGAGCAGCCCCGAGGCTTGGGTCAACCTGGCCAATGAACTTCTGGCCGACGAAGAACTGCGGTGCGCCTTCCAAGTCTGGCAGGTCTATTACCCCACGAACATGCCGCTGCCAGCCAATCATGCGGCAATCCGACAAGTTCTGCTGGCCGCTTTGCATCACTTCGACCCGGAGGATAAAACCGCAGCTTCACACGGGCTAGTGTTGGTTGGGCACAGCATGGGCGGAGTGCTCGCGCGGTTGATGGTCTCCACGTCGGATCAGCAATTGTTGAAATGGGCCGAATCGGATCCGAGGATCGATCTGAATCGTCTTGGCAAGAGCCGCGCCAAAATTGACCCTCTCCTGCAATTTCAGCCATTTCGAGGTGTTGAGCGGGTGATATTCATCGCCACGCCCCACCGTGGAACCGTGGTTGCCGGCCAAGGGTTTGGGCGCTGGGTAGCCGGATTGGTCCGCTTGCCGCTGACGCTGCTGGAAGCGCTCGCTGGCGCCATTCCGGCTCGCGCCTACACCATGGGAACAACCCAGGAAACGCTCCTGGAGCGCATTCCCAACAGCATTGATCAACTCGACGAAAAGGATCCTTTTGTCAAAGCCGCAGCGGAGCTTCCTATCTCGGGTCGGGTGTTATATCACTCGATTATCGCCAGGCAGAACACCGATGGTTCTCTTGCGGACTCCGACGACGGCCTGGTTCCGTACAGAAGTGCCCATTTGGAGGGGGCCGCCTCGGAAAGAATCATCGTGTCCGGGCACAGCGTGCAGGAGACCGCTGCTTCAATCGCGGAGATCACGCGAATCCTGCGTGAAGACATTGCAAGGCATCAGCTGACAACCGCAGACCTCCCTCCCGCCGAAAGGAGGGGGACTTGCCTCGCCTATTGATCGATTCAGTCATTGTCTTTTGATAATTTAGTGAGTAACATATCACTAGCTTTTGCAATTCGGATTGGACTGCTTGCATCGCAACCGGGACATTTTCGGTTCGGAGGACAGCGTCCCTGGTGTGCTCATATGAATGAAGCATCAGACCGCACCCCATAGAACATGGACGATCTGAAACGCTAGGAAGGGCATAAGTGGAATTGCGCCAACTTCGATGTTTCATCGCTGTCGCGGAGGAGCTTCATTTCGCTCGTGCCGCTGAACGGCTACACATCGACCAATCGCCGCTGTCTCGCACCATCAAGGAACTGGAGGAAGAACTTGGTGCGCGCCTGTTCGTTCGCACTACCCGCAGCACGCAACTGACCCGTGCAGGTCGATTGCTCTTGGAACACGTACCGCGCATCTTTACTGCGCTGGAACAAGCCCGCGATAGCGTCAGGTCTGCCTCCAATGGCTATCACGGGCAATTGCGCATTGCCTTGTCCGATGGCATCACGCCATCACGCTTGCCGGCGCTGCTTGCGCAGTGCCGCGAAGAAGACCCCGAGGTCGAGGTTCGATTATTCGAGGTTCCGCTTGCCCAGCAGATCAAAGGCTTGCACGATGACCTATACGATGCCGGCTTTTCGATGGCCGATGATGTGGGCGATGGCATCGTGGCCACATCTGCCTGGGAGGACGAATTGATGGTCGCAGTACCTGCTCGCCATCCCGTGCTCTCCTTCAGGCAGGTTCCGCTGGAGGAAGTGCTGCACTATCCGCTGGTGTTGGGCGATCCGGCAATCTGCGAAGGCCATGCGCGTCAGGTCGAGCGCATCCTGCGCAGGCACGAGCAGGAGCCGCTGATAGTCCAGCACGTTTCCACCTTTGACCTCATGATGACTCTGGTTTCCGCCGGGTTGGCCTTGGGCCTGGCTGGCGCGGCGCACATCAGCTCCAGTCGCGAGCTTGGTGTTGTGGCTCGACCCTTGGCGGGTAAACCGCCGATGCTGACAACCTATCTGCTGCGTCGTGATGCGGAGACTCCTGAGATGTTGACCCGGTTCATTGAACGAGTGGCCTTCATTGACTCGGCAGGTAATCTGAGCAATGCCAAAAATTCCCGACCCACCCGATGAAAGGATTGGAACCATGAATAAGGTGATGCTGCTGATGCTGGCTGCCACACTGACTGCATGTGGACCCTCTCAACTTTCAGAAACGGTAGACGCGCTTACAGCCAATCCCGAACACATCAAGGAGATTCAACGGCTGTGCAAGGAAGATCGCGCGAAGGTCGATGATGAACTTTGCCGACGCGCCGCAGAAGCCGCCAAGCGGCGTTTCTACGGTGATCGGCCGGAGCAGAAACCCAGGTAGTCACCCGCGCAGTCGCTTCGCTTTGGAAAAATCCTTCCGTTACCTCGCCACGCTGAAATGCGCTCGTGGTTGCAACGCCTTTCTTCCCCTCGCTACAGCAGGAACTCCTGCTTTTTTAGCCTCAATTCCTGCCATAACGGCCTTTGACCGACACTGATCCGGCACCGATCCTGACGCCTGCGGCACGTCCTTGTGCCGCTCTTTCCATGGGGAAGCAGCGCAGGAGAAATCGGAGGCCCGGTCATGCAAGGAACGAACGTGCTGTTCGGTCAGAT
>NZ_JBARYB010000072.1:0-8702 GCF_049647645.1 Achromobacter sp.
GGCGACCGTGCGGTGACCTACGACGGCAAGTCGGGAGATCCCAAGAACCTGATCACCCTGGCCGGCTCCGTGTCGACGGATGGGGGCGTGACGGGCGGGACCAGGCTCACCAATCTGGCGCGCGGGGTCGTGTCGGCCGCCAGCACCGACGCGGTGAACGGTTCGCAGCTACACGAGACGAACCAGGACGTGCTGCGGGTGGGCGACAGGGTGACGACCATGGACGATACGGTGACCAACCTGGGCAACACCGTGACGAATCTGGGCGACACGGTAACAACCATGGGCGATACCGTGACGAATCTGGGCGATACGGTGACAAGCATGGGCGGCACCGTGACGACGCTGGGCGATACGCTCACGAGCCTCGGCGGCACCTTGGCGAACCTGACCGGCGACACGAGCGCGGCATACACGGATGGCAACGGCCTGGGCATCCGCTATGCGCGGACCAATGAGCGTGGACTGGCGCCTGTCGACGCCTACGCCCAGAACCCCGGCAGCACGGCGTTGGGCTACAACGCGCGGACCACGGCCGACAACGCGTTGGCGCTGGGCCGTGATGCCCAGGCCAGCCATGCCGGCAGCGTGGCGCTGGGCGCCAACTCGGTCGCCAATGGCGCGACGCTGGCCGCGTCCGCATACCGATCGGGCACGGCGGCGGTGGCTGGAGCAGCGCCGGTGGGCGAGGTGAGCATAGGTTCGGCGGGCGCGGAACGGCGTCTGACCAACCTGGCCGCGGGCGCGGCCGACACGGACGCGGTGAATGTGAGCCAGCTCAAGTCCGTGGCCGACAACGTCGGCAGCCTGGGCGACCGGGCGGTGACCTACGACGGCAAACAGGGAGACCCCAAGAACCTGATTACCCTGGCCGGCTCCGTATCGACGGATGGGGGCGTGACGGGCGGGACCAGGCTCACCAATCTGGCGCGCGGGGTCGTGTCGGCCGCCAGCACCGATGCGGTGAACGGTTCGCAACTCTTCGCCACCAATCAGAGCGTGCTGCGGATGGGCGACAGGCTGACGAACATGGGCGATACGTTCACGAACCTGACGGGCGACACCAATCTGATCAGCAAGGTCGACAAGGGGCTGGGCCTGCGCTATGCGCGGACCAACGAGTCGGGGCTGGCGGAAGTTGACTCGTACGCTCAGGCTTTGGGCAGCACGGCGCTGGGCTACACCGCGCGGGCCTCGGCCGGCAACGCGCTGGCATTGGGCCGCGAAGCCATGGCGAACCAGGAGGGGAGCGTCGCCCTGGGTTCAGGTTCCGTATCCGACCGGGCGTTGGCGCCGATCACGGGCAGTCTTGCGATAGGCAGCGGTGGCGCGCTGGTGCCGTTCAACACCGCGGATCTCACATTACTGGGAGCGGTGTCCGTGGGCCACGACGGCGCGTATCGCCAAATTACCAACATGGCTGACGGTACCGACGCGCACGACGCAGTGACCTTGCGCCAGTTGACCGGCGCGATCGGATCCTTGACGGCCACGGGCACTGAGTACTTCCACGCCAACTCGGCAGCGTCCGATTCACTGGCGACAGGTGTAGAGTCGATCGCCATCGGACCGCAGGCGGTGGTCAACGGCGACCGTGGCCTGGCAATCGGCGAGCGCGCCGTGGTGGATCAGAGCGCGCCCGGCGGTATCGCCCTGGGGCAGCAGGCGCGCACGACATCCGCGGATGGCATCGCGGCGGGAACGCAGGCCTTGGCCGACGCGGTTCAGGGGGTGGCCCTGGGCGCGGGCAGCAGAGTCGTCACGGGTGGTGGCGTAGCGCTGGGCGCCGGGTCGATCGCCAAGGTGGTGGCCGGGGCTGAGGGATATGTGCCCCTGGGCGGCGATGGCGCGGCCGTGAAGGCCACGCGCAGCAAGCTGGCGGCACTTTCCGTGGGTGACGTCGACGCCGGCAACTATCGGCAAATCACCGGGGTGGCTGCGGGCACGGTAGATTCCGACGCGGTGAACGTCAGCCAGTTGAAGGCGCTGGCCTCGAACGTGAGTGGGCTCGAAGCAGGGGGGGTGAAATACGACGGCAATCCGGACGGCACCATCAATTACGGCATGGTGACCTTGAACCCTGGCGGCGCGGCCACCGTGCTGAGGAACGTGGCGCGCGGGGCCCTGTCGGGAGATAGTACGGACGCGGTCAACGGCTCGCAGCTGTTCGAGACCAATCAGTACGTCAAGTCGATAGGCGATACGGTCGACACCTTCACCCAGGGCGGGGCCGGCATCAAGTACTTCCACGCCAACGGCGGGGCGTCGGCGGTCCTGCCGGATTCCCAGGCCAACGGTATCGGCAGTATCGCAATGGGGCCGGGCGCGGCGGCCAATGGCGCCAACTCGGTGGCTTTGGGTAACGGCGCGGCTGCTGGCAAGGAGGGCGATGTGGCGCTGGGCGCGGGCGCCGTGGCGGACCGGGGCGCGGAGAGCTACGCAGGCAAGTACTCGGATGCGCAAAACAAGTCGGTGGGCACGGTGTCGGTAGGCGCGTCGGGCTCGGCGCGCACGCTCAGCAACCTGGCAGACGGCCGCGAGGCCACGGACGCCGTGAACCTGCGGCAGCTGGACGGCGCGCTCAAGCAGGCCAACGACTACACCGACAAGCGTCTGCAGGACGTGGCGGGCAATGTGCTCCAGGTCGGCGATCAGCTCACCGCGCTGGATGAGCGCGTGGCCGGCGTCGAAGGCGATGTGACGAACATCAGCAATGGCGCCGCCGGCATGTTCCAGACCAGCCAGGAGGAGAAGGCGGCCAAGCCGCCCAAGGCCAGCGGCAGCAACTCGGCGGCGGGTGGCGCGGGCGCCGTGGCCTCGGGCAAGAACAGCACCGCCATTGGCAACGGCGCGCAGGCGTCTGGCGCTGGGGCAACGGCGCTGGGCAATGGCAGCAAGGCATCGGCCAGCAACGCGGTGGCTCTGGGCGCGGGCTCCGTCGCTGACCGTGACAACACCGTGTCGGTCGGCGCCGAAGGGTCGGAGCGCCAGATCGCGTACGTGGCCCGCGGTACCGCGGGAAGCGACGCGGTCAACGTGAACCAGTTGCGGGAAATCGAGAGCGGCTTGACCAACCAGGTAGCGGGTTTGCGCAAGGACGTGCAAGGACTGGACAACCGGCTGAGCGCCGGTGTCGCCTCCGCCATGGCCATGTCCGCGCTGCCTCAGGCCTACCTGCCCGGCAGGAGCATGTTCAGCATGGGCGGCGGCACGTGGCGCGGCGAAAGCGGCTTCGCCATGGGGCTGTCGACGGTGTCCGACAGCGGCAAATGGGTGGTGAAGGGCCTGGCCAGCAGCAGTTCGCGCGGCGACTACGGCGCGAGCGTGGGAGTCGGGTATCAATGGTGAGCAGGTGCAGCACGAACGCAGGCACGCGGCCAGGCGCCGCATCCTCAATGATTCTTGAGAGGTACACAGCCATGACACGTCGCATCATTCTTCCAGCCTTGATCGCAACGAGCGCGTTGCTGGCCGCTTGCCAGCCCATGGCGGCGCAGAAGGGCGCCAACGCCGCGCCTCGCGCCGCCCAGCCTGCGCCGGCGGCGCAAGACGCCGCCACGCAGACGCGAGCCGCCGCGCCCGCGGTCGAGTTCCGCCTGGCGCAGGACCAGCCGGGTGATGATCTGCGCGAGCTGCACATGCCCGACAAGACTTACTATTTCTTGCTGGCGCCCGCGCTTACCCGCGCCGACCTGAACGCCGCCACGCCGATGAAGACCCGGGCGGGGCAGCCTTTTGTGAGCCTGCGCTTCACGCCGCCCGGCGCACGCAAGCTTGCGCAGATCGGCCGCCAGTACCCGGGCAAGTGGCTGGTTTTCACCATAGACGGCAAGCTGGTCGGCGTGCCGCGCATCGCGGGTCCCATGGACGAGGGCATCCTGAACCTGACGATGAATTCGGAAGAGCAGGCGATCAACGTCGCGCAAGCGATCCTGGGAGCGGCGCACTAGCGCCGCCGTGGCCGCGTCAGCCGACCGCCCCGTAGATGCGGCGCGCGTCGGCCGCCGTGGCCAGCGGGCGGCCCAGCGCCTGCGCGCCTTGCGCGGCCTGCAGCACCAACGCCGAATTGCCGGGCGCGGTGCTGCCGTCGCGCAGCTTCAGGTTGTTTTCGAAGCCCACGCGCATGTGGCCGCCGAATGCCGCTGCCGTGGTGACGCAGGCATTCTCCTCGGGGCCAAAGGCGCAGACGGCCCAGGGCAGGGACTGGTCGTACGCGGCCAGAAAGGGCAGCAGGTCGTAGGCAGAGGAGGTCTGGCCTGCGCTGTAGCGCCCCAGCACGAACAGCACCGACCACGCACCCGGGGGCACCAGGCCGCGCGCGCGCAGTGACAGCCAGCGGTGCACGTCGCCTTCGTCGTACAGGATGATCTGCGTCATGATGCGGCGCTCGGCGATCCAGGCCAGGAAAGCCGCCAGCTCCGACTCCGGGATGTCCGGCACGGCGATCTCGCGCAGGCCGATGGACACGGCTTCGGGCTGCAGCTCGCGCACCAGGGCGATTTGCTCAGCCGCCGTGTAAACGCCGGCAGCTTCACTGGTTACCTGCACCAGCAGCTCGTCGCCCACGGCGCCGCGCACCGCGGCCAGGGCGTCGCGGTAGGCCTGCGCGTCCAGCAGGTGGCTGCCATCGGGTTTGCGCACGTGCATGTGCATCATGGCGGCGCCGGCGTCCAGGCAGGCGCGCGCTTCGCGCGCTAGAGCTTCGGCCGTGAGCGGCACGGCCGGGTGGTCGGCCGCCTTCTTGTAGGCGCCATTGGGCGCCACCGTGATGATGACGGGCGAGTCGGCCAGGGCGGCGCGGGGCAGGGGCGCGTTGCTCATGGCTTGATCTCCGGCAGCTCGGGCGCAATCAGGTCCAGGCCCGCGCGCAACAGGCGGTCGTAGCGCGCGCGTTCGGCGGCGATGGTCTCGGGCGTCCAGGCGTAAAAGCCCTCGCCGGTCTTCATGCCGTGGCGGCCGTCCTGGGCGCGTTCGGTCAGGCAGCGCGCCGGTTCGCTGGCATTGCAGAAGGTGGGGTACATGGTGGCGCCGGCCGCGGCGTGCACGTCGATGCCGGCATGGTCGCGCTGCATCACGGGGCCGGCCGCCAGAAAGCGGAAGCCGAAGCCGAAGCGCACCGCCGCATCCACGTCTTCCGGCGAGGCGATGCCGCGGTCGATCAGGTCGAAGGCCTCGCGCGACAGCGCATGTTGCAGACGGTTGGCCAGAAAGCCCGGCAGGTCCTGGCGTACCTTCACCGGCACGCTGCCGCAGCGGCGCATGAATTCGATCAGCGTGTCGGCGCAGGCGTTGTCGCTGGCCTCGCCCAGCACCACTTCCACCAACGGCACCAGGTGCGCGGGCATGAAGAAGTGCAGGCCCAGCATGCGGCCGCGGGTGTCCAGGCCCTGGCTGATGGCGCTGATCGGGAAGCTGGAACTGTTGCTGGCCAGGATGGCGTCGGGCCGGGCGCGTTGCGCCAGGTCCGCGAACAGCGCCTGCTTGATGTCCAGGCGTTCCGGGATGCACTCGATGACCAGGTCCACGCCGGACCAGTCCACCTCGTCCAGGCTGGATGCGGTGCATAGCAGGGCGGCGTTCGCTTCCCTGTCTATGGTCTTGAGGTTTTCCGCGACGCGGGCGGGCAGGCCCGCCGCGCGTTCGGCATTCGATTCGATCACGGTCGTGCGGCAGGCCGCGCGGGTCAACACCACGGCCACGTCGGCTCCCATGGTGCCGCCGCCCACCACCACCGCATGCGCCGCGCCCGGATTGGGCAGCGCTATCGCGTCCGTCTGCATGGTTTGCTCCTTCATTTGTATTTACGCTGGAGGCGAGTGTAGAGAACCCGGTTTGATTGATGAATCAGATTTTTTGGATAGAATGATCGACAATGTAGATCAATAGAGGGAGCCGCCTCCGGCATGCAGATCAATCTTTCGATGCGCGATATCGACACTACCCTGGTGCTGGGCCGCACGCTCAACTTCCGCCAGGCCGCCGCGCAGCTGCACCTGTCGCAATCGGCGCTGTCCACGCAGATCCAGCGTATCGAGGATGCGCTGGGCGTGCGCCTGTTCGACCGCACCACGCGCACCGTCCGCCTCACGGCCGCAGGCGAGGTCTTCATGCAGCAGGCCGCCGCGCTGCAAGTGGCTTTTCGCGACGCCATCGCCGCCGTCAGCGGCATCGTCAACGCGGAGCAGGGCCAGGTATCGGTGGCTGCGTTGCCATCGATCGCCGCCCGCCTGCTGCCGCGGGTGCTGATGGCCTACCGCCAGGCCCACCCGCAGGTCGCCCTGAAGGTGCGGGATACCTTGTCGGGGCCAGCCTTCGACCTGGTGCGCGCGGGCGAGGTCGACTTCGCCCTGACTGCCGCCGATCCGCAGCAAGCCGACCTGCACTACGTGCCGCTGATGTCCGACAGTTTCCTGCTGCTGATCCCCGAAGCCCACCCGCTGGCGCGCGTCCGCGGTCCGCTGCGCTGGGCCGATACCGCGGACGCGGCGCACGTGTCGATGGTGCAGCCCAGCAGCGTGCGGCAATACACCGAATGGGCCTTTCTGCAGAACCGGATCCGCTTTACGCCCGCGTTCGAAGCCGAGCACCTGACCACCATCGTCGCCATGGTCGAGTGCGGATTCGGCGTTGCGGCATTGCCTGAAATTGCCGCCAGCGCGGTGGCGCAAAATGGCATTGTGCAGCGGCCGCTGACTGGCCCGGTGGCCGAGCGTTCCATCGGCTTGGTGACCGCGCGCAACCGCAGCCTGTCGCCGGCCGCGGCGGCGCTGGTGCAGACGTTGAAGGAGTATCTGGCGGAGCAGGCGCGCTAGGTTTCGCGGCGAATTCCCGACCGGCCGCGCGCTCCTGCGCGGCACTGGTTTGATTTCAGGCAAGCGCCTGCAGCGCGTCGCTCGACAGGAAGCGCCCGGTGGTATTATCCTCAGTGCACTAACTAAATTGGAGCTGCCTCAACGTGCCGGATGTACAGAAAAAGACGACGTCCCTGAAGCGCGTCGCAACTCATAAGATGGACACCAAGATTTTCGATCCGGCCAAGCAGGTGCTTTGGTCGCGTCCCGGCTATCTGGTGCGGCGCCTGAACCAGATCCACTACGCCATGTTCTACGAAGAGTGCAAGACGCAGAACGTGACGCCGGTGCAGTATGGCGTGCTGACGGCGCTGTCGCTCAGCCCCTGGCTGGACCAGACCGCCATCGGTATGGAACTGGGACTGGACCGCACCACCACCGCGGACGTGGTCAAGCGCCTGCAGGAGCGCGGCCTGGTGGAAAGGCGCGTCAATCCCAACGACAAGCGCTCGCGCCAGGCCGTCATCACCCAGGAGGGGCTGCGCATCATGGGGATCCTGCAGGAAGGCATGGCGCGCGCCCAGCAGCGCCTGCTGGAGCCGCTGTCCACGCGCAATCAGGAAATCTTCATGAAGCTGCTTTCCACCCTGGTGGAAGCCAACAACCAGTACAGCCGCACCACGCTCAAGCCCATGTAAGGCAGGGGCGGCTGCCTGTTTCAACCGTGTAGCGCGCTGGCCTGCGGCGCGCTGCGCGCAGCCTCGCCGTCCCCCAGCGTGTTGCGCACCCAGATCAGTTCGGCGGCGATCGCCACGGCGATCTCGGCCGGCGTCTTGCTGGCGATGCGCAGCCCCACCGGGCCGTGCAGGCGCGCGATCTGGCCGTCGTCCAGGTCGAACAGCCGCAGCCGTTCGCGGCGTTTTTGCTGGTTGGCGCGCGAACCCAGCGCGCCCACGTAGAACGCGGGGGATTTCAGCGCTTCCAGCAAAGCCATGTCGTCCAGCTTGGGGTCGTGGGTGACCGCCACGATGGCGGTGCGCTCGTCCGTACCGATCTCCAGCACCGCGTCGTCGGGCATGCTGGTGAGCAGGGTAGTGCGGGACAGATTCCAATCGCCGAAGAATTCCTCGCGCGGGTCGCAGACCGTAACGTGGAAATCCAGCGTGGCGGCCACGTTGGCCAGCACCTGGGCGGTCTGGTTGGCGCCGATGATGAGCAGCCGCCAGCGCGGGCCGTACACGCTGCGGAAGATGCGGCCGTCGAAGTCCGGGCCGTCGGCCGGGCCGGCGGCGGACACCGAGCTGCTGCCGTCGTGCAGATCCACCGTGCGTTGGATCAGGCGATGGCCGCGTATGGCTTCCAGCACCAGGTCCAGCCATTGCGTGTCGCGCAGGGGTTCGCTGATCAGGCGCAGGGTGCCGCCGCAAGGCAGGCCGAAGCGCGCGGCTTCGTCGCGCGTGACGCCATAGGTCAGGCGCGCGGGGGCGTCTTCCAATGTACCCTCGCGGGCGCGGCAAATCAGGTCGTCCTCGATGCAGCCGCCGGAAACCGAACCGACCATGCGGCCATCGCCCCGCAGGGCCAGCATGGCGCCTGCCTGGCGCGGGGCCGAACCCCAGGTCTGCACCACGGTCACCAGGTGCACGCGGCTGCCCGCGGCCACCCAGTCCCGGGCATGTTGCAATACGTCCAGATCCAGAGCGTTCATCGGCTTCTCACAGTGAAAGGCCGCGGCGCTGCCACGGCTTATATTCACTATACTGATCATTATGGCGAATGTCTCTAGTGTCTATCCCTACCCGGGCCCCTTGCGAGTCGGCATCCTGCTGGCCGCAGGGGAGGGCTCGCGTTACGCCGCGCAGCGGCCGGGCGCCGACAAGCTGCTGGCGCCCTTGCCGCAAGGCGCGTGCG
>NZ_JBARYB010000073.1:0-6226 GCF_049647645.1 Achromobacter sp.
ATCACCTTATCCGACACCCGAAGAAGAAGCTTCGCATCGCTCACATACAAGGCAACTAGGTTTCCGCCTACAAAGTCTCCTTCCCCGGACAGGGCCAGACCCTCAGCCAATGAGGCGCTTTCCCGAACCCCCCCATCCATTTCATCCACATAGATATAACTATTACTAGTGAATCTTCTCAGTATCATCACCTACCCCGATAGGCGTCATCAAGCGCGAGAACTTCCATAGTGCTGAATCTTTCCTTAAAGAGCTAGCGATGCGGCATCGTCCGTTGCGTGTCTCCAATCAGCTTGGCCGGGTTGTAACGCCTGAAGGACTTGTAGTCGTTGTGGTTGCCCAACGCCCGGTTCGGGATCATCGCGTTAAGCCCTGAAGGCAATCAATAAACTCGCCGCGAACGCCAACGTCATAGCCCTCGACGCCTGCATTGAGAGCAACTGCCGCAAAACGTCGGCCGGCGTACGTGCGCCCAATCGCTAGGTACGGCTTCGGCCGCCGACCGCGCTTTAAGAACCGTTTTTCCGTATTACACGCTCGGTACTTCGCTGGCCCACAATTGCGGCTAACCTCTCTCGAGGTCGTGGAAGCTGAACGGGCCAACTCGCGCCCGATA
Organism: Achromobacter sp.; assembly: GCF_049647645.1. Lineage (GTDB taxonomy): Bacteria > Pseudomonadota > Gammaproteobacteria > Burkholderiales > Burkholderiaceae_B > Achromobacter. The sequence goes on from NZ_JBARYB010000073.1 coordinate 617, forward strand.
GCCCGAAAACTAGTACCCCTGGCGCGCTCCTGAGCTGACAGGCATTCAGCACGGCGTGTCCTGCTCCGAGGCGAACTGCCTTCGTCATATAGAAGATATGAAAAAGCAGTCGCAGGAGGCTTAACAATGCGGCGCGCAATAGAGCTCATCTATGTCCCCTTGCGCCACAGCTGCCAGATCCAAGACTTCCTTTGTGCAGTCATGGCGCCGTGAATACTGACCATTGCACACCTCGCAAATTAAACCAAATTCAAATTAATTCTGGATGCCGGCGGCAACGGCTGCTCTGGAGTCCAATTCCAACCCGTAATCTCCACAACATAATCTTCAAAATCACATGATGCGACAACAAATATTGCACGCTCTCGCAGCCAAACAATCATCTTCGAAACTCCAAGCCTAAATGCGTCCTCAGTGATTATCACATCCGAGTCCGTATCAATTTCAACATAATACCGCGACCTATCTACTGGATAAGTCAGCGATTCTGATGCTGCATTTGAAAAATAGACTTCATTTCTGAACACGTCGCACTCAACGACACCACCGCCAAAAAAAAGAGCCACCCCTTCATCGAGCAATGAATCCATTGCGGCCTTGTCGGCATTAGAATCAATGTAAATTTTGCAGTAATTCATAAAACAACTTCTAGCGTAATTTATATATCAAGGACGACTGAGAACCGTTATCGAAGGCTTCCAAACTGCGGATTACGGTCCTGTTAAACCGTTCGACGTAGGCATTCTGCTGTAGTTTGTCCGACCGGATATATTCGCGCGCGCTGTATGCCCTAAGCGCAAGCCCACTCGACGATCGCCGCACTCAGGCATTCCGGGGCGGTATCGCACCAAATAGCGAGAAATTGACTCAAATCATATCTGCAGTACTAACCGTAGGTGTCGATGATAATTTTCAACAGGATGCAAGAAGCGGCCTGAACATTCAAAGTCATCTGCCGTCGCATTAAATTCCGCTTCGGCATGTACACCCCCAATTGGCGGCTTCACACAAATTACCGTTCACATCTTGGTTACGTTCTCTAAGCAGCAACAACATCTAATCTATATTCATGCTCCCCGAAAAATCGACAAACACCTCCCCTCCCCACTTAGTGGTGAAATTTATTGGAAACAACGAACTAAATTCCAAATCCTCGTCGCGCCCTATATTAGAAAACAAATCCCTGATCTGCTCTCTAGATATATCAGGCAAATTTTTATTTAAATGATAAATTGAATTTTTATAAAACAAACCGATAGAGAAAATTCTTTCAACACCGACTACATATCCGTCAAATCTCAGACCTGAAGCTGTTACCAACTCCGCGCTGATGAACAAATCTCTCGTCCGCTCCGGCAGATCATTCATCTCTACAACTGGATGAAATAACTCACTATCTTCGTCATACTTCCATACTGGGAAAATCTGAAAATCGGCCAACCGCAAATAATTTCTCGTTCTATTTTCCAAGCTGGACTCCTTTAATCATCCCATATTCCATAAGCAGTCGTTGCGCAGCATCTCGACTAGATTTTGGAACAATCACAATACTCACCCCCTCTCCAGCGATCGGGTCAAGTCTGCCACCAGACTATCAATCGTTCCAATTTGGCGCGCTTGGTGCCAGCCCAATAAAATTGAGTGACGTATCAAACTGCGCGAATCGCAACTGGCGAGAATCCACACGATGAAACCCCGCTGGGATGTCTCCAGAAGATAGATTCACAAGCACCGACTTCTGCGGTAGGGCTTCTCCTTGTACCGAGAATTTCGATGCTTCCAGCATCCACCTGGCAACCAGCCATTGCCTGCGAACTACAACTTCAATCATGTCGGTCCTACGGGGCAACCTGTCATCCCAAGACGGCCGCACCCTCTCCCACCACATCAAGTCCTTTAGTGGCGCCCGCGGCCACACCGCCAGCCGCTATCTCCCCTGGAATTGAATCCGCAATCGCTAAAAATGGGGGGATTACCCTCCACTGCTACGCTTTTTACGAGGAGGGCAGGGAAGGGTTGGCAGCCACTCGGACATCTCAGCGCTCATCTTATTTTCCAATAACGCCAAGCAATAACACTGTCAACTTCTTAGATGACCGAACCGCCTTTTCCAACCTATCGCCTGGAACCACGAATTTTCTGGTCGGATTAAGCAAATAGCCCGCGCCAAACGTAGTCTGACACATTAAATCATTAAATTATTGCTTCAAACTTCTTCCCCAACAATTCCATTTCTGATTTTTCGGAACGGACAGCACAAAAATAATTCCAATGATCCACTGCCGAAAGAAACTGCTTTATCGAAAACTTCTCTGGAACTCCGCCATCTTCAGAGTATTCCGAAATATTCTCATTGGATATCAGAACGAATCCTCTTGCGACACGTGGAGGGCCTATCCACACATATTTGTCATTAACACTCCAAACTGCGACATTCGGATCCAGTTGAAAGTATTGCCCTTGTTTCTCCAAATTCAAAACCGCAACTACGGCACTTAGTTCTGCCGGAACCGATTCAACAATAAAATCCAACAAAGTATTAGTCGCATTTCTCAGAATTTTGTCACGCTTATCTACGGCATAGAACATTGGAACCACAGATCCACTCGGTGACTTGAAAATTTCTGCGGTGATTTTTATTTTCAATTTTCAAACGCTATAAAAACGCCCCCACTCCAAACCTCTTCTTTTGTTAGGCAAATCAAATCATCCGTCTCTAGAGCAATAATATTATTGTTTTTATTTCTATTAATAACATTATGCTCTCGCATCTGTCCTATTTTCTGCCTTTCCTTTGCATCGACATAAATTGTCGCCCCCCTTCCAAAGGGACCACTAAAAGCCTCCGATTTTTCGCATGCAAAAACAGTTATGCCACTAGACAAAAAGAATACCTCTCTCACCGCCAATGGAACTGACATTTCTAAAGGCCCTTATCTCTTAATATGTTGAGAATTCGAACATCTTCAACACTCAAACCAAGCATGTTCTGGTGCCGCATCATGAAATCCTTAACGTGCGTCTCCGCGCTTCCTAGGCCGCAAGTTCCAAGGCGATCGACTATACCAAGCCGCGCTTGCGTTTCATGCAAGAACTCCTCGCGAACAGCAGCTTTGCTCGGATTTTCACGCAACAATAGCGATGAAGTCAGAAGTAGAATTTTCTCGTTGAGGAGTTCTACCGCATGAAGAAGTCGAGATTTACGGATAGCCCGATCATTGAAGCGATCAAGTGCGTGGAGGCTGGCCTTGCCGTTCCTGAGCTGTGCCGGAAGCTGGTCATCAGCTCGGCCACGTTCTACAAGTGGCGCTCCAAGTACGGCGGCATGGACGTATCGCTGATGGCGCGCATGAAGGAGCTGGAGGCCGAGAACGCCCGGCTGCGCAAGATGTACGTCGAGGAGAAGCTCAAGGCCGAGATCGTGACGGAGGCGCTAGAAAAAAAGTGGTGAGGCCATCCCGCCGCCGCGAGATGGCCCAACGTGCCGTGCAGAATCGCGGCATATCGATTCGGATGGCCTGCGAGGCGTTCAGAGTCAGCCAGAGTTGCTATCGGTACGTCGCCAAGATGGACGCCGAGAACGAGGAAATCGCCAACTGGCTGCTGCGTCTGACCGACAATCACCGCAACTGGGGCTTTGGTCTGTGCTTCCTGTATCTGCGCGATGTTCGAGGGCTCGGCTGGAACCATAAGCATGTGTACCGGATCTATCGCGAACTCGAACTGAACCTGCGGATCAAGCCGCGCAAACGGCTGCTTCGACAGACGCCTGAGCCACTGACCGTGCCGACCAACGTAAACCAGGTATGGTCGATGGACTTCATGCATGACCAGCTTGCTGATGCGCGCAGCATCCGCGTGTTCAACGTGATCGACGACTGTTGGCCGGCGGCCGGATCTCGAACGTGATTTGGTTGTTCGTTAAACGTAGTCTGACACGTTAAATTCGACACGTTAAATTCGACACGTTAAATTCTAGCAACACAGTCAAGAAGCCCATTCCAAAATCTGCGGCAACTCCCCCTTCTCCAACTCGCGAGTTATTTTAAATGTAGCCCTTCTGAAATAATGCATACCACCATCACCGGGCATAGAATTCAACAAGATAACCTCATTGCTCATCTTGTTTAGCTCGAGCAAGCCGCACTCTCCAATCTCATTTTTGAACGAATACTTAGCCGACGATTCCGACTCAAACACTTTCTCAATTCTTACGTAAAACCCCATAATTACTCCGGAATCCAAGTTCACTTAGCCCTAATAGCCGCATTATGAACATCCATATAGTTGGTTTTGAATATTCCCTAAAACTTCTATTCAAAAATATCATGGCGTATAAAATCAATATCAGATTTAAAATAATCGCCTTTTGTCAACCTATTCCATGCATTGAACATGTCCGGATCCGCATCAAATTGCTTTAAGCCAGATCCCAACTGGTGCTCTTTGTAAAATAAATGATCCTTCACCCGAGAAATTCTTACCTCAGACCAATCGGTATTTTTTGCAATTGCAGCAACGTCAGCTGAATCGCGTCGAACCAGGGTCAACAACCTGTCGAGCTCCGGTTTGTCTGACCGTCCCAATTGCCGACACCGTATCACCAGCTGTCAAGAATATCGAATCCGTTCCCGTGAGGCCGGACCTCAGCCCCTGCCGAGCCGACATAGACTCGACTGGTCATGCCCCCCCCATCAACCCCCGTCCGCCCACAATCGCATCACCAGCCAGGCTGGCCCCTCAGCAGCTTCCCTCCCACACCACCCGCAGTCCATTCAAAAGCTACTTCACCCAGCTGTTCTGGTGTTCCATTCACGACAGCACGTAGAGGCCGACCAATGGCACCGTCTACCAATCCAAGGCCCAACTTTGCGGTGGTGAGACCTAAGCCCTCCTCTTGCGCCTGCCTGAAGAAGTTGCTCTGGGGACTGACCTTGTAGCTAGGGTGTCCCGCCCACTCATGCAGTTGACCCACCACATAGCCGGTCGCGTCTGCCGACGCATAGCCGATTTGTTGAGCCGTATTGAGAAGCCCGCCAGGCATCTCCTTCGCGGCCGTACCCGCCCCGGATAGGAAGCGTCCGAATTTATTGAACGTAAAGAATAGTTCTACTGGACCTATTTCTCGGATGCTGTCTGCCGGCCTGACCGGGAGCAAGGGGGCCAGAGGAACAGCGGGGATCCGTTAAACGTAGTCTGACACGTTAAATTTCTAGACACCCATCAGCGGCAATTTTTCAATCATCGCTGATAAAAAACCAGGAATACTCTTTCATATAGTTCCCCCTCGCCACCTCCGAGTTCACTATATAAACAACGAATGCGCAAAAATCCAGTTCTTCGTCCTCTGGCATACCGTAAGCAGGAGAAGCGAGCGGAAAGTTCCGCCACCAAGACTCATAAGATATCTCAACTTCAAAATCCGCATCGGCAGCAAAAAACCGTGTTATGCCACCGTCAATATGCTTATATTTCAACTCTAAAACTGGGTCTTGCAGGTTTATCACCTTATCCGACACCCGAAGAAGAAGCTTCGCATCGCTCACATACAAGGCAACTAGGTTTCCGCCTACAAAGTCTCCTTCCCCGGACAGGGCCAGACCCTCAGCC
>NZ_JBARYB010000074.1:0-95222 GCF_049647645.1 Achromobacter sp.
CGGCGCCGACGCTGGCAACATCAGCATCGCCGAGAACGCCACGCAACCGGTCACCGGCGAACTGACCGTCACCGCACCGGAAGGCCTGGCCACCGTCAAGATCGGCGACACCACCCTCACCGTCGCCGAACTGCAGGCGCTGGGCACCACCCCGCGCGTCATCGACGGCACCCAGGGCAAGCTCACGCTGACCGGCTACGACGCCACCACCGGCAAGATCACCTACAGCTACCAGCAGACCGGTACCTCGAAGGATCACTCCGCCGGCGACAACTCCGTCACCGACAAGTTCACCGTCACCGTCACCGATGCGGCCAACCAGGTCAAGTCCGATGACCTGGTGGTGCTCATCACCGACACCGCTCCTGAAGCCAAGAACGACACGGCGGGCATCACCGAAGACACGACCGCCCCCATCACCGGCAACTTGTTGGGCAACGACACGCTCGGCGCCGATGCAGTCACGACGGTCATCACCACCGGCGACGCCAAGTACGGCACGCTGGTGGACAATGGCGACGGTACCTGGTCCTATCAGCTCAACAACAGCCTGCAGGCTGTCCAGGGGCTGCAGGCCGGCCAGTTGCTGACCGAGACCATCCGCTACACCATCACCGACGCCGACGGCGACATCAGCGAAGCCGTGCTGACGATTACCATCACTGGCACCAACGACCTGCCCTCCATCAGCAACGCCAGCATCAACCTGTCCGAAGAAGGCCTGCCGCACGGCATACCGGACAACACGGGCACCACCGATACGACGAACGCCGTCACCTACTCCGGCAACCTGACCATCTCCGATTTGGATGTGAAGGACACCCATACCGTCACCTTGGTCAAGCCGGCGGACAACGCCCTGACCTCGCAAGGGAAACCTGTCGTCTGGACCTTGTCGGACAATGGCCACACCCTGGTCGGCAAGGACTTCCACGGAAACCCCGTCATCACCGTCACGATGACCGACGCGGGCGGCTACACCGTAACCCTGTCGGGCCAAGTGGATCACCCGACGAACTCGATCGAGGACGTGCTCCAGCTTGGCATCGGCGTGCAGGTCAACGATGGCCACGCCACCAGCAACGGCACCATCACGATCAATATCGAGGATGACAGTCCGGAATTCGGCGCCGTCACCAATACGGTGATGGAGAATGCCGCTACCAGCGCCACCGGTACTCTGGAGTTCCATACGGGCGCCGACGCCGTGGGCGCCACGCTGGTTGTGTCGTCTGTCGGTCAGCTGCCGCAGAACTGGACGACCAGCGCGCTCAACAAGTCTTCGGTCGACATCTTCTCGCCCAGCGGGACCAAGATCTTCACGGTGACCCTGAATCCGGAGGGCGGCTATACCGTCACCCAGCACGAAGCCCGGCCCGGGACGACCGCGTCGATCGACCTGGCCTCCTCGATCAGCAACAACCCCCAATCCACCTATGACCTCGGCTATGCCACGCTGAGCGCCGGCGGCGGAAAGACGTTCAACGCCAACACGTTCGGCAGCGGAAATTCGTTCGGGATCGGCAACACCTCCTTCGACTCGGGCGAAAGCTTCCGCATGGACTTCAAGAAAGCCCTCTCGGATTTCACGCTGAATGTCGCGGAAGTCAAGGGAAGCGGCACGCTCAATGTCACGATATGGAGCGATGGCGTTTCCAAGGTCATCACCGTACCCGTGAACAATACAACTGGCGCCATCCACATCACGAAGGAGATGTTGAGCCAGGGCACCCCCTCGTTCTCTCAATTCGATAGCATCGAGGTCACCGCGGGCAGCGGCGTCAAGATGTCCTTCCTCACGACCGGCTCCTATACGGAAAGCGTTCCCGCCGGCCCGATGGACTTCACGGTTGGCGTTACCGGAACGGATGGCGACGGCGACAAGGTGAACACGCATTTCAACGTGACCTCCACCGCGGAGTCCGCCGTTACGAACGCGACGAACAAGGTCGCGGAAGCCACTGGCGACACCGTTACGGGAACGATGCAGATTTCCGCAGCGTTGGGCATCGTGAGCGTCGACGTAAACGGCGTGGACGTCACCAAGGCGACGAATGCCAACCCCGTCAGCCTGACCACGGGCAAGGGCACGCTGAAGATCACCGGCTACGATCCGGCTACCGGCAAGCTCACTTACACCTATACCGAGAAGGGGAAATCCCAGGATCACTCTAACGGCAAGGACAGTGTTCATGACGACTTCACCGTGACCGCCAAGAATGCTGGCGGCCACGGTAGCAGCGGCAAGCTGACCATCCAGATCACCGACAGCGCGCCCGAGGCAAAGCCGGACACGGCCAGCGTGACGGAAGACAAGGTCTTGGAAGCCACGGGCAACGTCATCACCGGCACCGGTGCGGACGCCGTGGGCGCCGACGTGACCACCGTGGTCGGCGTGGCCAAGGGTTCGGCCAACCAGAACAAGGCGATCGAAGGCAACGTCAACGCCGAGGTCAATGGCGTGTACGGCAAGATCACAATCCACGCCGATGGCTCCTATACCTATACCCTGAACAACACCGATCCGCGCGTCAATGCACTGGGGCAAGGCGACAAGCTCTCGGACGTGTTCTCGTACACCATCCGTGATTCCGACGGCGACTTCAGCACCACGACCATCACCATCACGATCAACGGCACCAATGACGTGCCGGTGATGACCAACGACTTCCGGTCGGTCACGGAAGATGTGAACGTCACGGGCGGAAATCTCACCGTCAAGGGCGCGGTCACGATCACGGATCCCGATGCAGGCCAGTCGACCTTCGACACCGCCACCCTCAAGCTCGCCAGCAGCACGCATGCGGGCGGAGCGCTGGGCGTCATCGTAATGAAAGCCGATGGCACCTACACCTACAACGTCAACAACGCCGCGATCCAGTTCCTCAAGGCGGGCGAAAGCATCGTCGAGACCTACACGGTCGCCTCCGCCGACGGCTCGGCCACCAGCACCATCACCATCACCATCAATGGTGTCAACGACGCGCCCACGACCGTGGACGGTTCCGCGAACCTGGAAGCTGGCGATAACCAGTACGTCTTCTCGTTGAACGATTTCCGCTTCGACGATGGAGCCGAAGGCAATAGCCTGCAAAGCGTCATCATCACCCAACCGCCCACCAGCGGCACGATGACCTATAACGGCAAGCCGGTCACGGCCGGCATGGAGATTCCGAAGTCGGCCATCGAACAAGGCCTGCTGAAGTTCACTCCGGGCGCCGACAAGCAGGACAGCTCCTTCAATTTCCAAGTGAAGGACAATGGCGGCACGGCGAATGGCGGCAACGACACCTCGACCGAGCACAAGTTCGTCATCTCCGCCGATCACCTGGTGACCAACAGCAATGACGACAGCGGCAGCGGCGGCAAGCCGCCGCTGAACGGCGGGTCGGGCGATGACATCATCCTGGCGGACCAGGGCGGCTACGTCACGACCGTCAACCCCGGCACGAACTACAACATCGCGCTGGTGGTGGACCGTTCGGGCAGCATGTCCGCGCAATCGGGTTCCGGTGTCAACCGCATGCAGCTGGTCAAGGACGCGCTGGTCAAGCTCGCCAACGATCTCGAGCACCACGACGGCATCGTCAATGTATCGCTGATCGGCTTCGCAACCCATGCTCAAGATCCGATCACGATCAACAACCTCACGAAGGACAATCTGAGCCAGTTGATCAAGGCGATCAACGATCTGACTATCGCGACGGGTAACACTGCGGGGACCAACTACGAAGCCGCCTTCAACGCGACCGTGAAGTGGTTCGCCGATCAGGGCAAAGCAAATTCCAGCGGTACGAAGTTCGAGAATCTGACGTTCTTCCTGACCGACGGAAACCCGACACAGTACTACTACAACGACAAGAAGGGGGTGGACGGACCGGGTAACGATACCGACTACAACACCATGAAGGAATCCGTCGACGCCTTCAAAGCCCTGAGTGGCACCAGCAAGGTCCACGGCATCGGTATCGGGACTGGCATCGACGGCAACATCCTGCGCTTCTTCGACAATACAGACAGCGCTGGCGACGGCCAGATCAGTTTTCCCACGAAGTGGAACTTTTGGGGAACCCCAATTGAATGGACAGCCGTCTCTGGCAAGACTGGCTCCATTGACATCGTCAACACCGCCAACGACCTGGCGGCCGCGCTCAAGGGAGGCAGCAGCACGAGCAATCCGGCTGAAGTCGGCCACGACACCGTCTACGGTGGCGACGGCAACGACATCATCTTCGGTGACGCGATCAACACCGACCACCTGGCGTGGGCCGGCAATCCCGCGGGATCCCACAATGGTGGCGGTCTCGACTCGCTGAAGGACTACCTCAAGGCGGTGGACGGCGTCGCCCCGACGAACGAACGGATATACGAGTTCATCAAGCAGAATCCGGGTCAGTTCGATGCGGCTGGCGACACGCGTGGCGGCAATGACGAATTGCACGGCGGCAAGGGCGACGACATCATCTACGGCCAGGGCGGCAACGATGTCCTGTGGGGTGATGACGGCAACGACAAGCTCTATGGCGGAACCGGCAACGACGAGCTCCACGGCGGCGCCGGCAACGACATCCTGGTCGGCGGCAAGGGCAACGACACCATGTGGGGTGACGGCGGCAGCGACACGTTCAAGTGGCAGCTTGGCGACCAGGGCACCACGGCGCAGCCTGCGATCGACACGATCAAGGACTTCTCGAAGGCCTCGGTCGCCGACGGCGGGGATGTGCTGGACCTGAAGGACCTGCTCGTGGGCGAGAAGGACGCCAACCTGTCGCTGTACCTGAACTTCAAGCAGGATCCGGCCAACTCCAACAACACGCTGATCGAGATCAATACCCAGGGCAAGCTCGCCACCCAGGGCGCGGATCAGAAGATCGTGCTGGAGAACGTCGACCTGACTCACGACGCCAACGGTCAGGCCATGAGCAACCAGGCCATCATCAACGATCTGCTCCTGAAGAGTAAGCTGAACGTCGACCACAACTAAGCAGCAAGCCCCGGGAAGGCCCGCAACGGCCTTCCCGGCTTGGCAAATTTTTCCCTAGCAGCAACGTTGCTGCTAGGCACTATCAGTGTTGCCAGTATCGAGCTCTGGCAACGCCATCTAGTATCTGGCCATCTTGGATAACGCCCTGGAAAGGGAACCAACATGGCCGATACGTCTCCCGCTATCGTCAACGAAATCTCCGGTCGCGCGTGGCTGCGCCATGGCGATGGATCTCTGACCGAACTGCATCAAGGCAGCAAAGTCCCTGCCGGCAGCGATATAGTCACTGCCTCGGGCGCCACGGTTTCCCTTCAGGTTGAAAACGGCATGCCGATCGTCATCGGCGAAGACCGCATGGTCGCGTTGACCAACGAGATGACCGCCACATTGGACGACCCGTCCGAAGCCGCATTGGCGCCGCCCTCGGGCACCGACTCCGATCGTCTGTTGGCTGTCCTGCTCGACAGCCGCGACCTGTTCGATGAACTCGATCCCACCGCCGCCGCCTTGGCCGGCGGCGGTGGCGACGGCGGCAGCAGCTTCGTACGCCTGGCTCGCCTTCTTGAAACCACCAGCCCGCTCGATCTGACCTATTCGAATCCCAGCCGCAGTGACATGAACTTGCCCCGCATGTCCGGCGCTGGTGCCATCAGCAACGACGACGACGAACCGCCCACGCCAGTCAGCGTCAACACCGCGCCCGGCGCGCGGGATGACGCGGGTCTAGGCGATCAGAACAGCCAGGTACGCGGCAACCTGCTCGCCAACGACGCGGACCCAGACGGCGATCCGCTCGCGATAACGTCGGTCGGCGGCCGGTCCATGACCTCGGACGGCGTTGTGGTGGCGGGAAGCAATGGCGGCACATTCACCGTCCTGGCTGACGGCAGCTACGTCTACGAGCCTGGTGATGAATATGAACATCTGGCCGCGGGTGAAGCCGCTACCAGCACCGTGTCATACACCATCGCCGATCCCAGCGGCGCCACCTCCACGGCGACCGTCGTCGTGACGATCGCCGGCACCAACGACGGTCCGGTATCCACCGCCATTTCCAGCATCTCCAGCGTGGATGCGCAGACGGACATAAGCTATGACGTCTCTGGCCACTTCTCGGATCCAGACGCCAGCGACCAGCTTACATACACCGCGGCCGGCCTGCCGCCGGGGTTAAGCATCGACCCAATCACTGGAATCATCAGCGGCGATATCAGCCATTCTGCTTCGCAAGGCGGTATCGAAGGGCGTTACACCGCAACTGTCACAGCAACCGACGCGTCCGGCGCCACGACTTCCCAGGAGCTCCACTGGAACGTCACCAATGCGATGCCTGCCGCAGCTGGCGATGCCGGCGCCACGGATGAGGACACCCCCCTCACCGTCGGCGCCCGGTATGGCGTGCTGACCAACGACAGCGATCCGGACGGCGACACCCTGACTGTCTCCCATGTGAACGGCAGTGCAGCCAGCGTGGGCGCGGCAATCGCAGGAACTCACGGCGGCATGTTCACGCTGAATGCCGACGGCTCCTACATCTTCAGCCCTGGCTCTGCTTTCCAACATCTCGGCGTCGGCGAAAAAGCCTACAGCTCGATCACCTACTCCGTCTCCGATGGCGAGGGAGGAACGACCTCCGCTACTCTCTCAGTCGAAGTCGTCGGAACCAACGACGCGCCCATCCTCCAGGCTCAGATCAACCCGATATTGGAGGACCACGCCGCGTCTGGCAACGTGCTCACGGGCGCGGTCGACGTCGACAATGACACGCTGACCATCACAACATTCACCGTCAATGGCGCAAAGTATGCCGCTGGCAATACCGCATACCTCGCTGGCATGGGTTCGGTTCTCGTCAACGCAGATGGCAGCTATACCTTTACGCCAGATTCGAACTGGAACGGAGATGTCCCGCAGGTCACCTACACCGCGACAGACGGAACAACGACGATCTCATCCACCTTGGATATCCATGTGCTGCCCGTCAACGACGCACCTGTCACGCTAGACGGTTCCGGCAACGTCGCGGCTGGCAATAGCTACGTGTTTGGCATGAATGACTTTCCGTTCTCCGACCCAGGGGAAGGCCATTCGATGTTATCCGTGATCATCGACTCCCTGCCCACCGGCGGCACGCTGTCCCTGGACGGGAAGCCGGTAGTACAGGGACAGGAGATCAGCGCAAAGGATCTGGCCGGCGGCAAGCTGGTGTTCGACCCCGACACATCCAATACCGGCGCAAGCGCCGGCGCATCCCTCGAGTTCCGTGTCAAGGACAACGGCGGCAGCACCGATGGAGGAGAAGACAGATCTGATCAACAAACATTCAAAGTACACGTCGACCAATTTTTGGATAGCTACAACGGCAACGAAACGGTATCTGGCGGCTCAGGTAACGACGTGCTGCTGGGCGATCAAGGTGGTATGGCGAAGAACGTGATTGCAGGTACCAGCTACAACATCGCACTATTGCTGGACCTGTCGTACTCAATGGGCTGGACGAATAGTTCCAACCCGGATGGGGATACGGCGCTCGATGCCGCAAAGAAGGCGCTCAAGCACTTGCTGGAAAGTCAGTTGGCGACGCATGAGGGAACCATCAACGTGTCGCTGATCACGTTCAATGACGAGGATATCAGGGTACAGAAGTCGATCTCGGACCTGACACCAGACAATGTCGACGAAATAGTGAGCAGTCTTCTGCATCTGGAGACCGGGCCAAACACGCCATATGGCGCCGCCCTGCATGAAACCAAAAAATGGTTTGATGGCCAGCCCACGGTGGATGACCACGGCAATCCGTACAAGAATCTCACCTACTTCCTGACGGATGGCGAGCCAACCCCCGAGAAGAACTATGATGCCGACGCCGAGTTCAACAAGCTTGCTGAAATCAGCGACGTGCATGCTATTGGCGTCGGCTCGCGGATTTTTCAAGGCAGACTCGACAATTTCGACAACACCGGCGGTTGGTTCACGAATAGCTCCGGGCATATCAAGCAGATCAACTTCGACGGCGACTGGGTCGAGGGCGCCGACGACCCCGCTAGATGGCAGCGTGAAGGCGATGGCACTGTCGAGCGTCCGACCTACACTTCCAGAGGCAGCTGGGGCCACTTCACATCAGGCAAGATGGCCCTCACGGATACGACAGCGGACGGTCAATCGTTCACCGTAACCATGAATGTGGCCGACAAAATTACGATAACCAATCCGACCGGCGCCTCGTTCAGATTTGACTTGTGGCTTTACAACAAGGGTCCGGTAGATACGTTCAAATGGATCCTGCTGAAATGGAGTGGTTCTGAATGGGTAGCGGTTGAATCGGGCACCGAGGCAGCCACTCAGACCGACAGCTACTATGGGCCGGGCGATTACCTCTTCCAATTTGTGCTCAATGACAATAGCCCAACCGACGATCAACTCCACGCACAAATCGGAGGCATTTATACATCCACGGAGAACCGCAGAGGCGGCTCACAGATTGTGCGGGATCCTTCAGAGCTCACGGCAACGCTAACCGGCAACCAGTCGAGCAATGAAGCCGCCTCGGTCGGTGACGACAAGATCCATGCCGGTGACGGTTCGGACATCCTGTTTGGCGATTCGATCAATACGGATCGTTTGCCCTGGGGTCTCGATGGCACCCCCGCCCAGCCCGCGGACCTCCCCGCCGGGTCCGGCCTGGACGCGCTCAAACAGTTTCTGCTACTAAAGAACGGCATCCAACCCACCGACGCCGATCTGCACAAGTTCATCTCGGACAACCACGCGCTTTTCGACGTGCAGGGCGATACGCGCGGAGGTAACGACGAGCTGCATGGCGGCGCGGGCAACGACATTCTCTATGGCCAGGGTGGAAGCGACCTACTCCACGGCGACGAGGGCAACGACGTCCTGTCTGGCGGTACCGGCAACGACACACTCTTTGGCGACGCCGGCAACGATGTTCTGCTCGGAGGCAAGAGCAATGACATCCTGTACGGTGGTTCGGGCAGCGACACGTTCAAGTGGCTACTCAACGACCAAGGCGCCGCAGGCACCTCGGCGGTGGATACGATCAAGGATTTCTCGGTCCTGAAGCCCGCGGATGGTGGCGACATTCTGGATCTGCAGGGATTGCTGGTCGGCGAGGATGACGGCTCACTGGCCCAGTATCTGAATTTTCACAAGGAAGGCAACGATACGGTCATCGACGTGCATACCCGGGGCAAGCTGAGCGCACAGGGCTCGGACCAGAAGATCGTGCTGGAGAACGTCGACCTGACCCACGATACCTACGGCCAGCTCATGAACAACCAGGCCATCATCAACGACCTGCTGCAAAAGGGAAAGCTGATCGTTGACCACGGCTAAGCAGTGGGTCCACGGAAGAATCGCAGCAATCTTCGCATGATGCACTTTTCCACAAGCCTCAATGCAAATTACTTGACACTATTAGTATTGCCAGTTTCGAGCAATCACGGCGACATTTAGTATCAAACCATCTTGGACAACGCTCTATAACGAGACCAATATGGCCAACAATTCTGCCGCAATCGTCAACGAAATTTCGGGTCGCGCGTGGCTACGCCATGGCGACGGCTCTCTTACCGAACTGCATCAAGGCAGCAAGGTCCCCGCTGGTAGTGACGTCGTCACTGCTTCGGGCGCCACGGTTTCCCTTCAGCTTGAAAACGGTTTGCCGGTTGTCATCGGCGAAGGCCGCATGGTCGCGCTGACCAACGAAATGACAACCACGTTGGACGACCCGTCTGAAGCCGCGGTGGCCACGCCCTCGGGTACCGACTCCAACCGTCTGTTGGCGGCCCTGCGCGAAGGCCGCGACCTGTTCGACGAACTCGATCC
The DNA here is from genome assembly GCF_049647645.1 of Achromobacter sp. Lineage (GTDB taxonomy): Bacteria > Pseudomonadota > Gammaproteobacteria > Burkholderiales > Burkholderiaceae_B > Achromobacter. Next base: position 9,830 of record NZ_JBARYB010000074.1, read on the forward strand.
CACCGCCGCCGTCGTGACTGGCGGCGGTGGCGACGGTGGCAGCAGCTTCGTACGGCTGGCCCGCCTTCTTGAAACCACCAGCCCGCTGGACTTGGCCTATTCCAATCCCGGCCATCGTGCCGATGTCATGCCACGCGTTTCCAGTAGTACCGGTTCCGTCGTCGACGAAGACGAGGCGCCTCCACTGGTCAACGTCAACCACGGGCCCAGCGCAAGGGACGATGCTGGCCAAGGTGATCAAAACAGTCTGGTGCGCGGCAACTTGCTCTCCAACGATTTGGATCCCGACAACGATCCTCTGGCGATCACGTCGGTGGGCGGCCGCCCCATGACCTCGGGCGGCGTCGCGGTTGAGGCCAGCAATGGCGGCACGTTCACCGTACTGCCTGATGGCAGCTACGTCTTCACGCCCGGCAGCGAATACGACCACCTCGCGGCGGGCGAATCCGTGACCAGCACCGTGTCCTACACCATCACGGATCCCCGCGGCGCCACCTCTACGGCGACCGTCGTCGTGCTCATCATCGGCACCAACGACGGCCCGGCATCCACCGCCATTTCCGGCACCTCCAGCCTGGATGCGCACACGAACGTGAGCTACGACGTCTCCGGCCACTTCTCGGATCCAGACGCCAGTGACAAGCTCACCTACACTGCAACGGGCTTGCCGCCCGGCCTGAGCATAGACCCGCGCACTGGCATCATTACTGGCGACATCGATCCTTCGGCCTCGCAAGGCGGAAGGGCCGGCGTCTATGACATCACCGTTACCGCCACCGATCCCTCAGGCGCAACCACCTCGCAAAAGTTCGACTGGGCCATCGCCAACCCCGCACCCATCGCTGCCGACGACTCGGACGCTGCCAGCGAGGACTCGTCCCTCAACGTCAGTGCTCGAAACGGCGTGCTGGCAAACGACCGTGATCCAGACGGCGACACCCTTACCGTATCGCACGTCAACGGCAACACGGCAAACGTGGGCGTCGCCATCGCGGGTTCCGACGGCGGCACGTTCACGCTGAACGCCGACGGCTCCTACAGTTTCAACCCAGGCTCCGCCTTCCAGCACCTCGGCGCCGGCGAACAGACTCACAGCTCGATCACATACATCGTCTCGGACGGCCAGGGAGGTACAAGCACGGCCATCTTGACGGTCGAAATCACCGGCACCAACGACGTACCGGTCCTGCAGGCTCAAGCCACTCATGTATCTGAGGACAACGCGGCTTCCGGCAACGTGCTCGCGGGAGCGGTCGACGTCGACGATGATGCGCTGACTGTCACTATGTTCACGGTCAACGGTGCGACGTACTCCGCCGGCAGCACCGCGTACATGGCGGGCATGGGTTCGATCCTCATCAACGCCGACGGTAGCTATGTGTTCACGCCGGACGCGAACTGGAATGGAGCCGTCCCGTCTGTCACGTATACCGTGACAGACGGGACGGCTATGACCTCCTCCACGTTGAGCATCAGCGTTCTACCCATCAACGATGCTCCAGTCTCTCAAGACGGCTCCGGCAACGTCGTGGCTGGCGGAGGTCGCTATGTATTCGGGTTGAATGACTTTCCGTTCTCCGACCCAGGGGAAGGCCATTCCATGAAGTCCCTTTTCATCGATTCCCTCCCCTCGGTCGGAACGCTGCTCCTGAACGGCAAAGTGATCAAGTCGGGGCAAGAGATCAGTGCGGAGGACCTGGCCGGCGGTAAGCTGGTGTTCCTGCCCGGCGCTGGAAACGCCAGCGACAACAGCGGCTCGTCATCCTTCGATTTTCGCGTCAGAGATAACGGTGGTACCGCCGACGGCGGCCAGGACATTTCCCGCCAGCATCTGTTCAAGATGAATGCGGGCCTGTTCATCGCCGGCGACGACGACAACGGCGACCGGTCGAAAATCATGGACGATTGGAATGGCGGCAATGGCGATGACGTGATACTGGGCGACCACGGCGGCGTGTTGGGACTCCCCCCTCCTCCGCCGGATCCTACTGACCGGCCGGGTCGACACGCGGAGGCCGGCAGCAGGCCTGACTATGTGCTGGCTACACCCGACATCGACCGCCTCTATGGCGGCGACGGTTCGGACATTCTTTTCGGCGATGCAATCAATACGGACCAGTTGCCCTGGGGCATCGATGGCAACCCCGCCAGACCCGAGGGCTTGCTAGACGGGTCTGGTCTGTGGGCGCTCAAACAGTTTTTGCTGCTGAAGAACGGCGTGCAGCCTACGGATGCCGATCTGCACAAGTTCATCTCGGAAAACCACGACGCCCTGGAGGTACATGGCGATACACGCGGTCGCTTCGACGTACTGTACGGCGGCGATGGCGACGACATCCTCTACGGCCAAGGCGGCAATGACGCATTGTACGGTGGCTATGACCGCGACACCCTGTCGGGCGGCACGGGCAACGACTATCTGGAAGGTGGCGCTGGCAAGGATGTCCTGATCGGCGGCATGGGCAATGACCTCCTGTATGGCGACGGCAATGGCGTCCAGTACGACGACAACAGCGACACGTTCAAGTGGGTACTGGACGACCAAGGCACCACGGCTGCCCCGGCAGCGGATACGATCATGGACTTCTCGACTCAGAAGCAGGCCGACGGTGGCGACATCCTGGATCTGCAGGAACTGCTGATCGGCGAGCACGACAGCACCCTGACCAACTATCTGAATTTTTACCTGGAAGGCAACGGCACCGTCATCGACGTGAATACCCAGGGCAAGCTAGGCACCCAGGGCGCGGACCAGAAGATCGTGCTGGAAAACGTGGATCTCACCCACGATGTCTACGGCCAGTCCATGAGCAATCAGGCCATCATCAACGACCTGCTGCAGAAAGGTAAGCTGAACGTCGACCATGCCTGAGCAATAGCTCCCGGGAAGATCCGCAACGGGTCTTCCCGCCCCGCATGACGCATTTTTTCCCTGGGCGCGTCTAAGATGCCCGGAAAAATGTGAAAATCCGTTTCATGCCATCGTCCCGCCGTTTCCGCCGCACGCTGAATCTGTGCCGATTGGCTTTGCTATGCCTGGCTTGCGGCTGGGGCGGAAGTTCCGCCCTGGAGGTGAACGCCGACCGGCTGCAGAGCCTGTCGGCCAGCCGCTATGGCGCCAAGGGCTCGAAGGCTGTGTCGGAATGGTTGCAGCTGATGCGCAGCCCCGCCCCCGCCCAGGAAAGAGGCGCGCTGACACAGGCTAATGATTTCTGGAACCGCTCCCTGATGTCCGGCGAGGACATCACCATATGGAAGCAGGCCGATTATTGGGCCACGCCCTTAGAATCGCTGGGCAGAGGCGCTGGCGACTGTGAAGACTACGTTATCGGCAAGTACTTCACGCTGCTGGCGCTGGGCGTGCCGGCCAACAAGCTGCGCTTCATCTACGTCCGCGCACGGATCGGCGGCGCCGCAAGCAGCACCCAGATCGCCCACATGGTGCTGGGCTATTACGAAACTCCCAACGCCGTGCCGCTGGTGCTGGACAATCTGATCTCGACCATTTTGCCCGCCACGCAGCGTCGCGACCTGACGCCGGTGTTCAGTTTCAATGCCGACGGCGTCTATGTGGACGGCAAACCCGCCGCGCCGGTTGACCGTCTCAGCCGCTGGCGTGATCTACTTCAACGCATGGAACGGGAAGGCGTACGCCCCTGACGTCCGGAAATAAGACTATGTCCATACTTCGACAGCTATTGCTCAGCGTTACCCTTGCCATCGGCGTCATTCTGCTGGGCACGCTGGCGCTCAGCGTGAATTCCGCCAGGGAATACCTGTCCGGCCAACTGCAGGTGCAGAGCACCGACGCCGCGGTGTCGTTGGCGTTGTCGCTCTCGCAGCCCGCGAACAATGATCCGGTCGTACAGGAGCTGTTGGTATCGGCGCTGTATGACGGCGGGCACTTCTCGCTGGTGCGCCTGGCCGATCCAGAAGGCAAAGTCTTGATCGAACGGAAATCCACGGCCACCGCGGCGTCGGTTCCCGCCTGGTTCCAGGCGCTGGCTCCGCTGACCACGCAATCGGCCAGCCATGCCGTCAGCGACGGCTGGCGCCAGATCGGTGAAGTCACGCTGATCGCGAACGACGCTTATGCGTGGGAAGCCCTGTGGCGCAGCAGCCTCAAGATGATCGCCCTGGTGGTGGGCGCCGGCATCCTGTGGGCCGTGTTCGCCTTCATGCTGGTGGGCTGGATCAAGAACCGGCTGCTGCGCGAAATCAGCGACCACGTGCGCAGCATTGGCCAGGAATCGCCGACGGAACAGGTCGAGGCGCGCGTGCCTGAATTGTCCGGGGTGGTGCAGGCCCTGAACCAGACCCGCGAGCGCATCCATGCCAGCGTCGAAGAGCAAAACGCCAAGATCGAATCGCTGGAGCTGGAACTGAACCAGGATCCGGTCACCGGGCTGCCTAACCGCAAGTACTTCGTCAACGAGTTCCGCCGTGCGCTGGAGACCACTACCGTCACGACGGGACGCGGCATCGACGGCGGCCATGTGCTGGTGTTCCGCCAGCGCGACCTGGCGGACCTGAACCGCCACATGCCGCGGGAGTTCATCGACCAATGGTTGCGCGCGGCCTGCGAGCGCATCCGCGGCACCCTCAAGAGCATGCATGTGGCCTCGCCGCTGCTGGCCCGCCTGAACGGCTCGGATTTCGCCTTGCTGTTGCCCGGCTGCGCGGCGCCCCAGGCCATGATGGTGGCGGAACAGGTGCGCGCCGACCTGCACGCTTCGCGCATTCCCGTGGGTGAAGGGCATCTGTGCCGTTGGGCCCAGGCCATGACCGACTATGGACACGGCAGCCTGGCCGGCCCGGTGCTCGCGCGCCTGGACTTCGGCTTGATGCGCGCTGAAAGCGCCGGCAACGACCAGGTTGTGATCGCGGGCGCGACCGACATGCAGTCGCCTTCGGAATCGGGTGAACGCGCCTGGAAGGACGCAATCCAATCCGCGCTGGAAGAGCACCGTTTCGAGCTGTCCACGGAAAACCTCCAAGCCACCGATGGCAGCATCGTCCGCACCGAAGCGATGCTGATGATGCGCACTGCCGCCGATCAGGTGCCGATTCCCGCCACGCTGTTCATCCCGCCGGCGGTGCGCCTGGACCTGGTGGCAGATTGCGACCTGGAGGCCGTCAGCCTGGGGCTGGATTGGCTGGCTGCCAACACCGGCGAACTCGCCGTGCGGGTGGCGCTGCCCTCATTGCGAGGCCAGAAGTTCTTCCGCCAATTGGCCCTGCTGCTGACCGAACACCGGCCGCTGGCGCGCCGCCTGTACCTGGAAATCGACGCGCACGGCCTGGTGGAATGCCACGAGCAGATCGCGACGCTGGCCCGCGTCGCCTCGGAGTTCGGCGCGCATATCGGTGTGCGCCGCCTGGCGCAGCAGTTCGGCGCGGTGGCGCAACTGCACACGCTGCCCTTGTCGTACGTGAAACTGGGTGGGGGCTTCGTCGGTGGCATGTCTCAAAGCCCCGGCAGCCAGCAGTTGACGGCTTCGGTGCTGGAAACCGCACGCAACCTGAAGATCGCGGTCTATGCCGAGGATGTGCCGGACGCCGAAACGCAGCGCATTCTGGCCAGGCTGGGCATAGGTATCATGCGCGGCCCCGGTGTCAAGACGGCTGCGGCCTAAGGCGGCCACAGCCGGGACCCCGGTCAAAAGCCACCGCGGCCGCCGCAGCGGCCTTAGCGGGAGGCTTTGCCTTTCGATTGTTCGTAAAGCGGCAGCACCTGCTGCGCGGCGGCCTGCAGATCGCTGATGCGCGATGCGGCCGACGGGTGGGTCGACAGGATTTCCGGCGGGGCGCTGCCCTGATCGGCGGCGCCCATCTTCTGCCACAGCGTCACGGCGGCGCGCGGGTCGTAGCCCGCCCTGGCTGCCAACTCCACGCCCATGCGGTCAGCTTCGGTTTCATGCGTGCGGCTATTGGGCAGCGTGAACATGACGCTAGTGAACTGCCCGCCCAGGTCGGACGCCGCGGAAGACCCGGTGGCGATAGCCAATACCGACAATCCCAGGTTGGTCGCCATCTGCTGGGATACGCGCTCGCGCGCATGCTCGCGCAAGGCGTGCGAAATCTCGTGGCCCAGCACCGCCGCCAACTCATCGTCCGTAGGTTTGATCTTGCCGAGCAGCCCCGTGTAGACGGCGATCTTGCCGCCCGGCATGCACCAGGCGTTGATCTCGTTGCTGGACAGCACATGCACTTCCCATTTCCAGCTGGCGGCGTCAGGCCGGAAGATTCCCGCCTGCGCGATCAACCGCTGCGAAATGGTGCGAACCCGCGCCACCTGTTGGGCGTCGCGGTCCAGCAGGCCCTTGGCCTGCGCCTGCTTGAGTATGTCGGCATACTGCTGGGTCGCTTCCTGCTCCAGCGCCTGCGAAGGCACCATGCTGGACATGTACTGGGTCCGGTTGACGCCGATGGCGCCCGACTGCGTGGTGTTCATGCCGGTGCAGCCAGCCATGGCCGCCAGCGCGAGCGCCGCGCCCGCATTGCGCAGCAGATGACGTTTCCGGTTCATGGCGGATCTCCCGGTCGATTCGAAGAGCGACAGCGTATCAGACTACCGGATCGCCGCACTGGCCGCGGTGGCGCAGGGCATGGTCGATCAGGACCAGCGCCAGCATCGCTTCGACGATGGGCGTGGCGCGGATGCCGACGCAAGGATCATGGCGGCCCAGCGTCTGCACCATGACCGGATCGTTGGCGCGGTTCACGGAGCGGCGCTCGACCCGGATACTGGAGGTCGGCTTGATCGCCAGCGACACCGTGACGGGCTGGCCAGTTGAAATGCCGCCCAATACGCCGCCCGCGTTATTGGTGAGAAAGCCGTCCGGCGTGAGTTCGTCGCCATGCTCCGAGCCGCGCTGCGCGATGCTGTCGAAACCCGCACCGATCGATACGCCCTTCACGGCATTCAACCCCATCATCACGTGGGCGATGTCGGCGTCCAGGCGGTCATAGATCGGTTCACCCCAGCCGGCGGGCAGGTTTTCAGCCACCACCTCGATCCGCGCGCCCACGGAGTCACCGTCGCGGCGCAATAGGTCCATGTAGGCTTCCAGTTCCGGCACGACCTCGGCGTTGGGCGCGTAGAACGGATTATTAGGGACCTCGTCCCAGGAAACGAAGGGAATGGCGATGGGGCCAAGCTGGCTCATGTAGCCACGCACCTTGACGCCGTATTGCTCTGCCAACCATTTCTTGGCGATGGCGCCCGCCGCAACCGTCGGCGCCGTCAGGCGCGCCGATGACCGGCCGCCCCCGCGCGGGTCGCGCACACCGAACTTGCGCCAATAGGCATAGTCGGCATGGCCTGGACGGAAGGTATCGGCAATGTTGGTGTAGTCCTTGCTGCGCGCATCCGTATTGCGGATGAGCAGGCCGATCGGCGTGCCCGTCGTCACTCCCTCGTATACGCCCGACAGGATTTCCACCTGATCGGCTTCCTGGCGCTGCGTAACATGGCGGGACGTGCCTGGGCGGCGACGGTCCAGTTCGAGCTGGATGTCGGAGGCATCCAGCGACAGTCCCGGAGGACAGCCATCCACGACGCAACCGATGGCCGGCCCGTGGGATTCGCCGAAATTGGTGACGGTAAAGAGGGTACCTAGGGTGTTGCCGGGCATAGGGAGTCAAGAGGTCGGGTTTGCAAGCAACCCCGATTATGACACCGCCGAGGCCAAAGCCTGGATTTCGGAGGCAGGCGCAGGACGTCCCAACAGGAAACCTTGCATCACCCGGCATCCCAGGGACTTCAGAATCTCGCGTTGGCCCTCGGTTTCGACCCCCTCCGCCACCACCGGCAGATGCATGGCCTGGCACAGGCCGAACAGCGCGGACACCACCTCGCGGCTGCCGGCATCGGATTCCAGCGCGGAGATGAAGCTGCGGTCGATCTTGACCCAATCGATGGGCAGGCAGCGCAGATGGTTCAAGCTGGAATAGCCGCAGCCGAAATCGTCCAACGCCACGCCTATACCCATCGCCCGCAGCGTGTTCAGGATTTTCACATGACGTTCGTAGTGCAGGATGAAGAGGGATTCCGTGATTTCCAGCACCAGCTTGCGCGGCGCCAGGTTCGCCGCCGCCAGCGCATTGGACACGAGTTCGACCAGGCCATCCTCGTTCATCTGCTTGACTGACAGGTTGACATGCACGCGCCAGGTCGCCGGCCATGACGCCGCCTGCGTACATGCACGTTCCAGGATCCAGGCCCCCAGCGGTACGATCAGGCCGCTGCGCTCAGCCAGTTCGATGGTGACGGCAGGCGATACGCTGCCGAGCACGGGATGATGCCAGCGCAGCAGCGCCTCGCATCCCTGTACCGTGCCGGTGCTGCTGTCACAGACCGGCTGGTAATACAGTTCGAACTGTTCCATGGCGGGTGTGGTGAGCGCCAGCCGCAGGTCGTTTTCCAGCCCCTGCTGGTCGCGCTGGCGCGCCAGCATGCGGAAATCGAACAGGTTCCAGCCCGGCCCGCCGCGCTCCTTCAGTGGCAGCAAGGCCACTTGCACGCAGCGCTGCAGCTCTTCCACGCTGCGGCCATGCTCGGGATACAGGGCCGCGCCGACGCGGAACATGGCCATCAGCGGACGTCCGCCCAACTCGTAGGGAGCGCTCAGGGCTTCCAGCAGCTTGGACGACACCTGGGCCGCCCCGGCTTCGTCCACATCAGGTGCGCAGACCGTGAACGCGTCCGCCCCGGAGCGCGCCACCATGCCGCCCATGGACCTGCAGATCAGGCCCAGGCGGTTGGCCACCTGCACCAGCAGGGCCTGATCTTCGCCCGCGCGCAACATGGCGCTGATCTCGGCATATTGTTCGAAGCTCACCAGGAAGAACGCGCCCCGGCGCGAACGGCCCTCGGCATTGTTAAGCCAGGCACGGGCGCGCCGGTGCAATTCCTGCTGGCTCAGGACACCGGTCAGTTCATCGCGCGTCAGCCGTTGACGCAACAGGCGCTCCCTGCGCACGAAGACCCAGCACATCGCTACAAGTGCGCCCGCAAGCGTCAGGCACAGTGCGAGCAGGTAACTCTCACGCACGAAGCCCCCTATCCATAAGCCCCTGGCGTTGCGGTTCGAAAGAGAACCCAAGGACTGTAACATTTTTTAAAATATGCATTATTTTCGCAAAAAACGCCACACTTCAGAGGCAACGCGCCTCTTTCCCTTGTATTCCTACGGTTACTCTGGTTGCTCACGGAAGGTTCGGGATGGGCCACGAAGGCTTGCGCCGGCCCTTAGTGCCATGCTCGCCCTACTACTTACGACAGGTACACCCGAAAAATTAATACACGCTGTCTCGATAGTTGTCATTCAAAAACGGGCTCCATCGAAATAATTGCACAGCTTGCCCCCTTACGGCATGAATTTAGTAATATTCGGCACGTTCTGTGACATGTAGAATTGCTGTTCCACTGATGTATTAGTGACTCGTGTCACGCCCTGTATCCAGGCCCTCTCGCGCTGATCGCGACCCGACGCCGTTCCAACCGGACACCTGGCAGTCCTCAGTTCAGGCCATGCAGCGGCCAGGAAGGGAACCTCCAAATACATGTCCACATTCCGCCGGCTACTTTTCTTCACCGCTCTTCTGATCGGCCTCGTTCTGTTCGCCGCGCAGGCGGTGGGGATGCTGGCCGCGCACCGCTATCTGAGCTCGCAGTTGGCGCAGCAAAGCGACGACGGCGCCACCGCGCTCGCCTGGGCCTTGTCGCACGCGGCGGCCAGCCCAGGCGACCGAATGGCGCTGGCGGATGAGCTGTACGCGGGGGGAGATTACGCCCTGGTACGCATTACCGACGAAAAGGGCGCCCCAGCCATCGAACGGCAAACGCCGCAAACCGACCCTCAGTCCAGAGAGCACGATTGGCGCGACACCTGGTTGAGCATGGAAGCGCCCGCCGTGTCGCGGCCTTACGCGGCGCCGGACGGCGGCGCGCGGGGTATCGTCACCGTGCAGGCGGATTCGCGGGAAGCCCGCGACACCTTGTGGCAAGGCGGCGTGCGGGTCCTGGGGCTGATGCTGGCCGCAGGCCTGCTGTGGATCCTGTTCTCCCTCAATCTGGCACGGCGGACAGAAGCGCGCACCTCGCGCGACATCTGCGAGCGCGTGCGCGCGCTGGCCCCGGGCAATCGCAAGGCATTGAACGGTACGTGCGAGCTGGCTGGCGTCGATCAGGCGCTGGTGGACGCGCAACGCATGGTCGCCGCCACCGTCCAGGAACAGAATGCCCGGATTGAATCGCTTCAGAGCGAGATATACAAGGATCCCATCACCCGCCTGCACAATCGCAAGTATTTTGTCGATCAGTTCAGGCTGGCGCTGGCGGAAAAAGACCCCGAAGCCGGCGGCCACCTACTGATGTTCCGCCAGCGCGACCTGGCGCAAATCAACCGGCATCTCTCGCGCGCCTTCACGGACCAGTGGCTGCGCTCAGCTTCCGACCGGCTGCGCAAGCTGGTCGCCGAATTCGGCGGTCCGGCCGCCATGCTCGCGCGCATCAGCGGTTCTGATTTTGCGCTGCTGCTGCCCCGCACCTCGGCGCCGCAAGCCAGCCTGCTGGCCGAGCGGGTACGCCGCGAACTGCGCTCGCTGCGCGTACCGATGGACAAGCATGAGTCCTGCCGCTGGGCCCTGGCGATGGCCTCCTACGCACCAGGAGACGGCATGAGCGACACGCTGGCGCGCCTGGACCACGCCCTGATGTGCGCCGAAAGCGCCGACGACGACCAGATCGCGTCGGCTAGCCGCGCGCCGGACAGTACGCACATCGGCGAGTACAGTTGGCACGACGCCCTGGTCACGGCGCTCGAACAGCACAGGTTCTCCTTGTCCGTGCAGCCCCTGCACGACTTGTCCGGCGCCCTGCTGCACCAGGAAGCCAGCCTGACCCTGCACGACACTACCGGCGCCGATCCCGTGCCGGCCTCAATCTTCATGCCCCCGGCCGTCCGCCTCGGCCTGGCCGCCGAGTGCGACATACAAGCCATCCGCCTGGGGCTGGACTGGCTGTTCGCGCGCCCTGGCGCGCTGGCGGTGCCGATATCGCTGGCATCAATCGCCCAGCCGTCGTTCCAGTCCCGGCTACAGCGCATGCTGGCCGACCGACCGGCCTTGAGCGCGCGCCTGGTCGTGGAAATCGACGCGGCGGCCCTGGCCGCGCAAGGGGCCGACTTGCACCCGCTTTGCGACATCGTCGTCGCTGCCGGCGCCCGGATCGGCGTGAGCCGGCTGTCGTACCAGTTCGGCGCCATCGAGCATCTGCACGAGTTCCCCTTGTCATATTTGAAGCTATGTGGCGGTTTCATTGCCGGCTTGCTCCACAGCCCAGGCAGCCAGCACCTCGCCGCCACGGTGGTGGCGACCGCCGCGGCGCTGGATATCGCGGTCTACGCCGAAGACGTGCCTGACCTCGCCACGCAAAACGTCCTGGCGGGCCTCGGCGTCCATGCCATGCGCGGGCCTGTCGTAAACTCCGCCCAGACGCACGACCTCGCACCTGATCATCCATGGGTTTCCAGTTGACGGAAGGCATGCTGCTTCGCATCTGTTGGCTTTTTCGCATCCGCTGGCCTTTGCGCCCGCGCCGCAGCGGCAACACCCCCAAGGTCCGGCAAGCCATGCTGCCGCGCCTGGGACTGTTGCTGTGCGCCCTCCTCGGTCCCGGCGCGGTCCAGGCCTACGGCCTGGGCGTCTCTCACGAAGACCTGCATCTGGGCCTGACGGCCGGCGTTGCCACGGCCGGTGGCGTGGCCTGTGCCGTCGCGTGGGCGGCCACCCGCAATGCGATTTATGGCGCGGGGCTGGCATTCACGCTGCTCGAAGGCGTGTTCCGCTCCATGCCCACGCTTTTGCCGCCCGCAGCGCTGCAAGCGGGCTCCTATGCGGCCTTGCTCGCGCTCACCGCGCCCATCCTTGCGGGAGCGGCCGCCACCAAGCTGGCAGCAGCCTGCCGTTGGGCCAGCGTGACGTTGACGATAGTCGCAATACTGGCGCTGATAATCGCCTACGACCCGGGCAACGGCATCGCATCCGCCGCAATCGCCAGCGCCTGCGCCATCGCCAGCCTGCCGCTGGCCGCCTGGTTCCTGATCCGCGCCGCAAGCAAAACACCCAGGCGCGCGGCCGCGCTAGCGCTGGCTGGCGCCTACGGCATCTCGGTATGGTTACTTGGGCATGACGCCTGGTTGCCCCAGGACGCACCAGGAACGATCGCCGAACTGGCGCGGCTACTGCTGGTATCGAGTGCCTTGATCCTGCTGGCGATCGATCAACACTGCCATCCGCAGCAGGAATCGAAACGCGCGGGCCACGAACACAGCGATGCGGAACACCTGGCCCAGGGTGAACTGAGGCTGGCAGAACTGGCCAGCGCGCTCGATACGCAACGCCAGATGAATGCGCTGATCTCGCACGAATTGCGCGCACCGCTAGCCACCGTCAGTGCGGCAGCCCAGTCCCTGGACATGATTCTTGCTGAAAGCGGCGAAGCCGTGGACAACCGCCTGGCGCGCATTCATCGCTCGGTCGCCCGCATGACCGAACTCATGGATCAGCTGCTGAATCAGGACAGGCTGGGCGAGCAGGCATGGACGCCCCGCAGGGAACAAACGGACATGGCGGATCTAGTACGCGACGTGGTCACCTCGATGCAACCCGATACGGCGCATGCGCTGATGTTGCAGGCCGGCGCCTCCCTGCCGGTCTATTGCGACCGCCCCCTGACCAGCGTGGTGGTGCGCAATCTGATCCACAATGCCATCAAGTATTCGCCGGCGAATGAGCCCGTCCGCATAGAAACCGGCGAAACCCGGGTGGGGGCCATTCCCATGGCTTGGGTAGCCGTTACTGACCGCGGTCCCGGCATAGGCGTGGAGGAGCAGGCCAATATCTTCGAACCGCATTTCCGGCGCTCGGCGCACCGGGAGACACAAGGCATGGGCATCGGCCTCTACCTGGCCCGGCGCATCTGCCAGAACCAGGGCGGCTCGTTGACCATGGAAAGCGAGGTAGGCGTGGGCACGCGCTTCGTCGTCACCTTGCCGTCCAGCGCTCCGGCGGCTTGACCGCTGCTGGCGTCTTCAGGCTGCGAACACGTAACCTTGGCCACGCACTGACAGCACGGGCAGCTTTAGGCCCGCGCTTTGCGCCTTGGCGCGCAGACGGCTGACCAGCACATCGATGCGACGCAGTTCAAAGCCGCCCGGGCTGTCCGGCAGGAACAATTCCGCCAGCACCTGGCGGCTGACGGCGCTGCCAGCGGCATCCATCAAGGCGACCAGGAAGGTCCGCTCCTGCGCGCTGAGGTGCAGCGAAGCGCCATCGGGCGCAACCAGGATCCAGCCGCCGTCCTGCAGGGACCACGAGGTATCCGCGGTGGCCCGCGTTTCCGCATCCACGGGACGCGGCGCCTTGGCCAAACGCATCCGGCGAGCCAGGCTGCGGATGACCGAACTAAGTTCCAGCAGATCCACGGGCTTGGTCATATAGACGTCGGCGCCGCCTTCCAGGCCGCGCACCCGGTCTTCCAACGCGCTGCGGCCCGTCAGCATGACGATACCGACTGGACTAAGCGCGCGCAGGCGGGTCGCCACGGAGAAACCGTCTTCTCCGGGCAGGTGGGCGTCAAGAATGACGATATCGCAGGGCTGCTCCTGCAACCGACGATAAAACGCCGCAGCATTATCACAGGCAAATGCCACCCGGAAACCATAGCCACCCAAGCCTAACGCCAACTCCTCCCGGAAGTCCGCGTCATCCTCAAGCAGACCGATACACAGCAAACCATCTGCGCCAGCCATATTTAGAGTGCTTTATTTTGAAGATTATCGACAAATGCCCCGCAGACGCAGAGTCCCGGGTATTCCGTTGGCGACAATCTTACGTCTTTTACAATGGAAACGAATGATTGCAGTGAAAAAAACTGCGATATTCCTTGTCCAAACAGTTATTTTCCCGTAAATCCCGGGAAAACCGCTTTCACCCATCTCTGCTTTGCATGGCTGGCCGCCAGTATCACGAGGAACAACTGACCTCCAGGCTGCCTGCCCAATTCGGCGGCAGTGCCGCATACCGCTCATGCCCTGGCAGGGCCTCGTACGGGTTGCGCAACAGCTTCATCAAGGTGTCGATCTCGCCGGCATCGCCTGATTTGGCCGCCCGGATCGCCTCCTCTGCCAGGTGATTGCGCAGCACGTAAAGCGGATTCACGCGATTCATGCCTGCGGTTACATCCTGCACCGGGCGTCCATCCTGCGCATGCCGCTCCACCAGGCGGTCCAGCCACGCTCCCGCCGCCGGCCGGTCGATGAACAGGTCTTCGAACGCGGCGCGCTGGCCCGACAGGGCGTCGGCGAGGCGCCGCCAGGTCAACGTGAAGTCAGCCTGATTGGCGTCCATCAACTTGAGCAGATCGTCCAGCAGCGCTTCGTCGGCCGGCCGCCATGCGGCCAGGCCCAGCTTGGCGCCCATGCGGTCATGGAAGGCGCGCGTGAACACAGCCTCGAATTCGTCCAGGACAGCCCGCAGGCCCTCCACATCCTGCACCAGCGCGTGCAGGCTGCCGCCCAGGCGGTAAAGGTTCCAGAGCGCCACCGACGGCTGGCGGTTCCAGGAATAACGCCCTTCCGAGTCCGAGTGATTACATACGTGGCCCAGGCGGAAACCGTCCATGAAGCCATAAGGGCCGTAATCCAGCGTCAACCCCAGTATGGACATATTGTCGGTATTCATCACGCCATGGCAGAAGCCCACCGCCTGCCAATCCGCCATCAGCAGCGCCGTGCGCCGCGTGACGGCGCGTAGCAGATTCATATATGGCGCCACGTCGTTCGAGGCCTCGCCCGCGCCGGTCTCCCGGCATTCCGGGTAATAGCGATCTATGACGTAATCGGCCAGCGTTTTCAGCAAATCGGGCTGGCGGCGCGACGACCAATGCTCGAAAGAGCCGAAACGCACGAAACTGGGGGACATGCGCGTCACGATGGCGGCCGTCTCCACGGTTTCCCGCATGACGGGGTCATCGGAAACCACCAGCGCCAACGCGCGCGTCGTAGGCACGCCTAGGCCATGCATGGCCTCGCTGGCCAGGTACTCGCGCACCGACGAACGCAGCACCGCGCGGCCATCGCCCATGCGCGAATAGGGCGTCATGCCCGAGCCCTTGAGCTGCAGTTCCCAGTTGCCCTGCGGCCCCACGACCTCGCCCAACAGATGGGCGCGCCCATCGCCCAACTGGCCAGCCCAGACGCCGAACTGATGGCCGCTGTAAACCGCCGCCAGCGTGTCGCCGCCCGGCAGCGGCTGGGCGCCGGAAAACACGTTCAGGAATTCGGGCGTGGACAGGGCCGACGGCGCCAGGCCGATCAGCTCCGCCGCCTCCGCATTGCCGTGCAGCAGGCGCGGCTTGTTCAAGGCCTGGGGCGCAAGCCGGGTGTAGAACGCCGCGGGTAAAGCGGCAAAGGAATTGACGACGCGCAGGTCGGACAGCGTATGGGCGCTCATGCGCGTTGCCTCCTGGCGGCCCGCTTGGCGGGCCGCACGTAGAAAATGGCGCTAAGGAAGAAAATGGCCGACAGCAGGATCTCGCCCCAGGCCATCAACACGGACAGCGGGGCCGGATCCGACATGGCCCGTACCGCTCCCTCCATCAGGTAGAGCAGCGACAGCATGGACGCCCATTGGTAGGTGTAGAGATTCCCGCGCAGGATGCCGCGCAGCGGAAACGCCAGCGGCAGGGCCTTGAGCAGCATCCAGGAACCGCCGGGCCGCACGGGCGCCACCACGGTTTCCCAGGTGACGCACAGCACGATCAGGGCGAACAGCGAAACCGAGGCCAGCAGGCGCAAACGGGGATTGAGTTCGGAGTTCATGCTGCTATTATCGCCTGATGAATCGCCCCGCCGAGCCTGCCGCCACTACGCCGGCGGCCACCGAGCACTCGACCCCGCGCTCTTCATGGATCGCGAGGGCCGGACGCGTTGTGCGCTTCAGCGCCGAACGCGCCGGTGAAGAGAAACTGCTGCAAGTGGCGTCCAGCCTGACCTTCACAACGGTCCTGGCCATCGTGCCGATGCTGGCGGTGGTCCTGTCGCTGTTCACCGCCTTTCCGGTATTCCAGGAATTCCGCGTTGCGCTCGAGGATTTCCTGACCAACAGCCTGATGCCCCCGTCCGTGTCGGACAACATCATGGATTACCTGAACCAGTTCGCGCGCCAGGCTTCACGCCTGACCGCCATTGGCGGCGTGTTTCTCCTGATCACCTCGCTGTTGCTGATCATGACGATCGACAAGGCGTTCAACGACATCTGGCATGTGACGCGCCAACGCCCCCTGCGGCAGCGCGCGCTGGTGTATTGGGCCATCATCACGCTGGGGCCGGTCGTGGCCGGCGCCAGCCTTTGGGCGACCTCGTTCGTGGCGCGCGAATCGCTGGGCCTGGTCCGCGATGTGCCTGAAGCCCTCAGCGTCGCGGTGTCGTTCATCCCGCTGGTACTCACCGCCCTCGGTTTCGCCACGCTGTTTGTCATGGTCCCGAACCGCGAAGTTCTATGGCGCGACGCCCTGGTCGGCGGCTGCGTGACCGCGGTCGTGCTGGAAATCATGAAGTCGGCGTTCGCCTATTACCTGACGCGCTTCCCAACCTACACCGTCATCTACGGCGCATTTGCCACCCTGCCGATCTTCCTTCTCTGGATTTACCTATCGTGGCTGGCCGTGCTGCTGGGGGCTATTCTGGCTTCCAGCGCACCCCTTATCCGCCTGGGCCGCTGGGAAATCAACCGCTACCCCGGCGCGCCCTTCGTGGATGCCGTGGATGCGCTGCGCGCGCTGCGCCAGGCGCAGGCGGCCAATCCGCCGGGACTGCCCGCAAATCTCCTGGCCGCGCAATTGCGGCTGCACCAGGACGAACTGAACGAAGTGCTGGAAACGTTGGCTGAAATGGGGCTGGCGACGCGCAGCCCTGAAGGCCTTTGGGTTCTGACCTGCGATGCCCGCAATACCTCGATGGCGCCCGTGGTGGATCATTTTCTGCTCGATCGCAGCCAGCCCAGGGTCCGCAATGACCCGGAAATATTGCGAGTCGCCTCGGCCGTGATTTCGCAGCAAAATACGCCCACGCTGGAAGAAGTCTGCGGAGAAGCGCAAAATACTGAAAATGGAATCGCTCCAGTACTGCAGCTGGAAGCGAAAAAGAACTAGCAAATAGGATCAGGGCGTAGTCCGCCCAGGAGGAACCGATGTTGAAGGTCAGCGAGATTTTGCGCGTCAAGGGCGATACGCTCTATACGGCGTCGCCCGACATGCCTGTGTCCCAGGCCGTGCAAACAATGAGCGAGCAGGACATAGGCTCGCTGGTGATCATGGAATTCGGGACGCTGACCGGCATGCTCACGTTCCGCGAGATCATCCGCCACATGCATGCACATGGCGGCGCCGGCGACACCACCATCCGCTCCATCATGGACGACGCTCCGGTCAGCGTGTCGCCCAATACCAGCGCCGACGAAGTGCAGCGCCTGATGCTCGAAAAGCACGCGCGCTACATCCCGGTCATGGACGGCCCCACCCTGATGGGCGTCATTTCGTTCTACGACATGGCCCAGGCCATCGTCGCGGCGCAGCAATTCGAAAACAACATGCTGAAAGCCTATATCCGCGACTGGCCGACGGAAAGCGTCGAACCCGCCAAGTCCTGAGCCGGCGGCCAGCCGTAGCTGGCCAGCGGTCACACCCCAGCCGGCGCCGCTTCGATCGCGGCGCCGCGCATATCAGGCGCATGCCGCTGGCTGCGCCAGGCATCGTAAATCAGTTCAGGGTTGTTCGCGGCCAGCAGGGCCGGATCGGACAGCATGCGGCGCCAACGGCGCGCGCCCGACTGGCCGTTCACCAACCCCAGCATCGGCCGCGTCATCACCCGCAAGGGCACGCCGACGGCGACTTGCCGCGCCGCGTATTCCATCATGGCGTCCACCACCTGCGCATCGCTGGGCAGCCGCAGCGACGGCCACAGCTGCAGGGACACTTCCGACAGCACCCGCGGCGTATGCCAGGCGGCCCGGCCCAGCATGACGCCGTCGAAATCGCCCGCGGCGCGCACGGACTGCTCGGCGTCGGCCAGGCCGCCATTGAGCACGAAGGTGCAATCCGGGAAGTCGCGCTTCAATTGCCGCACCACCTCGTAGCGCAAGGGCGGAATCTCGCGATTATCCTTGGGCGTCAGCCCCTTGAGCACTGCGTTGCGGGCATGCGCGATGAACACCCGGCAACCTGTGTCATAGACCTTGCCGACGAAATCGCGGACAAACTCATAGGACTCGTCATAGTCCAGCCCAAGCCGGTGTTTGACGGTGATCGGGATATCCACGGCGTCCTGCATGGCCTTCATGCAATCGGCCACCAAGGACGGTTCGGCCATCAGGCAGGCGCCAAAAGCGCCCTTCTGCACCCGCTCCGAAGGACAGCCGCAATTCAGGTTGATCTCGTCGTAACCCCACTTTTTGCCAAGTCTGGCCGAATGCGCCAGTGCGTCGGGCTCGCTGCCGCCAAGCTGCAGGGCCACGGGATGCTCGGTTTCGTCAAAGTCCAGGTGGCGCTCGACATTGCCGTGCAGCAGCGCGCCGGTGGTGATCATTTCCGTGTACAAGCGTGCGCGCGGCGCCAGCAGCCGATGGAAAAAGCGGCAATGGCGGTCGGTCACATCTATCATCGGGGCGACGCACAGCCGCCAGTCGGGGGAGTCCAAGAATCACTCTACAAAACAAGGGGATGCGGTATTTTACGGTGCTTGGCGGCTTTGTGTCCGGCCGGCGGCTCCGCCCGCTCCACCAGATGGCGGACAGCCTGGCCCGCCATGTGGTCTAAAATTGCGCCGCCGCAGCCGAAACAGGCATGCCCGCGCGTCCGCTAACCCCTAGATTCCGCACATCAATGGCCGTATTCACCCCTGTCTCCGAAGACGACGCTCGCGCCCTCCTGGCGCATTTCGATCTGGGCGAGTTTGTCTCGCTTCGCGGGATTACGGCGGGTATCGAGAATACCAATTACTTCCTGTACACGACCCGCGGCGAGTATGTGCTGACGCTGTTCGAGGTGCTCACGCAGGCCCAGTTGCCGTTCTACATCGAACTGATGTACCACCTGGCCGAGCGGGACATCCCGGTGCCCCGGCCCCAGACCCTGCGCAACGGCACCCGCCTGACGACGCTGCACGGCAAGCCTTGCGCCATCGTTTCACGCCTGCCGGGCGGCTACGAACCCGCGCCCGGCGCGACGCATTGCGCCCTGGCCGGCGCCACGCTGGCCCGTGCCCACCTGGCAGCGAGCGACTTCCCGCTGCACCAGCCCAATCTGCGCGGGCTGTCCTGGTGGCTGGAAACCGCTCCCAAGGTCATGCCCTTCCTGGAACCGGCGCAGGCCCAACTGCTATCGTCGGAGCTGGCCGACCAGCAGACCGCCGCCGCGACGCCGGCCTGGCAGGCATTGCAGATCGGCCCGGCCCACTGCGACCTGTTCCGGGACAACGTCCTGTTTGCCGGCACCTTCGAGGATCCGCTCATGGGCGGCATCATCGATTTCTACTTCGCTGGCTGCGATACCTGGCTGTTCGACGTCGCGGTAAGCGTCAACGACTGGTGCATCGAGCGCGACACGGGCGAATTCGTGCCCGAACTGGTCGAATCCTGGCTGGCGGCCTATGCGGCCGTGCGCCCATTCACTGACGCGGAACGCGAGGTCTGGCCGCTGATGCTGCGCGCCGCCGCGCTGCGCTTCTGGATATCGCGCCTATACGACTTTTTCCTGCCGCGGCCGGCTCAGACCCTCAAACCCCACGATCCCCGGCATTTCGAAAGAGTGTTGCAAGCACGCCACCGCCCGGGTCTGCCAATATTGCCGTAACTGTTGCTCCCCCCATAATGGGGATAGCGCGTCCCTTTTTGAGAGATCTCCCCCTTTAAAGAGCCATGCAAGCAGCATTCCTACCCGCAACATCCGGCTGGCAATGGGTCCGAGACGGCTTCCGTCTGTTCCGCAAGCAACCACTGGCCATGTTCACTTGGGCCATGGCCATCAGCCTCCTGGTCATCTTCGCCACGGCAACGCCGCCAGTCGGCCCCATCCTGGTGGTGGCGCTGATGCCCATCATCACGTTGATGACGCTATCGGCGTGCAAACATGTCGAAGCAGACCGCATCATGCTGCCCTCGATGTGGGCCAAGCCGCTCAAGCAGCCCGGCGTGTTCAGGAAGCTGTTCCTGATGGGGCTGCTGTACGCGGCACTTTGCATTGCCTGCGGCCTGATTATTTTCCTGCCGTTCACCGACGCGATGGTCGAGGGCATGCGCATCGCCTCCGTGGAAAAATCCATGGAGCCCATCCTGTCCGCCATGGCCGTTCCGCTGACTTTGTTCGCGATCACGTACGTCGTGATCGCGGCGCTGTTCTGGCATGCGCCCGTCCTGGTCGCCTGGCATGGGCTACGCTTGGTCCAGGCGCTGTTTTTCTCCGGCATCGCCTGCTGGCGCAACAAGCTGCCGTTCCTGGTCTACGGCGCCACCTGGATCCTGGTGTTTCTTTTCATCGATCTCTGCGCCGGCCTCCTGGTCGCGCTCGGCCTGTCGCCGCAGCTTGCCGGGACGCTGCAGATTCCCTTCAATATCGCCGCGGGTGGCGTGCTGTACTGCAGCTTCTATCCGGCCTATACCTCCGTGTTCGGCATCGAGAATACCGGCGCGCATCTCGACGACGGCAACGGCGCCCAGGCATGATGCCACGCGGCGGGGCGCTAGCGCCCTGCGTACCGCGAGCACCCTTCCCTGCCGTGAGATGAACGCCACGTCGATGGCATAACGCATGCCAAAGGTATGCACCGCGGCACAAGGCATCAACAAGATGCCGGACCGCGGCCCTGGCGGCTTGCGTCCCAGCAAGCCGCGGGCGCGGCCACACCAGCTGGCGACCTTGAGCAACCTGAGCCTGCCGCGCAGCCCCGGAGGCTGGCCGCTCCTCATTGCACGCTCTGCAGCAATTGCACCATGACCGGGAAGGCCAGCACGATGAACGTGCAGGGAAAGATGCAGCCAATCAGCGGCAACAGCATCTTCACGGGCGCCTGCATCGCCAGTTGTTCGGCGCGCACGTGGCGATCGCTGCGGCTTTGCGCCGCCTGCGCGCGCAGCACCGGCCCCAGGCTTATCCCCAGCGCCTCGGCCTGCGCCAAGGCGGCAGCCCAATTGCGCGCAAGCGGACTGTTACTGCGTTCCGCCAGGGCCTTGATCGCCGCGGTCCGGGAGACTCCCGCACGCATTTCCGCCAGCGCATCGGCCAATGCATCGCGCAATATGCCGGCCGGCCCGCTCTGCGCAGCCATCTGCAATGCCCCGTGCACGCTCAGCCCCGCTTCCACGCATAAGGTCATCATGTCGAAAACGAAAGGCAGGTCGCGTTCGATGCTGCGCCGCCGCTTGACGCTCAAACTCCGTAGCCAGAGGCCCGGCACGATGCCAGCCGCCAGGGCAGACGCTACCGTCCAAGGAATCCAACTCCAGGAGCGAGCCTGCGCCAGGACGGTGGCCGCCGTCGCCGTCAACCCGCCTGCAGCTATTGCCGCGCTCCAGCACAGCGCCGCTACATGCGCGTAGCTGATACCGGCGGGCAATGCCGCCCGCTCGATCGCGCGAGTCAGCCGGATGCGCCAACGCCAGGTGCACAAAGGCCCCGCCAAGGGCGCCACCGCCGAAATCCAGGGCCAAGCCGCTCGCCACCACCACGGCAAGGCCGATGACGCGCCCTCACCGTCCAGCAACAATGGCTTCAAGATCACCCAGGCCAGCCACCCCGCAGCCAACGCGGCCGTCAACAGACTCAAGTACAGCCACATCGCAGCGTCCCCTTCAGATATCGATCCGAATAATGCGCCGGATCAGCAGCATGCCCGCGGTCTCCAGCACCGCCACGATGGCCAGCACGCCCCAACCCACGGGCGTATGCCACAGCAAACCCATGATTTCCGGTTCCAGGCGGTCCAGCACGGCAAGCAGCAGCAGGGGCAACGCCCCTACTATCCAGGCCTGCAAACGCCCCTGCGAAGTCAGCGCCAGCAGCTTCGCCTGCAATTGCAACCGGGCGCGCAGGGTCTGTGCGATGCTCTCCAGCGCCTCCGCCAGATTGCCGCCCGTCTGCGTCGCGATGCGCATCGCCGCCACCACCAGAGCGGTCGAATCGGCTGGCATGCGGCCGCGCAGGTTTTCAAGTGCGGCGTCCCACGGCACTCCCATGCGCTGCTCACGCAGCATCAAGCCGAACTCCTGGGCCAGGGGCGCGCTGCTTTGTTCGACGACGTGGCGCAGGCCTGTCGTCAGTGCCACGCCTGCGCGCAAGGCTGAGGCAAGCATCAACAACGCCATTGGCAGTTGCTGTTCGAACCGCCGGGCACGCCGGCGCCGCAGCGCATTCACGAGCACCCGGGGCAAGCGTGAGGCAAACACCGCCGCCAGGGCGGCCACCAGGCCGCTACCTGTCGCGGCAAAGGCTAGCGCTGCCGCCACCGTGGCGCAGGCCACCGCCCCAGCCCATAGTTGGGCCGGGTCTATGAACAGGAACACCTCGCTCAGGCGCAAGCCCGCCTCCTGGGTGTAGACCTCGCGGTAGCGGCGCAGCGCAGGCGCAAACCAGCCCTGCGCGCGCCACGCGAGCAGCAGCACCGAAATCATGGCGGCCCCCGCCGCTAGCCAGATCATGGCGTCCCTTGCGAAAAGACTGCAAGTCCCGGCGCTGCCTTTTCCGTTTCGGAGAACCAGGCAGGATCGAAGGCCTCGTCGGCCTGCGTCCCATCGCGCGCGAAACCGGGCAAGGCACCACAACCGGTGAACCCCCGGACGCGGTCGTACCGGAACAAATCCTGCAGCTGTATGCGCCCGCTTTCCATACCGGCGATCTCCGCGATCGACGTCACGACGCGCCGCCCGTCAGCCAACCTGGCCTGCTGCACCACGATGTCGACGCTGGCGGCGATATGTTCGCGCACGGCCGCCAGGGGAAGGTCGAGGCCCGCCATCAGGATCATCGATTCCAGACGCGCCAGCGCATCGCGAGGCGAGTTGGCATGCAGCGTCGTCAGGGATCCCTCGTGGCCGGTGTTCATGGCGGTCAGCATGTCGAATGCCTCCGGCCCGCGGCACTCGCCCACGACGATCCGGTCTGGCCGCATGCGCAAGGCGTTGCGCACGAGCTCGCGGATATCGATGCGTCCACGCCCCTCCTGGTTGGCGGGACGCGCCTCCAGCGCCACCAGATGATCGTGGTTCAGGCGCAGCTCCGCTGCATCTTCGATGGTGACCACGCGTTCGCCATCGGGAATCTCGTTGGACAGGATATTGAGCAAGGTCGTCTTGCCAGCCCCCGTGCCTCCGGATACCACCAGATTCCTGCGCAACCTCACGCAGAGCGCAAGGAATTGCGCCATGGCGCCACTCAGCGAGCCCGCCGCGATCAGATCGGGCATGCCGGGACGCCGCTGCGGAAACTTGCGTATGGTGAGGCTCGCGCCCCTCATGGCCACCGGCGGAATGATGGCGTGCACCCGGGATCCATCAGCCAGGCGAGCGTCCACCATTGGCGAGCTCTCGTCGATGCGCCGCCCCAGGGGAGTGACGATGCGCTCGATGGTCCAGCGCAACGATTGCTCGCTGGTGAAGGCCGCCTGATGGCGCGACAGACGCCCGGCGCGTTCGACATAGATCTCGTCATGGCGGTTGACCATGATCTCCGTGATGTCGGCAGCGGCGAGCAAGGGCTCCAGAGGCCCCAGACCGACCGCTTCGTCCAGCACCTCGCGGCAAAGCGCCGCCCGGTCCGCCCCCGGCGGCAAATCCGCGTCCGTGGCGACGATGTGCGTCAGCAGCCGCTCGGCCTCGGCGCGCAGCATGCCGTCGCTCATGCCGGCCACGTCACGGCGGCGCAGGTCCAGCGCCGCCAGCAAGGCTCCATGCAGGCGCCGGCGCTCCTGCAACTGATGCAGCGCAGGGCGAACCTGCAACGGCGATGCTGGCGCGGCCAGCATCGGCGGATCCTGCGCTGCGGCCAAGTTGCGCGCGGCGCTGTCGGACGCGCGCCCGCTCGATTCCCCGGTGCGCTCAGAGGCGACCGCCAGCGATGCGCGCAGCCGGCAAGGGCCGATCAGTATTTCGTCGCCGGGCAGTACCGGTACATGGCGCACGATCCTCTCGCCATTCACCAGCGTCCCTCCCAGCGTGCCCAGGTCTTCGAGAACCATACCGGCCTCTTCGCATGACAGGCGGGCGTGCTGGCGTCCCACCCGCCAGTTCACGATGCGCAGGCCGCAATGCGCGCCGCGTCCGATCAGCACGGGAGCGGCCACCGTCGATCTGTGTACCGTGGCGTCCTCGAACATCATTTCTATATCGATCATGGCCTTACTTCCGATGGAGATATCGGGACGCCGTCAGGTTGAGCCCCCCATTGCGAACCCGCGCCCGCGTAGGCATCCCAACCTGCAGGCGCAGGCACGGCGGTGCCCAGCCGGGGCGGCGCGGGAAAAGCTGCTTCCAGCACGCCACGTCCACGCCGCACGCGGTCCGCCATGGCGGGCTCAGCCTGAGAAATGAGCTTGGGCGTCACAAATATGGCGAGCTCGGTTTCCCGCAACTGATAGCGCCGGGATGAGAACAAGGCGCCCAGGACCGGGACGTCCTTCAGCCATGGCAGACCGTCGCTTGCCTCGTCCCGCTCGCGCGACAGGAAGCCGCCGATGACCAGCGTATCGCCGGACCGCACGTTGAATTCGGTGGATGCGCGGCGCGTGCGCAGCGCCGGTCCGCCCGGCACGCTCAGCGCGTTGTCCACCGAACTCGCCTCTACCTCGATCAAGGATCGGATGACCCCGTTGCGGTCGACGCGGGGCGTAATCCTGAGCATGACGCCGTAGGGTTTGAACAGCGTGGTCGAATTGCCACGCGTATCGGTCGACGAGTAAGGAACCTCGCCACCGGCCAGGAAAGTTGCGCTGGCGCCACTACGCGCAAGCAATTGAGGTTGGGCCAGCATCACGGCTTCCCCGCTTTGAGCCAGCATCGCGATGCGGGACGACAGGAGTGCATTGACGCCGAAGTAGCCGGCCGCCGACGAAACCGGGCCTAATGTCTCTATGATTTCCTCGCCTGGGCGGCTCATGCGCCCCCGGGATCCGGCATCCCAGGCCAGGCCGGCATTGATGCCGCCTTGAGACATCCCGTCCCAGCGCACGCCGAGGTCCCTGAGCTTCGATGTAGGAATCTCCACGACCTGCACGTCCAGTTGCACCATGCGGTCCCAGCCCACTTGCCCGGTGAAATCCAGCACGGCGGGATAGCGGTCTGCCAGGGCCGTGATGCGCAAACGGTCGTCGTCGGAAAGATCGTCGCCCTCGATCAGGATGCGGCCGCCCACCTCGGTACTGCGCGCGCCAGGGATGCGGGCCAGCAAGGCCTCGACTTCCGCCCGCAGGCGCGGCGCCCCGGCCGGCACCACCCTGAGTTCATAGGCCTTGACGCGGGCGCCGTTGGCCCAGACATGCAGGGACGATACGCCCTCGGCGCGGGCGAACACGACGACCTCGCGCCCTTCGGCCTCGATGGCGCCGATCACCTGGCCGTTGCCTATCGCCACGCGCTTGACTCCGGGGTGCGACAGGATCCGCGTTTCGCCCACCTGGAGTTCGATTGCCTGATCCTCCGGCCACGCGGCGGTGCTGACCAGGCATAACGCCCAGGCAAACATGTTGATGACGGCACGCCTCATGGCCGCCCCCTTTTAAGCCGAGTCGGAACGGCAGTTTCCATCGCCATGGCTGCTTCACCTGCCGAGGACTCCAGCCGGTCTCCGTACAAAATGGCCACGCCGGGCGCATTCCGGGGCTCCAGGTCCAATCCGATCAGCGAAGCAAGGTCGCCTTGAACGGCACCGCTGACTACGGCGGCGTCATCGCGATGGCGCAGCATGGCTGTCAGCACCCCGGTCTGCCTGGCCGCCACAAATCGCATCGCCTCTTCCGGCGTCGCTGCCAAGGTGATGTTGCCGCCCTTGTTTTCGCCATCGGCCTCGCCCCCTACCATCAGCACGCGCATGCCTTGCAGGAGAGGCACGGTCAGGTCCTGCTGGCGATGTGTAAAGCTCACATAGATATCGATGGCGTCGCCCACGCGCAACACCTCCGCCAGGCCGCCCAGGTCGGTGGCCGCCACCGTCAGCGCGCGTTGCCCGCGACGCAGTCGGGATGCCAAGGCCGGGACCGGCGCAGTAAACGTCAAGTGCCCCCGGAGCAAGGGTTCACCATTGGCGACATCGGCCAGCAGGATGGCGCCAAGCAAGCCGGAAAGATCCAGGGGATCGATGCTGGCCCGCGAAGCCCACGGCTCCGGGATCTCGCGCACGGCGAGATGCACCTCTTCGAGTTGCGTGCCTGCTGGCAGGTCGTACGCCGCGACCAGCCGGCTGACCATCGGCGTGCGCGCCTCGGCCTCCAGCGCCTGGACCCGCTGCTGCACGTGTTCTCGCACCGCCCACGCCGATACCAGGCCCGCGATCAGCGCGATGGCGTACACGCCGGTTCTGCGCAGGCGCATCAGGACAGGGGTGATCCAGTTCTTCATGGCGTTCTTCCGCTGACCAGAAGCCCGCTGCCGCCTTGCAGCGGCACCAGCGACAGCTTCATGCGCGCGCCCGGGCGCGCCCACCAATGCGCCGACTCCTCGGACGGCGGCAAGCGACGCCAGCCGTTCTGGATCAGGCGCTCCTCCAGCAACGGAGCCAACTGTCGCGGCGACAAGGCGTATTGCCAGATACGTTCGGAGACCTGCACACCATCCTCCATCACCGCCACGTCCAGCCTCAGACGAGCGCCCACCGGGAGCCAGGCGGGCGACGGAGAATCTGGCGCAGCCAGCAGGCTGATCGCCGAAACGCTGCCGGCCGTTCGACGCACGCCCAGACCTTCCATCTGGACGACCCATTGTTCCTGCCCCACCTGACCCGACAGAATGGCCTGGCCGGACAACACGTTGAGGTCGGCCAGAGCGGGCTGCTGCGCAGACAGGTGGCGGATCAGTTCGGGCGTGCTGAGCGGAGTGTCGAAAATGAGCACGCGCGCCGGGATTCCATGCAGCCAGATACTTTCCGCCAGCAGCCCGCGCCGCGAACCCGCGGGAAAACGCAACGCCTCCAGCGCGGCGACGCCGCGCCTGCCCTTGCTGGCAGCCCCAGCTTCCGTGGAGCCAATCGCGAGATCCTGAGCAGCGGCAATGTCGCGCCCCCCCACTGCAGCGACGGCCAATGCGCCAGCCAACAACAGGCGCAGTGTCCGTGCCACCGCCAAGGTCCGCCAACCGCTACCCCACGGCACAACCCAATCCGTAGAAGACGGCGCAAGACACAGCCCGGTCATTTTCCCATCCCCTTGCGTCTGGCCAGCCGATCCGCAGGCACCACATCCGCCCATTCGGACAGCCAGTCCAGCGACAGGCCAGGCCTGCGCCATGGCCCGTCCAGGCGATCGATGACCGGCTTCAAGCGCCGGGCCTCGGCCAGCGAAGCGCTTCCGGCCTTGCGCCAGGATGTAGGCGCACGGCCGATGCGGCGCTGCGCGTCGGCGTCGCCATGCGCATATCCAGCGCCGCTTGCCACGTGCGTGCGGCGAGCGATCCGCAACCAGGCCGCATTGTCCCGATCTCGGCGCGCAGTGCTTGCCGTGGCTGACAGCAGTTGCAATTCCGCGCCGAACCATTCGTCCTGCAAGGCGGTGACCTGCGATGGCGCGATACCGGGCAGCGAACTGGCTTTCCGCGACAGCGCCATGCCGCCAGGGGTCTGCAGGTTCTGCATGCGTTGCCCCAAAGCGCCGGCCATCGCGGTCTTGCGGCTGGCCTGCGCGACTTCCTGAGCCGCGAACTGCAATCCGCCTATCCAGCACGCCGCCCACAGCAGCAGGGCCAGCAGCGGCAGCATCAGCAAGGCTTCGATCAAGGCCTGCCCTTGCTGCCGCGCCCGAGTCCGGTTCATGGCGACCTCCTTGCCCGCGCGGCCTCGCCAGCGGTAACGGCCGACAAGCGCGCTTGCCAATAGGGACGGAAAAGCGTGGCAAGTTCATCACGGCCGTCGGCACGTGGTTCCGGCCGGGCAAAATAGGTCTCTGCAGCTGAGGTCACCGTGACGGCGTCCTCCGGAGCGAGGGAGGCATAGCGGAACCTTCCCACGGGCGCCCGGACCGCACTTTCCGCATCCGTGGTTTTCAAGGATGCACTGGCACGCCTGACAGCCACCGCGAAGCGCAGGGGATCGGCGCCGCGCGGCAAAGCGACGTCGCGGTAGGCGGGCAGGCCACGGCCCGGCCAGCGCTGAGCGGCAGCCATGGCGTACGAATTGGCCATGGGATTGCTGATGTCGTTGAGCAGATCCCAGTTTGTCGACAGCTCCACCCAGCGCCAGAAATCCTGGTCGGAAAAATCGAGCGGTGGCTCGTCCACGTACTCCAGGCCTGCAGGCGCCTTGATCTTCTGGCCCTGCACCGTGCCCCAGCCCATGGCGTACTCACGA
Source organism: Achromobacter sp. (assembly GCF_049647645.1). Taxonomy (GTDB): domain Bacteria; phylum Pseudomonadota; class Gammaproteobacteria; order Burkholderiales; family Burkholderiaceae_B; genus Achromobacter. The sequence continues at coordinate 38,433 of NZ_JBARYB010000074.1, forward strand.
AAATAACAGCCCCTCCAGCGGTTGAAACGCAGCGCATGGTAGGACTGGGTATCGAGCGCCCCCCAGCGCCCGTCCGGCCCCAACCAGGTGTAGCCCCGGCGCCGCAACTCATGACGATGCAGGGGACACAGCGGATGGACCATCCACGGGTTGCGGCGCGTAACGCTGCGGCGATCGAGAAAACCATAGCGCTCCGCCGCCTGTTCGACGGCGGGCCTCAGGCCTGCCTCGCGCGTGGCCAGGCGGCGCCCCACGTAGCCAGGCCATCCGTCCGCCAGCAGTCGCAGGCTCGCGTCTCGGGAATGCACGCCCTCCGCGTCGGGCGCCGGAACGTCGTCCGCAAGATTGGCGGACAAGACCTTGTTCATGATGCGGTTGCGCGAAGCCGCCAGACCAGCAACAGCAGACGTTGCCGTGGCTGCCAGGACCTGGTGGACTACCCTGTCATGCTCGCCAAACGCCGCTGCCAGCCGCTGTTCCGCATTGGACACGGCTTGTGCAGATTGATAGGCCATGCCTACGTCCGGCCCGAACAGCATGGTGATCAGGCCTGCAGGCGGATTGCCACGATTGCGCTGCGACTGCATGGTGCGGGCATATTGCGCGGATGCACCCAGCGTGACCAGATGCGCCATGGCGACCTGATGCGCGATCTGCGTCCGGTTGATGTAGGCAAGGGTATTGAGCGCGCGCGCTTGCTCCAGCGCCCCGCTGTACGCTGCCGCGTCCGCGGCATGCGTCAGCCGCTGGCGTGCTCCGACGGTTTGCCCCAGGTTGTACAGGACCACCAGGGAGATGCCCCCCACCGCAGCCATCAGCAGGCCCAGGACCAGCGCCTGGCCGCGCTGGTCGGCAAGCGATGCGCAAGAACGCGTAGTCACTTCGCGTCCGCGGCATTGCCGGTGAAGGATTTGAGCGAACGGGCCTTGGTCTGCGCTGCCGCCTTCTGCGCCGCCTGTTGCGCCGCGCGGCTCTGCGCGCCGCCGTCTTCGCCGGCAAGTTCGCGCGCCATGGCGGCAGTCTGCGATCGCACCACCTGGCCGAAGTATTGATACACCGCAATGGCCGCCACGGCGACCAGGGCCACGACCACGATGTATTCGGTCATGCCTTGTCCCAACTGACGCTTCCGCAACCCTGACATATCCGCTCTCCGGCACTGTGAAGACAGGCTTCAGTGTCGACGTCTGCCCCCGGCGTCACAATTCGCGGATACCGAGGCGGATAAAGTTGTCGCGGGCCCGTTGACAGTGGCCTTCAGCGGCCGGCGCGGGGGGCCTCTCTGCGGCCGCATGAATCTTGTAACCCTTTAATATTCCAGGGTTTTCCCTATTGCCCAGCATATGGCTCAGCAGTAGATTTGAGTTGCCGGGCTGTCTGACACCCATCGCGTGCGAAGCCTGGCAGGAGCGCCTCAGACTCACCTTGAGCTGGGGCGCTCTTCCATTTTGCAGCGCGCAAATGCGCGCCACCCTCAAGCATGCGGCCCCCCTGTCGGCCCGCCAGGTCCGACGCTAGACGACCCGCAAGACCCCATTGTCGATGACGATCGCGTCGCGCTCCACGACCTTCGCACGGAATGACCCGTCCCGCCAGACGTCCACACTCAACGCCTCGCCGGGATACACCGGGCCAGAAAAACGCAGCGATACGGAGCGCACGGCGCCTTCCCCCGCCGGCTGCAACTGCCTGGCGACAGCGTGCGACACCATGCCAAAGGTGCACAAGCCATGCAGTATGGGGCGCGGAAATCCCGCGGCCCGGGCGACCTGCGGATCGCTGTGCAGCGGGTTGTAGTCGCCATTGAGCCGATAGACCAGCGCCTGCTCGGGCCGGGTTCGCGCCAGCACGGTCCAGTCCGGCGGGCTGCCAGGCATGGCGTGCACTGGGCGCGCCTGTTTGCCGGCATTCGCCATGCCGCCATCGCCCCTGAGCACATGAGTCGCGAAAGTCCGCGCGATGAGCAGACCCGTGCCGGCATCCGTCAAGGTTTTCTCGGAGTACAGCAGCAGTCCCTTTTCTCCTTTGTCCACCACCTCGACGACGCGGGTCTTGCCTATCAGTTCACCGGCGGCCGGAATGGGATGGAGAAGGTCCAGCCCCTGTTCACCGTGCAGCAGCCGCACCGTATCGGCCCCGATGTCGGGCGCGTTCAGCCAGAAGCCCGGATAGCCAAGAACCACGGCCATATAGGGCAGCACAAGCGGATCGTGCCGCCTGCCCACGTAGGCGAGGTCGCAGGCATCCACGGGATCCTGTCCCAGGCCCACCGACAGCGCGTACAGCATGGCGTCGCGCGCCGTGTAGCGTTGCCTGATCTCCGGCAATTCGTAGTTCAACAATTGCTCATGGCTCAAACGCATGGCGTTCCTCCCCTTTATCCCGCAGACAATTCCATGACCAGGGTTGCAGAATCAGATCGGGTCCCAGCTCATCACGTCGGGTGAGCGCTCCAGGGGGTAGAAGTGCTTCTGCATCGCCGGAATGGCGATCTCGGCAATGCGCTGCGGGGTCCAGCCTTCGCTGAAATGCACCGATCGCAAGGGACGCGGCTGGCTCATCAGCATGATTTCGTTGGCGCGCACCGCGAATATCTGGCCGCTGACTTCCCGCGCGGCATCGCTGAGCAAGTAGACGGCCATCGGCGCGATCTTTCCCGCCTCCATCTTCTTTAGCTTTTCCACCCGGTCCCGCTGCTGCGGCGTGTCGGTGGGGATGGAACTGGTCATGCGGCTCCAGGCCGACGGCGCGATGCAGTTGGAGCGCACGCCATACCGGCCCATGTCCAGCGCGATCATCTTGGACAAGGCCACGATGCCCAGTTTGGCCGCGCCATAATTGGCCTGGCCATAGTTGCCGATCAGCCCGGAAGTCGAGGTCATGTGCACCATCGCCCCGCTCTCCTGTTCGCGGAAGTGCGTGGCCGCGGCGCGGCTGACGAAGAACGTGCCGTCAAGATGCACCGCGATGACGGCGCGCCATTCTTCCTCGCTCATCTTGTGAAAGGAGCGGTCGCGCAGATTGCCTGCGTTGTTGACCACGCCATCGATGCGCCCGAACTGGTCCATCGCGCACTGGACGATGGCATTGGCGGAGGCATGCGTCGCGACCGAATCGAAGTTGGCGACCGCCACGCCGCCCGCGGCGCGTATCTCTGCGACCACGGCGTCGGCAGGCGCTACCGGCGCTTGCGCGGCGGACAGGCCATCGCCATTGAGTGCGACCCCGATGTCGTTGACAACGACCTTGGCGCCCTCGGCCGCCAGTTGCAGGGCCACCTCGCGGCCGATGCCGCCTCCCGCCCCAGTCACCACCACCACCTTGCCTTGCATCATGCGTTCCATGCCTAAGTCTCCTCAAAACGCGCCTGCCGGCGTCATCCGGCAGGCGCGGTACGGTCGAATTCCTACTCGGTCGTCACGTTGGCGCGGCGCACCACCTCGGCCCACTTCTTGCCTTCGCTGCCGATGAAGGCGGCGAACTCCGCGGGCGTATCGGGATTGGGCACCGCTCCCTGGTCCCGGATCTGCTTCTGCATATCGGGGGTCTGAATGATGGCGACTACCTGCTTGTTGATTTCCGCCACCACGTCGTCCGGCGTCCTGGCGGGTGCCCACAGGCCGAACCACGACACGACCTCGTAGCCGGGTACGCCGGCCTCCGCCACGGTGGGCACCTCGGGCAGCTGGTCGCTGCGCTGCGCCGAGGTCACCGCCAGCACCTTCAGCCGGCCGGCCTTGATGTGCGGCAGCGCCGAAGGCAGGTTGTCGAAAATCATCGAGATCTGGCCTCCCAGCAGATCCGTCACCGCCGGCGTGCTGCCCTTGTAGGGCACGTGCACCATGTCGACCCCCGTCATCATCTTGAAGGTCTCGCCGGACATGTGCAGCGTGCTCCCATGTCCGGAAGAGCCGAAGGTGAGCTTCCCGGGATGGGTCTTGCCGTAGGCAATCAGCTCCTTCACGGTGTCATACGGCGCATTCTTGGGCACCACCAGGGCATTCGGCACCATGGCCGTGCGCGTGATCGGCGCGAAGTCCTTGATGGCGTCGTAGGGCATGGACTTGTACAGGCTGGGATTGATGGCGTGCGTGCCGATCGTGCCCATTACCAGCGTATAGCCGTCCGGCGCAGCCCGCGCCACCTGCGCCGTGCCGATGTTGCCGCCCGCGCCGGGCTTGTTTTCGACCACCACGGACACGCCCCAGCGCTCGCTCAGGCGCTGGCCTATCACGCGCGCCAGGATGTCGGTCGTGCCGCCCGCCGAGAACGGCACATTGATGGTCACCGGCTTGTTCGGAAAGCCCTGCGCGGTCTGTGCGCCCACCGCGCCAGCGCCCAGCAGGGCCGCCCATCCCAGCAGCGCCAGGGTCTTCAGGGGACGCTTGCGCGCAAGAGCTGCGGGCGCGTCTTTTTTGATTGTCTTGAACATTGTCTCCTCGCTTTTTTTATCCAGGTTCAGAGGCGGTCCGCCTCAATCCAGCAACGCAAGATCCTGCCCTTCCTCCACTTCATCGCCGACCGCCACCAGCACCTTGGCGATACGGCCTGCTGCCTCGCTTTCAACGGGGATCTCCATCTTCATGGACTCGACCTTGAAAACCTCGTCGCCCGCCTGAATCCGCGCGCCCTCTTCCACGCAACAAGCGACCACGCGGCCCGCCACGTTGGAGACTATTTTTTTCATGCCAGCTCCTTTACCGACTCTGTTGAAATCACTTCCTGCAAGCCGTCGACGGTCATCGCGCCGGCCTGGAACCGCTTCGATCCGAGCACCTGGAGAATCATGGGAATGTTGGTCTTGATGCCCTCTACCCGCATGCGGCCGAGCGCGCTGCTCAGTTCGCGGATGGCGGCGGCGCGGTCGGCCGAGTGTGCAATGACCTTCGCCACCATAGGGTCGTAATGGCTGGAAACCCGGTTGCCCTGTGCATAGCCCGTCTCTATCCGCAGGCCCGGACGTGGCTCGGGCAACTCGAACGCCTTCAGGACGCCAGGCGAAGGCAGGAAGCGCACGGGATCCTCGGCATAGACGCGTGCCTCGATGGCATGCCCCGTCACGATCGGCTGCCTGCCGATCACCGAGGACAGCTTTTCGCCCGCCGCCAGGCGGATCTGCGCCTGCACGATGTCCACGCCGGTGACCGCTTCCGAGATGGCGTGTTCGACCTGCAAGCGCGTGTTGACTTCGAGGAACGAGAAGCCACTGTCCGGCGTGTACAGCATCTCGACCGTGCCGATGACGTCGTAGCCGATCTCTCCCAGGATCGCCGACAGCCGCTGCGACATGCCGGCCACGGCCTGGCGGTCGATGGCCGGCGCCGGCGCTTCCTCGATCACCTTCTGGTATCTGCGCTGGGTGGAGCAGTCCCGTTCGAACAAGGACAGGACATTGCCGAACCTGTCCGCCAGGAACTGGAATTCGATATGCCGCGGAGACGGCACGAATCGCTCCATGTACAGGGCGGGATTGGCGAAGGCCTTTTCGGCCATGCCGCTGGCGCGCTCCCAGCAATCAGATAGAGACTGAGGGTCGTGGACGGGGATCATGCCTATGCCCCCGCCGCCGCCCGCAGGCTTGATCAGCACCGGATACCCCAGCGCGTCGGCGGCCCGCCGTACCGTCGCCATGTCGTCCCTGGGCAGGATGCCCGTGCTGCCTCCGGCCTGCAGGCCATGCCGTTGCATCAATGCGCGTGCGCTCGCCTTGTTGCCCAACGCGTCGATCCACTTGGACGAAGGGCCAATGAAGCAATGCCCCGCCGTTTCCACCCTGCGGGCGAACTGCGCGTTCTCGGACAGGAATCCGTAGCCCGGATGCAGCGCGTCGGCGCCGCAGCGCGCCATGACTTCAAGCAACAGGTCCTGATTCAGGTAGCTGGCCCGCGCCGCTGCCGGCCCGATGCAGAAACTCTCGTCGGCCTGACGCACGTAAGGAAGGTCGGCATCGGCCTCGGAGTACACCGCCACGGACTGCAGGCCCAGCGCCTTCACGGCGCGCAGGATGCGCGCGGCGGCGGCCCCCCGGTTGGCGATCAGGATCTTCTTCATCTGCATCACCTCAGGGCCGGTACGCGCTGGACACTTGGCCGGGCTGGCGCAGCGGCGCGGCCAGATTCGCGAACTCCACCAGGCGTGCGCGCGTGCAGGCCGGATCGATGATGTCCTCGATGACGAAGGCCTCCGCGCTGCGGAAGGGAGACGTCAGGGCGCGCACTCTTGCCTCGATTTCCGCGCGCTTGGCTTCGGGATCGGCGGCCGCCTCGATCTCCGACCGGTACGCCACCTCCAGGCCGCCCTCGATCGGCAGCGAACCCCACTGAGCCGAAGGCCAGGCATAGCGGAAATTGAAACGGCTGGAATTCTGGTGGCCGCCCGCGGCCACGCCGAAGGCCCGCCGCATGATCAGGGAAAACCACGGCACCGTGGACTGCGAGACCGCCGTCAGCGCTCTGACTCCAGCGCGCATCACGCCGTCCTTCTCGGCTTCCAGGCCAATCTGGAAACCCGCGATGTCCACCAGGTTCACCACGGGCAGGTGGAAGGTTTCGGCCAGGTCGACCAGGCGGGTGAATTTCTCGGCGGTGTGCCGGTCCCAGCCGCCGCCATAGTGATAGGGATTGCTGGCGACGAACAGCACGGGCCAGCCATCCACCCGAGCCAGCCCGCCCACGATCGCCCTGCCCCAATGCCGGCCGATTTCGAACACGGTGCCGGGATCGAACAATGTTTCCAGTATCGGACGGATCTTGTAGACCTTGCGCGTGTCCTTCGGAATGGCCGTCCGCAGCCATTCCTGCTCAGCCGCGGCGACAGGGGTCTCTCCCCTGGGCGCGAGTTCGTAGGCCGACGCCGGCAGATACGACAGGAAGCGCCGGGCCGCCGCAAAAGCTTCGTCCTCGGAATCCACTTCATCGTCCACCACGCCGTTGCGGGTGTGTATGGCGCTTCCGCCCAGCTCGTTCTTGCTCAGTTTCTGGCCGATCTTGGCCACCACCGGAGGCCCCGCGATGAACAGCTGGGAGGTGTCCTTGACCATGACGGAGTAGTGGCTGCCGGCGACGCGCGCGGCCCCCTGGCCGGCCACCGATCCGAGGGCGAGCGACACCACGGGGACCTGGGCCAGGTTGCGCGCCACGTAGGCCCAGATCTTCATCTTCGGCAGCAGCGCATGTCCCATCTTCTCGATATTCTTGACCGAGCCGCCTCCACCCGTGCCGTCGATCAGGCGCACCAGCGGCAGACGCAGGTCAAACGCCATCTGTTCGGCGTAGATCATCTTGTCGCCCACGGCGCCGTCATTCGCGCCGCCGCGCACGGTGAAGTCGTCGCCCACCACCACGACGTTTTTCCTGTCCAGCGCTGCGCGCCCCATGATCACGTTCGACGGCATCACGTCAACCAGGCGGCCCTGCTCGTCATATTCGCCGCTTCCGGCCAGGCCTCCCACCTCGACGAACGAACCGCCATCGACCAGCCGTTCGATCCGCTGGCGGATGTCCAGCTTGCCCGCGTCATGCTGACGCTGCACCTTTTCCACGCCGCCCATGCGCAGGGAATACTCCTTGCGGCGTGCCAGTTCGTCCAACTCCTGCGTCCAGCTCATGACTTCCTCCAATGACGGCGCCAGCCTGAAATTCAGGGCGCCAGTTCGATCCACGCATCGTCCAGCTTCAAGTCCACCGCGGTCCGCGCCTGCAGCGCCGCGAAATCCAGGCCCCGCACCATCGCCCGCACATGCAGTCCGTCCGGCGTGATATCCAGGATGGCCAGATCGCTGTAGATGCGATCGACCACGGCCTTGCCGGTAAGGGGGTAGGTGCATTCAGGCACGATCTTCGGCCGGCCATCCCGGTCCACGTGCTGCATCATCACGAAGATGCGCTTCGCGCCCGCCACCAGGTCCATGGCCCCGCCTACTGCCGGAATCGAGTCCTCGCGTCCCGTGTCCCAGTTGGCCAGGTCGCCGTCGGCCGATACCTGGAAGGCGCCCAGCACGGTCAGATCGATATGGCCGCCGCGCATCATGGCGAAGGAGACCACGTGGTCGGTGATCGAGGCCCCGATGTCCAGCGCAACGGGCTCCTTGCTGGCGTTGAGCAGATCCCTATCGACCGCGGCGCCCGGCGGCAGGCCTTTCATGCCCAGGATGCCGTTTTCGCTGTGCAGCACCACGCCACGCTCCGGCTTCAGATAGTCGGCCACCGACGTCGGCATGCCGATACCCAGGTTGACGTAGGAGGCGGGCGGAATGTCGTCGGCGACGATCTGCGCCATGCGCGCGCGGGACAGGCTATTGATACTCATTGGGGCACTCGACGATGCGTTGAACGAAAATCCCGGGCGTCATGATCTGCTCCGGCGCCAGCTCCCCCAGAGGCGCCACCTGGTCCACCTGGGCCACCGTCAGCCTCGCGGCCATGCACATCACGGGTCCGAAGTTGCGGCTGGCGTAGCGGTAGGTCAGATTGCCCGCACTGTCGCCGTACTGCGCCTTCACGAAAGCCACATCGCCCGGCAACGGATCTTCCAGCACGTAGCCGCGACCGTCGATGGAGCGCGTTTCCTTGCCTTGCGCCAAGCGGGTGCCATAGGCCGTGGGCGTGAAGAACGGGCCCATGCCGGCCCCGGCAGCCCGCAGGCGTTCGGCCAGCGTGCCCTGCGGCACCACCTCCAGATCGATTCTGCCCGCGGCATACCACTCTCCGAACGCCGCCGCATTGGGCTTCTTGGGATTCGACGAGCGTGCAAAGGAGCAGATCACTTTCCGCACCCGCCCCGCCCGGATCAGCTGACTCAAACCCTGCTCGCCGTTGCCTGCGTTGTTGTTGACGACCGTCAGTTCGCGGGCGCCAGTCTCCAGCAGCGCCTGCAGCAGTTCCGTCGGCACGCCCGAAGCGCCAAACCCGCCTATCAGCAACGTGGCGCCATCCGCCACTCCGGCCACGGCCTCCTCCAGCGAAGGCACGATCTTGTTCAACATCGCTTACCCCTGGCGGTGGACGCGGCTGCTCCGCCTCCACCGCAAATTTGTTGGACGGTCACAGCGTAGGCAACGCGCTGAGGATCGCGGTGGACTGGCTGGACAGCGTGCCGCCATTGCCGTGCACCAGGGCCAGGTTCGGATCCCTCAGCTGGCGCTCACCGCACTCTCCGCGCAACTGCCTGACCGCCTCCACCATGAGAAACACGCCATACATGCCCGGATGCACACAGGACAGGCCGCCGCCGTTGGTATTGACCGCCAGGCGCCCGCCGGGCGCGATCGCGCCATCGTCCACAAATGCGCCGCCTTCGCCCTTCCGGCAGAAACCCAGGTCTTCCAGGAACAGAATGGTGTTGATGGTGAAGGCGTCGTACAGCATGGCCAGGTCCATGTCTTTCGCGCCGACGCCGGCCATCTCGTAGCAACGCTTGCCGGATTCGAGCGCCGCGGTCACCGTCAGGTCATGCATGGACGAAACCTGCCGGTTCCAAATCGCGGTCGCGTTGCCCATCACGTACACCGGTTTCTTGGCGCAATCGCGCGCGCGGTCGGATCGGGTCAGCACGAACGCGCCGGCGCCGTCGCTGACCATGCAGCAATCGCGGACCGTGAAAGGCTCGCAGACCGGACGAGCGGCCGCCACGTCTTCCAGCGACAGCGGCGCCCGCATGGCGGCTTCGGGATTCAACTGCGCCCATTTCCGCGCCGCCACCGCCACTTCAGACAACTGTTTGCGCGTGGTGCCGTACTGGTGCATATGGCGGCTGGCGGCCAAGGCGTAGGCCGCCACCGGCATGGGCGGGTCATAGGGCGTTTCGTAGGGCTGCGGGTCCAGAAACTTCCGCACGCGGGTCAGATCCGCCCGGTTGAACGTGGCGGTGCGCTGCGTACTCCCATAGCAGACCAGGACCGCATTGCATTGGCCGGACGCAAGCGCGTGCATGACCGGGAGCAGATGCGCCACATAGCTGGAGCCGCCGATCATGGTGCTGTCGACAAAGGTCGGACGTATGCCGAGATATTCGACGACCGACATCGCCCACATGGGCGACAGGGAACTGCAGGTCGTGATGCCGTCTATGTCCTTGAGGCTCAGGCCGGCGTCCGCAATCGCAGCCATGGCAGCCTGCGCCAGCACTTCCTGCTCGCTATGGCCGCTGGCCTGTCCCAGCCCGGCCAGCCCCACGCCAACCACGGCCGTCTTGCCTCTCAAATCGTGCAGAGTCATGCCGCCCTCCCCGAGGGTACGAACACCACTTGCACAGCCTGGCCGTCCGCCACGATCCGGGCGCTTACGCGCATGCCGATGCGCACCTGCGCGGGCGCCAGCTCCGCCACCCGGCTCATCATCCGCACGCCTTCCGGCAAGTCCACCAGGCAGACGTTGTAGTCGCCACCCTGCTCCGGCTTGCGGTACACGGTGGTGGTGGCGTACACCACTCCCTCGCCTGAAGGCGCGAACCAGCACAATGCCGCGCCGCCGCAATGGGGACACACGCAGCGTGGATAGAAAACCGCCTGCCTGCAATCCACGCAACGTTGAATCTGAAACCGGCCCGCCGCCAGGCCATCTAGATAGATCTGCTCTGGTCCGCCCGCTACCTGCGCACTGCTTTGGATCTCCACCCATGCCTCCTGTCGTGTCGTCTTCTGCACCTGCCAACATTGCGGCTCAGTGTAGGGACAGGCATGCGGCAGATAAACCGGCCCGAGGGCAAATCACCTTTAACTTTCGGCGAAGGAATGGCTAAGATGGCGTGCACCCATCAGCCCGAGCGCCATGTACATCCTGATAGACCATCTCAAGCATGTTCTGAATTTCGTGCGGGTCGCGGACAGCGGCAGTTTCACGGCAGCGGCGCATCGGCTCGACATTTCAACGGCTTCGGTGAGCAAGAGCGTATCGCTGCTTGAAGCGAAATTGGGCGTGAAACTGCTGAACCGCACCACGCGCAACCTGTCGCTGACGGACGATGGCGAATTGCTGCTGCAGCGTTGCCGCCAGATCCTACTGGAAGTGGAAGCCGCCGAAGCCGAGGTAACCGGGGCGAGCGTGATCCCGCGCGGCAAGCTGCGTGTGCATGCGCCGGTAGGGTTGGGCAGAAAGGTCATCATGCCCGCGCTGCTGTCGCTGACCGCGCGCTATCCGGAACTATCGATCAACGCCGATTTCAGCGACCGCATTCCCAATCTGGCCGAAGAGGGACTGGATGCGACCATACGGATCGGCGTCACCGCGGATTCGCGCGTGATCGCCAAGACCTTGTCGCAGCTGCGCTACGTCACGTGCGCCAGCCCCGCCTATCTGGCCAAGCATGGCACGCCGGCCACGCCCGCCGAACTGGAACGACACAATTGCCTGGCCTACGTCCAATGGCAGACCGGCCGATACCATGAATGGGATTTCCAAAAGAACGATGAGCGCTACACGATCACCCCTGCGGGCAATCTGAATGTGAACCATCCGGAAGCCATCCTGGATGCGGTGGTGGCCGGCGCGGGCATCGCCCGCATGGCCAGCTTCATTGCGGAGTCCGCCGTCATGGACGGACGCCTGAAACTGGTGTTGACCGACTGGATGGCGCCTGGCGCGCCGGTCCAGCTGGTCTATCTGCCGAACCGGCACCTATCGCCGCGCATCCGCGCTTTTGTGGATGCAATGACGCAGGCCATGCCTTCCGAATTGCCTTGGGAAAAGGCCATGGGCCTGTAAGGGCACGCCCGCCTGCTACAACAGCAGCGGCGAAATCTTGCTGCCGTCCACCGACACGCCGGCCATGAGACCGCCGTTGTTCAAGACGAAACCGACGATGGGTTGCTGTGCGGTGTTGGTATCGATGCTGCCGTTGACGCCCACGTTGGCCACTGCGACCGTCGCATCCGCTCCGACCGTCCAACCGCTGCTGGCGCGGAACTTGGCCAAGGCATCGTCCGTCATGAACAACACCACCATGGCCTTGGACTGGGCGCCGGCCTGCAAGCCAATAGAACCGCCCGTGATGCTGTAGTACCCGGTATCCGAACCGTTCACGCGCAGCACGCCGGACCCATGCTGGGCTCCCACGATGAAGCTTGCGCTCAATACGCCCGGAAACACCAACACCCCGCGCGCGCGTTCGACCAATTGCCTGGCCTGGGACGAGGACTGATAAAGCTTGGTCAGGGTGGCGTCCGCGGCGGTATCGAGTTCCTGCCGCTTTTCCGCGGCCGTGGCCGCGGATTGGGCGGTGGTCGTGGTGCAGCCGGTGAACACCAGACTGGTCACACCGAGCATCGCGGCGACCATGCCCGCCCGGTATGCCTTGGGGAAAGTATCAAGCATGTAGCGCTCCTTCTCTTTGTTGGACGCCCTTCCGAGTACGCCCGGAAAGAACGTCTCCATCCTACCTGGGATTTTGCGGACCTGGCGCCGTGCAAGCGGAAGGCTGCGTTACCTCCTGTTCCAAGACGGGCAAATGTCATTACACTTGGCCCGCACTTCCCCACTAATTGGCGTGGAGACACATAGCAGAATGCCGCCCTGCGCATTGCATCGTGCACATTTTCTTCAGATGGAATTATGCGTCTGGACATAATCGAAATCGACGCAGCGCGACTCTGCCAGCCCTTGATCAGGCTGCGCCTGGCTCAATCAATTCGGGCACGCCCAATGAAGTGGATCTTGATTTCAATGCTATGCATATTCGCTTCCGGTTGCGGCGTAGTTGCCGCCCCCTGCCGTATTGCGTCTGCCGCCATCAAGATCGTGCCCGTCGTCGGCGACGTCGCCGCGGCACCGACGGATGCTTGCGCGGAAGTTATCGACTGATTGCTGCGACGGCGCGGTGGATCGGAAAGGCAGCCTGAGCGGCGCCCTGCACGTCGTCTCATGAGCCCGGATGTGCAAAAAAACGGGGCACGGGCTGCTCCGAGACCCGCGTCTTCCTTGATTCGAACTCGGCACCGACGGATTACGCACAGCAGCAGCCAGACATCCATTTTCGGAATCAACGCCATGTGGCGGGCCTAGCGGTAGCGCTGCTTACTTCCTGCAGACCACCAGAGCGATGCAGCACATTCCGGCCAGAGTGCTACCCAAGACATAGCCTGCGCGCTTGCCCTTCTCGCCGCCGGAAAGCATCAGCCAGCATGAAAATCCCAGGGTCAGTGAAATGAGCACCCCCATGAGCAGCGCGCGCCATCCGCAGGCAGTTCGCCGGGGGGGATACTCCTGGGCAAGTCTGGCCTTGCTCTTGGATTGGCAAATTGAATGTGGAAGGCCGGTCTTTTTGTCCATCGCACCAGTCAGGCACCCGCCGCCCATCGATATTCCGCGTCCGATCGCTCAAATCTCCTCAACGGAGCTAAATCACGGCCGGACAGCGGGTCCGGATAACAACATCAACGCCATCTTCATATGCACGAAAATCCGAGACAATCGTAGGAATATCAAAAAATAAAGCAGGGCTCGGACGCGTCCGAACCCTGCTTTATTTTTTCGAGGCATGTTGCGGCAAGACATATCAACCACACTCGGCCGGCCAGGCCAGGATCGGTAGCGGATTCTGGCCGCCTGGCTCATGCCGCCTGCAATACCGCAGCACACGAAATTTGCGCCAAGTGCGAGGCTCGAGTCCGCCGGCAGCCGCGAAAGCCTCCTTTGGCAGCGGCCATTGGGTTGTTGCCAGGCGGAGAGCTGCATTGACGCGGTTGTAGCACCAGGAGCGTGAGATCAGAAGATGGTTGGCAAGATCCAGCATCCGGTTGTCGAAGCGCTGCAGCAGTTGCAAGTACGCTGCGGCTGGCGATTCATACGCGGCAGGCTCGTCGTTGCCATCGGAGGTTGCCGCTTCTCGTTCCAACAACGCAGCGAGCGGCTCGAACTGCTCCGCCGCAGCCAACTTGGCAAGTAGCGGGTGCGCACCATCTTTCAAGGCATCGCCTGGTGCATGATCAAGTCGAATCGCATGGCGAACATTGAGCTCGGAATATCGAACAAGCTTCTGGTACAGATAGCTGATGATCTTCTGTTGATACTCAACGCATCCGAACTCTGGAACTATCGCCCTCTCGAGTCTGAGTTCCTCCGCAAGCAACCAAGCCTCGCCCTCAACATCTGACAATTGGTACTCGCCCCGAGAGTGAGCAGAGATGCGTTTCAACGCTGAACGGCAACTACGAAGGAACGTCTCAAACAGGACGTCCGCATCATCGTCTGCGGCCGCTGCTCGGCCTCGCTGTGAGAGCCCCATGCCGACACCATATTCGTCTGCCATCCGTCCGCCTGATCTACCGATAAAGCGACGAATGTCACGAAAAACGAATTGCTCGTCGATCAGCGTCGTCCGAATCCGCCGAAATACGGATAGACGGCTGCTCAAGTTGGGGGAGGGGCACTGGCGCCGATGACGAGATCAAGCTAGCTGCGAAACGGACCGATGTTGCCACAGCGGTTTTCCCTCTGAAGCGGCAAGGGCACCCTCCCTAGTTGTGTCACCACGCGGGTCCGGGTAGCGCCGCCATTAACTGTAACAAAACGATCCAAATATAGACCAGGTTAAACTAATGCGCGCCAAAAAGTAGCAGACCAAGTAACGAGAGAATCGTATGTCCCCTCCAAACGCAGGAAGGCTGGAATTCGCCAATACACTACGTGGCTTTGCCGCCATATCGGTGCTTTTATCCCACTTCGCCGGCATTTTCTGGGTCATGAATCCCCTGATATGCGACCTGCTTGGCGTTCCAAAGCTGGCAACCCTCCCGGAGAGGTCTGATTTCCTGTCATTCGTCGGCGATTACTGCATCGTCCTGGGCCAGTTCGGGGTGGGCATCTTCTTCATCATCAGCGGCATGGTGATTCCGTTTTCCATGCAAAATAGCAGCAAGCGAGATTTCCTGTACAGACGGGGGCTCCGGATATATCCGGTCTATATAGCCGGCTTCTCGTTCGCCATGCTCATGCTATACGCGCTCTCGATGTACAAAGGGAACGGTTTTAACTTCTCATTGCTTGGCATACTTGCCCACTTTGGCATCGTTACCCGCGCGCCAGCAGGCGTGTCCCGTATCGACGGCATAAGTTGGACGCTGGAAGTTGAAATATATTTCTACTTGGTTCTTTGCGTGTTGGGCGCCAAGGCCATGCGGTTTGACTTCCCTCGACACATCATCGCGATGCTCGTGGTTGCATCCCTAGCGAGATGGGCATTCAAATTTGAAGGTTACGCGGTCGGAGTGCAGATTGCGTCCGGCCTGCTGCTACTGCTTGGAATGGCTTACTACTCATTGCTGAACAACAGAGTCACCGCCGCCCAGTTCCGGAGCCTGCAGTTGTTAGTATGTATCCTGATCCCGATCTTATGGCTGTGGATCGCACAACGTGCTGAGTACACCTACCAATGGATGTCCGGATACATGGTCGCCATTGCCGTCTTTCATATTTGCTATCTGCTGAGAACTCGCTTCACGAGCAACAGACTCCTCGGCCATTTCGCCGACATCAGTTATCCGCTTTATGTAGTTCATGCCTTGTTTGGCTACGCCATCATGTATGTACTAGTGGAAATGGGAGCTGAACCTGTGGCAGCCATAGCTGGGGCATCGCTGGCCTCGTACCTGGCCGCACTCGGCATTCATCTGGGAGTCGAGAGACCGTTCTTACGCTGGAGCAAAAGGACGCGCCAAGGTGCCACTTTCGCCGAGGCCAGATTGGGCTCCCCCACTCCCATCAAAACTTGAAGGAAGTGCCTTCCAACTCTGACCCCATCCTCCGAACCAAATGTTGTGCTGGTAGAGATAAGAAATGATAAAAAATATCCCGGCTCTCACAGGTATCCGCGGCTACGCGGCGCTCTGGGTTGTCCTAATGCACTACACCTGGGGAGGAGGCATGAAAGGCGAAGGTCTTTTCATGCAGATTCTGCAATACGGCTTTGCCGGCGTTATCGTGTTTCTTGTCCTGAGTGGCTTCGTGATGGCACATAGCTATCCAGAATTCCGACAATCAATACGCGCCCCAACCTACGGTAGCTATTTCTACAAACGAATAGCCCGCATCTATCCTCTGCATTTGGTGACGCTGCTCGCCTTCCTGGCGCTGGCAGGAGTTGGCTACCCCTTACGCACACCAAATGACACGGCATTCACTTTTGGCTTGAATTTGCTCTTGGTCCAGGCGTGGGGATTTGTGAACGAGTTTTCCTGGAACGCGCTGTCTTGGACTATCAGTGTGGAGATGTTCGCCTATATCTGGTTCCCATTTATCGCTCTAGCCCTGTTCAAGCTTCCGAAGGTCTATTCGGCAGCAGTTGCGGCGTTAATGGTTTGGATTCTCATGGAAAGGCCGAACCTTGCTCTTCTGAAAACTGCCGGAATTGAGACTACCTACATCACCTTGTCCTACGGCAATTTTCTGATTCAGTTCACGGCTGTCTTCATTGGCGGCGTCGCCTTGTACCGTGTTGCTCAAGGTATAGAAAAGCTCCCAATCAAGGTTTCCAACTCGCTGGTGATAGCTGGTATCGCAATCCTAGGGTATGCCTGCACTGTGCCGTTCCGTTCATGGATCTTGATGTGCGGCGCTCTCCTGCTGATCGCCGGCCTGCTCTGTGACAAGGGCTTAGGCCGGCTGCTGTTCGGGAATCGCGTTTCGGTATTCCTTGGCGAAATCTCCTACTCCCTCTACCTGACGCATGTATTGCTCAACGTGGTCATGTCCAGCGAGATTGCGAGCCTACGTCTGGCTGACAAAATTTCGCTTGCCATCTGCACTGCCACGATCTCCTACTACCTGATCGAGCGTCCGTCCCGCAACTTCCTGCGTAAGTTGGGTAGCAGAAAGCCGGAATACGCCCAACCGGCAACAGCCCCGGCTACAGCTTAGGCGTCTGCCAAGCATCTACGACGGCTGGGTTCCGAGTAGCGCATTCCGCATATTTGAATGCCAGCGCCATGTAACGGCGGGCGAAGTCGTCCCAGCTATCGCTGGTCACCTCGGGCACCGGTGGGCACGGCTGTGCCAGGTTGGCTGGCGCCATACCTATGCTTTCACGACCTGCGGCACAGTGCAGCCAGCGCAACGATCAATGCAAAGGTCGATCTGTACACCGTGGGTGCGGCTAGGCCATAAATCAGCGGCAAGCACCAAGCGCCGTGCGCACCTGGCAACCGACGCTATGAAAATGGCGCTTGGAGAGATTGGCAAAAATCCCCCGACAAAAGAAAAGCGCGGGTTGCGTAAACTACCCGCAAACCCGCGCCATTACTTGGTAGGCCCCCCGAGAGTCGAACTCGGCACCAACGGATTATGAGTCCGCTGCTCTAACCAGGCATGAGCTAGAGGCCCAGAAAACGATTACTGCCCTTCCAGGAAGCTCTTGAGCTTATCGGCCCGGCTGGGGTGACGCAGTTTGCGCAGTGCTTTCGCCTCTATTTGGCGAATGCGCTCGCGCGTGACGTCGAATTGCTTGCCCACTTCTTCCAGGGTCTGGTCCGTGCTCATTTCGATGCCGAAACGCATGCGCAGAACCTTGGCTTCACGCGGGGTCAGAGAGTCTAGCACTTCCTTGACCACATCGCGCATCGAACCGTGCAAAGCCGCGTCGGAAGGCGCCAGCGTGGACGTGTCTTCGATGAAATCACCCAGGTGCGAGTCGTCGTCGTCACCGATGGGCGTTTCCATGGAGATCGGTTCCTTGGCGATCTTCAGGATCTTGCGGATCTTGTCCTCGGGCATGTCCATCTTCTGCGCCAGGGTCGCGGGATCCGGTTCGGCGCCGGTTTCCTGCAGGATCTGGCGGCTGATCCGGTTCATCTTGTTGATCGTTTCGATCATGTGAACCGGAATACGGATGGTACGCGCCTGGTCGGCGATGGAACGCGTGATGGCCTGACGGATCCACCAGGTCGCGTAGGTCGAGAACTTGTAGCCGCGGCGGTACTCGAACTTGTCCACGGCCTTCATCAGGCCGATGTTGCCTTCCTGGATCAGGTCCAGGAACTGCAGGCCGCGGTTCGTGTACTTCTTGGCGATCGAGATCACCAGGCGCAGGTTGGCCTCGGTCATTTCGCGCTTGGCCTTGCGGGCCTTGGCTTCGCCGGTGGCCATGCGCTTATTGACGTCCTTCAGGTCCTTCAGCGGCAGCACGACGCGCGTTTGCAGGTCGATGAGCTTCTGCTGCAGTTCTTGCACGGCAGGGATCTGACGCTCCAGCGTTTCGGCGTACGGGTGGCCCGCGGCCACCTCATCGACGACCCACTGCATGTTGGTTTCGTTGCCCGGGAACACCTTGATGAAGTGCGTGCGCGGCATGCCGGCACGGTCCACACACGTGTGCAGGACGGCGCGCTCAAGCTGGCGTACTTCCTCGACCTGCTGGCGCAACGTGTCCGCCAGCTTCTCGACCATCTTGGCCGTGAAGCGGATGCCCATCAGTTCGTTCTGGATGGATTCCTGGGCGCGCACGTAGACGTCCGACTTGTAGCCGTCCTTCTCGTACGAGTGGCGCATCTTGTCGAATTGCTTGCCCACTTCGTCGAACTTGGCCAGGGCCTTCACGCGCAGGTCTTCCAGTTGCTTGCTGGACATACCGCCGGCGGGGCCATCATCGCCTTCGTCTTCTTCGGCCGTGACGCCGGCGCCGGCGTATTCCTCGCCGTCTTCCGGGTCTACCAGGCCGTCGACCACTTCGTCGATCTGGGCCTGGCCTTCGCGCACGCGCAGGATGTGGGCCAGGATCTCGTTGATCGTGGTCGGGCAGGCCGAGATGGCCATGACCATGTGCTTCAGGCCGTCTTCGATACGCTTGGCGATTTCAATTTCGCCTTCGCGCGTCAGCAGTTCCACCGAACCCATTTCACGCATGTACATGCGCACGGGGTCCGTGGTGCGGCCGAAATCGGAGTCCACGGTGGTCAGCGCGGCTTCGGCTTCGTCTTCGACGTCGTCGTCGTTGGAGGCCACCGGCGCGTTTTCGCTCATCAGCAGCGTTTCGGCATCGGGCGCCTGGTCGTAGACCGCGATGCCCATGTCGCTGAACGTGCTGATGATCCCGTCGATCGCTTCTGCATCGACCAGGTCGTCAGGCAGATGATCGTTGATTTCGCCGTAAGTCAGGTAGCCGCGGTCCTTGCCCAGCTTGATCAGCTGCTTCAGGCGATTGCGGCGGGCTTCGTATTCTTCGGGCGTGACGGGGCCGCGGGCGATCAGATCCTTGGGATCTGCCTTGCCGCGCTTGCCGCCGCGCTTCGGCGGCTTCAGATCGGGCAGGACTTCGCCCTCGCCGTCCATCGCGTCATCGAAGCCATCGGAATCATTGTTGGCGTTCTTGGCGGGACGTCCCGGGCGGCGGCCGCTAGGCACGGGGCGCGCGCTGCCCACCAGATCGGCGAGCTTGTCTTCGGCCTTCTTGGCACGAGCCTTCGTCACCTTCTCGGGCTTGTCAGCCGCAGCGGCCTTGGTCACCTTCTTGGCGGCCGTCTTGGCAGCAGGCTTGGCGACCTTCACCGCCGTCTTGGCGGGCGCCTTTTCCGCTGCCATGCTTACGACGCGCTTGGCCGTGGTGGCCTTGGTTTCGGCCGCATCAATTGCAGAGGAGGATTTGCCGGTGGATTTGGTCATAGTCGCTTCCGTGGTCGTCGCAACCCGTTCGGGCATGTTGCACCGCATGAAGCCGCCTTGGACGGCAGCCCAACACGGCGGTTATACGGGTAAAACTGGTGAATCAGCGGAGACCACACGGCTGCGTTGTTCGCAGCGCCAGCTCTTGCGAGCCCGCTTGGCGCCGTTCCGGTGCGATACCGTACTGGCGCCTTGCGTGCATGACCTCATCCTGCGGGGGTTCCCGGGCGTCGAGGGGGGCTGCCTGCCTATAAATAGGCTTTGCTTGCTTATCGGGCCTTGGCCCCAAGCAGCTGAGTAGACACAGCACCCAAACCACTAACGCTACGCGGAGATAACCGCCGCCGAACTGCGTAATTCACCGCTCAGCTATATTAATTAACTATGTAACAAATTTGACGCGCGCATCCGCTTTTATTTCTGCCGTTGCGCGCCCGACGTTCCATTTCTGGAGCGTCCGCCGCGTCCGGATCGCAGGTCCCGCGTCAAACCCTATACATCCATTAGATTCTGGCTGCCGGAATAGATTCCGCCCGCCAGAGGCATTTCGTGTTGTCTACGTATCGCGGCGCCAGGATCACCACTGAATTCAGCAAGAATTAAGCAGAAGTCGACTGCAAGCACCTCGATTCGGCCCCTCAATTCGTAGACGCGCCAGGCCCAGCCCTGTTAAACATCGGCGCCATGCCATCTGGCGCCGCGCCGCCTGAACAACTGCCTGCGCCGCCCCGCCGGCGAAAAAACCTGTACCGGCGGACAACCTTTGATTTTAGCGCATTTAACGCACACCGGCACCTTTCAACGCTGCCATGCGGCTGGAAAGCTCCAGATAGCGCTTTCGCGCTTCTTCCGTGGCCAGCCCCGCCGCAGCGAGCTTGGAGATCTCCTGCTTGGCCGAATCGAACTCGATACGCCGCAAGGCATCGTCCCATTCGGTTTGCGGGTCCGGCAGATCCTCCTGGGACAAGATGTCGGCCCGCAACCCTTTCAGCACGGTGGCCAGATCCGAATCCGGATCCGCCGCCTCCAGCAGGGCGCCGACATGGCGGGCGCCGCTGGATTGCGCCAGCATGATCAGGTCTCTTACAAGACCTAGATGGGGGCCATGGTCGATGACTTCAAGCTGCTGGTCGCCCATAGAGTCGACCAGCTCAGGATGCGCGAGCAGCAGGCCCAGCAGGCGCTTGGCCAGCGACGGCATGGTGCGGCGGCCTTCGAATCCGCCGACGTCGTTCTCTCGCTTGCCTTTCCAGCCACCTTTGCCGCCCTTCCAGTCGCTCTTGCCCTTCCAGTCGCCCTTACCTTTCCATTCCTGCTTGCCGCCACTGCGCTGACCGCCTCCGCCGCCAAAGTCGGAACCCTGGGACGGCAGGTGGACTTGGTCCGCGTAATCGGACTCATCAGCCGGGATATCGTGAAAATCGTGACTGGCGAAGTCGTAGCCCATGTCTGAATGGCTCGCCTCATGCTCCCGCCCTGGCGTCGCAGCCGCGCCGCCATCCCCTCCTGCCGCGCCGGACTTGGGCGCGGGCGCAAAGGGCTTGGCGGGCTGCTGAGCCAGCACCTGGGCCATTTCCTCCGGCGTCAGCTGAACCAGCTTGGCCATTTCCCGCTCGATCTGCACGCGCAGCGCGCATTCGGGAATGGCGGCCAGCAAGGGCTTGGCCTCGTGCAGGCAACTGGCCCGCCCTTCGGCTTCGTTCATATTGTGCCGCGAGGCCAGCTCATCCAGCAGGAAGCGGGATAGCGCCGAGGCCTCCCCCAGGCACGCCCGGAAGGCTTCCGCGCCCAATTCGCGCACGTACGAGTCGGGATCGTGCTCCGAGGGCAGGAACAGGAAGCGGATCGCGATATCGTCGCGCAGCACCGGTAGGCAGGCCTGCAAGGCGCGCCAAGCGGCGCGTCGGCCCGCGCCATCGCCGTCGAAGCTGAAGATGACCTTATCGCTGGCGCGCAACAGCTTCTTGACATGGTCAGGCGTGGTGGCCGTACCCAGCGTCGCCACCGCATTGGCAATGCCTTGCTGCGCCAGACCGACCACGTCCATGTAGCCTTCGACCACAATGACCTGCCCTTCCTGGCGTATGGCCTGGCGCGCCTCCCACAGCCCGTAGAGTTCATGCCCCTTGGAGAACAGCGGGGTTTCAGGCGAATTCAGGTACTTGGGCTCGCCCTTGCCGATGATGCGGCCGCCAAATCCGATGAGACTGCCCCGCACATTGCGGATCGGAAACATGACCCGCTCGCGGAACCGGTCGTAACGGCGCCCGTCCTCGGATTCGATGACCAACCCGGACTCGACCAGGACGGGGTCCTCGTAAGTCGGAAAGACTTGCGACAGGCCGTGGCGGTCGGTGCCCGACCATCCCAGGCCGAAATGGGCCGCGATTTCACCCGTCAGGCCGCGCTGCTTCAAATAACGGATCGCTGCGGGCGATGCCCGCAACTGCTTGAGGTAATGGGCCTGAGCGGCATCCAGCACCTGCGTGTGGCGGGACTCCTCGGCCTTGCGGCGCGCGGATTCCTGCTGCTGGCGTGGACTGCGGTTTTCTTCGGGGACCGTCATTCCCGCCGATGCCGCGAGCGTACGCACGGCATCGGGGAAACTGGCGCCCGTGTGTTCCATCAGGAAGGTGATGGCGCTGCCATGCGCTCCGCAACCGAAACAGTGATAGAACTGCTTGGTGGGGCTGACAGTGAACGAGGGACTTTTTTCGTTATGAAAAGGGCACAGGCCAAGCAAGTTGGCCCCGCCCTTTCTCAACTGCACGTATCGCCCGACTATGTCGACGACGTCGACTCGGGCGAGCAAATCCTGGATGAATGATTCTGGAATCAATAGATTCGGGAATCAAAAATCAATACAGGCGCGGGGGCAGTTGTTGGCTACGGATGCGCTTGTAGTGGCGCTTCACAGCGGCGGCATGCTTGCGCTTGCGCTCGGCCGTGGGCTTCTCATAGAACTCGCGCGAACGCAGCTCGGTGAGCAAACCGGTCTTTTCGATGGTGCGCTTGAAGCGGCGCAGAGCGGCTTCAAACGGTTCGTTTTCCTTCAGTCGAACGATAGGCATAAAGTGATTGGCCTGCTTGTAGGGTAACAAAAGTTGATGACAAACCTGGCTTGCTTACCAGCAACGCTGCGCGGGTCCAGGTACGCGTAAACGGCCTCGTCGATACCAAAATCATACCAACAGAGGCAGGTACCGCGAACGGGGAACCTTGAAAGCGCAACCCAGGCGCCGGACGCTGGTTTCAGCACTGCTTGGCAGCCCTGAACCGCAGGTCCCATCCCGGATTTCCGCTGGCTGTTTCCGTTACCCAAAGACTACCCAAAGAGTAACAAGCCAAGTTCGGTTTAGCGATAACCAGCGATTCTAGCATGATCAAGGCCATTTTGACTACTGAAGGGACAGTCTGGCGCCCTGGGCGGCCAGATTGCCCTCTCCCGCCGGAACGGCCACGCTCAGCTCTTGGAGCCCTTGCGGATCCAGGCCTCGAGCTGATGGGGACGCAGGCTGTCGTAGTCTTCAAAAGGCTGGTGAATCCAGGGATTCGTCGGCAGCTTGTCGACGTAGTAGTCCGGCGTCGCCTGGGAATGGCCCTTCCACCAGAGCACCGCGCTGCGCAGCTCGGTAATATCGGCGAACTGGCTCTTCAGGTGATCGAAGACCTTGTTGAAGGTCTTGCCGGTATCGACCATGTCGTCCACCAGCAACACCCGCCCGGACAAAGTGCCGCGCGTGATGGTGATGAACTGGGCGATATCCATGTCGCCTTGCTTGGTGCCGGCCGCTTCGCGATAGCTGCTCGTGGCCAGGATGCCCAGCGGCACATCAAAAATACGGGACATAACATCACCGACGCGCATGCCACCGCGCGCCAGGCAAAGAATCTTGTCGAACTTCCAACCCGATTGATGCACCTGCAAGGTAAGGCGCTCGATCAGGCGGTTGTAGTCGTCCCACGTCACCCACAGATGGCTGTCATCATTGGTCGGCGTGCTCATAGGCAAGCATCTCCTGCTTAATAAATACGAAAAGGCCGCCGCCGGTATGAGACCGGCGGCGGCCTTGCGAATAATAACCCGATGTCAGCCCTTCAGGGGATGACGCAGCACAATGGTTTCGTTGCGGTCGGGCCCGGTCGACACCAGGTCGATGGGTACGCCGCAGACTTCGGCCACGCGCTCCAGGTAGCGACGGGCCGCCTCGGGCAGCTTGTCGTACTCGGTGATGCCGACGGTGGACTCGCTCCAGCCGGGCAGTTCTTCCAGCACCGGTTGCGCCTGCGCCACCGCGTGCGCACCGTAAGGCAGCACGTCGCGGAATTCGCCATTGACACGGTAGCCGACGCCCAGCTGAATGGTTTCCAGGCCGTCCAGCACGTCCAGCTTGGTGATGCACAGGCCGGTGATGCCGTTCAGGCGGACCGAGCGCTTGAGCGCCGCGCCGTCGAACCAGCCGCAGCGGCGCGGACGGCCCGTGACGGAACCGAATTCCTTGCCGATCGTGGCCAGGCGGGTGCCGATCTCGTCGACCAGCTCCGTGGGGAACGGGCCCGAGCCGACGCGGGTCGTGTAGGCCTTGGTGATACCCAGGACGTAGTCCAGCTGCTGCGGGCCGACACCGGCGCCAGCCGAGGCCGCGCCAGCAACGCAGTTGCTGCTGGTGACGAAGGGGTAGGTGCCGTGATCAACGTCCAGCAATGCGCCCTGCGCGCCTTCGAACAGCAGGCGCTTGCCTTCCTGCTGCATGGCGTACAGGTTGCTCGACACATCCTTGACCATCGGGGCGATGGCCGGCGCCAGCGCCATGGCCTGGTCGCGCACTTCGTTGGCGGAAACCGCCTCGGCGCCCAGGTACTTGGTCAGCACGAAGTTGTGGTAATCCAGCACTTCGGCGAGCTTTTCGTCGAACAGCGCGGGATTGAACAGGTCCTGCACGCGCAGCGCGCGGCGGGCGACCTTGTCTTCGTACGCGGGGCCAATGCCACGACCGGTCGTGCCGATCTTGCCGTCGCCCTTGCGCGCTTCGCGCGCCTTGTCGATGGCAACGTGGTACGGCAGAATCAGCGGGCAGATTTCGGAAATCTGCAGGCGCGAACGCACGTCCAGACCGGCTGCCTCAAGCTCTTCGATTTCCTTGAGCAGGGCTTCCGGGGACAGCACGACGCCATTGCCGATGAAGCAGGTGACGCCGGGATGCATGATGCCCGACGGGATCAGGCGAAGAATCGTCTTCTTGCCGTTGATCCACAGCGTATGGCCGGCATTGTGACCGCCTTGGAAGCGGACCACGCCCTGGACGGATTCCGCCAGCCAGTCGACGATCTTGCCCTTGCCCTCGTCACCCCACTGGGTGCCGATTACGACTACGTTCTTGCTCATGTTACGAATCAATATCGAGTTTCTCGGGAAATCCGGAAATCTCCCCGCGGCCCTCTCGTTGCCGAGAGGGAGTTAGTCACAGCGTTCTGACCGTCCAGGCGCCATCCTGCAGCGCCAGCTCGCGATCGCAAACGAATTCGTCCTGATCCTGCTCGTGACCGGGCAATACCTGAACGACAATTTCCCCCGACCGGCGCAGGCGGCGCACCGCCTCGGTCAGGGCGGGGGCTTGCCCCCAGGGCGCACGAACCGCACGCGCCCTTTCCGCCGGCGGTAAACCCGCCGCCAACTTGCGTAAATCAAGACTGAAGCCGGTGGCGGGACGGGCCCGGCCAAACGCACGGCTGACATCGTCATAGCGGCCACCACTGACCAGCGCATCGCGCCAGCCTTCGGCATACAGCGCGAACTTCACGCCCGAATGGTAGCCATAGCCGCCCACGTCGGCCAGGTCCACGCCAAACTCTACATTGGGCATGGCATCCACCACCAACTGCAGCGCGTCCAGCGCCACCACCACGCCCGGCAACAAGGGCAACTCGCGGCGCGCTTCCTTCAGCACTTCCGGCCCGCCGTACAGCTTGGGCAGCAATTGCAGGGCCTTCAGGGTCTCTGCACGCAGGCCAGGAGCCCGCTCGGCCAATTCGCCCAGTCCCGGGACGTCCTTCTCGCGCATCAACAGAATGACGTCTTGCGACAAGGCCGCCGCTGCCGGATCCGACTCCAGGATGGCGCGCAGCACGCCCGGATGGCACAGATCCAGCCTCGGGTTGCGCACGCCGGCGATCGCCACCGTTTCCAGCACCAGCTGGATAATTTCCAGGTCGGCCTCGAAACCAGCATGGCCGTAGATCTCGGCGCCGATCTGCAGCAGCTCGCGGCTGGACAGCAGGTCCGCCGGGCGGGCATGCAGCACGTTGCCGCAATAGCACAGGCGGGTAACGCCCGCGCGGTTCAACAAGTGCGCGTCGATGCGCGTGACCTGAGGAGTCATGTCCGCGCGCACGCCCAGCGTGCGCCCCGACAATTGGTCGACCAGCTTACAGGTGCGCAGATCCAGATCGCTGCCAGTGCCGGACAGCAATGAATCGATGTATTCGACCAGGGGCGGCGCGACCAACTCGAAACCGTAAGTGCGATACAGATCGAGAAGTTCGCGGCGCAATTCCTCGATGCGCCGGGCCTCTGCCGGAAGTACGTCGGCAAGGCTCTCGGGCAGCAACCAGTTACCCATGAATGTTTACCTGAATAACGCCAAGTGATGCGTGGGCGTCGCCCAAACGAAAAAGCGGCTGAGGGGGCGTAAGCCCGCTCAGCCGCTGCGGAATGTTTTCTAGCTTACGGGGTATTGTACATGGTTCAGCGACAAGCGCCACCCAGCCTGCACCGGGCAGGAAACTGTCCCTCATTGCGCAGCGACGAGCTCGCCGCCGCATCCGACAGTAAAAAGCCCCTTGGAAATCCAAGGGGCTTTTTTGTTCCGCGTTACCGCGGCCGCATCACTTGGCCGGCACGGTGACCGGCGCCAGCGCGTCGCCGGTGGGGTCCTTCATGAACTGGAAGAAGCTGGAGCTGGGGTCGACGACCAGCACGTCGCCCGGCTTCGAGAACGAAGCGCGATAGGCTTCCAGGCTCTTGTAGTACGTGTAGAACTGCGGGTTCTTGCCGTAGGCCTGCGAATAGATCGCGGCGGCGGCGGCATCGCCCTCGCCCATGATGCCCTGGGCCTTGGCATACGCCTGGGCCACGATCACTTCGCGCTGGCGGTCGGCTTCGGCGCGGATCTTTTCGCCTTCGGCGGCACCGATGGAACGCAGTTCGTTGGCGACGCGCGTACGCTCCGCTTCCATGCGGCGATACACCGATTCCGAAATTTCCGGCGCGAACTCGATGCGGCGCAGACGCACGTCGACGATCTGCACGCCCAAGGGCTCGGCACGCTTGGCGACGTTGGTCAGGATCTCGGCCATGATCTTGTCGCGTTCGGTCGAAACCACGTCGCGCACCGTGCGCACGTTGACCGAGGCGTTCAGCGCGTCGCGGATCAGCGCCTGCAGGCGCTCCTGCGCCACGCGCTCGTTGCCGCCGGTGGACACGTAGTACTGGCGCGGATCCAGAATGCGCCACTTGACGTACGAATCGATCAGCAGGTTCTTCTTTTCGGAAGTCTGGATGCGTTCGGCTTCGTTGGTTTCGATGGTCAGAATGCGCTTGTCGAGCGTCACGACATTCTGGAACGGAGGCGGCGCCTTGAAGTAGAGGCCAGGTTCGCTGATGGTCTTGCGCACTTCACCCAGCGAGAACACCAGGGCATAGTCGCGCTCGCGCACGACGAAGACGCAAGAAGAAAGGGCAGCCAGCACAATGAGCAGGCCGACCAGGATAGGCATGAGACGTTGCATGATCAGGACTCCTCCGGGTTAGCGCGACGTACGGTCGCGGGGCAGCGTGTTGCTATTGCTGCTGCCGGAAGACTGAGGCACCGGCGCGGCGCTGCCGCGCGCCGGCGACTGGGCGGGCGGGCTGGCCAGCGTGGGCGAACCCGAACCGGCGACACCGGACTTGCTGGCGTCCTGAGCGGCCAGATGCATGATCTTGTCCAAGGGCAGATACAGCATGTTGTTGTTGCTCTTGGTGTCGACCATGACCTTGCTGGCGCGCGTGAAGATCTCCTGCATGCTCTCCAGATACATGCGCTGGCGCATGACCGCCGGCGACTTCTCGTATTCGCCGAGGATGCTGGTGAAGCGCGAGGTATTACCCTGGGCATCGCCAACGACCTTGGCCTTGTAGCCTTCGGCCTGTTCGGTCATGCGGGAAGCCTGGCCACTGGCCAGCGGCACGACCTGGTTGGCGTAGGCCTGGCCTTCGTTGATCTGGCGCTCGCGGTCCTGGCCTGCCTTGACGGCGTCGTCGAACGCGGCCTGCACCTGCTCGGGCGGCTGCACGTTCTGGATGGCGACGGTACTGACCTGCACGCCGGACTGATAGCGGTCCAGGATCTGCTGCATCAGGGTCTGCACTTGCGTGGCCACCGTGGTGCGACCTTCGTAGAGCACGAAGTCCATCGACTGCTTGCCCACGACTTCGCGCATGGCCGTTTCAGAGGCCTGGCGGACGGATTCATCCGGATCGCGCGTCTTGAAGAGGTAATCGGGCGCGCCGTCGGCACGCAGGCGATACTGGACGACGAACTGCATATCGACGATGTTCTCGTCCGTCGTGAGCATCAGCGCTTCGGGCAAAACCTTGTTGCGCGCACCGCCACGGAAGCCGACCTCGAACGTGCGCAGCTGCGACACGTTGACCATTTCCTGGCTCTGGATGGGATACGGCATGCGCCATTGGAAACCGGCTTGCGACGTCGACTTGTATTTGCCGAACTGTGTCACAACCGCGACCTGGCCTTCCTGCACGATGTAGAAACCGCTGGCCAGCCATATGCCGGCCGCGACCAGGGCGATCACCCCCAGGCCGATGCGCGCGCCACGCGGCGACGGCGGCGTCATGCCGCCACGGTTGCCAGGGCGGTTATTGCCGCCCCCGCCCTTGCGCCCGAACAGCGATCCGATGCGATTGTTGAAATCGCGCCAGACCTCGTCCAGGTCGGGAGGGCCGTCTCCGCTGCCTTGAGGCCGCTTGGGCGGCGGCTCGGAGCCATTGTTGTTCCCACGACCCCAGCCGGGGTCATTCAGATTGAAGAGTTTGATAATTCGCGGCATTGTTTCCCACAATCTGTCCGGTTTCCGCAATTGCCCCGCGCAACGCATCCAAACCGGCGCGCTCGGTGGCGCTTACAAATACTCGCGCAATCGTACCATGTGCATCGCGTTCCACCCGCGGTTCCAATCCGGCCAGATCTATCTTGTTGTAGACGAGAATGGTGGGAATCGAAGCCGCGCCGATTTCGGCCAGAACCTTGTTGACCTCGAAAATCTGCTCGTCGCGTTGCGGGCTGGCGGCATCGACCACATGCAGCAACAGGTCGGCATGCACGGTTTCTTCCAGGGTGGCGCGAAACGCCGCGATCAGGCCGTGAGGCAGGTCGCGGATGAACCCGACCGTGTCGGACACCACCACCGAACCCGCCGCTTCGATCCAGATACGGCGCGTGGTCGTATCCAGGGTGGCGAACAGCTGGTCAGCGGCATAGCTGTCGGCGCGCGTCAGGGCATTGAACAAGGTGGACTTGCCGGCGTTGGTATAGCCGACCAGCGACACCGACAGCGCGCCGCCGCGGGCGCGCGCCCGACGCTGGGTCACGCGCTGGCGTTCGACCTTGTCCAGCCGTTCGCGCAGCACCTTGACCTTGGCGCCGATGATGCGCCGGTCCATTTCGAGCTGGGCCTCACCCGGCCCGCGCATGCCGATACCGCCGCGCTGCCGTTCCAGGTGGCTCCACATGCGGGTCAAGCGCGTGGCCAGATGCTGCAGTTGCGCCAGTTCGACCTGCAACTTGCCTTCATGGCTCTTCGCACGCAGCGCGAAGATGTCGAGGATGAGCGCGACGCGGTCCACCACGCGCAGGTTGAAGGCGCGTTCCAGGTTGCGTTGCTGGGCCGGCGAAAGCGGCTGGTCGAAAAGAACGATGTCGGCCAGCAAGGCCTGGGCCATCGCCACGCCTTCATCGGCCTTGCCTGAACCGATGAAGAACTTGGCGTCGGGCCGGTCGCGCCGAGCCGTCAAAGTGCCGACGACTTCCGCGCCAGCGCCTTTGGCCAGCATGGCGAATTCCTCGGCATGGGCCGCGAAGTCCGGATCTCCCAGGTCCACGCTGATAATCAGAGCGCGCATACATGCACCATATTGGAGCCAAAGCGAAAATGCCCGCCGACGAGGACCGTCCGGCGGGCAATAAAAGGTAAAGCTGGAGCGAGATTATTCAGCAGGGACTTCCACCTGAAAGTTCACGGCGCGCGCAGGAACGACGGTCGAAATGGCATGCTTGTAGACCATTTGCGTGACCGTATTGCGCAGCAGCACCACGTACTGGTCGAAGGATTCGATTTGCCCTTGAAGCTTGATGCCGTTCACCAGGTAGATCGACACGGGCACATGGTCCTTGCGCAGCGTGTTCAGGAACGGATCTTGCAGAGTTTGCCCTTTATTGCTCATTGGCCAGGCTCCATTTGTTTGTTATTGAGTGGTGGCGTACTTCTGTACTGGTGGGGTACGCCGAAACTTGTACTCTACAGGGTTTTCCCGGCCCGTGCTACTTGGCCGGGAAGCAAAAGTGACACCAGAGTTTTCCGACTGGAAAGCTGCCGCCGCTCAAGCCTGCAGGACCTCCGCAAGCACCTTCAGCAGCAGTTCGCTCTGCTCGTCGGTGCCCACGGTAATGCGCAGAAACTGGTCGATGCGTTCATGGCGGAAATGGCGCACGATGATGCTGCGTTCGCGCAAGCTGGCGGCCAGGCCCGCGGCATCCTTGGATGGGTGCCGCGCGAACACGAAATTCGCAGCCGAAGGCAGCACCTCGAAGCCCAGGGATTGCAGGCCCGCCGCCATCCGCGACCGGGTTTCGATCACGGCTTGGCGCGTTCGCTCAAAGTACTCCACGTCTTCCAGCGCCGCCACCGCGCCCGCCGATGCGAGCCGATCGATGGGGTAGGAGTTGAAACTGTTCTTTACACGCTCCAGCCCGTCGATAAGCTCGGCGCTGCCCACGGCGAAACCGACACGCAAACCCGCCAGCGAACGCGACTTGGAGAGCGTCTGCACGACCAGCAGATTGTCGTAGCGGTCCACCAAAGGAATGACGGACTCTCCGCCAAAATCCACATAGGCCTCATCCACCACGACGACCGTGCCGGGGTTGCCGGCCACGATGCGTTCGACCTCTGCCGCGCTGAGGGCGCGGCCGGTGGGGGCATTGGGATTCGGGAAGATGATGGCGCCCGCCTGCCCCTTGCCGCCAGGCAGATAGTCCTCGACCGCTATCCTGAGATCGGACGTCAGCGGCACCGTTTCGTAGTGGATGCCGTACAGGCCGCAATAGACCGGATAGAAGCTGTAGGTAATGTCCGGAAAGCGCAGCGGGCGCTCATGCTTGAGCAGCGCCAGGAAAACATGCGCCAGCACCTCGTCGGAACCGTTGCCCACGAAAACCTGCCCCGGCTGCACGCCGACCGTGCCGGCAATGGCTTGCCGCAGACGGTCGGACGACGGGTCCGGATAGAGCTTCAGCGTGTCATCACAGGCCGAGCGGATCGCGTCGAGCACCCGGGGCGACGGACCGTATGGATGCTCGTTGGTGTTCAACTTGACCAGATTCTGAAGCTTGGGCTGCTCGCCCGGCACATACGGACTGAGCGTCCCGACCACGGGACTCCAGAAGCGGCTCATGGATCAGCTTTCCTGCGCGTAGGGGTTATGCGAAGACTTGAACTCGATGCGCAGCGGCGTGCCGGCCAGGTCGAACGCGTTGCGGAAGCGCGTCTCCAGATAGCGGCGGTAGGAATCCGGGATGGCATCCAGCGCGTTGCCGTGGATGACGACCAGCGGCGGGTTTTGCCCGCCCTGGTGCGCATAGCGCATCTTCGGACGGAATATGCCCTTGCGGGGCGGCTGCTGCTGCTCGACGGCAGTCTGCAGCTCGCGCGTCAGCTTGGGCGTGGACAGCTTGGCGAACGCTGCCGCATGCGCCGCGTTGATGGACTTGAGCAGCGGCTTCACGCCCTGCCCGCGCAAGGCCGAAATGGTGTGCATCCGCGCGAACGACAGGAAACGCAGCTTGCGCTGGAACTCGCGTTCGATGCGTTCCTTGGCTTCGCCGTCCAGGCCATCCCATTTGTTGATGGCCACGACCACGGCGCGCCCCGTTTCCAGCACGAAGCCGGCTATGTGGGCGTCCTGTTCGGAGATTTCGGTTTGCGCGTCCAGCATCAACAGCACCACGTTGCTGGCCTCGATGGCCTGCAGCGTCTTGATGACGGAGAACTTCTCGACCGCCTCGAACACCTTGCCGCGCTTGCGCAGGCCCGCGGTATCGATCAGCGTATAGCGACGGCCGTCGCGCTCGAAATCGATTTCGATGGCGTCGCGGGTCGTGCCCGGCATGTCGAACGCGATCACGCGCTCTTCGCCCATCAAGGTGTTGATGAGCGTGGACTTGCCCACGTTCGGACGGCCGACGATGGCCAGCTTGATGCGGTGGTCGTGCTCGCCCTCTTCGGGCGCTTCTTCTTCCGCGGGCGGCTCGACCAGGTCCTGCAGGGCCAGTTCGATCAGGTCGACGATGCCGTCGCCGTGCGCCGCCGAGATGGGATAGGGCTGCCCCAGTCCGAGCTCATGGAACTCGGAAATGGCCGCACCCGCGCCCATGCCTTCCGCCTTGTTCACCGCCAGCAGCACGCGCTGCTGGCCAGACTTGCGCAGCAACTGGGCGATTTCGTGGTCGTGGGCATTGATGCCCGCCCGGGCATCCACCAGGAACACCACAACGTCGGCCTCGGCGATGGCCTGCCGGGTCTGGCGAGCCATCTCCAGCAGGATGCCATCCTTGGCGACAGGTTCGAAACCACCGGTATCGATGGCGATGAAGGGGATCTCGCCTACCCTGCCCTCGCCGTAATGGCGATCGCGGGTCAGGCCGGAATAATCGGCCACCAGCGCGGCGCGCGATCGCGTCAGGCGGTTGAATAGGGTCGACTTCCCAACGTTGGGACGGCCGACCAGGGCGACGACAGGCTTGAAAGACACGGTGTAAGGCTTTGTTCTATAGGTTTTAGTTGGCGCCGATCAGGACGAGATTGCCATTGCCCGTCTGGATCAGCACTCCCTGGGAAGTGGTCTGCGGCGGCGAAACCACGGGACCACCGCCCACCGACAGGCGAGCCATCAGGCTGCCGTCGCTGCGCGACAGGAAATGCACGTAGCCATCCAGGTCGCCCACTGCCAGCGCGCCACCCAGCATAGCCGGAGCGGTGACCTGGCGGTTCTTCAGCGCTGCCTGCTTCCAGACATTGCCGCCATTATCCAGTGCAAACGCGTTGACCACGCTATTCTGATCCGCTGCATAGGCGAAACGTTCGTCCAGCGCCAGGCCGCTGACGCTGGAGAAGTCCTTGGCCCACAGCGGACGGCCGCCGGCCGTGACGTCAAAGCACACGATACGCCCCTGGTAGGCCACGCCGCAAAGCAGATTACCCGCGATGCGAGGCGCGCCGACTACGTCAGTCAGGCGTTCCAGGTCGCTGGCTCCGCGCGGCGTCGCCACGGTGCCTTCCCATTGCACGTTACCACTGTTGGACGCGATAGCCATCAGCTTGCCGCCCGGCAGGCCGGTAATGACCAGGCCTTCGGCCAGGACCATCTGCGACACGCTGCGCAAGGCCAGCGAGGGGCCCGGGCGCTGCACGTTCCAGACGCGTTCGCCGTTGTTGGCGTCGAAGGCCTGGATGCGATAGTCGCCGCTGCGCACGACGACGATGCCGTAGCCCACGACGGGCGGAATGTTCACGTCACTGGTGGCGCGGACTTTCCACTTCACCTTGCCGGTGTCGTCGAAGGCAATGACGTCGCCATTCGGCGTGGCCACGGCGGTGGTGGTGCCGTCGCTGCCGGCGCCGGCGGATAATTTGCCGTCGGCCTTGGCCTTCCAGATGGCACGACCGCTCTGCAGGTCGAACTTGCCGACCGAGCCGTCAGGCGTGGCGGCGTAGACGGCGTCACCCAGCACGGTGGGCGCGAAGCCCAATCCCGAGCCGCTGCCGACCGAGACGCTCCAGACTTGGCGCACGGACATGCCGGCCTTGTATTCCGTCAGGGGTGCGGGATCGTAGCGGCCGTCATCATGGGAAAACATGCCGCATCCGCCCAGGGCGAGCAAACCCGCCAGGCAAACGGCGCCACGCCACGTACGACCAGGTGCAAATTTACGCATTACAGTCACGCTCCGCTCAGGGCATCCAGTTTCAGTTGCACAACCTGGGTCAGGGGATTTGCCGTGCCCAAGCCATCAATGGCGCTTTGCCAAGCAGCGCGCGCTTCCTCGCGCTTGCCTTGCGCGGCGAGGACATCGCCGCGGCGATCCGCGAACAGCGCCGCGAAGGCTGCCGGCGGATTGTTCAGTTGCGCCAAGGCCGCATCGTATTGCTTCTGGTCCAGCAGCATTCCGGCCAGGCGCAGACGCGCCACGGCCTGCATGGACGGGTTCTTGCCCTGGGCGGCCAGCCATTCCAGCTGCTCGCGGGCGCCTGCGTCATCCTTCTGGGCCTGCAGCGCCTGAGCCGCCACCAGCGCGCCGCGCGTGGCGTAGCCCGTGGACGGATACTGCTCGCGCAGCGTGGCTGCGGCGGTCTTGATGCGCACCGACGAGTCGGCCCCACCCAGGCGGGCCGCGTCTTCGAGCGCTTCGAAGTAACCCATGGCCTGGTTGGCGCGGTGCGATTGATAGGCCTTCCAGCCCCACCAGCCGCCCCAGGCCAGCGCAACAGCCGCCACCAGCGTGACCACCAAGGTGCCGTAGCGCGCCCACCACGCCTTGATCGCGTCGAGTTTTTCCTGTTCTTCCAGATCGTATGCCATGCATTAACCCTTGTTATTCAATACGTCGGCCAATCCCGCCAACGGGACTTGCTGCTGCGCGGCTTCGCCCTGCGCGTCGGCGCGCAGGAATTTGACGCTCGCGGTCTGCGCGGCCACTTCGTCGGCGCCAA
Source organism: Achromobacter sp. (assembly GCF_049647645.1). Taxonomy (GTDB): domain Bacteria; phylum Pseudomonadota; class Gammaproteobacteria; order Burkholderiales; family Burkholderiaceae_B; genus Achromobacter. Next base: position 73,061 of record NZ_JBARYB010000074.1, read on the forward strand.
GAATAACCGCAACCCGGGCGCCGCTGGCGTCGGCGCGTTTGAATTGCGACTTGAAGCTTGCGGACCCCGCATGCACGATGACCGACAGGCCGGCATCGCGCAGGTCTTCGCCGACCCGGGCGGCCAGGCGCTGCGCCTCTTCGCCCTGATGCACGATGTAGACGTCGCACTCGACGGGTTGTTCGACCTGCACGCTCTGCTCCCAGAGATCGAGCAGGCGTTCCATGCCGATCGCGAAGCCCACCGCGGGAGCGGGCTTGCCGCCCAGCAATTCGATCAGGCCGTCGTAACGGCCGCCGCCGCAAACGGTGCCCTGGGAACCGAGGCGGTCGGTGACCCACTCGAACACCGTGAGGTTGTAGTAGTCCAGCCCGCGCACCAGGCGCGGATTCAGGCGGTACTCGATGCCGGCGTCGGCCAGGCGCTGGCACACGCCATCGAAGTGCGCGCGCGATTCCTCGCCCAGGAAGTCGAACAGGCGCGGCGCGCTGTCGGCCATTTCCTGCATGGCGGGGTTCTTGGTGTCCAGGACGCGCAGCGGATTGCTGTACAGGCGGCGCTGGCCGTCTTCGTCGAGGATATCGCGGTGCTTTTCCAGGTGCTCGATCAGGGCGGCGCGGTGCGCAGCGCGTTCGGCCGGCTGGCCCAGCGAGTTCAGTTCCAGGCGCACGTCGGTCAGGCCCAGCAGCTTCCACAGGCGCGCCAGCATGACGATAAGTTCGGCGTCCACGTCGGGACCGGCAAAGCCCAGGGCCTCGACGTCGATCTGGTGGAACTGGCGGTAGCGGCCGCGTTGCGGGCGCTCGTGGCGGAAGACGGGGCCGATGGAATAGACGCGCTGCGGACGGTCATAGAGCATGTTGTGCTCGATGGACGCGCGCACGATGCCGGCCGTCATTTCAGGGCGCATGGTCAGCGATTCGCCGTTGAGCGCATCGGTGAAGGTGTACATCTCTTTTTCGACGATGTCGGTCACTTCGCCGATGCCGCGCGCGAACAGGCGCGTATGCTCAAGCACAGGCGTACGCACATTGCGATAGCCGTAGCCGCGCAGCCAGCCGCGCACGATTTCCTCGAATTGCTCCCAGCGGGCGCTTGCCCCCGGCAACAGATCATTCATGCCGCGTATGGCGGCGACTTTCTGGAAAGCTTGAGTCATCTTGATCATGCCGCATCGCGCGCCGGCAAGCGCGCTAGCGGCCACACCCTTACTTTAATGAGAGGCAGGCGCGCCATAGCGGCGCGCAACGTAGTCTTCAACGATGGCCTGGAACTCTTCGGCGATATGGTCGCCCTTGAGCGTAACCGTGCGTTCACCGTCCACGAACACAGGCGCGGCCGGCACTTCGCCGGTGCCTGGCAGGCTGATGCCGATATCGGCATGACGGCTTTCGCCCGGCCCGTTGACCACACAGCCCATGACTGCGACGTTCATGCTTTCGACGCCGGGGTAACGGGCGCGCCACAGCGGCATCTGGCGGCGCAGGTAGGTCTGGATGCTATCGGCCAGTTCCTGGAAGAACGTACTGCTGGTACGGCCGCAGCCGGGGCAGGCGACGACCATGGGGGTAAACGCCCGCAAGCCCATGGTCTGCAGGATTTCCTGCGCCACGATGGCCTCGCGGCTGCGATCGCCGCCGGGTTCAGGCGTGAGCGAAATGCGGATAGTGTCGCCGATGCCTTGCTGCATCAGCACGGCCAACGCGGCGGTCGACGCCACGATGCCCTTGCTGCCCATGCCGGCTTCGGTCAGGCCCAGATGCAACGGATAGTCGCAACGCGCGGACAGGTCGCGATACACGGCGATCAGGTCCTGCACATGGCTGACCTTGCAGGACAGGATGATGGCATCGCGCCTCAGGCCGAGTTCTTCGGCGCGCTGCGCATTGCTGATGGCGGACACGACCAGGGCGTCGCGCATCACGGCCTGCGCCTCCCAAGGCTGGGTGCGCAGTTTGTTCTCGTCCATCTTGCGGGCCATCAGCTCGTGATCCAGGCTGCCCCAGTTCACGCCGATGCGCACCGGCTTGTCGTAGCGGCAGGCCACTTCGATCATCTGCGCGAAATTGTCGTCGCGCCGCTTGCCCCCGCCCATGTTGCCCGGGTTGATCCGGTACTTGGACAGCGCTTGCGCGCAGTCGGGGAACTGCGTCAGCAGCTTGTGGCCGTTGTAGTGGAAGTCCCCCACCAGCGGCACGTTGACGCCCATGCGGTCGAGCTGTTCGCGGATGGCGATGACCTCGCGCGCGGCCTCCGGGGTATTCACGGTGATGCGCACAAGCTCGGAGCCGGCCTGGGCCAGCTCCTTGACCTGAATCGCGGTGGCGATGGCGTCCGCCGTGTCGGTATTGGTCATGGACTGGACCACGACCGGAGCGTCGCCGCCGATCTTCACGACGCGATCGCCCCACTTCACCGCCACCGAACGCGTGGCGCGGCGCTCAGCCGCCCCCACGGAGGGAGGCGGGGCATCCTGGCAAGGCAGAGAAGATTCTTGCATCGGTGGAATCGGGTTACTTGGTCGACTTCGGCAGCCAGTCGGACGGCAGCCAGTGCTGCGGCAACCAGCCTTGCCAGAAGGCATACGCCACGCCGGCGGCGAGCACCAGCACGATGGCGATGAGCCAGCCCCAGGAGGTCGAGGACGAACGCTCATCGTCGGCGCTGGACTGGGGAATGGAGTGCGCCGAATGCAAGGCGCCCGGGCTGAGCTTCACCGGACCGGTGACGCGCGCCTTGGGATCCAGCGAATCGACGATGGCCTGAGAATCCGCGCCCAGTAGGCGCGCATAGTTGCGCACCAGGCCGCGCAGCGAAACGCCGGTGGGCAGGTTCGCCCACTGCTCGTTTTCAAGGGCTTCGATCTGCTTCGTGGAAAACTTGATGCGGCTGGACACTTCGTCGAGCGACCAGCCCTTGGACTGGCGTAGCGCGCGCAATGCCGAGCCGACGCTACCCGCGCCTGCGGGCGTTTCTGAAACTGCAGAAGCGAAATCCTGCGTCATGCATGCACCTGTTTAATTGGTATGGTCTGGCGCTGTGCGGCGTTCCGTTCGGTGATCCGGGTACGGTCGCGCACTTCTCCGGCCAGTTGGCCACAAGCCGCATCGATATCGTCGCCCCGGGTCTTGCGGACGGTGGTGATGATGCCTGCGTCCATCAGACGCTGGGCAAACACCTTCACCCGCGCCGAGTTCGAGCGCTTCAGGCCGGACTCGGGAAAGGGGTTGAACGGGATCAGATTGAGCTTGCAGCGCAGCTGGCGTGCAATTTGGATCAGTTCCTTGGCGTGCTGGTCGGTGTCGTTGATGCCGTCCAGCATGCAATATTCAAAAGTGATGAAGTCGCGCGGGGCGAACGCCAGATAGCGTTCGCAAGCAGCCAGCAGCTCCTTCAACGGGTACTTCTTGTTCAGCGGCACCAGCTCGTCACGCAGCGCGTCGTTTGGCGCATGCAGCGAAACGGCCAGCGCCACGGGACAGTCCTGCGACAGCCGGTCCATCATGGGGACCACGCCGGAGGTGGATACCGTGACGCGGCGGCGCGACAGGCCATAGGCATTGTCGTCCAGCATCAGGCGCAAGGCAGGCAGAACCTGGTCGTAGTTGAGCAAGGGTTCGCCCATGCCCATCATGACCACGTTGCTGATGACGCGGGTGTCTTCGGTGGCGCGGGAGCTTGCCAGGCGGGCGGTGCCGATATCGGCCTCCAGCACGCGCTTGGCCCACCACAACTGGCCGATGATCTCGCTGGTCTTCAGGTTGCGGTTGAAGCCTTGGTGCCCGGTCGAGCAGAAGCGGCAATTCACCACGCATCCGGCCTGGCTGGAAATGCATAGCGTGCCGCGATCGTCCTCGGGGATGAAGACGGTCTCGATGGCGTTGCCCTGCCCCACGTCGAACAGCCATTTGCGGGTGCCGTCGGTCGAGCGCTGCTCGATGTTGACGGGCAATGCCTCGATGCGGCAATGCGTCGCAAGCTGGCCGCGGAAATCGCGGGCCAGGTCGGTCATGGCGTCGAACGAATCGGCGCCGCGCTGGTGCATCCAGCGCTGCAACTGGCGAGCCCGAAACGGCTTGCCGCCCCATTTCCCGACTAATTCGGACAGGGCGGAGCCGTCTAGCCCCAGCAGATTGATTCGTTCGACGGTTTCCATGACCTGGGTAACACTAAAAAGCTAGAACAGATGTTCCGCGAGAATCAACGGCTGTGGATGTTGATTTCGGGGAAGAAGAAGGCGATTTCGACAGCAGCCGTTTCCGGAGCGTCCGAGCCGTGCACGGCGTTGGCGTCGATGCTGTCGGCGAAGTCGGCGCGGATGGTGCCCGGCGCAGCCTTCTTGGGGTCCGTGGCGCCCATCAGGTCGCGGTTCTTCAGGATGGCGTCTTCGCCTTCCAGCGCTTGCACGAACACCGGGCCCGAGATCATGAAGTCGACCAGGTCCTTGAAGAAGGGGCGTTCCTTGTGCACGGCGTAGAAACGCTCGGCGTCGGCGCGCGACAGCTGGACCAGGCGGGCAGCGATGACCTTCAGGCCGGCTTGCTCGAAACGGCCGACGATCTGGCCGATGACATTCTTGGCGACGGCGTCGGGCTTGATGATCGAGAGGGTGCGTTGAATGGACATAAGAACTCCGAAAACTGATTTCTAACTGGTTTCTGATGAATTGCCTGGCGTGGATCTGCGCTTGTCGGTGTCACCCTTGAAGCGTCATCGCGCTGTCGGCGCACGGGCGGTCCGAAACGAATGCATGTTTCGGGCCGTCCCGAACCACGGGTCCAGGACAGGGATTCGACACTGCCTACCTGTCGGACTAGCCCGGAATCCTCAATGAATTCAGGGACTTCTAAAAGGTTTACAGTAACCCGGTATTCTAACACGCTGAGAAGACCGCATTACATCTTAAAATGTGCGGTTTGCCGCCCGCATCCCTAGCCCGGGCGCCCCTGTTTGCCGGAACCCTGCAATGACTCAAGCTGCCCCCCCGAACGCCGCGAATGCCGCGAGCGATGCCCAGGAACTCTCCAAGAGCTTCGAACCCTCCGCACTGGAATCCCGCTGGTACGCCGAGTGGGACAAGCGCGGGTACTTCAAGGCGGGCCAGCATGTAAAAACGGGGACCGAAAGCCAACCCTACGTCATCCAGTTCCCGCCGCCCAACGTGACGGGCACCCTGCACATGGGCCACGCGTTCAACCAGACCATCATGGACGGCCTGGTGCGCTACCACCGCATGCGCGGCGACGACACCGTATTCATCCCCGGCACCGACCACGCCGGCATCGCCACGCAGATCGTGGTTGAGAGACAACTGGACGCCGAGAAGGTTTCCCGCCACGACCTGGGCCGCGAGAAATTCGTGGAAAAGGTGTGGGAATGGAAGGAAAAATCCGGCAATGCCATTACCGAACAGGTCCGCCGCCTGGGCGCCTCGGCCGACTGGCCGCGTGAGTATTTCACCATGGACGACCGCATGTCGCGCGGCGTGGTGGAGACTTTCGTGCGGTTGCATAAACAGGGACTGATCTATCGCGGCAAGCGCCTGGTCAACTGGGACCCAAAGCTGCTGACCGCCGTATCGGACCTTGAAGTCCAGTCCGAGGAAACCGACGGCCACATGTGGCACATCCTCTACCCCTTCGTCGACGGCCCGCAAACCATCGTCGACAAGGACGGACAGACAGTCACGCTGCGCGGCCTGACCATCGCAACCACCCGCCCGGAAACCATGCTGGCCGACGGCGCGCTGTGCGTACACCCCGAGGACCCGCGCTACAAGCACCTGGTCGGCAAAGAAGTGGAACTGCCGCTGTGCGACCGCAACATTCCCATCATTGCGGATGATTTCGTCGACCCCGAATTCGGCACGGGCTGCGTGAAGATCACCGGCGCCCACGACTTCAACGACTACGCCTGCGCGATGCGCCACGATCTGCCCTTGATCGTGATCTTCACGCTGGACGCCCACATCAACGAAAACGGCCCCAAGCAATTCCAGGGCATGGAGCGCTACCAGGCGCGCAAGGCCGTCGTGGCGCAGCTGGAGGCCGAAGGCTATCTGGTCAAAGTCGAACCGCACAAGATGATGCAACCCAAGGGCGACCGCACCGGCGTGGTGCTGGAACCGATGTTGACCGACCAGTGGTTCGTGGCGATGAGCAAACCCGCCCCCGAAGGCACGCTGAACCCGGGCAAGAGCATTACCGAGGTCGCGCTGGAAGTCGTGGCCGACGGCCGCATCCAGTTCTACCCGGACAACTGGACCACCATCTACAACCAGTGGCTCAACAACATCCAGGACTGGTGCATTTCGCGCCAACTCTGGTGGGGCCACCAGATTCCGGCCTGGTATTCCGAGGACGGCCAGATCTTCGTGGCGCACGACGAAGCCGAAGCCACGGCCCAGGCCCGCGCGGCCGGCGTGAGCGGCGCGCTCAAGCGCGACCCGGACGTGCTGGACACCTGGTTCTCGTCGGGCCTGGTGCCCTTCACCACGCTGGGCTGGCCGGAAAACACCCCGGACCTGCAGCGCTACCTGCCGTCCAGCGTGCTGGTCACGGGCTTTGACATCATCTTCTTCTGGGTGGCCCGCATGGTCATGCTGACCACCCACCTGACCGGCCACATCCCGTTCAAGCACGTTTACGTGCACGGTTTGATCCGCGATGCGGACGGGCAGAAGATGAGCAAATCCAAGGGCAACACACTGGATCCGGTCGACCTGATCGACGGCATCGATCTGGACGGGCTGGTGGTCAAGCGCACCTACGGCCTGATGAATCCGAAACAAGCCGGCGCCATCGAGAAAGCCACGCGCCGCCAGTACCCGGACGGCATCCCGGCCTTCGGCACCGACGCACTGCGCTTCACGATGGCCGCCTACGCCACGCTGGGCCGCAACATCAACTTCGACCTGAAGCGCTGCGAAGGCTACCGCAACTTCTGCAACAAGCTGTGGAACGCCACGCGCTTCGTGCTGATGAACACCGAAGGCCACGACCTGACCGGCCCGGAAACCGGCGAAACGTCCTTCGTGGACCGCTGGATCGTCAGCCAGTTGCAGACGCTGGAAGCCGACGTGGCGCGCGGCTTTGCCGACTACCGCTTCGACAACATCGCCAATTCGCTCTACCGCTACGTGTGGGACGAGTACTGCGACTGGTACCTGGAACTGGCCAAGGTGCAGATCCAGAGCGGCACGCCGGCCCAGCAGCTGGGCACGCGCCGCACGCTGATCCGCGTACTGGAGGGAGTGCTGCGCCTGGCGCACCCGATCATTCCGTTCATCACGGAAGAACTCTGGCAAAAGGTGTCGCTGGTGGCAGGCAAGCGCAAGGAAGGCGTGGCCGACAGCGTCAGCGTCCAGCCCTACCCGCAAGCCAACCCCGCCGCGGTCGACACCGCCGCCGAAGCCGATGTCGCCGAGCTGAAGGCCCAGGTCGAAGCCGTGCGCGCGCTGCGCGGCGAGATGAACCTGTCGCCCGCCCTGAAGGTGCCGCTGTGCGCGCAGGGCGATGCGCCCACCCTCACCCGCAACGCACCCTACCTGGCCGCGCTGGCCAAGCTGAGCCAGGTCGACGTGCTCGACGCCCTGCCCGACGCTGGCGCGCCGGTCCAGGTCGTGGGCAATAGCCGCCTGATGCTGCACGTCGAAATCGACGTGGCGGCGGAACGCGTGCGCCTGGACAAGGAAATCGCGCGACTGGAAGGCGAAATCGCCAAGGCCAACGGCAAGCTGTCGAACGCCAGCTTCGTCGAACGCGCGCCAGCCGCCGTGGTCGAGCAGGAGAAGGCGCGCATGGCACAGTTCGGCGAGACCCTGCAGAAGGTGCGTGAACAGCGCACCAAGCTGGGCAACTAAGCCCAAACGCCGCGCTGAAAGCAAAAACCCCGGAATCTTGTTCCGGGGTTTTTGTTTGCCTGTCGTCACAGGGCATGGCTGACATAGGCATCGCCAGCAAACACGCGTCTGAAAAAGAAGCCTCAGGAAGCCTTGGGCGGCTTGGGCCGGGACGGCCGACGCCGCTTGGCCGGCTCCGGCAGTGGAGTACCCGCCAACTCGGCCAGAAAGCGCTCATCGGCGAGGCTCAACGCCCCTTTTGCACGAGCAGCCTCGATCAATTCGGGACGCCGGGAAACAGACAGCTCCAATGAACGCTCGCGCCGCCAGCGGGCGATGTTCGCATGGTGCCCGCTAAGCAGAGGCGCCGGCACGGGCTCGCCTTCGTAGACCTCGGGGCGCGTGTAGTGCGGACTGTCCAGCAAACCGGACAAGGCGTCGTTGAACGAATCCTGCAGCGCGGATTCGCCATCGTTGAGCACGCCGGGCAACAGGCGCACGGCGGCGTCGATCACGGCAAGCGCGGCGATTTCTCCGCCCGACAGCACAAAATCGCCCAGCGAGATTTCCTGCGTGACGCAGCGCGCAATGAAACGCTGGTCCACGCCTTCGTAGCGGCCGCAAATGAGGATGAGACCCTCGCTTGCGGCTAGGGATTCGGCGCCCGCCTGATCGTAGCGCCGGCCGACCGGAGCCAGCAGCGCGACAGGCGCGAGGCCCAGGCCAAGCGCTGCGCGCGCGTCCTGGGCGGCATTGACGGCGGCTTCCAAAGGCCCCGCCATCATCACCATTCCGGGGCCGCCGCCGTAGGGGCGGTCGTCCACGGTCCGATGCACATCGTGCGTGAAATCGCGGGGATTCCAGGCATGCAAGGACCACCGGCCCTGGGCATGCGCCCGGCCGGTGACTCCCAGGTCCCGCACTACCCCGAACATTTCGGGAAAGAGCGTAACGACGTCAATACGCATCAAATATCCGCCGGCCAGTCGCTGTCTATGCGGCGAGCTGACAAATCGACGGCGTGTATGTGCGCGCGCACGAACGGAACAAGCATTTCGGCGGGCCGGCCTTTGGCGTTCAGGATGGGCTCGGGACCTTCAGCCCCAACCTGTTGGCGCGAGACCCTCAGAACGGCATGAGCGCCGTTATCGAGGACCTCGTCGACCACGCCCAGCAGCGCAGGCTCGCCGTTGGCGCTGGTGTACAGCGCGCAACCGATGAGATCGACCCAGTAGTATTCGTCTTCCTCGGGCGCAGGGAAAGATCCCCGCGGCGCCTGCACGGAACAACCGCGCAGGGCTTCTGCCTGATCGCGGTCCGCAATGCCCGCCAGCTGAGCCACCACGGTGGCTCCTTGCGAACGGGCTTGCACGACCTTGTATGCGACAGGCGCAGACGCGACAACGCCCCGCGCCAATTCAGGCACAGGGCGAGTCAACCACCATTGAGATGCTGAGAGCAGCACTTCGGCATTGGCCGAATGTGGCTGCACCTTGACCCAGCCTTTCACACCGTAGGCTGCACTGATGCGGCCCAGCTCGATCAAATCCGTCGGCGCCGCGTTGGAGGTTGCGGCATCAGGCATGTATCGTGCTCTTGGTAACTATGAAGCAGCTAAGAATGGCAGCTTTAAAGCGCAGTAAAGCTCAGGGCTCGGTATGCGACGCAGGCAATTAAGCCGCGGCGGAAACCTTGGCCGAGTACTCTTTGACCAGACGCTCGACAGCAGGCGACAGTTGGGCGCCGTTGCCGGTCCAGTGCTGCACGCGATCCAGCGCAATGCGCAGGTTTTCCGTGCCTTCGCTGGCTACGGGGTTGTAGAAACCCACGCGCTCGATGAAACGGCCGTCGCGACGGTTACGCGAATCGGTGGCCACCAGGTTGTAAAACGGACGCTTCTTGGACCCACCGCGGGCCAGGCGAATCACCACCATAGGTAATCCCTTGAATTAGTTGTGAAAAACGGGAAATTCTAGCACTTAAACAAGCCTGCTGGCAAATGGCAGTGCCGAATTGTGCGTAGCGGCGCGATTTGTATCCTAAAACACCACATCCGGGTATTCTACAAACACGGGCCGGGGCCCGCGCCGCAGTTCGAAGTGTAGCCGCCCTGCCCCTCTCGTGCCTGTCTTAGTGCGTCAGAACTCAGTGCGTGTGAAGAAATAGCCCGATTCAGGAGATCGGTTTTATGTCGACCTACGCAAGACCCCGCGCTTCGATCCCCCCTGCCGCCCATCCAGGGCGCCGCCACCACACCTGCTTCAAGCCATCCCCCTGAGGGCGACCCACCCGTCGCCAACCTCTGCTTTTTTCAGCGGTTTTCCCCCAACTTCCTCTAACCGGAGGGTGCACCACCATGAAGAATCAGAAATCAGTCTTCACCCCTGTCGCGCGCCTGGCCCTGGCGGGCTTGCTGGCGGGCACTTTGGCCATGCCGCTTGCGGCCTCGGCCCGTGTCGTGGGCGCCGCCCTGACGACCGCCTCCGGCAAGGTCACCGCGGTGGACCCGGCCACCCGCACCATCACGCTGCAGGGCGAAAACGGCAATAGCGTGGACATCCAAGCTGGCCCCGATATCCGCAACTTCCAGCAGATCAAGCCCGGCGATACGCTGACCCTCGACTACTACGAGTCGGTGGCGGTGGACGTGCGCCCGGCCGGATCGGGCATTCCGGAGGTCAAGACCGAAACCGCGGCGACCCGCAGCGCCAAGGGAGCCATGCCCGGCGGCGCGGCCGGACGCCAGACCACCATCACTGCCGAGATCTGGCACATCAACAAGAGCGCCAACCTGGTGACGCTGAAGGGTCCGCAAGGCGGCATGCGCACCATCCAGGTCCAGGATCCCGCCCTGCAGGCACGCCTGCAGCAGCTGAAGGAAGGCGATCTGGTGGACTTCACCATTACCCGCGCGGTCGCAGCCGCCATCCGCAAATAAACGACGCCGCCCATGCGAAAGGGCCCGCCTTGCGGCGGGCCCTTTCGCGTGGCGAACGCTGCCGGCAACCGATCAGCGCCGCCTCAGGAAATGCAACCCGCGGCCATCGACCTCTTGTTGCGCCACCAGCACATTGCCGGTCTGGCGGGCGAACGCCTGGAAGTCCCGGATCGCAGTGCGATCAGTGGTAATGACGCGCAGCACCTCGCCGCTGGCCATCTGCGCCAACGCCTTCTTGGCGCGCAGGATAGGCAAGGGGCAGGTCAGACCGCTGGCATCGACTTCCTGCTCGAAGGACGGCGCCTGCGCGCCGCCATCAAGACTGGTATCCGCCTCGCTCATCACAGACGCTCGTCCACCCATTTCTGCACGCTGGCGATTGCCGCGGGCAAGGCTGCAAGGTCCGTGCCGCCGCCCATGGCCATGTCAGGACGGCCGCCGCCCTTGCCGCCCACCTGGGCAGCCACGAAACCGACCAGGTCGCCCGCCTTGACGCGGCTGGTCAGGTCGGCGGTCACGCCGCCCACCACACTGATCTTGCCGTCAGCCGAACCCGTGGCCAGCAGCACGACGGCCGGTTTCAGGCGGTCTTTCAGGTTGTCGACCATGCCGCGCAAGGCCTTGGGATCCACGTCGCCGATGCTGGCGGCCAGGACCTTGATGCCCTTGACGTCGATGGCCGCGCTGGTTGCCAGGTCATTGCCGGCGCTGGCGGCAAGCTTGTTGCGGGACTGTTCCAGATCCTTCTCGAGGCTCTTGACCTGCTCCTGCACCTGCGCGATGCGCGCCGGCAGGTCCGCCGGCGTGCTGCGCAGCATGCCGGCAACCTGGGTCAGCAAGGCGTTCTGGTTCTGCACCCAGGCCAACGCGTTGTCGCCGGTGATGGCTTCGATACGGCGCACGCCCGCGGCCACGCCGCCTTCGGAAACGATCTTGAACAAGCCGATGTCGCCCGTGCGGCTGACGTGCGTGCCGCCGCAGAGTTCGCGCGAGAAACCGATATCTAGCACGCGGACCGTGTCGCCGTACTTCTCGCCGAACAGCGCCATGGCGCCGCCCTTGACGGCGTCGTCGTAGGCCATGACCTGCGCCACGGTGGGCTGGTTGGCCAGGACCTCGGCATTGACGATGGCTTCGACGCGAGCGATCTGCTCGGCAGTCAGCGGCGCATCCTGGGCGAAGTCGAAGCGGGTCTTGTCGGGATCCACCAGCGAGCCGCGCTGCTGCACGTGCGCGCCCAGCACCTGGCGCAGCGCCTTGTGCATCAGGTGGGTGGCCGAGTGGTTGCGCACCGTGCGGGCGCGGCGGACCGCGTCAACACGCGCAAGCAGCGTATCGCCCACGGACAGCGTGCCGGACTCCAGCTCGCCATGATGGCCGAAGACGCCGGCCTGGATCTTCAGGGTGTCGGCCACGGCGAAACGCACACCGTCGGCTTCCAGCAGGCCGGTATCGCCGACCTGGCCGCCCGATTCCGCGTAGAACGGGGTCGCGTCCAGCACGACGACCGCGCTCTGGCCTGCCTTGACCTGCTGGACCTGCGTGCCGTCCACGTACAGGGCCGTGACCTTGACGCCATCCAGTTCCAGCTTTTCGTAGCCTTCGAATCGGGTGTCCGCGCCTTCGTAGCTCAGGCCTTCGGCCATCTTGAATTTGCCGGCGGCGCGCGCCTGGTCGCGCTGGCGTTCCATGGCGACCTCGAAGCCGGCCATGTCCACGTCCACTTCGCGCTCGCGGCAGATATCGGCCGTCAGGTCCACGGGGAAGCCGTAGGTGTCGTACAGCGTGAACAGAGTCATGCCGTCCAGTTGGCCGCCCTTGGGCACATTGGCCAGGGCGGTGTCGAGGATGCGCATGCCGTGTTCCAGCGTTTCGCCGAAGCGCTCTTCTTCCTGCTTGAGCACCTGGGCGACGCGTTCGGCCGTGGCGGCCAGTTCCGGATAGGCCTCGCCCATTTCGGCGACCAGGTCCGGCACCAGGCGGTGGAAGAACGGCTTGGTCTGGCCCAGCTTGTAGCCGTGGCGCAGCGCGCGGCGGACGATGCGGCGCAGCACGTAGCCGCGGCCTTCGTTGCTGGGGATCACGCCGTCGACGATCAGGAACGAGCAGGCGCGAATGTGGTCGGCGATGACCTTGAGCGAATTGTCTTCCAGGTTCTTGATGCCGGTTTCGCGCGCGGCGGCGGCGATCAGGTGCTGGAACAGATCGATTTCGTAGTTGGAATGCACGCCTTGCAGCACGGCAGCAATGCGTTCCAGGCCCATGCCGGTATCGACACAGGGACGCGGCAGGCGCGGCATGTTGCCGGCGGCATCGCGTTCGAACTGCATGAACACCAGGTTCCAGATCTCGATGTAGCGGTCGCCGTCTTCCTCGGGCGATCCCGGGGGGCCGCCCCAGATTTCGGGACCATGGTCGAAGAAGATCTCCGAGCACGGCCCGCAAGGACCGGTGTCCGCCATCTGCCAGAAGTTGTCCGACGCGTAGCGCGCGCCCTTGTTGTCGCCGATGCGGATGATGCGCTCGGGCGGCACCCCGACTTCCTTGGCCCAGATGTCGTAGGCTTCGTCGTCTTCCTGGTAGACCGTGACCCAGAGTTTCTCGGCGGGCAGCTTGTAGACCTGGGTCAGCAGCTCCCAGGCGTACTGGATGGCGTCGCGCTTGAAGTAGTCGCCGAAGCTGAAATTACCCAGCATTTCGAAGAACGTATGGTGGCGGGCGGTATAGCCCACGTTCTCCAGGTCATTGTGCTTGCCGCCGGCGCGCACGCTGCGCTGCGACGACGTGGCACGCGTATAGGACCGCGATTCCTTGCCCGTGAAGACGTCCTTGAACTGAACCATGCCCGAATTGGTGAAGAGCAAGGTCGGATCGTTGCCCGGGACGAGCGACGACGAGGGAACAATGGTGTGTCCCTTGGACTTGAAGAATTGCAGAAACTGCTGGCGAATCTCGGAGGATTTCATCGTGGGCGAAGCAGAATTTAGGCGAATCTTTGATTATAGAGGGTTGGCGGGCATCCCAGGAAAAGAGGCCGTGCCGCAGCTTCAGCGCACGCAGACGTAGCCCGTGGTCCAGCCTTCCGTCTCGGTCCATTTGCCGCCCGCGGAAACGATTACGGCCTTGTAGCCGGCGGGGCACGAGCACGCGCCAGTCCGGGGATTCGCGGTGGACGTGCCGCTGTAATGGTAGCAACCCAACGGGTTATTGAAGCTGTACGCCCCGCCAAAGCCGCCGCTTGCCGGCCCCCAGACCCGGGACTGGCATGTCAGCAGCTCCCCCTGCTCCGAGGTGGCCATGGCGCCGGTGGCGACACTGCATTGCTGCCCCGCGCTGGCGCGCGCGCCGACTGTGAGATACGAGCCCACCTGCGCCGAGGACGCGACGCTCAGTTCTCCCTGTAGCTGCGGATCGCGCGTATCCCGGATCCTGACGTAGCGGTCCAGATCCGGACCGCCAGCCTCCGCGCCCGCCCACAGGGCGAGCGTGCCCGGCGCGTAGGCCGGCCCGCCGGACGCCCCCGGATTGGCGAAACTGAACGCCGCGCCGCGCACCAGACCCGGCGACGCCGGCCATACCGCCCCGCCATAGCCCCCGGCCGCATCGATAACGGCAGCGATGCCGGTCAAGTCAATGGATTGCGTCCCCGTTTTCAACAAGGGCGTGGCGCTGTAGACCAGCCCATCCATCCGACAGCGCTCGCCCGGGCATGCCTGCGACCTGACGATCTGGAGCTGCGCCGAGAAACCCATGGAGGACTGCTCGGGAAAATCTGCCGGCAGCAGCCCCAGGCCGCGCAATTCACCCACGGTGGGCGCAAGCGGGTCCGCGAACAACGGAACCCCCTGTTCGCTACGTGGCACGTCCCCCATGGCAAGGATGGCGGAATGCCGAGCCAACACCTCGGTCAGTGCCAGGCGGATCTGCGTCAACCATACGCCGGTGGCACGGGCTGCCGCATCCTCGATCCGCTGCACCACCTGACCGGACGCCCAGATGGCCGCCATAGTGCTCAAGGCCAACGCCACCACCAGGCCCGGCAATGAGAAGCCGCGCTGGCGCAAGGCCGCAGCGGCGCCCGATCGAGCCGCCATGCACCACAGGGGCGGGCTCATTTTGCGACGAATACGAAGGTGTTGACGTCGCCCGGGCTGCACTGGGCCTGGGCCAAGGCCGCGCGGTAAGGCACGCTGGGCGTCGCAAACGCGTCCTTCACGAGCCTGAGGCCGCCGCCCCCTCCGCCGATCGAGATAGTCTCCGACATCCGTTGCAGCACCGAGGCCAACGACGGGCATGCCGCCTGGCTGACGTTGGTCAGCTTGATGGAGAACGCGGAACCCTGCCCCGCGCTGCCGAACGAGGCCGCAGCGACCTCGACCACCCCATTGCCTCCCACGCCGCTGCCGCCCAGGCCATGGGCGATGCGCGCCGCCCCCCCGGACCCATCGACAGCCAGCACGCTGGACTCCCGCAAGGCGTTGGCCATGGCGCCGGTGTCCAGGCCGGCATACGGAGTGACCCCGCCACCTTGCGCATTGGTCTTCATGCTGGCAATGAAACGCTGCAATTCCTCGCCCACCTTGGGCACCTTGTTCTCTACGACGTAGGCGCCGATAGCCGGAATGCCGACGATCGCGATCAACAGGACGATGGCGGTGACGATGGACACCTCCATCAATGAAAAGCCGCGCTGCCGGCTGGCGCGGAACGGGATTGCGTGTACGTAGTGCATGGTTGCTCTCCTCGAGCGATGTGGCACTCGGGCCGATTGGCGCCGATTGCCTGACGCAGCCCTATTGGCTGGCATAAAAATTGGTGAGCGCCTGGCGCAGTTCGTCGATCACGCCGTAATGCCAAAGCGTGATGCCGAGCACGGCGGCCAGGGATGAGAGCAGCAACGACCAGCGCAACGCCGACGCCTGCCGGCGCACCCGCGCCAACAGGCGCGACTCGACGCGCAACCGCACCTGTGCAAGTCCGGCCTCCATGCCGAGGGCATCCATCATGTCGGCCATGTACCACCAGGTGTCCGCATCCAGCAGGCCCGTGCCGAAGATCTCCGGACCGGTCTGGCCGCCATCTATCCGCGCCAACATGTCCAGCAGATGCGCATGCATCCAGGGCGCGGCATCCCGGGCCTGCACAGCCAGGGCGCGGCGCAAGCGGGTGTCGGCCGCGCCATGCTGTCTGACCAGCACGGCCAGCAGGGCAAGAAAGCGGATGGCGTGGAAATCCCGGTAGAGCCGCCAGAGCAGCCAGCGATCCAGCCCCGGCCGCAGGGCTCCCGTGTAACGCGGCAGCGACCACAAGCTCAGCAGGACAAGGCCCAGCGACAGCACCACCCACAAGGCCAGCCATTGCCTCAGCCCCTGGGCCAGCGCGAACAGCGCGCGGGTCAAGCGGCCGTAATCCCCCGCCGGCACGGCCTGGAACACCTGCTGCAAACGCGGGACGCTGAAGAATGGCACGGCGCATAGCAAGGCGAATGCGACGGCTGCCGCCGCGACGCCGGCCGCCGCGGCCGAGACCAGCGCCAGCCACGCATCCGACGCCAACCGTACGGCCCGCGCCACATCCCGCAATGCGGCCGACAGATCGCCGCCCTCTTCCTGCACGCAGCTGAGCAGCACGCATTCGCTGGACGGCAAAGTGTCCGCCCATGCCGCTCCCAGATCGCCGCCGGCCTCCAGGTACATGTCCGCCCAATGCCTCGACAGCCGCCCGCGCACGGTATCTTCGCCATGACGGCTCGCGTCGTCCTCGAAAACGTCGCGCAGGTTCTTGCGGCCTTGCGTTCCTTCGACCAGGTCCGCCAGATACTCGTAGTAGTCCGCGCGTCCCGCTCGAAAGCGCAATGCGTCCAGACGCAGCAACAGGGAGCGGCCGGAGGGGACGCTTGGGAAAGAATGCAGCAACAAGGGTTTAGTCATGGCCGCCCCCACTGGATCTGGCTCCCTGCCCGGGCAGGGCCGCTGGCACATCGAAGCGGCGCAGCAGGGAGCGCGGGTCGACTTCTCCGCGGCTGACCTTGTAAAGAGCGCAGTCCCGCGCCAGCGCGCCGCGCGTGGCCTCGCTGCGCCAGGCGGCCGGCCCGGCGGTCTCGGCCTGGCGCTTCAGCCCCAGGTTGTCGCGCGTGCGCACGCGCTCAAGAAAACCTTCAGTGCGTTCGGGCTCGAGCATTTCGGCCGCCACGCTGCGGCCTGCAATGCCGTTCAACTCAGGCAATTGCGGACGCCTGCAGGCGCTGCAGCCCGCTGCATTCCGGACCCTGAGGGTGGCAGAGTCCAGCAGGTACTCCTGCTGCATCCGCTTCAACCATGCCTGCCAGTCGGGTCGCTTGCCACCCCCGGCGGATCTCGACCACAGGCTATCCACGGGCAACGAGCAATGGCTGCACAGGCGCGGCAGCAAGGTCTGGTAGACCAACAGCTTGAGTATTCCAGGCGTGGCCAGAAAATCGCGCGACACGCCAATCGCGTCCGACGCCAGGCGTTCTGGTATCAGCACGGCGCCAGCGGCGTGGGTGGTGGTGTACAGGCTGACGCCAGAACCGGCCAGATCCATGAACGCGCGGCCGGTATCGATATCCCGGATCTCGCCGATGAGCAGATCGTTCATCGCCGAGCGCTTGATGGTCTTGAGCTTGGCGTCGAACGCCGGCCAGGCGGATTCGGCCAGCGCGCGCCCCAGCGTATTCTGCAGGGCATTGTCGATGATGTACTCGACCGGATCTTCCAGTGTGATGGCTTTGCGGGTGGGTGCGATACCGCGCATCAGAGTCGCAATGGTGGTCGATTTACCGGAACCGACCACGCCGGCCAACACGATGGCCCCGCCTTCGCGCTCGCGCGCCCGGGCCAGGGTTTCGACCTGCACGGGCAGATAGCCCAAGGCGAGCAGATCGGCGTCGGCGGTCGCATCCAAGCGCAATATGCGCAGGCAGACCGAAGGACCAGCATCGGCGGCCAGCGAAGCCCAGCGCAGCACGATGGGCACGCTATCGACGTCCAGTGCGATGCGCCCTTGCTGCTCCAGCGCCGGATCGAACACCGCGCCATTGCCGCCCCTGACATCCATCCATGCCACCGCCAGAACCTCCAGCAACGTCGCGTTGGACAAACCCGAGAAGCGTTCCGTGCCGACGTATTCGCCGCCGATGGTGTAGCGGATCTCGCAGGTTTCGCGCCGCCGGTTAACGTTGATGTGCACATCGCTCGCCCCCTGGGCCACGCCCCAGCGCACGATGTCCAGGAACAGCGCGGCCAGGGCCGAGGCCCGCTCTTCCTGCCGCTCCTTGCCGCGCCCGGCCAGCCCTGGCGCCGCCAACTGCCCCCGGGCGATCATCAGCAGCAGCGGCGCGGGCAGCTGATAGCGCGGCACCTGCGCCTGCCGGTAACCCCGGGCCTGCACCATGCGCTCGACTTCGTCGATCTGGTCGCCCAGCGTGTAGTCCTTTACCGCAAACACGGCGACCTCGCCGCTTTCGAGCAGCACGGGGCACAGCCTGCCGGCGAGAGCCGCGAGATCGAAATCGCGTCCGAGCGCCCGCGCAAAAGCGGGTTGCAAGCGAGCGATGTCTTCCGGTGTCTGGAGCTGGGGCGGCTCCCAAGCCGCCACGGCGGGATGCACCACGACGGACTGCAAAGCATGCGAGGTCATGGCTGGGCCTTGCCTGCATCGAGGCAGGCGGTACGTTCGATATCGCCGCGACGCAGCCTCACGCAGCCGTCGTCGATCGCCAGCAACCGGTAGACGCGCGCATCAGCACCGCCCGCGACGGGCTCCCCTCGCCCTGCCTGGTAGCGGAGCACGGCGCCATTGACGACGATGTCCGCGTTCAAGCGCCGCGCGAGGCCGAAGATCGCCATCACCCGGATATCGTCGGATGCCCTGGCGGGCGGCGCCAGCGGCGTCGCGGACTCGGCTCCGGAACGGCAAAGACCGGGAACCCGGCAATCCGCCAAGGCGGCCGCGGCGTCCGCGCGCAGCAAAGCGCGCACGGTTTCCGTTTCCGGCCATGGCCGCGGCTCCTCGGCGACCTGCGGTGAAAGCTGGCCGTGAGCGGCCGGGACCAAGGCGGCCGACAAGGCCAGACGCCCGATGAATCCCGCCGCGAGACTCGGGCGCGCGGCTTCGCCCTTATTCCTGTTCATAGATTTCTCCCTGTAGTTCGGCAACCAGCGTGCTGGAGACCAGCGTGGGCCTGGGTTGCGCCTGGATGTCCAGCGACAGGCGGGACCATTTGGCCGCCGTAACGGCGCCGTCCAGCAGCGCGAAGGAGCGCAGCGGCCCCCGCAAGGTGATGGCGCGGCTGCGGACGGCAGGCCGCGCCGGGTACGTGGCGCCGGCCTGACCGGCAACCGGTTGGGACTGCACCGGCAAGGGCAGCGGCAATGCCGCCGCCAGGACGACGGAAGCAAAGGCCGCCCGCATCCGCTGCAGCGCGGCGACCAGCCCGGTATCGACCTGTAGCGAAGTGGGCAGGACCAGGTCCGCCAGCCGCGCAGGCGACGACGCCATGCGCCATGACAGCGTGGCTTCCTCCAGCGGCTGGAATGAGATCTGCCAACCCGCGGGCCGCAGCGCATGCAGCACGTCGTTGGCGGCCTGGGGGTGAGCCCTGGCATAGACCGCGGAACAGTTCCAGGCGCGGTCGGCGGCCAGGCAGCGCGCACGGGTCAGCGCCCAACCCCGCACCTGTATGGGCAGCCTGCCGAAGCCGTCCAGCAAACGGGTGACTTCGGCGGGAGCGTGGACCACGGTGCTCTGCAGCAGGGTCAGATAGGGATCCGGTGGCGGCGGGAGATTCTCCAGACCGGCATGCCCGGACGGTTCGCGGCCGGACCATGGGGCGATCAAGCTGTTCCATAGCGACGGGGCAACCGCGGCGAACCCCGCGCAGACCATGAACAGGCGGAACGCCAGCGGCAGCTCGGCCCAGCGCGAAGACAACGCGGCCAGGCGTGCGGCCGGGTCCGCTGCCTGCATCAGCAAGGCCCAGGCCTCATCGGCTTCATGCGCCGGCAACGCGGGCCGCTGCGCGCGCAACAGCGCCTGTTCACGCAAGGCTTCGTCGAGGGTGGCGTATACCCGGTCCGTCTGCGACAGCACGGTGCCGCGCTGCGCCGCCACCAGCCAATGCCCGCCGCCAGGCAAGCGGATCAGGCTGTGGCCACCGTCTGGATACAGCAGAGCGTACAACTGCGCGGCGGCCTGGATGTGCCCATGCCTGCGCCGTCCTGCCCGCGGGCCGCTGCGCCACGATGGCCGCATGCGGCCATAGCCGGCCACCATGGCCGGCGCTCCACCCACGACAAAGTGGCTGGCCCGCAAGCGGCGCCCGCGCGAGCGGGCCAGCGCGGGGATGTTGGAACCGATCAGGGCGAACCAGCGCAGGCCGAACGCCAAGGTGCGGCCTGTGTCCGGGACGTCAAGCAGCAAGGTCGGAGGGACGCGTTCCATGCCTAATACCCTTCCTCGACCTGGGCGGTCACCAGCACCAGGGTCGTCATGCGCTCCGAGGCGGCGCTGTCCAGGCCGCCCGCTATGAGCGGCAGCCCCGGCGCGAGCCGTTGGCGGTCATGCTGGTCCTGGCTGCGGTCGAAGCCGGAAACGATGATGGGCTGGCCGGGACGCAGTTCGACCTGCTGCACCATGCCGTTGCCGTCGATCGTGACCTGCTGGACCTGCACCTGGTTGCCGCGCTCGCCGAAGGTGATGGTCTTCAAGGGCTGGGCGACCGCGTTGTCATAGGCGAGCGACAGCAGGATCTGGCCGTCCTCCTGGATGTCCGGCAACAGCGTCAGGAACGAGCCTACCGTCTCTTCCTTCTGGCTGATGGAGACTGCGGGCAGCGAGCCATTGGCGCCTCCTGCCGTAGTGCCGGGGACGGCAGTGCTCTGCACCCGGTCGATGTAGCTGAACGTGGTCCTTACCGCATGGGTGACCGGACGGCGGTTCAAGGTCAGGATGGGGACCTTGTTGTGCCGGACCACGGCCCCCATCGTGCTGAGCGCCGAAACAATGGCCTGGGTGCCCTGGAATGGCCCCCTGGCCATGGAGGCGTCCAGGCCGCTCCCGCCAGCCCCCGCGCCGGGCAGCGCCAACCGCGCTGCCGCCCCGGCCGCAGCGTAGACGACGCTCCAGTCGATGCCGCCCGACGTGGCGTCGTTGGCGACGACGGTAATTTCCTCGAACACCAGCCGGACCCGGCGGGTCAACGCCTTGTTCTCGCGCTCGAGGTAGCTGGCGACGCGTTCCAGCGCCTCGGGCGTGTCGGTGACGACGATCGAGGTGGCGCCCTCCACCGCCTCGGCCACCACGCCGGAACGCGTCAGGAACGGCGCGATGTTGGCGCGCAGAATAGCCACTGCGTCGTGCTGCCCCGCCGACAAGGACGTGTTGGAGGTGCTTTCAAAGCCTTCGCCCTCCGGGCTGCCCTCGCGGCCAAGGCGGACATCGACCTTGCTGGTCAGCGACAAGGCGCGCAAATCGAACACGCGGGTCTCGGTGCGGTAGAACTCGAGCGCGTTGTGGTCGTAGCGCCAATGCACCGAGAAGCGCGCGGCCAGTGCGTCCAGCAGGTCAGCCAGCGGTTGCCCGCCAGCGCGGATCTCCACGCTGGCCGGCGCCGGAACGGACAAGGCGCCGTTGACGGCCAGCCGGGGCAGGAACAGTTCCAGCGGCAGCAAGGCATCCGGCCGCACCCGCACCGGGATGCCGGTGGCGGCAGTCAGGCGCTGGGCCAGCTCAGGCAGATCGGCGTCGTCGGCCAGCATCAAGGTGGTCCGCACGTTCTCCCGCAATGCGGGCGGCAGCGACACTTCCCGCGCCAGGGGCTGTGGCTTCCCGGCAAGCCAGGGGGTGGAGACATCCTGGGCCGCGACGCGCGCGGTGCGGTCCGACAGCCCTTCGACGAAGGCCTGATGATTGGCGGTCACTGTGGCTTGACGCGCGTTTGCCGCACGCCGCTGATCCGCCACCTGCTGCGACACCGCACAACCGCCCAACGCGCCGGAGACGACGACAGACAAGAAGAGTATCCGCATCATGCCGCGGCCCCCCTTGGCGCGGCCATGCGCGTGCAGGACTGCGCCAGCGGCACCACGCGCAACACCCGGTTGCCGTAGAAGCATGGCTGCAGAGGCTTTTCGGCGAGCTCGGTGGCGCCCAGCAGTTCGCGCACGGCTGACTTGAAGTCGCCGGAGAATTCGGCCGTGGCTGACAAGGGAATATCCACGTCCACGGCCCAGTGCTGCGGTTGGAAGGTCCAGCCCGCCAGGTCCGCCCAGCGCGCGAGAACGGCCCGCAGCGTGGCGTCCGGGGGCGCCGCGCGATAGACCTGTTGCGGCGCCGCCATCGGCGCCGGTGCGATGCCGCTGCCC
>NZ_JBARYB010000075.1:0-2591 GCF_049647645.1 Achromobacter sp.
CGCGCGCGGGCGTGCTGGCCAAGGTGCCGCTGTCGCGGCCGGTGGCGTCCAGCGCCATCATCGCCGGCTGGCCCTCGATGGACACGGCCTGCAGACCGTTGGCCGTGGCGGGCACGACGGCGGTCCAGGCCATGCGCGCGAAGTTGTTGACCGGCACGCTGAAGCTGGCCGGGCCGCCGCGCAGCTTGGCCAGGCTGCGCACGATCTGGCCGTCCTGGCCGCGCCATTGCAGCACCAGTTCGGGCGGCGCTTCCCAGTTGGAGCGGGCGGTGCCTTCGTTGAAGTACACCGCTTCGATGGTGACGGTTTCGCCGGGGGCCGCCGATGGACGATCCAGCCGGTACGACACGCCCGCGGTGGCTGCGCCCGCCAGACCCATGGCCAGGGCGGCGGCAAGGGTGCGCAGGAGGAGGGCGGATCGTGCAGGACGGCTGTTGGTCATCGGGTCATAACGTAGTTTTGTGACCAGGAAATGTAGCATCGACCCCGGCTACAGTTTGTAAGCCAGGCTAATCGTATGTAGAAAGCGTAAGCCCCCGCGCGCGGCGGGGGCTTGTGGGGACAGTGTTGCGCGCGGGCTTACTCGCCGAACTTGATGCCCTGCGCCAACGGCAGCTGGCGCGAATAGTTGATCGTGTTGGTCGCGCGGCGCATGTAGTTGCGCCAGGCGTCCGAACCCGATTCGCGGCCGCCCCCGGTTTCCTTTTCTCCGCCGAAGGCGCCGCCGATCTCGGCGCCCGAGGTGCCGATGTTGACGTTGGCGATGCCGCAGTCCGAGCCGGCCGCCGACAGGAAGGTTTCGGCCTCGCGCAGGTCATTGGTGAAGATGGCGGACGACAGGCCTTGCGGCACGCCATTCTGCAAGGCCAGGGCCTGGTTGAAATCGGTGTAGCGCATCACGTACAGGATGGGCGCGAAGGTTTCGTGGCAGACCACGTCGGTCTGGCCCGGCATTTCGGCGATGGCAGGGCGCGCGTACCAGGCGTCGGGATACTGCTCGGCCAGCACGCGTTCGCCGCCCGTGACCTTGCCGCCCTGTTCGCGCGCGGCGGTCAGCGCGGCCTGCATGGCGTCGAAGGAGACGCGGTCGATCAGCGGGCCGACCAGCGTGCCGCCGTCCAGCGGATTGCCAATGGTGGCGCTGGCATAGGCCTTGTGCAGGCGCTGCACCAGGTCGTCGGCCACGCTTTCATGCACGATCAGGCGGCGCGTCGAGGTGCAGCGCTGGCCGGCCGTGCCGATGGCGCCGAACACGATGCCGCGCGCGGCCATGTCCAGGTCGGCGGTGGGGCCGACGATGATGGCGTTGTTGCCGCCCAGTTCCAGCAGCACGCGGCCAAAACGCTGCGCCACGCGCGGACCCACCTGGCGGCCCATGCGGGTCGAGCCAGTGGCCGACACCAAGGCCACGGCGTGCGAGTCGACCAGCGCTTCGCCGATGTCGCGGCCGCCGATCAGCACCTCGGACAGGCCGGCGGGCGCATCGCCGAAGCGCTGCGCGGCCTGGGCGAAAAGCGCCTGGCAGGCCAGCGCGGTCAACGGCGTTTTCTCCGACGGCTTCCAGACCACGGCGTTGCCGCAGACCAGCGCCAGCGCGGCGTTCCAGGACCACACGGCCACCGGAAAGTTGAACGCGCTGATCACGCCGACCACGCCCAGCGGATGCCAGGTTTCCATCATGCGGTGGCCCGGGCGTTCGGAGGCAATCGTCAGGCCGTAGAGCTGGCGCGACAGGCCCACGGCGAAGTCGCAGATGTCGATCATTTCCTGCACTTCGCCTTCGCCTTCGGCCACGATCTTGCCGGCTTCCAGGCTGACCAGGCGGCCCAGCTCGCGCTTGTGCTGGCGCAGCGTTTCGCCGAACAGGCGCAGCAGCTCGCCGCGGCGCGGCGCCGGCACGTCGCGCCATGCCAGGCTGGCCTGGCGCGCGCGGGTGATGGCGGAATGGGCCTGGGCCACCGTGTGCTCGTGAACCTGGGCCAGTTCGGCGCCGTCTATCGGGCTGCGCGCGCGCAGCGTGCCGCCAGCGAGCGATTCCGGGTTCAGCCCGAGCGCGCGCAGGATGTCTTGGGGAGTGTCCATGCCGGTTCCTTGGGTTGCCTGCGAAGAGCCTGTCTTCGCTTAAGGGTTATGCCTAAGTGGCGATTCTGGAAAAAAATTTACTATACGAAACTCCAGCGTGAATTGCGAAACCTTTTTAAACCAAGGCAGCACTCATCCGAAGGTGGATCCGTGGCGGAACCTCTGCTGGTAGTCCAGGCAGTCAGCAAGACCTATCAACGCGACGGGCAAGCCCCGCATCTGGCGTTGGACGGCATCGACTGCCAGCTCGGCCGAGGCGAGGTCATGGTGGTGGTCGGCCCCTCCGGATCCGGCAAGAGCACCTTGCTGCGCACGCTCAATGGCCTGGAAAGCATAGACAGCGGCGCCATCCGCGTGGACGGCGTGTCGCTCACGGACCCAGCCACCGACGTCAACCGCTGGCGCACCGAAGTCGGCATGGTGTTCCAGCACTTCAACCTGTTCCAACACCGTACCGCGCTGGACAATGTCGCGCTACCTCAGCGCGTGGTGCGCGGCCGCGGCCGCGC
>NZ_JBARYB010000076.1:0-10280 GCF_049647645.1 Achromobacter sp.
CCAGCACTTGGCCGGCATGAAGGATTCGAAGGTCATCGTGGCCATCAACAAGGATCCGGAAGCGCCGATCTTCGGCGTGGCCGATTATGGCCTGGTGGGCGATCTGTTCCAGGTCGTGCCTGAACTGGCCGGCGCGCTGTAAGTCCTATCGCGCTGCAGTATTGAAGGCCCGCCAGCTTCGCGCTGGCGGGCCTTTTCATGTCCGTAGCCCTGCCGGCTACGGAACAGGCGTAACCGTCCGGTCCTCAGCGCGCGTTCAGGCGATGCCGGACGCCGGTACGCGCGCCGGCAACTGGTCGGCGGGCCGGGTGTCGAGCATGGCTACCAGTTCCCGCCGCTTCGCGGCATAACCGGGATCGTCGAACAGATTGTCCATCTCGTCCGGGTCTTCGGTCAGGCAGTACATCTCGCCTGCGCCGCTACCCCGTTCCATCGTCAGCTTCCAGTCGCGTGTGCGCACCGTGCGCAGCTTCAGTTCCACGCCGCAGCGCGATGCCGCCACGTCCCACTCGCTCAAGGCGAACTCGCGCGTGGCATCCTCGCCCTCGAGCAAGGGGCGCAGGCTGCGGCCATGCTGCGGCCCCAGGGCCGACGCGCCGCCATAGTCGTAAAAGGTCGCAGCAAGGTCCAGCGTGGAGACCGGGTCTTCCACCTTTTTCCCAGCCACGATGCCAGGGCCGCTGGCCACCATGGCCACGCGCAGCAGGCCTTCGTAGGGCATGGGGCCCTTGAGCATCAACCCGTGATCGCCCAGCCATTCGCCGTGGTCGGAGGTGAAGATGACGATGGTGTCCTGGTCCAGCCCGTAATCGCTCAGGGCCTTCATGATGCGACCCACCTGATGGTCCACCAGCGAGATCATGCCGTAGTAGTTGGCGATGATCCGGCGCAGCGCCTCGTCGGATTGGGTCGGCATGCGCGAAAAATTCTGGCGCACCGCCTGCACCTCGGCGTTGCCCATGGGCTTGCTCTCCATGCTCGCCCTGTGCCACCAGGGCCTGCGTTCGTAGTCAGTGACGCGATGGCGCGGCAGGTCGACTTCGTCGGGATGGTGCAGGCGCGACCAGGGCTCGGGGCAATCGAAGGGATGATGGGGATCGGGAAACGAGGCCCACAGGCAGAATGGCTGGTCACGGTGTTCCCGCAGATAGTCGATAGTGCGATCGCCGATCCAGGCAGAGTTATGCCAGGCCGCCGGCAATGCGGAATTGAAGGTCTGCGGCGCGCCGCTGGCCGGCCCCAGATCCGTCTGGTAAAGCTGGTTGCGCAGATCGCCCAAGCCGTCACCGTAGTGCCAGCGCGAATGGTTCAGGCCGCCAGGTAAGGGCGTGGGCAGCCAGTAGTTGTGGCCCTCCACCACCAGCTCGACATGCTCGAAGCCCATGTACGGGCCCGCCCAGCCCGGTCCCATGCCGGCCTCGCTGTACTGGCACTCGGGCCGTCCCGTGGCCTGGAAGGTATGGTGCGTGGAAAAATGCGCCTTGCCGATGAAGCCGGTGTCATAGCCCGCGGCGGCGAGGCTGCCGGCAAAGCCCGCCTCGCCGGTGCGCAGGTCCAGGTCTATGCCGTTGTCGCAAACGCCATGCGTCAAGGGCAACAGGCCAGTCAGCATGGAGGCGCGCGAAGGCTGACAGACGAGGTTGGGCGTGATGCAGGCCGCGAAATGCGTGCCGCTGCGCGCCAGATGATCGATGTGCGGCGTCTTGACCCGGCGTCCGGCAAAGCCCAGGCAGTCGCCGCGATGCTGGTCGGTCGTGATGAGGAGAATGTTGGGGCGTTTCATTGCTGCTTGCTGATGGCGGTCTTGATGTCGGAAAGCACGGGCGCGAGAACACGCGTGTCATGGGCAATGCGTTCGCTCAAACTCAAGCCGTCCTGGTCGCCCACGATCATGCCCTGGGCCTGCATCTTGTTCCGGACCTCGGGACTCTTCAGGACGGCGGCCACGGCGCGTTGCAAATCGGCCTGCACCGGCGCCGGCGTCTGCGCTGGCGCGAACAGGCCGAACCAGCTGTAGAACGTGAAGTCCTTCACTTCGTCCTTCACCATAGGCAAATCGGGCGCGCCTGCGATGGACGCGGCTCCCGCGTTGGCCAGTCCCTGCACCTTGCCGGCCTTGATCTGCGGCACGGCCGTGCTGGCGACGATGAACATCAGATCGACCTGGTTGCCCATCACGCCGACAAAGCCCTGGGGAGCGGCCTTGTACGGCACATGCTCGAGTGAGATGCCAGCGGCGTGCTCGAACAGCGCCATCGCCAGGTGATGGGTAGAACCCGGGCCGCCGCTGGCGTAGGTGATGGCGTCGGGCCGGGCGCGGGCCTGGTCCAGCAGTTCGCGCAAGGACTTGAACGGCGCCGCGGGCGACGCCACGAGCACGTATTGCAGGGTCGCCAGCGTGGCGATTGGTGCGAAATCCTCGGTGCGATAAGGCACATCCTGCATCAGGTACGGCACGGCCGTGAACGCGGCGTCCGGTCCCAGCAACAGCGTGTAGCCGTCGGGCTTGGCGCGGGCCACGGCTTGGGCGCCGATTACGCCGGCGCCGCCCGCGCGGTTTTCCACGATGACGGGAACGTTCCATTGCTTGGACATTTCCGCGGCGACCAGGCGTCCGACCACGTCGGCCGCACCGCCGGGCACTGACGGCACGACCAATGTGACGGGCCGGTCCGGATAGGCCGCACAGACCGCCAGGGGAACGGCCAGACAGCATGCGGCCAAGGCGCCGCATATACGTTTCAGCATGATTGTCTCCATCCCGCGGCTCGCCTCATTCATGGGCAGCTCGCTAGGGAGGATCATCAGACACCGAGACATTCCAGTCCAATGATATATTTTCGGATTCTCATATCAGAATTGGTATGTTCGGATGAACCCTCCAGAACCCGTTTCGTCCCTGCAGCCCGACTGGTACCTGCGCGGCAGGCTGCGCCTGCGTCACCTGCAACTCATGCTGTTGCTGGACGAAGTCCACAACGTCGGCGCGGCGGCGCAGCGCATGGCCACCACCCAGCCTGCGGTGTCGCGCATGATTGCCGAACTGGAAGACATGCTGGGCGCGCGGCTGTTCGACCGGACACCGAAAGGCACCTTCCCCACGCCCCACGGCGACTCCCTGATCCGCCACGCACGCTGGGTGCTGGGCGACCTGGAACGCATGAGCGGCGAATGGTCCGGCGCGCCCGACCTCGACGTGGAAACCATCCATCTCGGCGTCAACTCGGCGGCGGCGGCCTACCTGGTGCCGCGCGCGTTGCTGCGTTTCGAGCAGCAGGCGGCCAACGTCAATGTGCTGGTGCGCGAGGGCTCGCTGGAAGCCTTGATGCCGGACCTGCACACCCGCAAACTGGACCTGCTAGTGGCGCGCATGGGCGCAGCCGTCCGCACGCCCGATACCCTGGCGCAAGTGCTGTACGAAGAACCGATGTGCTTGTGCGCGCGCAGCGGGCATCCATTGGCGAGGGTGGCCCAGGTCTCCTGGGCGCAACTCGCGGCCTACCCGTGGATCATGCCGCCGCGCGGCAGCCCGGCCCGCATCGGCCTGGACATGCTGCTGCAGCGCCACGGCCTGTACCCGCCCTCGCGCATCGAGTCGGCCTCGGCCCTGAACAATATGATGCTGATGGCCAATAGCGACTTGCTGTCGCTGCTGCCGCGCTGTGTCGCCCGCCATCCCGCAGGCAGCGGCGGCATCGCCATCCTGGACATCGAACTGCCGCCCGTGTTCGGCCCCCTGGGCATCGTGCGGCACCACAGCCTGGACCTGTCGCCGCGGATGCGGGATCTGATCGACTGCCTGCGGACGGAAGCGGCCGACGCGGCGGCGGCATCCCCAGAGAGGTAAGTCAGGATGGCTGGCGTCGAGCCAGCGTCCTCCACCGTCCGGCGACCCTCGGCATGATGCGCAGCTGCGCTTCGAACGCAGCACAGCCGCTCCACGCATCGGCTGTTAGTGAAACTACTGACTCCCTCACGCCTTGACACGGCAAATGCCCAGCCCTAAATTAATTACGTGATTTTTCACCGATTATTCACACATAAATGACGAACATAAAGCCGCTCCTGAAAGCTGTTCCCAAGAAGTCGACGGCGCCGATCAAAGACGCGGAGGATCTATTCCACGTCACGGATTGGCCCATGCACTACTTCCTGGCCATCGACCGCTTCCATATCCGGAACATCGCTCGCGTGCTGTCCGCCCATCACTGCTCTCCCCTGATGTGGCGAGTCCTGAGCATCCTGGCCGACCGCGACGGACACAGCGTGTCGGAGCTGGCGGACCTCAGCGTGATCGAACGCTCCAACCTGAGCCGCATCCTGGATGCCATGGAACGCGATGAACTGATCGAGCGCATCGGACATGAGACCGACAAGCGGCAAACGCATGTGTTCCTGTCCGAGCAGGGCCGCCAGCTCTTCGTCGAATCGCTGCCCGCAGTACTGGACTATTACGCGCGGTTCCTCACGGGAATTTCTCCGAGCGAGATGACCGTCCTGATGAGTGTGCTGAAGAAGATCAAGCGCAATGTCGCTTCGTTCGATTCACGAGATTCCAGCGACCTGGATTAGCCATAGTCCCGAGGGACCCATCATGAACATGAGCCGTCGTTCCGCCCTGCAGTCGACTTTTGCTTTCGCCGCGTCAGCCCTCTTGCCCAAGGCCGCTGACGCGCAGGATTCATGGGTTCCCACCAAGCCGATACGAACCATTGTTCCGTATTCGGTAGGCACTCCGCCCGACGTGGTTACACGCATCGTCGCAGCAAAAATGACCACGAACATCGGGCAATCCGTATATGTCGAAAACCGGCCCGGCGCGACCGGCACGGTAGGCCTGGGCGAACTGCTGCGCCAGCCATCCGACGGCTACGCCCTCATGACCATGCTGCAGCCCATCTCGGTCGCGCCCGCGCTCTATCCGGCCCTGACCGTGGACCTGTCGCGCGACCTGAATGCGGTCGGCCAGTTCACCAGCTATTGCAATGTGCTCACCGTCCACCCCAGCATTCCAGCCCGCACGGTCGCCGAATTGGTCGCGCTGCTGAAGGCCAAGCCCAATGACTTCAATTTTGGCTCGGGCGGCAGCGGTACGCCGGCCCATCTTTCGGGTGAACTGTTCAAGCAACAAGCGGGTGTGCTGGCGACCCACGTGCCCTACAACCAATTCCCGCAGGCGGTGGGCGATCTGTTGCAGGGGCGTCTGCAGTTCATGTTCGTGACCAGCAGCGTCATCGTTCCCCATATTCAGACAGGCCGCGTCCGCGCGCTCGCCGTGACCGGCGCCAAGCGGATTGCCGCCCTGCCGGACGTACCCACGATGATCGAATCGGGATACCCGGAGTTCGACGTCAGCGGCTGGGACGGCTTCGTCGTTCGCTCCGGCACGCCGGCAAAAGTAATCGCGCGGCTCAATGCCGAGCTTGCCAAGGCCGTGAAGTCACCCGACGTTGCGGACCGGTTCCTGGCATTGGGCGTAGACCCCGTCACGGGCAATCCCGCGCAGTTCTCTGACCTTATCGCCGCCGAGTCCCGGCGCTGGGGAAATCTGGTTCGCAGCGCCGGAATCAAGGCGGAGTAAAAGCATGGATGGCAAACACGGCAAGCCGATGAACAAGATCAAGAATGTTCTTTTCATCATGTGCGACCAACTGCGCGCCGACTATCTTGGGTGTTATGGACACCCCACCATAAAAACGCCGAACATCGACGCCCTGGCGGCCCGAGGGGTGAAGTTCACCCGTTCATACTGCGCGGCGCCTACCTGCGGCCCCTCGCGCATGTCGTTCTACACCGGCCGGTCCATGTTCAGCCATGGCGCCATCTGGAACTTCGTGCCGCTGTCCATCCGCGAACAGACCATCGGAGATTTTCTGCGCCCGCATGGCGTGCGCGTGGCGCTGGCGGGAAAAACCCATTTCGCGGCCGACATGGAGGCGATACGGCGTCTGGGCATTCCAGCGGCAGACGGCTCCGCAATGCTTGAAGGCGGTTTCGAAGTCGTGGATCGCTACGAAGGACACGCGGACCCCGGCGGCGATCATCCCTACACGCGCTTTCTCAGGAGCGCGGGCTATGGCGGACCGAACCCGTGGGGCGAATTCGTGATGTCCGCAACCGATGTCGCGGGCACGCGCGTCAGCGGTTGGAAGATGCGCAACGTGCATTTGCCGGCGCGGGTCCGGGAGGAACACTCGGAGACGGCCTACACCACGGACGTGGCGATCGACTTTGTCCGGCGGCAGGACGACCAGCCCTGGTTCCTGCACCTTTCCTACATCAAGCCGCATTGGCCTTACCTGGCGCCCGCGCCGTACCACGACCTGTACGGCGTGGATGATTGCATCCCGACCGTCAAATCCGAAGCTGAGTTGATCAACCCTCACCCCGTCTACGCCGCCTATCTGAAGCATCGCGAGTCGGTGAGCTTCGCACGCGACGAGGTCGCGGCACGGGTCAAGATTCCCTACATGGGGCTGATCTCGCAAATCGATCATCATCTCGGCCGCTTGATGGCCACTTTGCGCGAAACCGGTCAGGACCAGAACACGCTCATCGTCTTCACGTCAGACCATGGCGATTATCTGGGCGATCATTGGCTGGGCGACAAGGACCTGTTCCATGAACCTTCGGTGCGCATTCCGATGATCGTGGTCGATCCACACGACGATGCGTCGGCAAGCCGAGGCAGCGCTTCAGCCGCGCTGGTGGAATCCATAGACTTCTTGCCGACCGTCATGGATGCGCTGGGGCTAGAACGACCCAACCATTTACTGGAAGGCGATTCCCTGCTTGGCCACACCCGCGGCCGCAACCCACGCTGGCGGGATGCAGCCATCAGCGAGATTGACTACGCCTATCGCGAAGCGCGCGTTGAACTGGCCCAGGATCCTCGGCGTTGCCGAGGCTACATGGTGCGCACCGAGAACTGGAAGTACATCTATTGGGACGGACACGCCGAACAGCTGTTTGACATGTCGCTCGATCCTGACGAATTGCGCGACGTCGCCGGCGACGAGGGACTGTCCCGCGTGCTGTCAGAACACAAGGAACGGCTTTTCGAATGGATGCGCACGCGCAAGCTCAGCGTAACCGTGCCCGACGAGAACATCGTGGTCTCCCGCCACACAATCGAGCCGCGGCACGGTATCGAGATCGGCGTGTGGTAGCGGTCCACGGTGCCGCGCCCAACCCGGGCGGGACGCGCCACGCGCGTCCCGCATGCCGGCCTAGCTGGCGCGGCGCGCAGTCAGCCACTGCGCGGGCTTGAGCGCCTTTTCCACGATGCGGATCTCACCGATGCTGCCGAAGAAGCCGTCGGCGCGTTCGCCGTCCCACGAACCCGCGCCGATGACCCAGGGCATGTCGGCGGCCAGCGTCGCCAGGCCAGGCGCGTTGCTGACGTTGCGCAATACCGGCGCGCCCTCGATATAGAGGATGGTCTCGTGCGTGTCAGCGTCGTTGACCACCGCAACATGGAACCATTTGTCCGCGATGATCTCGCCCGACCAGTTGGTCTTGCCGCCGCGCTCGCCCGCCACGGCCGGCACGACTTCCCACTGGATCTCGCGTAGGCTGGACACGGCGAAGATCAGGGGCGGGGATTCGGGGTCGCCGCCATTGAACCCGGCCAGATCGCCGCGCTTGCCGTCGCGCGTCATCATGTTCATCCAGGCGTGCTTCTGCGCGCTCCAGTCCTTGTCGATCTTGAGAAAGGCCTCGACCGTGTAGCCGTTGGGCACGGTGGCGCTGTTGATCGCCGCGGCGGCATCGGTGGTGAAGTAGCTCATGCGCGCGGTGTTCTTGTCCGTGTTCAGGAAGCGCACCGAACCGGGCGCGGCGGACAGGAAATGGTGATCGTCCGACCACAGCAGGTCGCCTTCCTGCGCGCCCGCCACGCCGTCGATGTTGAGCGCCGCGCGGCGGACCGGGTTCAGGCCGGCCGCATCCGCGACGGTCTCTCCCACTTTGACGGGCTGCCCGGCCTTGCCGCCGAAGAAGCGCCAGTGCGCCAGCGTCCCCGCCACCAGCGGATAGTCATTGCTATCGGCGGCCGGCTTTTGCTCGACGGTCGCGGGATCCGTGTAGTTGGCCAGGATCAACGCAGTGGCTTGTTCCACCAGCGAGGTATGCGTGGGCGCCGCTGCCTTGAACGTCTTGTTGAAGCCGGAGAAGCGGCTCGCGAAGTCCATCTTGATGGTGAACTGCTCGTTGGGCGCGGTCAGCACCGCCTGGTCGAACGCATTGAGCGTGTCCTTGGGCTTTTGCGGCACCCAGGGCGAGAACGACAGCACCCGGATCTCGTTGTTGCCCAGATCGAACTCGTACAGACGCATCAGGCCGTTGCCGCCCTGATAGGCCATCTGGTAGTCCACCACCATCTCCTCCACCGCATGGCCGTAGGCATTGGTCTTGGTCAGGCGGGTGGCGCCATGGTAGTGGCCGTTGAGCGTCATGAAGATCTGATCGTTGTCGCGAATCAGCTTGTCCCACAACATCTTGCCGTAGGGCACTTCCAGCGGGCTGACGCCGTCCTTGTCGATGTTCAGCAACTGGTGGTTGACCAGGATGGCGGGCAGCGTGGAATTGGCGCGCAGCACCTGATTTGCCCAGGCCAGCGCGTCATTCGACGCGCGCCAGGACAGCGACAGCACCAGGAACTTCTGCCCTTCGGCCTCGAACACGTGGTACTCATGGAAGCCGCTGGCATCGCGGCCGCCGAAAGTCGCCTGTTGCTTGGCCCGCGTGACGCTGAAGTGCTGCAGGTACGGTTCCTTGGCCAGATCGCGTTGCGCGTCGGTATTGGCCGACTGGCTGCTCTCGTCGACATAATCGCGGTCGACGATCACGTCGTGGTTGCCCGCCAGGATCGAATACGGCACCTTGCCGTCTTCCAGCACCTTCATCGCGGCGCTCGCCACCTTCCACTGGTCGGGCTTGCCCTGCTGGTCGACCACATCGCCCAGATGGACCAGGAACGGAATGTTGAGCGCCTTGGCGTGCTCGGCCACCCAGCGCGTCTGCGCCTGGTAAGGCTCGCTGCCGTACTTGCGCATGAACTGCTGATTTTCGGCATCGGTGGCGTAGCGCGAATAGAACTGCGTATCCGGCAGCACCGCGAGCGCGAAACTCGACACCAGGGCCGGCTGCGGCTTGCCGGTACCGCCATCGCCCTCATCGTCGTCGTCATCGCCGCCGCCGTTGCAGCCGCTGAGCAGGAAACTGCCGCCCATGGGCAGCAGCGTCACGCCCAAGCCCGCGCGCAACAGGCTGCGCCGCCGGCTGTCGGGTGCGAGCGGCAGGGCATCCGCCGCCTGCTCCACGATCTGCGTATCACCCTGGCCGTGCCTGCTGTCCTTCGTCATTTCTGCTGCCTGTCCAAAAAGACGGGAAGTCTAGAGATGCGGAATGACGGCGCGATGACTGGAGGCCGTTCGCGTCCAGCACACCTGGTCGTCAGCGATGCTCTGCGTAATGGTGGGACCGAATACGGCACTGCCTGGCGCGCTGGCGCCGGACCGTAAGCCCCCCTGTCAAATAGACATAGGCAGATAGACGATCGGAGTGAGGGTTAACCGAGGCGTGACGTGCGCCGGCGGGAGGCCGCCCAGCGACTCATGCGGGCGGTATTCGTTGTAATCGACTAGCCAACGTTCAGTGATTGCTTGGACCTGCTGACACATTAAATAAAACGTAGCCTGACACGTTAAATCAAACTTGTCTTAAGCCAAAGTCAAGACAGTGCCGTCGCCGTCGATCGACGGCCGGATCTCGAAGATGATTTGGGCGTCCGTTAACCGTAGTCTGACACGTTAAATTTCGGTCTGGCGCCATAGAGGCGCATGACCTGACCAACCGCGTCTTGAGTGTGGTTCAGGTTCTAGCCACGAGTGTTGGAGAAAGTAAATTCAATCATCGCTGATAAAAACCAGGAATACTCTTTCATATAGTTCCCCCTCGCCACCTCCGAGTTCACTATATAAACAACAAATGCGCAAAAATCCGGTTCTTCGTCCTCTGGCATCCCGTAAGCAGGAGAAGCGAGCGGAAAGTTCCGCCACCAAGACTCATAAGATATCTCAACTTCAAAATCTGCATCGGCAGCAAAAAACCGTGTTATGCCTCCGTCAATATGCTTATATTTCAACTCCAGAACTGGGTCTTGCAGGTTTATCACCTTATCCGACACCCGAAGAAGAAGCTTCGCATCGCTCACATACAAGGCAACTAGGTTTCCGCCTACAAAGTCTCCTTCCCCGGACAGGGCCAGACCCTCAGCC
>NZ_JBARYB010000077.1:0-25446 GCF_049647645.1 Achromobacter sp.
TTGCGGTCCGGAGCGTTCGCTCCGGACTTCCCCTTCGTCATCGTCGTCACCGCCTGCGGCGGTTCCTTCCGATTCCCTCGGGCGCATCGAGGTTGCTCGCCACCCAGGCGCCCGCGCCGACGGGCTACGGATGTCTTGGCCTGTCGCGCTGCTGGAGCCGTGGTCGGGGGGAGCGGCTGGGTTTGCCCGTCATTATCGGCCGCCCGGGCGGCCGATAATGACATACGTGATTTATTTGATTGCTGTGGTGGTCGCTTGCGCGCGTGCAGTGAGTGGCGTGTGGGGGCGCATCGTCGTCTTGCAACTGGAGTCTTCGCTGTAGGCGCGGCCTCGTCAGTTCGCCGCCTTTAATCCCTCGCGAAACACGGCGATCTCCTCCGGCGTCTTCCCCAGCACCTCCCGCAGCACTTCCTCCGTATGCTCCCCAAGCAGCGGCGGTGCGCGGCGGTACTCCACCGGCGACGCCGACAGCCGCAACGGACTCGCCGTCACCGCGGCCACGCCGCCCGCCGGATGCGGCATATCGCGGCGTAGCTGCCGCGCCTGCGCTTGCGGATGGGCCTGGGCCTGCGCGATATCGTTGATGGGGCCGCAGGGCACGCCCACGGCCTCCAGCTTGGCGATCCAGTCATCGCGCTGGCCCTGGCGCATGATCTCGGTCAGCAGGCCGACCAGCAGCTCGCGGTTGGCGAGGCGCATGCGGTTGGTGGCGAAGCGTGGATCGTCGCCCAGCTCGGGCGCGCCGATGGCGCGGCAGTACGCGCGGTACTGCGATTCGTTGCCGGTAGCGACGATCAGGTGGCCGTCGCTGGCGGCGAATACCTGGTAGGGCACGACGTTCTGGTGTGCGTTGCCGGCGCGCTGGGGCGCCACGCCGGAGTTGAAGTAGTTGGAGTTCTGGTTGGCCAGCATGGCGACGTGGCTGTCCAGCAGGGCGATGTCCAGGTGCTGGCCCAGGCCGCTGTTGTGGCGTTCCTGCACGGCGGCCAGGATCGCCACGGTGGCGTACATGCCGGTGATGATGTCGGTCACCGCCACGCCGGCCTTCTGCGGCCCGCCGCCAGGCAGGTCGTCGCGTTCGCCGGTGATGCTCATCAGGCCGCCCATGCCCTGGATCATGAAGTCGTAGCCGGGGTGCCGCGCGTAGGGGCCGTCCTGGCCGAAGCCGGTGATCGAGCAATAGATCAGGCGCGGATTGATCTGCTTCAGGCTGTCGTAGTCCAGGCCATATTTGGCGAGGCCGCCGACCTTGAAGTTCTCGACCAGGATGTCGCTGGCGGCGGCCAGTTCGCGGATCAGCGCGGCGCCTGCGGGCGTGGCCATGTCAGCCTCGACCGAGCGCTTGTTGCGGTTGGCGCTGAGGTAATAGGCGGATTCCTCGGTGTCGCGGCCCTCGCCGTCCTTCAGGAACGGCGGGCCCCAGGCGCGCGTGTCGTCGCCCACGCGGGGGCGTTCGATCTTGATGACGTCGGCGCCCAGGTCGGCGAGGTTTTGCGTGCACCAGGGGCCGGCCAGGATGCGCGAGAGGTCCAGCACCCGGATGCCGCTCAAGGCGGGCGGGCGCGTCATGGTTTCAGCTCCGCCGTGCCGTTGCTCAACACGACTATCTTGCGTTCGAGGGCGCGGG
This sequence comes from Achromobacter sp., assembly GCF_049647645.1. Lineage (GTDB taxonomy): Bacteria > Pseudomonadota > Gammaproteobacteria > Burkholderiales > Burkholderiaceae_B > Achromobacter. The sequence continues at coordinate 1,628 of NZ_JBARYB010000077.1, forward strand.
CCAGGAAGCGGACCTGGCCGTCGGGCAGGCGCCAGATGTCGCACTGCAGGGTTTCGCCGGGGTATACGGGCGCCGAGAAGCGCGTGTTCAGGCTGACGAGGCGCGAGGCGTCGTAGCCGCAGCAGCTTCTCACGATGGCGTGCGCCACTACGCCGTAGGTGCACAGCCCGTGCAGGATGGGTTTGGGATAGCCGGCCTGGCGCGCGACCTCGGGGTCTGCGTGGAGCGGATTGCGGTCGGCGTTCAGCCGGTACAGCAGGGCGGCGCTGGCGGGAATGCGGAGCTCGCAGCGCAGGTCCGGTTCGCCGTCGGGCGCGGCGGGCAGGGCCTCGGGGCTGTCGTCTCCCTGCCCGAAGCCGCCGTCGCCGCGGCAGAAGGTGCTTTGCCGCAAGGTGGCCAGGCAGGCGCCGTCCTCGCCGTGCAGGGTGCGTTCGGTGATGACGATGGCGCCCTTGTCGGCGCCCTTGTCGATCACGTGCGTGTTGCGGCTTTTGCCGGTGACCACGCCGGCTGGCGGCAGGGGCGCGTGCATGGTCAGCCGCTGTTCGCCGTGCACCACGCGCACCCAGTCTATGCCGGCGCGCGGATCCTGGACCCAGAAGCCAGGGTAGCCCAGCACCACGCTCATGGTGGGGAAGGACTGCAAGCCTTTTTCGTACACGTAGCGCAGTTGGCCGGCGTCTTCGGGGTCCTGCCCCAGGCCGATGCCCAGCGCGTACAGCATGGTGTCCTTCTCGTCGTAGCGCTGGCGCACGTCGTCGAAGCGCCAGTTCTTCACGGTTGCGTAGTCCAGGGGCATGGCGGCCTCAGATGGGGTCCCAGTCGATCACGTCGGGCGAACGCTCCAACGCGTAGAAGTGCTTGCGCATGGCGGGTACCGCGATCTCGGCGATGCGTTCGGGCGTCCAGCCTTCGCCGTGATGCACGGTGCGCAACGGGCGCGGTTGGCTCATCAGCATGATTTCGTTGGCGCGTACGGCGAAGATCTGCGCGGTGACCTCGCTGGCCGCGTCGCTGGTCAGGTAGACGGCCATGGGCGCGACCTTGCCGGCTTCCATCTTCTTCAGCTTTTCGACGCGGGCCTTTTCTTCGTCGGTTTCGGCGGGAATGGAGCTGGTCATGCGGCTCCATGCGAACGGCGCGATGCAGTTGGAGCGGACGTTGTAGCGGGCCATGTCCAGCGCGATGGATTTCGACAGGGCGACGATGCCGAGCTTGGCCGCGGCGTAGTTGGCCTGGCCAAAATTTCCGATCAGTCCGGACGTGGACGTCATGTGCACGAATGCGCCCGACTCCTGTTCGCGGAAGTAGGGGGCCGCCGCGCGGCTCATGAAGAAGGAGCCGTTCAGGTGCACGCCCAGCACCTGGCTCCATTCCTCTTCGCTCATCTTGTGGAAAACCCGGTCGCGCAGATTGCCGGCGTTGTTGACCACGGCATCGATGCGGCCGTAGGCATCGATCGCGGTCTGCACGCAGCGGCTGGCGCTGTCGTAGGCGGCCACGCTGTCGGTATTGGCGATGGCCTGGCCGCCCGCCGCGATGATCTCCTTGACGACGGCTTGCGCGGGGCCTTCCGCGCCGCCTTCGCCGGTGAGCGATACGCCGATGTCGTTCACGACCACCTTGGCGCCGGCTTGCGCCATGGCCAGCGCGATGCTGCGGCCAATGCCGCCGCCCGCGCCGGTAACGATCACTACTTTTCCGGAAACCATGCCGCTCATTGAAGTTGACTCCTGTGCTGCGGCGCGCGCGCCGCGTGGAAAACAGTTCCGCATCAAACGCTCTGGTTTGAGGGAATGCACCATGGTAGATTCGACGAGGCATGAGAAGAATTCAAAATTAGATATGCCCCCCTTCTGCGTGGTGGAACATGAGACACGATCTGACTGACCTGCGTTTGTTTCTGAACGTGGGTGAAACACTCAATCTGACCCGGGCTGCGGAACGCACCTTCCTGTCCTTGCCGGCAGCGAGCGCGCGGGTGAAGAACATGGAAGAGGCCTTCAAGGCCAGGCTGCTGGTGCGCATGGCCACGGGCGTCGCGCTGACCCCGGCGGGCGAGGTGCTGCTCAAGCACGCGAACGCCGTGTTCCGCCAGCTGGAATGCCTGAACGCGGATCTGCAGCCCTATGCCAGCGGACTGAAGGGGCGTCTGCGCCTGCTGGCCAACACCACGGCCACCAACTCCTTCCTGGCCGATGCGTTGTCCACGTTTCTTGCCGAAAACCCCGATGTGGACGTGGAGCTCGAAGAGAAAATTTCCGGTGATATCGTTATTGCGATACGCGCGGGTGCGGGCGACCTGGGACTGGTGGCGGGCAATATCGACGTGTCGGGCCTGGACGTCACGCCGCTGTTCCGCGACGAGCTCACCGTGGTGACGTCGCTCGATCACCCGCTGGCCGCCTCGGAGTCCGCGCAATTCGCCGACCTGCTGGACGCCTACCAGTTCGTCGGCATCCATCCCGACAGCGCCATCCAGACCTTTCTGGAAGACATCGCCAGCGGCCTGGGCAAGCGCATCTGCCAGCGCGTGCACGTGGGCAGCTTCGAAGCGGTATGCCGCATGGTCGAGGCAGGCGCGGGGATCGCGGTGGTGCCGCGCGCCTGCGCGGCGCGCTATAGCCGTCCGGACGCCCTGCATGTGCTCAGGCTGGAAGAGCCCTGGGCGCTGCGCGACCGCCTGTTGTGCCGCCAGCGCGGGCGCGATCTGCCCAGTTTCGCGGAATGCTTCATCGAGCACGTGCAGCGCGCCGCGCGCGGCTTGTAGCGTGTCCCGAAGAGGGGCTTTTGCAAATATGTAGCGGCGGCTCCGCAGGTTCGGCAAATAATAAAAAAAGGCGTCAGGCAGCAGTCCTCGAGCTTGGCCGCCCATAAAACCGAGAACCTGGAGACTGCCGTGACCGATCTACAACGCCGCCGCGCCATTGCGGGGCTGGGTGCTGCGTGCGCTACCGCCGCGCTGCCGGCGCTATTCCCCACGCTTGCCCGTGCCGCCGCCTGGCCGGCCCATGCCGTGAACTTCATCGTGCCTTTTCCCGCGGGCGGGCCGGTGGATACCACCGCGCGCTTCACCACGCAGCCGCTGGGCCAGCTGTGGTCGGTGCCCACGGTGGTGGACAACAAGTCGGGCGCGGGCGGCATCGTCGGCGCGCAATTCGCGGCCAAGGCCGAGCCGGATGGCTACAACTACTTCTTCGCCTCGATCCACCACGCGGTGCTGCCCAGCCTGCGGGGCAATCTGAGCTACGACATCAGCCGCGACTTCGTGCCGGTCGGCATGGCGGCGGTCTTTCCCATCGTGCTGGTGGTGAACGCGGCCTTGCCCGTGAATTCGGTCAGCGAGCTGATCGCCCATGCCAAGGCGAACCCGGGCAAGCTGTCGTTCAGTTCATCGGGAACCGGCGGCGGCACGCATCTGGCCGGCGAGCTCTTCAACGCCATGTCCGGCGTGCGCATCCAGCACGTGCCCTATCGCGGCAGCGCGCCCGCCATGCAGGACCTGCTGGGCGGACAGGTGCAGGTGATGTTCGCCGACGGCCCATCCGCCGTGCCGCATCTGAAGGGCGGCAAGGTGCGTGCCTTGGGCGTGGGCAATCCCACGCGTTCCAGCATGCTGCCCGATGTGCCGACCATCGCCGAATCGGGCCTGCCGGGTTACGAGGCCTATTCATGGAGCGGCGTGATGGCGCCCAAGGGCACGCCGCTCGACATCGTCAAGCGCGTGAACGCGGACTTGGTGAAAGTGCTGTCGGATGCGGCTACCGCTCAATCCATGATCGCCGCAGGCGCCGAGCCCAAGCCCGGCACCCCCGAGCAGTTCGGCGAATTCGTGCGCGACGAAATCGCGAAGTGGCGCGACGTCATCAGGACGGCCAACATCAAGCTGGATTAGAGCCGGCTCAAGGTCTCGCGAGCGCTGCGGTATTCGGCTTCCAGCTGGTCCACCAGCATGGCGGTCGGCAGGACCTCCTGCGCCGCGCCCACGCCCTGGCCCGCGCTCCACACATCTTTCCAGGCCTTGGGCCGGGAACTCTTGTCCATGTTCGCGGGCGGGGCAACGCCATTCCTGGCGAGCTCCAGCGGATCCAGGCCAGCCGCCTGGATGCTGGCCGACAGATAGTTCGCCGGCACGCCCGAGAAGTAGGGGGTGTAGGTCACGTCCGCAGCTTGCGCCTGCAAGACCATTTCGCGATAGGCATCGCCGGCCAACGATTCCTGCGTGGCGATGAAGCGCGTGCCCATGTAGGCGAAGTCGCAGCCCAGCACCTGCGCGGCCAGGATGTCCTTGCCGTGGCTGATGCAGCCTGACAGCGCCAGCGGGCCGTCATAGAAGGCGCGGATCTCGTTGACCAGCGCGATCGGATTGATCTGCCCGGCATGGCCGCCGGCGCCCGCCGCCACCAGGATCAGGCCGTCGACGCCGGCGTCCAGCGCGCGCTGAGCATGCCGCACGTTGGTGACGTCATGGAACACCAGGCCGCCGTAGCCGTGGGCGGCTGCCACCACGGCTTCGGGCGCATGCAGCGAAGTGATGATGAGCGGCACGCGCCGTTCGGCGCAGATGGCCAGATCGCCCTGCCAACGTGGATTGCTGGGGTGGACGATCAGGTTGACGCCATAGGGTGCGATGCGGGCGCCGGGCGCGGCCTGGCGCCTGGCGGCCAGGCCGTCTTCAATGCGTGTGAGCCAATCGTGCAGCTGTTCCTGTGGACGCGCGTTGAGCGAGGGGAAGGTGCCGATGATCCCCGCCGCGCATTGCGCCACCACCAGGTCCGGTCCGGAGACCAGGAACATGGGGGCGCCGATGACGGGCAGGCGGGTTTGGGCGTGCAGCGCGAGCGGGGGATTCATCTGGATGCTCCGGGGTGGTCAGTTGGCCTGGATGTTGGCGCTCTGGATGACGTCGGACCATAAGGCGTATTCGCGGTCGATGCGTGATTGCAGGGCCTTGGAGTCGCCGGTGTTGATGGTGTAGCCGCCGTCGGTCATGGCCTGGCGGAAGGCGGGATCGCTGGAGACCTCGTTCAGCGCGCGGGTCAGGCGGGCCGCGACGGCGTCGGGCAGCTTCTTCGGACCTACCAGCGCGTACCAGCCCACCACCTCGTAGTCCTTCATGCCGGCTTCGACCATGGTGGGCACGTCGGGCAGTTCGGGGTTGCGGGTCTTGGAGGTGACCGCCAGGGCGCGGGCCTTGCCGCTCTTGATGAAGGGTATGGCGGTGCTGGTGATGTCGAACATGAAGGTGATCTTGCCGCTGATCACGTCCACCATGGCGGGCGAGTTGCCGCGGTAGGGCACGTGCAGCATGGGCGCGCCCGCCTGCTTTTTCAGCAGCTCGGCCGACAGGTGGTTGGATGCGCCGATGCCGGCCGACCCGAACGACACGGCGTCGGGATGGGCGCGGGCGTAGGTGACCAGTTCGCTGACGTTCCTTGCGGGGATCTGCGGGCCGATCAGCAGGACGTTGGCGTAGTCCACCACCAGTCCGATCAGCGAGAAGTCCTTGCGCGGATCGAACAGCGTGCTGCGCTGGACCAGCGGCGACATGGTGAGGGTCGGGCTGGCGGCGAAGCCCAGCATGTAGCCGTCCGGCGGGGCCTTGGCGGTGGCGTCCGAGGCGATCATGCCGCTGGCGCCGGCGCGGTTTTCCACCACCACCGCCTGGCCCAGCTTGTCGCCCAGGTACTTGGCGAAGACACGGGCGGTGGTGTCGACGGGGCCGCCGGGAGCATAGCCCACCAGCAGCCGGATGGGGCGTTCGGGATAGGCGTCCGCCCGGGCGCTAGAGGCCGTGGCGAGCGCCGCGGCGGCGGCGGCTACGGTGAGCAGGGTCTTGATGTTCACGCTGTTGTCTCCTTGTGGGTAAGCGGCGGGTCGTGCAGCGGAACAGCGAGCCGCGGCTACGCCAGCCTTTCTTTCAGCGGTTGCTTGAGGATCTTGCCGCTGACGGTCGTGGGAATGGTGTCGATGGGGATGATGCGGGCGGGCCGCTTGTACGGCGCCAACTGCGCGCGCAGATGCAGCATCAGCAGGTTGGCGTCCACCGTGGCGCCGGGCAGGGGCTCGACGAAGGCGATGACTTCCTCGTTCTGGTCGGCGGTGGCGCGGCCCACCACGGCCGACAGGCGTACGCCGGGGAAGGCGTTGATGACCGATTCCACTTCCAGCGGATAGACGTTGAAGCCGGAGCGGATGATCAGGTCCTTGGAGCGGCCCGCGATGTACAGCGCACCGTGTTCGTCGACGTAACCGATGTCGCCGGTGTTGAGCCAGCCGCCGGGCAGCAGCGCCTGCGCGGTCTGTTCAGGATTGCGGTAGTAGCCCAGCATGACGCCCGGGCCGCGGATCAGGATGTCGCCGCGCTCGCCTGGGGCGGGCGTGCCGCTGTCGGGGCTGCCGATGCGCATCTCCACGCCTTCGACCGCGTGGCCGGCCGAGCAGTCGTTGCGCGGCGCATCGATGCGGGTGACGAACATGGAGCCCGCATATTCGGTGATGCCGTAGCCGTGGTGCATGGCGACGCCGAAATAGCGTTCGGCGTCGCGCTTGAGCGTGGGGTCCAGTGCCGCGCCGCCGGTATACAGGTAGCGCAGGGCCGGCGTCCGCAGCTCCGCGCGTGGCGGCGCCACGGCCATCATGCGGCTGAACATGGTGGGCACGCCTTGCAGGATGCTGACGCCGGGATGGGCCAGGGCCTTGAAGGCATCCGCGGGGTCGAAGCGGCTGCGCAGCACCAGGCTGGCGCCCGCGTGCACCGTGGCCATCAGCACGGTGGCGATGCCGAAGATGTGCGACATGGGCAGCGCCGCATAGCCGATGTCCTGCGGCGTCAGGCGGCGCGAGGCGGCGGAGACGCGGGCGAAATGCAGCAGGCCGCGATGGGGGACCAGAACCCCCTTGGGCGCGCCGGTGGTGCCGGATGTGTAGATGACGGTCGCCACTTCCGCGGCCGAATCGTCTGTCTCGGCCTGCGTGGGGCCGTCCGCCCTGGCGGCCTGCACGCCTGGCCCCCAGACGTCCGGGTCGGCGTCGGTGGCGCCGGCATGCTCGGCATGGGCCGCGGCAGCGGGCGATATGCCGCTGGTATAGAGCAGCAGTTCCGGCTGCGCGTGGTTGCGGATGGCGTCGATCTCGCGCGTGGACAGGCGGGCATTGACGCCCACTGGCCAGGCTCCCGCCGCGCTGCAGGCAAACAAGGCCGCGATCATGGCTGCGCAGTTTTCACCCGCGATCAGCACCCGGTGTCCGGGTCGCACGCCCTGGCCGTCCAGCCAGGCGACCGCGGCCTGCACGCGCCGCCAGAACTGCGCGTAGCTCAGCTTGCCGCCGCCTTCTTCGTGCAGGAAGATGGCATCGGGCCGCAGGCCGGCTTGCTGCGCCAGCAGTTGATGGATACGGGTAAGCGTGGCTGCGGGAGACATGGTTGCGGTTGCGTCGTTCAAAGCGTGGCCTGGGTGCCCAGGATGGCGGTGGATTGGCTGGACAGGGTGCCGCCGTTGCCGTGCACCAGGGCCAGGTGCGCATCGGCGACCTGGCGCGCGCCGCATTCACGGCGCAGCTGGCGGACGGCCTCGATCATGATGAAAACGCCATACATGCCCGGATGCACGCAGCACAGCCCGCCGCCGTTGGTGTTGACCGGCAGCGTGCCGCCCGGGGCGATCGCGCCGCCCGCGATGAAGTCCTTGCTTTCGCCCTTGGCGCAGAAGCCCAGGTCTTCCAGGAACAGCAGGGTGTTGATGGTGAAGGCGTCGTACAGCTCCACCACGTCGATGTCCTGGGGCGCCACGCCTGCCATCTCGAAGGCCCGCTTGCCGGACTCGGCCGCGGCGGTCACGGTCAGGTCTTCCATGGACGAGATCTGGCGGTTCCAGACCGCCGTGGCGTTGCCCAGCACGTAGACCGGCGGGCGCGGCAGGTCGCGGGCGCGCTCGGCGCGCACCAGCACGTAGGCGCCCGCCCCGTCGGTGACCAGGCAGCAGTCGCGCACGCTCAGCGGATCGGACACCATGCGGGCCGAGAGAATCTGGTCCAACGTGGCGGGCTCGCGCAACTGCGCTTCGGGGTTCAGCTGGGCCCATTGGTTGGCGGCCAGCGCCACCTGCGCCAGGTGCTCGCGGCGGGTGCCGTACTGGTGCATGTGGCGCGCCGCCGCCAATGCGTAGGACGACAGGGGGCTCAGCGGCTCGTAGGGCGTCTCGTAGGGCTGCGGATCGAATTGCTTGCGGACCCGGCCGATCTCGGCGCGGCTCAGCGTGGATGTGCGCTGCGTGCTGCCATAGCAGACCAGCACCGCGTTGCACTGGCCGGAAGCCAGCGCATGCAGCGCGGGCAGCAGGTGCGCGACGAAGCTGGAGCCGCCCAGCATGGTGCTGTCGATGAATGTCGGGCGGATGCCCAGGTGTTCGATCACCGGCATGGCCCACATCGGCGCGGCCACGCTGGCAGTGCAGATGCCGTCGATGTCGCGCATGCTGAGGCCGGCGTCCGCTACCGCGCGTTGCGCAGCCTGCACCAGGATTTCCATTTCGGTGTAGCCCGTGGCCTGGCCCAGGCCCGCATGGCCCACGCCCGCCACCGCCACGGCGCCGCGCAGATCGTTGAGCGTCATGGCGCTTCCTTGTTGGGAACGAAGACCACCAGGCCGTGGCCGGCCTGCTGCGTCACCTGCGCACGCACCGCCATGCCGATATGCACGGCGCCGGGCGCCACGCCTTCCACGCGGCTCATCAGCCTGACGCCTTCCCGCAGGTCGATCAGCGCCACGTTGTAGTCGCCGCCCGCCTCGGGCTTGCGGCGCACCACGGTGGTGGAATAGACCTTGCCGCGCCCGTCGGGCGTGGCCCAGGCGAGCTTGTCCGCGCCGCAATGCGGGCAGATCATGCGGGGGTAGAACACCGCGCGGTCGCAGCCGGCGCAATGCTGGATGAGGAAGCGGCCTTGGTCCAGCGCCTGGCGGTATTGCGCTTCGACGCCTTGCGGCGCGGCAGCCTGGTGATCGGGAACGGTCATGATGCCTACGGGTTCCAGTGGATGACGCTTGCAAGTGTCGGCACTGGCGGCGGGTTCGGCCATTCTTCATTGCTGAAGCTGGCCTTCTGCCGGCCCGTAGTGGGGCCCTATGTCCTGCGCGAAGCCCGTCTTCGGAAGAGGCAGATTGTCCGGCGCGCCGGGCCGTGGCTAGATACCGGAAAAGGAGCTCGACCATGAACCTGACCTGGACGCCGCAAGAGCGGCTATTCCGCGAAGAAGTGCGCGCCTTCGCCACGGACAAGCTGCCGCAGGACATACGCGACAAGGTGCTGCGGCATCAGCGGCTGGAGCGCGACGACTATGTGCGTTGGCACAACATCCTGGCCGATCAGGGCTGGGGCGCGCCGAACTGGCCCGTCGAGCACGGCGGCACCGGCTGGAACGCCTTGCAGCGCCTGATCTTCGAGGTGGAGTGCTTCAAGGCCGGCGCGCCGCGCCTGTTGCCCTTCGGCTTGTCGATGATCGGCCCGGTCCTGATGAAGTACGGCAGCGCCGAGCAGCAGGCCAGCCTCCTGCCGCGCATCATCCGCGTCGAGGACTGGTGGTGCCAGGGCTATTCCGAGCCGGGCTCGGGGTCTGATCTGGCCTCGCTCTCGACCCGCGCGGTGCGCGATGGCGACGAGTACATCGTCAACGGCCAGAAGACCTGGACCACGCTGGCCCAGTACGCCGACTGGATGTTCTGCCTGGTCCGCACCGACCTCGAGGCCCGCGCGCAACGCGGCATTTCGATGCTGTTGCTGGACATGCGTTCGCCAGGCGTGACCGTGCGCCCCATCCGCACGCTGGACGGCGGGCACGATGTGAACGAGGTCTGGCTGGAAAACGTGCGCGTGCCGGCGGCCAACCTGGTAGGCGTGGAGAACCAGGGCTGGACCTATGCCAAATACCTGCTGGGCCATGAGCGCACCGGCATCGCAGGCCTGGGCCATTGCCACCGCGAACTGGGCGTGCTCAAGCACATGGCGGTGCAGGCGCAAGCCCGAGGCAGGCCCCTGCTGGCGGACAGCCGGTTCCGCGACCGCATTTCGCGTATCGAGGTCGACATCATGGCGCTGGAAATGCTGTTGCTGCGCGTGGCTTCCAGCAACGACGGCACGCCCGGGCCGGAAGCCTCGGTATTGAAGATCCGCGGTTCCGAGATCCAGCAGGACCTGGCCATGTTGCAGATGGAGGTGGCGGGGCCGGAAGCCTGGCCCTACGACCCCGATTGGCTGGAGGCCGGCAACGGCTTCAGCGGCCCCGGGCCGGCAATGGCGGCCGCGGCCGGCGCGGGCTATGCCGATATGCGCAAGACCTCGATCTACGGCGGCACCACTGAAGTGCAGAAGGGCATCATCGCCCGCCTGGTGCTGGGCCTGTAGGCCCGGTCTGGCGCAACCCGACAGGAAGACGACGCATGGATTTCATCTATACCGAAGAACAGCGCATGCTGGCCGACAGCCTGCGGCGCCTGGTGGACCAGGAATGGACACACTCGCGCCGCCGCGCCCGCCAGGCCGCGGGCAAGCTGGATGCCGACGCCTGGGCCGCACTGGCCGAACTGGGTGTGCTGGGCCTGACCATTCCGCAGGACTTTGGCGGTTTCGGCGAAGTGCCGGCCAGCCTGCTGCCGGTGCATGTGGAACTGGGCCGCGGGCTGGTGTCCGAGCCGGTCATCCCCAGCGCGGTCATGAGCGCGGCGCTGCTGAATGCCTGCGGCGGCGAGGCGCGCGGCCTGTGGCTGCCGGCCATCGCCTCGGGCGACGCCATCGTCAGCGTGGCGTACCAGGAACCCGGCCGTCGCTATGACGCCGACCCGCGCGATTGCCGCGCCGCCAAGACCGCCGAAGGCTGGCGCCTGGACGGCGTCAAGCATCTGGTCTGGCACGGCGCCGCGGCTACGGCATGGCTGGTCAGCGCGCGCGGCGATGACGGCCAGGCCCTGCTGCTGGCGGTGCCGGCCGACACGGCGGGCGTGCAGATCACCGATACGCCCACGCTGGACGGCGCGCGCTGCGCCCGGCTGGAGCTGAAGGCGGTCAGTCTGCCGCCCGACGCCTTGCTGGCCAAAGGCGCCGCGGCGGAGCAGGCCCTGGCGCAGGCTTTGCAGTGGGGCACCGCCGCGCTGTGCGCGCATGCGGCGGGCGCGATGGAGCGGCTGCTGGAGATCACCGTCGACTATCTCAAGGCGCGCAAGCAGTTCGGCCAGCCGCTGGCCTCGTTCCAGGCCTTGCAGCATCGCCTGGCGGAGATGCTGGTGGCCAAGGAACTGGCTTTGTCCATGGCCTATGTGGCGGTGGCGGCCCTGACCGAAACCGACGCGCCGCAGCGCCGCCGCATGATCGCGTCGGCCAAGCTGGAGGCCGCGCGCGCCGGACGCCTGGTGGCGCAGATGGCGGTGCACCTGCATGGCGGCATGGGCATGACCGACGAACTGGACGTGGGCGACTACTTCAAGCGACTCACCGTCGTAGACCAGTTGCTGGGCGATACCGCCGAGCAGTTGGCCGTGCTGGAGGAGCTGGCATGAGCGAGGCGACGGCAGCGCAGACCGACGGCGGCGGCTACAGCCAGATCCGCTTCACGCTGGAACGGGGCGTGGGCGTCATCACGCTGAACCGGCCAGACCGGCTGAACAGCTTCACGGAAGTGATGCATGCCGAACTGGCGCGAGCGCTGGACGTGATGGAGGCCGACAGCGGACTGCGCGGCCTGATCATCACCGGCGCTGGGCGGGGGTTTTGCGCGGGTCAGGATCTCGGCGAGCGCAAGCCGGCAGAGGACGGCGAGCGCCGGGACCTGAGCCTGATCCTGGAGCAATGCTACCGGCCCTTGATCAGCCGGCTGCGGGCCTTGCCCGTGCCGGTGGTGTGCATGATGAACGGCGTCGCGGCCGGGGCGGGCGCCAGCCTGGCGCTGGCTTGCGACGTGGTGTTCGCGGTGGAGTCGGCGCGCTTCATCCAGGCCTTCAGCAAGATCGGCTTGCTGCCGGATGCCGGCGGCACCTGGTTCCTGCCGCGGCTGGTGGGTTCCGCCCGGGCCATGGGCGCCGCGTTGTTCGGCGAGGCGTTGAGCGCCAGGCAGGCGGAAGCATGGGGGCTGATCTGGCGTGTGGTGCCGGATGCAGCGCTGGCGGACACGCTGGCGGAAGTCACCGGCACGCTGGCGGCCGGCCCCACCCGCGCCTATGCCGCTACCAAGGCCGCGCTGCACGCCTCCAGCGGCAATACGCTGGCGCAGCAGTTCGACCTGGAGTGCCGCTTGCAGCGCGAACTCGGCTACACCGACGATTACCTGGAAGGCATGCGGGCGTTCGCGCAAAAGCGCCCGCCGGCATTCACCGGCGCTTGAGGCTGGCGGGCGGTCTTCAGGGCGCCCGCGCCGCCTGGATCTGTTCGATGAGTTGGCGCGCGCAGCCCGGCAGGGCGTCGATGTCGCGCACCAGCAGCTTGCGTTCGCGCACCACCCAGGGCTCGTCCAGCTCGACCACGCGCAGCTTCATGTCGGCGCCATAGCGCCGCGCCGCGGAGTCGGGGATGACGCCGATGCCGACGCCTGCCTGCACCATCCGGCAGATGGAATCGAAGCTGTAGAGCTGGATACGCTGGGGCAGGCGCTGGCCGACCTGGTCCAGCTGGTCGCGCAGGAAGGCGACCAGGGTCGAGCCTTCGTGCATGGTGATGAAGGGATAGCGCACTGCCTCGGCCAGCTTGATCTTCTCCTGGTCCTGCAGCGGATGGCCGTTGGGCACCACCAGCACCAGCTTGTCGGTGCTGAAGTGGATGGTCTGCAGATCGGGGGCGTCCACCGGGCCGGCCACGATGCCCAGGTCGGTGGTGCCGTCCAGCACGCCGCGCACGATGTCGCGGGTCAGGCGTTCCTGCAGGTCCACGGTGACGCCGGGGTGGGCTGACAGGAATTGCGCCAGGATGTCCGGCATGAATTCGGTGACCGCCGTGGTGTTGGCGAAGATCCGGATGTGGCCGGCGTCGCCGTCCGCCTGTTCCTGGAAGTCATGTTTCAGGTGGTCTACCTGGCGCATGATGACCCGCGCGTGCTGCAGCAGCTTCTGGCCCGCGGGCGTGATTTCCACGCCGCGGCTGTCGCGGTACAGGAGGCGGGTATTGAGCTGGTTCTCCAGCGCCTTGATGCGCACGCTGACTGCCGCCAGGGACAGGTGCGCCCGCTTGGCCGCCTGGGTCAGGCTGGGGGATTCGGCGATGTGGATGAACAGGCGTAGGTCGGCGAGGTCGAAGTGCATGGGCCATATATTACGGCGCGAGGCGGCGGGCCGGGAGGCGGGCGCCCGATTCAGGCAGAGCAAACCCCTCCTTGAGCAAAAACGAATTCACAAGCGGGACGGCTTGCGGGCATGCTTCAGTCTGTAAAAACCCCAGCAGAGGATATCGGCATGACATCTACAGATCCGGCCGCGTGGATCGGCAGCGGTGAACGCAAGACGGACTCCATGGACCCCGGCCATGCCGCGCGCATCGCGGCCACGCTGGGAGGCGCCGCGCCGGCCCAGGGCGATGCCTTGCCGCCGCTGTGGCAATGGGCGTTCTTCATTTCCACGGTGGACATGGACGGGCTGGGGACGGATGGCCATCCGGCGCGCGGCGGTTTCCCGCCGCCCGCCCAGGACCGCAATCGCATGTGGGCCGGCGGCCGGGTGGAATTTCGCCGGCCGCTGAAGGTCGGCGTGCCCGCGGAACGCGAATCCACCGTGATCGACGTCAAGGAAAAATCGGGCCGCACCGGCGCGCTGCTGTTCGTGACGGTACGGCACGAATTCCGCCAGGAAGGCGAAGTGGCCATCCACGAAGAACAGGACATCGTCTATCGCCAGCCGTCGCCGCCCAAGCTCAGCGGCAGCGAGCCTGCGCCGCAGGCGCAGTGGCGCGATACCGTCGAGCCGTCGCCGGTGCTGCTGTTCCGCTATTCGGCGGTGACCTTCAACGGCCATCGCATCCATTACGACCATCCCTACGTGACCGGCGCCGAGGGCTACCCGGGCCTGGTGGTGCACGGTCCGCTGATCGCCACGGAGATGGTCACCGCCTTTACCCGCGCCCATCCGCAGGCGCGCCTGACCCATTTGTCGTATCGCGGCCTGCGCCCGCTGATTGCGCCCACGCCCTTCCAGGTGGCTGGCCGCTTGACCGAGCCGGGCGTGGCCCAGCTCTGGGCCGAGCAGGACGGCACGCTGGCCCACCAAGCTGAACTGAGGTTTACCGAATGAGCATAGAGGCCCCCCGTCCCCTGGACGGCATCACCGTCGTCAGCCTGGAGCATGCCATCGCCGCGCCGTTCTGCACCCGCCAGCTGGCGGACATGGGCGCGCGCGTCATCAAGATCGAACGGCCCGGCGGCGGCGACTTCGCCCGCGGCTATGACGAGCGCGTGCGCGGCCTGTCCTCGCATTTCGTCTGGACCAACCGCTCGAAGGAAAGCCTGACGCTGGACCTCAAGCGCGCGGAGGCGGGCGGCGTCATGGAGCGCCTGCTGGAGACGGCCGACGTGCTGGTGCAGAACCTGGCGCCGGGCGCGGCCGCGCGCCTGGGGCTGTCTTTTGACGCTCTGCACAAAAAGTACCCGCGCCTTATCGTTTGCGACATCTCGGGCTATGGCGAAGGCGGGCCCTATCAGGACAAGAAGGCCTATGACCTGTTGATCCAGAGCGAAAGCGGCTTCCTGTCGGTGACCGGCACCAAGGACGATCCGGTCAAGGCCGGCTGCTCCATCGCCGACATCGCCGCTGGCATGTACGCCTATTCCGCGATCCTGAACGCCTTGCTGTTGCGGCAGAGAACGGGCCTGGGCAGCCGCCTCGACGTCTCCATGCTGGAAAGCATGGTCGAGTGGATGGGATTCCCCATGTACTACGCGTTCGAGGGCGGCACGCCGCCCGTGCGCGCGGGTGCGGCCCACGCGTCTATCTATCCCTACGGCCCGTTTCCGGTGGGCGACGGCGCCACCATCATGCTGGGGCTGCAGAACGAGCGCGAGTGGCGCGTGTTCTGCGCCCAGGTGCTGCGCCAGGCGGAACTCGCGGAAGACCCGCGCTTCATTTCCAATTCGCTGCGAACCGCCAACCGCGACGACTTGCGCGCGCTGATCGTGGCTGCCTTCGCCGACCTGTCCATCGATCAGGTGACGCAGCGGCTGGAGGACGCGCAGATCGCCAACGCGCGCGTCAATGACATGGCCGGCGTCTGGGCGCATCCCCAGCTACAGGCGCGCGGCCGCTGGAGCCAGGTGGACAGCCCCGCTGGCGAACTGCCCGCGCTGCTGCCCCCGGCCAGCAGCAACGCCTTCGCGCCGCGCATGGCGGCGGTGCCCGCGGTGGGCCAAAACACCGATGCGGTGCTAGCATCATTGGGATACGCGCCCGATCAAGTGGCGCAGTTCCATGCATCGGAGGTCGTGTGACGCATCCCGTTGTCCGTAGCGCGCTGTTTGTGCCGGCTTCGCGCCCCGAGCGCATACCCAAGGCGCTGGCGGCCGGCGCCGACGCCGTGATCGTCGACCTGGAAGACGCGGTGGAGCATCTGGCCAAGGCGTCCGCCCGGGAATCGTTATGCGATTTCCTGGGGACGAATCCCGGCGCGCGGCTGTGGGTGCGGATCAACGATGCCTCCACCTCCTGGCACGACGACGATCTCAAGGCCTGCCGGGGCAGGCCCGGGGTGGCCGGCGTGCTGCTGCCCAAGGCCGAAAGCCTGGCGCAGGTGCGCCATGTGGTCCAGGCGGGGCTGCGCGTGATTCCCATCCTGGAAACCGCCCAGGGCATACTCAATGCCGCAGAGGTGGCCGCCACGCCCGGCGTCGAACGCCTGGCGTTCGGCAGTCTGGACTATGGCCTGGATATGGGTCTGGCGCCCGATACGCCGGGCGCGGAAACAGTACTGGACCAGGCGCGCGTACAGGTGCTGCTGCATAGCCGCGCCGCCGGCCTGGCGCCCGCCCTGGACGGCGTGTTCCCGGGCGTCCAGGATCAGGCCGGGCTGGCGCATGCCGCGGGCCGGGCGCAGCAGATGGGTTTCGGCGGCATGCTGTGCATCCATCCTACGCAGGTGCCGGTGATCCACGCGGCCTTCGTGCCCGCGGCGCAGGAACTGGCATGGGCGCGCCGCGTCATCGCCACGCACCGCGACATCTCGGCCGGCACCTTCATGCTGGACGGCAAGATGGTCGACGCGCCTGTCATCGCGCGCGCGCGGCTGGTGCTGGCGCAGGCGGGCGAAACCACCGGCTTCTAGGCCGCTTCCGATCACTTCTTTCCGGCAGGTCTATGAGCGAAGCGCTCTTCATCGGACACACTTATATCGACGTCACCGTGCTGGCGGACGAATGGCCCACGGGCGATGAAAAAAGCGTGGCGCGCGACTACGCCGTGTCCTTCGGCGGCAATGCCGTAACGGCCGCGTTCGCCTGCGCGCGGCTGGGCACGCCGCCGGACCTGATCTGCTCGCTGGCAGCGGACTGGCTGGGCCATATGTACACGGACATGGCGGCGGCGCACGGAGTGTCGCTGCATGCGCGCAAGGTGAGCCGGTCGTCCCTGTCCTTCATCATGCCCAATCACGGCAAGCGCGCCATCGTGCGCGCGCGCGACGTGGACTACCTGAACGATTTTCCACGGTTGGACATCGGCGCCTACCGCGCCCTGCATCTGGATGGCCATCAGCCCGACGCGGCCCTGCATTACGCGCGGGCTTGCCGGCAGGCGGGCGTGCTGACTTCGCTGGATGGCGGGGGCGTGCGCGAGAACACCGACGAACTGCTGCGGCATATCGACGTGGCGGTCTGCGCGGAGCGCATGTGCGAGCAACTGGGGCTTACGCCGGAAGGCCTGCTGGACCTGCTGAAGGCGCGCGGCTGCCGGGTCGGGGCGGTCACCCTGGGCGAGCGCGGCATGCTCTGGTACGACGAGACAGGAGCGGTGGCTGTCCTGCCTGCGCTGGATGTGCCGGCTTCAAGCATCGTCGATACCTCGGGGGCCGGGGACGTGTTCCATGGCGCCTACGTCTGGTCCTATCTGAACCGTCCGGAGCTGCCCTGGCTGGAGCACTTCACGTTCGCGCGCGCCGCCTCAAGCCACAAGATCCAGCATCTGGGCAATGAAGCGGGCCTGCCGCAGGTCGAGGACGTGGAGCGCGCGATGATGGCCTTCGCGCCGAAGGGGTAGGTCCTAGCTGGCGATCCGCTCTATCGGCTGGTCGCGGATTGCGCCGATCCAGTCGTCGATAGGCTTGCCTTGCAGCGAAAGCCCGGGAGCCAGGTCGCGCAAGGGCATCAGCACGAAGGCGCGCAAATGCATGCGGGGATGGGGCAGCGTCAGCCGCTCATGGTCCAGCACGGTGTCGCCGTACAGCAGCAGGTCCAGGTCCAGCGTGCGCGGCGCGTTCTTGTAGGGCCGTTCGCGGCCATGCTGGTTTTCCAGCGCCTGCAATGCGTCCAGCAGAGCCAGCGGCGGCAGATGCGTGTCCAGCGCCGCCACCGCATTGGTGAAATCCGGTCCCGAGGCTTCCACCGGCGCGGTGCGATAGAACGGCGATGCTGTCACCGCCATGATGCCGTCGGTTTCCCGCAATTGGTCCAGAACACGGCGCAGGGTCGCTGCGCCGTCGCCCAGATTGGCGCCCAGGCCTACGTAGGCGCGGACGATGGCCGTGGACATGGCTCAGTCGGCGCTGGGCGTGCCGCGCGACGGCGAACGGCGCGGACGACGGCGCTTGCGCGGGGCGGCGGGCGCGTCGCCGGCTTCGCGCGGCTGACGGGCTATCTCTTCGATCATCTCGCTGCGGGTGACGTCGTCGGCGTTGGCCAGGTCCATCCACCACTGCGCCAGCACGCTGTCGAACTCGCCGGCCGCTGCGCGCAACTGCAGGAAGTCGCAGGCGGCGCGGAAGCGCGGCTGCTCGATCATGCGGTAGATGGTCTTGCCCATGCGGCGCTCGAAACGCGGCTGCATGAACCAGATCTCGCGCATGTCCGAGGAGAAGCGGCGCTGGATGGCGAGCTTTTCGGTTTGTTCGTCCAACACCGAATCGGCCGCCTGCGACAGCGCGGGGATGGTGTGTTCGCCCTGGGCGCGCAGTTGTTTCCAGCGCGCCTCGACCTGCTGCCATAGCAACGCGGCGAACAGGAAGCTGGGGCTGATGGTTTTGCCGGAGCGCACGCGCGCGTCGGTGCGTTCCAGCGCCAGTTCCACGAAATGCTCGCCGCCAGGCTGTTCCAGCACCACGTCCAGCAAGGGCAAGAGGCCCTTGTGCAGGCCGTCGGCGCGCAGCTGGCGCAGGCAGTCCATGGCATGGCCGCAGGTCAGCAGCTTGAGCATTTCGTCGAACAGGCGCGAGGCCGGCACGTTATCGATGAGCTCGGCCATGGTGCTGATGGGCTGGCGCGTGGCCGGGTCTATCGTGCCGTTGAGCTTGGCCGCGAAGCGCACGGCGCGCAGCATGCGGACCGGATCTTCGCGGTAGCGCTTGACCGGGTCGCCGATGATGCGGACCTGGCGCTTCTTGAGGTCGGCCACGCCGTTGTGGAAGTCGATGACTTCCTCGTTGTGCGGGTCGTAGTAGAGCGCGTTCATGGTGAAGTCGCGGCGCGCCGCGTCTTCCTCGTGCGAGCCGAACACGTTGTCGCGCAGGATGCGGCCGTGCTCGTCGGTCTCCTGGTCTTCCGAGGCGGGCGCGCGGAAGGTGGAGGTTTCGATGATTTCCTGGCCGAAGACCACGTGTACCAGCTGGAAGCGGCGGCCGATGATGCGGGCGCGGCGGAACAGTGGGCGGATCTGCTCGGGCGTGGCGTTGGTGGCCACGTCGAAGTCCTTGGGCTCCAGGCCCACGATCAGGTCGCGCACGGCGCCGCCGACGATATAGGCGTCATAGCCGTGCTGGCGCAGCACCTCGCAGACCTTGATCGCGTGGCGCGAGACGTTGCGGCGGTCGATGCCGTGTTTGTCGCGCGCGATGCGCAACGGCCCCCGGGCTGCCGGCGCGAACAGTCGGCCGACGAATTTTTTTATGGTTTCAGTGATCATTTAGGACTTCGAATCTTCCATGTGGTCGAACAAGTCGATCACTTGCCAGCCGCGTTCCTGGGCGATGCCGCGCAGGGTCGGGCTGGGGTTGGCTGCGATCGGGCGGGTCACTTTTTCCAGCAGGGGTACATCGTTGACCGAATCGCTATAGAAAAACGATTCCGAAAAATCCGCAAGCCCCAATCCCATGCCGGCCAGCCAATCGTTGACGCGGACCACCTTGCCTTCCTTGAAACTGGGCGTGCCGAGAATGCGGCCGGTGTAGCGTCCGCGCAGGTATTCCGCGTCGGTGGCCACGAGATGGGGCACGCCGAAGGCGCGCGCGATGGGGGCGGTGACGAAGCTGTTGGTGGCCGTGACCACCGCGCACAGGTCGCCGGCTTCCAGGTGCGATTGCACCAGGTCGCGCGCGGCGGGCGTCATGGACGGGCGGATCACTTCTTCCATGAAGGCTTCGTGCCAGGCCGCCAGGTCATAGGGGGTGTGCGCGGCCAGCAGGCCGAGCATGAACTCGGCGGCCTGCTCGGCGGTGAGTTCGCCGCGGTTGTAGCGATCCATCAGATCGTCGTTCTGGCGGCGGGCTTCGGCGGGATCCCCGGCGCGGCCGGTGCGTGCCAGATAGTCGGCCCATTGGTAGTCGCTATCCAGCGGCAACAGGGTGTGATCCAGGTCGAACAGGGCGAGGCGTCGGGAGGTCATGTGCGTTGTGAATCAGGGTCTGCGAGCATGGCCCGCAACAGAGGCAGGGTGATGGGACGGCCGGTGGCCAGGGAATAACGGTCCAGCGCGTCGATCAGCTCCGCCAGCTTGCGGATGTCGCGTTCGTGGTGCGTGAGCATCCAGTTGATGATTTCGGGCGCCAGATGCATGCCGCGCTCGGCCGCCTGGGCCGACAGGGCGGCCAGCTTGTCGGCGTCGGACAGCGGGTCCAGGCGGAACACCAGGTCCCAGCCCAGGCGCGTGCGCAGGTCCTCGCGCAGCGGCATCGACAGCGGCGCGCGGTCGCCCGCCAGCGCCAACGCAAAGGCGCGGCCGGTGGCGGCAGATTCGCGCCAGCGGTTGTAGAGCGCAAACAGGGCGGCCTGGCGGCTGTCGTTCATGCGGTGCACGTCGTCGACGGCGACGAACTTGGGCATGGGCGACTTGGAATCGGCTTCGGCCAGGCGGCGCAGCATGTTTTCGCCGTTGGCATCGATGTAGACGGCGTCGGGGCGGGCGGTCAGCGCGCGCAGCAGATGGGTGCGGCCGCAGCCCGCGGCGCCCCAGATGTACAAGGCGCGGCCCGGAAGCAGCGCGCGCACCGCCGCCAGCGCTTCCCCGTTGGGGCCGGCGATATAGTTGTTCAGCGATGGCGCTGGCGCGGGGAGAACGTCGAGCAGCAGCTGGCGGTTCATGGGAGCTTACAGGGTGCCGAAACTAGGCGGATAGCACTGGTCAATACAGCGATAGGTCAATACGGCAGGCCAAAACGGACCTGCCCGGGCTTTGGCCGCCGGGTTTTGATCGGGTTTTGATCGCCAGAAACTGGCAAAATCAATACCGGCCAACCCTACACTTTAAACCACCTCGGGCCTAGGTGTCGCGTCCAAGGCCCTGGGCTGGCCTGGGTTTGCGCCGATTCTGCCTTCCTCGTCGCGCCCCGGCCGGTCCTGGCGGGTCCGTCCCTGTCCCAACCGCTTTCGCGGCGCCGCGACGGGGATGATCCCTGCTTGCGCCCGCAACATCGTAAAATGCAGGGCGTTCCACCAAAATCCCAGCAATTGTTACATACCCCACGGCATTTCTCATGACGAATCAACCTACCGCCCCTCTGACCTACCGCGATGCCGGTGTCGACATCGACGCAGGCGACGCCCTGGTCGACCGTATCAAACCGCTTGCGGCGCGCACCATGCGTCCCGGGGTGCTGGCCGGTATCGGCGGCTTTGGCGGCCTGTTCGAAGTGCCGAAGTCGTACAAGGAACCCGTGCTGGTCTCGGGCACCGACGGCGTGGGCACCAAGCTGCGCCTGGCGTTCGACTGGAACCGCCACGACACCGTGGGTATCGATCTGGTCGCCATGAGCGTCAACGACATCCTGGTCCAAGGCGCGGAACCGCTGTTCTTCCTGGACTATTTCGGCTGCGGCAAGCTTTCGGTGGATACGGCGGCGTCGGTGGTGGGTGGTATCGCCAAGGGCTGCGAACTGTCGGGCTGCGCCCTGATCGGCGGTGAAACCGCCGAAATGCCGGGCATGTACCCGGACGGCGAATACGACCTGGCCGGTTTCGCGGTGGGCGCGGTCGAAAAGTCCGCCATCATCACCGGCAAGTCGATCAAGACCGGCGACGTAGTGCTGGGCCTGGCTTCCAGCGGCGCGCACTCCAATGGTTATTCGCTGCTGCGCAAGATCCTCGAACGCGCCAACGCCAAGCCCGACGACGATTTCCACGGCCAGCCGCTGGTCGACGTGGTCATGGCGCCGACCCGCATCTACGTGAAGCAGGTGCTGGCCGCGCTGGCCAAGCACGGCTCCAGCATCAAGGGCCTGGCCCACATCACCGGCGGCGGCCTGCTGGACAATGTGCCGCGCATTCTGCAGCCTGGCCTGTCGGCCCAACTGCACCGCGCCAACTGGGAAATGCCCAAGCTGTTCCAGTGGCTGCAACAGCAGGGCGGCGTCGAAGACACCGAGATGTACCGCGTCTTCAACTGCGGCATCGGCATGGTGCTGGTGGTGGATCCGGCGCAGGCCGAAGCCATCGCGGCCACGCTGCGCGAGCAGGGCGAGACCGTCAGCACGCTGGGCGAAATCGTCGAGCAGAAGGAAGGCATGGCGCAGACCTTCGTGGTGTAAGCCTGGCTTGCGCCGCAATGAAAAACCGCGCCACGGCGCGGTTTTTTTGTGCCCGGCGCATGCCAGGAAGCCTGCCTAGGCGCGTCCCGCCAGCGCGATGGCCATCGCGTCTATGGTCTGCGCCACGGCATCCGCCGCCAGGCAGTCGACGATGACGCGCTCGGGCTGCGCGCGCAGCCAGGTGATCTGGCGCTTGGCCAGCTGGCGCGTGGCGGCGATGCCTTGTTCGCGGGCCGTGGCGAGGTCAACCTCGCCGTCCAGGTGGGACCACATCTGCCGGTAGCCCACGCAGCGCACGGAAGGCAGGCCCGTGTGCAGGTCGCCCCTGGCGCGCAGGGCGCGCACTTCATCGAGCAGGCCGCGGTCCAGCATGGCGTCGAAGCGCTGCTCGATGCGGGCGTGCAGGGCGGCGCGGTCTGAGGGCTCCAGGCTGATGGTGAGGTACTGGTTGCCCTGGTCGTCGCGCGGACGTTGGCCGCGCAGCAGCAGGGCGGACATGGGCTGGCCGGACAGCATGCAGATTTCCAGCGCGCGTTGGATGCGCTGGCTGTCGTTGGGCGCGAGGCGCGCGGCGCTGACGGGATCCCGTTGCGCCAGTTCGGCGTGCAGCGCGGGCCAGCCCTGGATGGCGGCGCGCGCTTCCAGTTCGGCGCGCAGCGTGGGATCCGCCTGGGGCAGATCGTCGAGGCCGTCGCGCAGCGCCTTGTAGTACATCATGGTGCCGCCCGCCAGCAGCGGGATGCGCCCACGCGCGCGGATCTCGTCGATCAGGCGCCGCGCATCGGCGACGAAGTCGGCGGCGGAGTACGACTGGATGGGATCGAGGATGTCCAGCAAGTGCTGCGGCACCTGCGCCTGTTCCTCGGGCGAGGGCTTGGCGGTGCCGATGTCCATGCCGCGATAGATCGTGGCCGAATCGACGTTGATGATTTCCAGCGGCCAGCGTTCGGCCAGCGCCAGGGTGGAGGCGCTCTTGCCGGCCGCGGTGGGACCGGCCAGGCAGATGACCGGCGGCGCCGCGTTGGGGGAGGAGGACGGCGGCAAGCTCATTGCCCGCGCAGGAAGAGCTTGTCCAGGTCGGACACCGACCACTGGATCCAGGTGGGGCGGCCGTGGTTGCACTGGTCGGCGCGTTCGGTGGCTTCCATCTGGCGCAGCAGCCCGTTCATCTCTTCGATGGTGAGCTTGCGGTTGGCGCGCACGGAGCCGTGGCAGGCCATGGTGGACAGCAGTTCGTTGCGCTGTTCGGTCAGCAGGCGCGAAACGCCCACGGCGCCGAGGTCGCGCAGCACGGCGCGGGCCAGCGTCTCGATGTCGCCGCGGGCCAGGATGGCCGGCACGGAGCGCACCGCGATCGAGGTGGGGCCGGACGGACGCATTTCAAAGCCCAGTTCGTTCAATTGCTCGTCGAATTCCTCGACCAGCGCCACGTCCTTTTCCTGGGCGTGGAACACCACGGGCACCAGCAGGTCCTGGCGCGGCAGGCTGCGTGCGTCCAGGGCGTGCTTGAGCTGTTCGTAGACCACCCGTTCATGCGCGGCGTGCATGTCCACCAGCACGATGCCGCGGCGGGTCTGCGCCAGGATGTAGATGCCGTGCAGCTGCGCCAGCGCCATGCCCAGCGGATGTTCCTCGTCCGCGGGCAGGGCGGCGGCGGGAGCGGGCGCGGGTTCGCGTAGCGGCGCCGTCTTGGCGGCCGAGTCGTCATCGAGCGGACGATAAAGCGATTGCCAATCCGCGGCCGGGATGCCGGCGGTTTCGGCATGCAGGCGGAACGGGACTTGGGTGTGCGGGCGCTGCGGCGCGGGCGAAGGCCGCAAGCCGTAGGACGGCGATGCGTTGCCGCCGCCGTTGTAGGCGGGCCTGGGCGTGTCCGCCATGGGGCTGGCGGCGGGCGCGTAGGGCGCGGCCTGCGGG
>NZ_JBARYB010000078.1:0-16387 GCF_049647645.1 Achromobacter sp.
CGGCCGGCCCGCGGGGATGGTCGCCACGGCCTGCGCGATGGCGCCGGCGGTCTCGGCGGAGTAGGCGTCGCCCGCCAGCAGTAGCGCCACCCGCGCCACCAGCGCGGACGGATCCTGCGCCAGCGCGATCTCGGCGGTGTAGGGGGTCTGCAGATCCTCCCAGCCCCGGTCCACATAGATGGCCAGGAAGTTCAGGTAGCCTGCGATGCTGGTCTCGTCGGTGATCTGCAGTTCCGGCGCCACCAGGTGCTGGCGCGCCAGCTCCGTCACGGGCGGCACGTAGCGCGGGCGGAAGAAATTGAAGACGCTGGCTGAACGCATCGGGCTCTGGGCCAGGCGGATCGTGTTGTCGGTAGTGTCCGGCATGGCCCAGGCGCCATTGTTGGAGACGGCGCCGAACGCCCGCGCCCAGGCCGCAAAGCGCACGATCGGTTCGCGCACCTTGCCCCAGCCGGGCGCGGCCAGGTCGGGATTGCGCGCCTCGGGGTCCAGCAGAATGGCGCGCACCACGGCCTTCAGGTTGCCGCGCGTGCCAGCGCCGTCGTCGTCGAAGACGGCGGACACGCGCGCCACATAGGCGCGGCTGGGGTTGCTGGTGACCAGCCGCTGGATCAGTTGCGTGCCGATGAAGGGCGCTACGTTGGGGTGGGCGCAGATCACCTCCATGGCGCGCTTGAGCGACAGGTGGCCGTCGGTGCCCGCCGGCACCACCGCGCCCAGGAAGCGCTTTTCGGCCAGCGAGTGCAGCGCGTTGTTCAGGGCCATGGGGCGCCGGTGGAACTCCACGTCGGTTTCCGGACCGTTGATGTCCCAACCTGTGAAGACCTTGGCCAGGCCCTGAACGTCCGTGTTGGAATAGGTTTCCACCGGCGCGCCGTTCACCATCCGGACGGACCCGTCCGGTTCCAGTTCCAGCAGGCCGATGCTGAACAGCTGCATGACCTCGCGGGCATAGTTCTCGTCGGGATGGCGGCCGGTCTTGGGATCTTCCTTGCGGTTGCCGCGATAGGTCAGCATGCAGCCCATCGACAGGTTGCGGGTGACGGCGGTCAGCAACTGCTGATAGTTGCCCAGGGCATGTTCGGCCAGCAGGTCCATGAAGCCCGCCGCGCCGAACAGCGGCCAGGACGCGGTGATGGACGACACGCCCACCACGAAGATCTCGGACAGCGCGAACGCCACCCGCGTGCGCACCTGGTCCGGCGCGGCGATGAACTTGCGCCACAGCGTGGATTCCAGGGGCGCGTTGATGCCGTTGCCCTTGAACTCCTCGGTGTTCTTTCTTTGTTGCAGCAGCCAGTCGAAGTGGGTCTGCGATGGCGGCAGCGCCAACTGCGCGTCCAACCAGGCCGCATAGCCGTCGCGTACCACGGCATCAATGTCGGCGGGGGTAGGGCCGAACGTCACCTGCGCCAGGAAACGCGAGGCCTGGCCCGGGGTGGGTTTTTCGTGCGGCAGAGCAGCGGACTGCGGCGCAGCCGCTGACGGCGTAGCGGACATGCGCAGGCACCTCGTCGAATGCGAAAACCTACGGTACTGAAGCCCAGGGCGGGCTTCAATACCGTCATTCGGACGAGGGACTAGTCCAAAAGCATGGGATTCAGACCGAGCGCGTGATGCCGCCGTCGATGCGGATGTTCTGGCCGGTGATGTAGGACGATGCGTCGGAAGCCAGGAAGGCGATCAGGTCCGCGACCTCTTCGGCGGTGCCATAGCGGCCCATCGGGATGCGCGTGCGGCGGTCTTCCTTTTCGGGCAGGCTGTCGATGAAGCCCGGCAGCACGTTGTTCATCCGCACATTGTGTTCGGCGTACTCGTCGGCGAACACCTTGGTGAAGGCGGCCAGCCCGGCGCGGAACACGCCGGACGTGGGGAACAGCGCTTCCGGCTCGAAGGTGGCATAGGTCGAGATATTGACGATGGCGCCGGTCTTCTGCTGCTTCATCACCGGCGCGACCAGGCGCGCGATCCGCACCACGTTCAGCAGGTAGTACTCCATGCCCAGGTGCCAGTCCTCGTCGCTGATTTCCAGCAGCGGACCCTTGGGGCCGTGGCCGGCGCTGTTGACTACCGCGTCGATCCTGCCCCATTTCTGCAGGGTGGCGTCCACCAGCCGCGCCAGGTCTTCGGGCGAGCGGTTGGATCCCGTAATGCCCAGGCCGTCCAGTTCCTGCGCCAGGGCCTCGCCCTTGCCCGAAGATGACAGGATGGCCACGCGCCAGCCGTCGGCCGCCAGTTTGCGCGCCGCCGCCGCGCCCATGCCGCTGCCGCCGGCGGTGACGATCGCCACTTTTTCCGTGCTCATGCTCACTCCTGGTCTTGAATCATTGGGGAGCTGCCATTGTAGAAGCGGGACCGACCCGCCACACCACATTGCCGACGTCGTCCGCCACCAGCAGGCCGCCTTGGCGGTCTATTGCCACCCCTACCGGCCGCCCCTGGGCTTCGCCGTTTTCGTTCAGGAAGCCTGTCAGCACGTCGCGCGCGGCGCCATCGGGCTTGCCGTCGCGGAAGGGCACGAAGATGACCTTGTAGCCGCTGCGCGGATTGCGGTTCCAGGAGCCGTGCTGGCCCACGAACATGCCGTCCGCGTACGGCGCGGGCAGCTTGGAGCCGTCCGACCAGGCCAGCCCCAGCGAGGCGGTGTGCGGACCCAGCGCGTAGTCGGGCACGATGGCGCGGGCAACCAGGTCGGGGCGCGGCGGCTGGACGCGGGTGTCGACGTGCTGGCCGAAGTAGCTGTAGGGCCAGCCATAGAAGCCGCCGTCCCGCACCGAGGTCATGTAGTCGGGCACCAGGTCGCTGCCCAGTTCGTCGCGTTCGTTGACGGCGGTCCACAAGGTCTTGCCGTCCGGCGCCCAGGCCATGCCCACCGGGTTGCGCAGTCCGGTGGCGTACAGGTGCTTGGCGCCGCTGGCCACGTCGATCTCCCAGATGGCGGCGCGGCCTGCTTCGATGTCCATGCCGTTTTCGCCGACGTTGCTGTTGGAGCCTACCGACACGTAAAGCTTGCTGCCGTCCGGGCTGGCCAGCAGGTTCTTGGTCCAGTGGTGGTTGAGGCCGGCGGGCAGGTCGGTGACCTTCACGCCGGGGGCGCTGATCCGCTGCTGTCCGGTCTCATAGGGGAAGCGGACCACGGCGTCGGCATTGGCCACGTAGAGCTGATTGCCGATCAAGGCCATGCCGAACGGCGAATTCAGGCCATCGAGCAGCACGCTGCGGGTATCGGCGACGCCGTCGTGATGGGTGTCGCGCAGCAGGGTGATGCGGTTGGCGCTGTCGGTCCGGGCGCCGGCGCGTTTCATCACCAGGCCCGCGATCCAGCCCTTGAAACCGCCCGAGGCCGATTCGGGCTTGGGCGGCGCATTGGTTTCGGCCACCAGCACGTCGCCGTTGGGCAGCACGTACAGCCAGCGCGGGTGGTCCAGGCCGCTGGCGAACTCGGTCACCGCCATGCCATGGGCGGCCACGGGATGCGCGCCCGCGGGCCAGCCGATGGCCTTGGCGGTCTTTACGGTGGGTATGGCGGTGGGATTGGGGGCGGGCAGTTGGGGCGACGGGCCCATGCCGGCCTCGACCGGCAGCGTGGCCATTTCGCCGCAGGCGTTGAGGGTGGCGACGGCCATTGCCGCCGCCAGTAGAAGGCGTGGGTTGGGCATGGTGCATGCTCCCGGGGGCTGTGAGGTCCATCATACGCTCGGACCCCGGCCATCCCGGGACGATCAGCGCATCTCGAATGCTTCCTGATGCCAGCGCACATGCTTGCCGCCCAGCTTGCGCAGGCCGCGCCTGAGCGCATCCGCCAGGCCTGTGGGCCCGCAGAACCATACGTCGGCGACGCGGCCCGCGGCCACCTCGCCCTGCGCCAGCGCGCTGGCCGTCAGCGTGTTGCCGTCGCGCGCGCTGTGTATCGTCAGCGTCACGCAGTCCAACGCGGCGCAGCGCTCCCGTAGCAGCGGCACGAAGGGATCGGCCGCGGCGTCGCGCACGCAGTAATGCAACCACACGCGCGGCGGCTGCGCCTGACCGGCCTGCAACGCTTCCAGCCATGCCAGGAAGGGGGTGACGCCGATGCCGCCCGCAATCCAGACCTGCGACGCGCCGGCCGCGCCGGGCTCCAGCTGAAAGCGGCCGTAGGGTCCTTCCACGGCGACGTCCTGGCCGATGCGCAGCGTGCGCGCCAGCGTGCGGGTGTAGTCGCCCAGGGCCTTGATCTGGAACGTCACGCGGCGCTCGCCGGGCACGGGGGCGCTGGCGATGGTGTAGGGGTGGGCGCCTTCCTTGCGGTCGAAGGTGACGAAGGCGAATTGCCCCGCATGGTGATGCCGCCAATTGCCGTCGAGTTCGCAGCTGACCTCCATGATGCCGTCCGGCAGGTGCGTCAGCGATACGATCTTGCCGCGCGCGCGGCGGCCGTGGCCGACGCGCCCCAGCAGCGCCACCAGCGCGGCATAGGTGCCCGCGGCCAGCAGCGGAATCAGCAGCAGGCCCACGGGACCGCTCCAGTAGTACGCCGGCGCCAGCGCCACGGTGTGGAACACCAGCGCCAGGAACAGCAGAGGCATGACGCGATGCAGAAGGCGCCAGGCCCGGTAGGGAAAGCGCCGCCACAGGGTGATCGCCAGCATCGCGAGCAGCAGGTAGATCGACCACTCGCCGAGATCCTTGGCCACGCCACGCGAGCCTTCGAACAGCGCCAGCACGGCGTCGCGGGCGGGACGGTTGCCCGCGTCCGCCAGGCCCTTCAAGGGGCCGCTGGCCAGCTTCAGCAGCCAGTGCGCGGCGCCGGCCCCTACTGCAAGAATGCCAGCCCATTTATGCAGCCGGTAGATCTTGTCCATGCCGCCCAGCGGCCGTTCCAGCCACGCCGGCCGCAAGGCCAGCAGCATGATCAAGCACATCAGCCCGATGGACCAGACGCCGGTGAGGTACAGGCCTTGCTGCCGAGCGACCCAGTACCAGGCGCCGGCCGCCGGCGGCTGCAGGATCAGCGCATCCAGGCCCCAGGCCAGGGTAAGGGCGAGCAGGAAGCCGCCGAGGGCGGCGCCGGTTCCTATCGGTTTCATGATGGCATCCATGTTGGGGCGCTCGGCCCGCCGGATGCGGGCGGAGCGCGGGAAGGCGCGATCGCGCGGGTGCTTCAGTCCTTGATCTTGCTGCGCAGGACGGCGCCGCTTTGAGCGTCGACCCGCAGCTTCACGCGCTGGCCTTGCGGGTTGTCGGCCTTGACGTCGTAACGGCCGTGTTCGAGCTCGATCTCGGTGATGTTGCGGTACCCTGCGGCGGTCAGCGTGTCGTAGACCTGGCGCACGGTCAGCGTCGCGTTGGCGGGCGCGGTGGCGGCGGGCTGGACCGGCGTTTGCGCCGGCGTCTGGGCATGCACGGCGGCCGCGCTAGTGAGGGTTGCGGCGCCAAGCGCCAGGGCGGCCAGGGTGTTGCGGATTGCGGTCATGGAGTGGCTCCTTGGTTGTAGCGGGTTGCCGGAATGGCGACCATGACCGCATTATTCGGTTGTGCGGATGAACCAATTCTGAAGCGGCCGTTCACGTGCCGTTCATTTTTCCGGCGCTATAACTGGGCGGAGAATCGCCTCTCATGGCGGCCCCTGAATTGCGAAAGAGACCATGACCCGAGGAATACGTACCCGAATCTGGCTGACCTGCGGCGCGCTGATGCTGGCGCTGGCCGCGGGCCCCGGCACGGGCGTGGCCGACGAAAGCGACCATGAACAGGCGCGCCAGGCCTTGCAGGCGGGCAAGGTCCTGCCCCTGCGCTCGGTGCTGGATATTGTGGAGCGCGACTATCCCGGGCAGGTGGTCAAGGTCGAATTCGAGGAAGACGACGGCGAGTTCATCTACGAGATCCGGCTGCTGCAGGGCGGCGGCCGGCTGGTCAAGCTGAAGATCGATGCGCGCGACGGCAAGGTGCTGGGCGTGAAAGGCCGCGACATCCAATTCCGGGACAAGCACTGATGCGCATACTCGTAGTCGAAGACGAACCCACGCTGTCCACGCAACTGGCCGATGCCCTGCGCCAGGCCGGCTATACCGTGGACACCGCGGCGGATGGCGGGACGGCCCAATACATGGGCGCGGTCGAGACCTACGACGTGGTGGTGCTGGACCTGGGCCTGCCGGTCATGGACGGCCTGACCGTGCTCAAGCAATGGCGCGCCGCGGGCCAGGGCATGCCGGTACTGATCCTGACGGCGCGCGACAACTGGCACGAGAAGGTCGCCGGCATCGATGCCGGCGCCGACGATTACCTGACCAAGCCTTTCCACATGGAAGAGCTGCTGGCGCGGGTGCGGGCGCTGCTGCGCCGCTCCAGCAGCCACGCCAGCGCGCAATGGCGCTGCGGGCCGCTGATGCTGGACACGCGCCTGGCCAAGGTCACGGTGGACGGCCAGGCGTTGTCCCTGACCAGCCACGAATTCAAGGTGCTGGCCGTGCTGATGCAGCGCGCGGGCGAGGTCATTTCGCGTAGCGAGCTGACCGAGCACGTCTACGCCCAGGACCACGATCGCGATTCCAACACCATCGACGTGTTCATCGCGCGGCTGCGCAAGAAGCTGCCGCCCGACACCATCGAAACCGTGCGCGGCCTGGGCTACCGCCTGGCCTGCGCCGCATGATGCCGGGGCGCGTGGGCGCGCCGGGCTCGCTGCGCTGGCGCCTGCTGGCCGGCACGCTGGCCTGGATCCTGGTCACCGTGGTGTTGGCCGGCTGGGGGCTGGGAAGCTTGTTCCGCCAGCACATCACCGAGCAATTGCGCGCCGAACTGACCTTGCACCTGAACCAGCTGACCGCCGCCGTGAATGTGGCTCCGGACGGCCGCCTGGTGGTGTCGCCGCCCTTGAGCGATCCACGTTTGGAGCAGCCGCTGTCCGGCTTGTACTGGCAGATCGACCGGCTCGACGAGCAGGGCCGCCCGGTGGCCGTGGGCGCGGCGCGCTCGCGTTCCCTTTGGGACCAGGTGCTGGCGCTGCCTGCCGCCGACAACGCCGATGGAGTCTATGAAATCGCGGGGCCGGAAAAGCATAGCCTCACCGCGCTGACGCGCACGCTGGAACCGGCCGAGACCGAGGCCGCGCCATTGCGCCTGATCGTGGCCGCCGACAGCCAGGTGCTGGCCGAACCGATAGGGCGCTTCAACCACATGCTGCTGATTTCGCTGGGCGCGCTGGCGGCCGGATTGACCGTGGCGGCCGTGGTCCAGGTGGTGGTGGGGTTGCGGCCGTTGGCAAGGCTCAGGCGGCAGCTGGCCAAGCAACATGGCGGTGCCAGCGTGCGTATCGAGGGCAGCTTTCCCAGCGAGATCCAGCCCCTGGTCGACGACTTCAACCGCGTTCTGGATGTCAACGCCGCCATGGTGCAGCGGGCGCGCACGCAGGCCGGCAACCTGGCGCATGCGGTCAAGACTCCGCTGACGATCCTGGGCAATGCCGCCGCGCGCGAGGATGGTCCGCTGGCGGCGCTGGTGCAGGAACAGGTGGGCATGGCGCGCCGCCAGATCGACTATCACCTGGCGCGCGCCCGCGCAGCCGCCGCCTCCGATTCGGCCGACAGCCGTACGCCTTTGCGCCAGCCCATCGAAGGGCTGCTGCGGGTCATGCAGCGCCTGTACGCGCAGCGCGGTTTGCAGCTGGAGATGCCCGCGTTTGCCGATGGCCTGGTGTTCCGCGGCGAAGAGCAGGACTTGCAGGAGATGGTCGGCAACCTGCTGGACAACGCCTGCAAGTGGGCCGAACGCCAGGTACAGGTCACCGCGCTTGCGGCGGACCCTGGCCAGTTGCTCATCCAGATCGACGACGACGGCCCCGGCATTGCCGACGAGGAGCGCGAGCGCATCTTCCTGCGCGGCGTGCGCATGGATGAACAGCGTCCGGGATCGGGCCTGGGATTGGACATTGTGCGCGACCTGGCCACCACCTATGGCGGCCAGGCGCGGGCCGAGCGCTCGCCGTTGGGGGGCTTGAGGGTGTCGTTGTGGCTGCCGGCCGCCTGAGGCCGGCGCACGGATTTACTTGACCAGCGTGACCGGCGCTTCGGCCAGTTGCAGTACCTGATTGGCGACCGAGCCGATCAGGATGTTCGCCAGAGTGCCGTTGCCGCGCGTGCCCATCACGATGCGCGCGCAATTGTGGTCTTGCGCGTAGCCGGCGATTTCCGTTGCCGCATGGCCGAATGCGACGTGGCTGGTGTAGTCGGTGTTGGTTACGTCCAGCAGCTTGCGCGCCTCGTCCGTGGCCTCCTGGCCTTCGCGCAGGTAGAACTCGTCGATCATGTCCTGCGTGATCAGGCGCGACAGGCCGGCCCGGCCTTGCACGGGCGTCTGGACGTTGAGCAGATGGATGCGCGCGGCGCCGGCCCCTTGGGCGAGCTGGCGCGCGTACAGGACGGCGCGGTTGGCATTGTCGGAGCCGTCGACAGGGACCAGGATGTTCAGCATGGATGCTCCTTGACGGTTACTTGACCAGGGTGACGGGCAACTCCGTCAGATGCAGGACGCGGGTCGCGACCGAACCCAGGAACCAGGATGACACCGAGCCCAGCCCGCGCGAGCCCATGTAGATCTCGTCGGCGCCGGATTCGTCGGCCACGCGCACGATGGTCTCGGCGGCCGCGCCCACTTCGACGCGCGCCTGGAAGGGCACGCCGGCCTGGGTCAGCAGGTCGCTGGCGGCCTGCAGCGCGTGGCGGCCTTCTTCCTCGTGATAGGCGTCGATCTCGGCCTGCGACAGGCCGCGGCCGATCTTGCCTGCTTTCAGCGGGATCTGGACCGTGAGGAGTTCCACGCGTTCGACGGGGTCGTAGCTGCGGGAGTCGAGCAGGGCTTGGACCGCGTGGACGGCGGGCTGCGAGCCATCCACGGGAATCAGGATGCGTTTCATGGGCGTCTCCTTGTGCGCGCCGCGGGCGGCGTTGTAGTCCACTGTATCCGAATTATTCTCCGAATCGGACAAGCGCGACATGCGCGGGATCAAAGCGGGCGCAATCAGCGCGTAATCGGGATCCGACGGGAGACAGGCGGGCGTCAGGCCGACGCGCCATCAACGCCAGCGCGGCTCCAGGGTGTGCGCGGCGGGCGCGTTTCCGAGCAGGCGGGGGGCCAGCGCGCTCAGCGCCTCGGCCGAGCCGCTGGTTTCCAGACGCAGTTCTCCCGGGCCGTCGGCTCGCAGCAGGCCGCGCTCCAACAGTTGGTGACGCAGCCAGCGGGCCACGGGCGCGCCGGTTTCCAGCAGCGGCACGCCAGGGCCGGCAGCCGCCTGGATCGCGTCGCGCAGGAAGGGAAAGTGGGTGCAGCCCAGCACCAGCACGTCGGCGCCGGCCTTGCGCAACTCCGCCACGGGCGCGCGCACCGCGGCCTCGGCCTCGGGGCCGCTGAGCACGCCTTGTTCCACCAGCCGCACCCATTCGGGGCAGGGCCTGAACAGGATGCGGACTTCGGGGGCCTGGCGCTGGACCAGCGCCGCGAATTTGGGGCTGGCCAGGGTGCCGGTGGTGGCGAACACGCCCACCACGCCGCTCGTGGTCAGGTGTGCGGCGGGCTTGATGGCGGGTTCCACGCCGATGATGATCAGTCGCGGATGGCGCTGGCGCAGTTGGGCGATTGCCGCCGCGGTCGCGGTGTTGCAGGCCACCACCATGGCTTTGGCCTGGCGCGACACGAAGTAATCGGCGATGGTGCTGGCGCGCTGCTCGACGTAGTCCTGCGTTTTTTCGCCGTAGGGCACATGGGCCGAGTCGGCCACGTACAGCAGCGACTCGTGGGGCAAGGCGTCGCGGATGGCGCGCAGCACGCTCAGTCCGCCGACGCCGGAGTCGTAGATGCCGATGGGGGATTCTGGAAGCATGGCTGCAATGCGGAGTGCGGGTGCCGGGCAGTGTAGCGCCGCGCGTTCAGGCCAGGGATTCCTCCCGCTGCCGGCGGGCCTCGTCGATCAGCTTGCGGGTGGCGCCTGACAGGGATTCGTCGCGCCAGATCAGGTTCAGCGGCGCGCGCAGTTCCGCGGGCTGGGTCAGGTTGACGTAGACCACGCCCTCGATGTTCACGCGGCGCAGCGATGCCGGCACCAGCGACACGCCCAGGCCCGCCGCCACCAGGCTCAGGGTGGACAGCATGCGCGGCGCTTCCTGGGCCACGCGGGGGCTGAAGCCAGCCGCGCCGCAGGCGGCGATGATGGCGTCATACAGGCCAGGCCCGCTGTGGCGGCGATAGAGGATCAGGGATTCATCGGCCAGTTCGGACAACGCGATGCGCTTGCGCGACCGGCCCTTGACGGCCGGGTGGTCGGCCGGAAACGCGGCCAGCATCGGTTCCTCCAGCACGGTCTCCACCACCACGCCGGGGCCCAGCCCATAGGGGCCGCGGATGAACGCTGCGTCCACCCGGCCTGCGCCGACAGCCTCCATCAGTTCTCCGGTGCTGCTTTCCTCCAGCACCAGTCGCACGTTGGGCGCGGCCTCGCGGAAACGCCGGATGACGGACGGCACGAAGGGGTGGAAGGCGGCCGATCCGGTGAAGCCCACGGTCAGGCGTCCGGCCTCGCCCAACGATACCCGCCGCACGCCTTCCACGGCCTGGTCCACCAGGGCCACGATGTTGCGCGCATCGTCCAGCAGCGCGCGGCCGCTTTCGGTCAGCTCCATGCCGCGCGGCAAGCGGTGGAACAGGGTGACCCCCAGCTCCTGCTCCAGCACGCGGATCTGTTGGCTGAGCGGCGGCTGGCGTATGCCCAGCCGCGCCGCGGCCTTGGTCAGGTGGGATTCCTCGGCCACGGCCAGGAAGTAGCGCAACAGCCTCAAGTCTACGGATGCCATATTCAACCGATATGAATATATAGATAGTCATATATTAGACATTATCCGAGGCGAAGAGTAGGCTGCAATCTCGTTGTCTTCCCCTGGTTCCACCCCCGCGCCGCCACGCTGGCGCCGGCATAAAAATGATGAACGCAGCAGCACCTTCCATCCCCGAGGCCGATCTCCGGCCCGCGCCCACTTGCGGGCAACTGTTCTACGGATTCCTCATGCTCGGCCTGACGGCCTTCGGCGGCGCCCTGCCGCTGGCGCGCCGCATGGTCGTCGAAAAGCACCGCTGGCTCAGCGGCGCCGAGTTCACCGATCTGCTGGGCCTGTGCCAGTTCCTGCCCGGCGGCAACATCATCAACCTGTCGGTGGCGCTGGGCATGAAGTTCCGCGGCCCGCGCGGCGCCTTCGCGGCGCTGATGGGCCTGATCCTGGCGCCGTCCGCCATCGTGGTGCTGCTGGGCATGGTGTACGACCGCTTCCAGAACGACCCGCACATCCAGCACCTGTTCGCCGGGCTGGCAGCGGCCGCCGCGGGCCTGCTGATCTCGATGGCCGTGAAGATCGGGCTGCCGGTGCTGAAGCGCCGCGACTGGCTGGCCGGCGTGGTGGCCACGGCCTGCTTCATCGCCATCGCCGTGTTGCGCATTCCGCTGTTGCCGACGATGGCGGTGCTGACGCCGCTGAGCATCCTGATGGTCTGGAGGCAACGTCGATGATCCACACACTGATCGCCCTGGCCCTGATCTTTTCCGAGCTGTCGGTGCTGGCGTTCGGCGGGGGCAACACCATCCTGCCCGAGATGCAGCGCCAGGTGGTGGATGTGCACGGCTGGATGACGGCAGCCGACTTTTCCGCGCTGTTCGCCCTGGGGCAGGCCGCCCCGGGTCCCAACCTGATGGTGGTCACCCTGGTTGGCTGGCACGTGGCCGGCGGCCTGGGCATGCTGGTCACCACCATTGCCAAGTTCGGCCCTTCGTCCATCATTACCGTGATCGCCCTGGGGTTGTGGGAGCGCTTCAAGGACCGCCCATGGCGCGGCGTGATCCAGGCGGGCATCTTCCCCATGACGGTGGGGCTGGTGGCGGCCAGCGCGGCGCTCATCACCGAGGCCTCGGTGCATACCTGGCTGCTGGGCGTCATCACCGCGGCGGTGGCGCTGCTGGGCAGCTTCACCCGTATTCATCCGCTATGGCTGCTGTTCGGCGGCGCACTGGTCGGTTTGCTCGGCATCGGTTAGCGTTAGGGCCTGTTCACGTCTAAAGGAGCGCCGCATGCCGCCGCTCAAGGATTTCGATCCCGAGGACGATGCCACGTCCGGCGCTGCCTTGCCGTTCTTCCATGCCCACCGGCGCCTGGTTGGCTGCGCCGGCTTGCTGCTGCTCACGGCGGGCGGTCTCTACGCCCTGGGCGTGCCCTGGGTCCTGGCGCTGTTGCTGGGATTCGACGCAGGGGCGCTGGTGTTTCTGCTGATGACGGCGCGGGTGTTTGGCCGGACCAGTTCTGCTGCCATGCGCCAGCACGCGCAGCAGCAGGATGTGGGGCGCACGGGCGTGCTGTGGAGCAGCGTGGCCCTGTCCTGCATGGTGATGATGGCGCTGTGGGTCGAGTTGCGGGGCGAGAGCGGCGTGGGCAGCGTACTGGCCATGCTGGCCGCCGCCGCGACCATCATCCTGTCATGGCTCTACATGAACATGATCTTCGCGTTGCACTACGCGCATGGCTATTACGGCCATCGCAACGCCATGCACAAAGGGTTGGATTTCCCGGGCACGGAAGACCCTGACTACTGGGACTTCGCCTATTTCGCGCTGGTGCTGGGCATGACGTTCCAGGTGTCGGACGTGCAGATCGTGAACCGGCGAGTGCGCCGCACCGCCTTGACGCACAGCGTCATCGCCTTTTTCTTCAACGTCTTCATCATCGCCATCAGCGTGAACGTGGCGGCGGGGCGGGCCTAGGGCCGCCCAGCGCGGCCACGCCTCAGGCGGCGCCCAGGCGCCACAAGGACGTGACTTCCTTCGAGCGCGCCGCGTGCAGCGGGTCGCTTGCATCCTGTGCGCGGCCATGCGTGGGCCGCGTGTCGATGCGTTCGATGACGCGCAGGCCGGCCTGGCTGATCATCTCCAGCAGTGCTTCGCGAGTGCGCAGGCCCAGATGTTCGGCCAGGTCCGACAGGATCAGCCAGCCTTCGCCGTTGGGCGTCAGATGCGCCGTCAGTCCGCCGAGGAATCCGCGCAGCATGCGGCTGTCGGGATCGTAGACGGCCTGCTCGACGGGCGAGCTGGGTCGGGCCGGCAGCCAAGGCGGGTTGCAGACGATCAGCGACACCCGGCCCTCGGGGAACAGGTCCGTCTCTTCAACGTCGACCTGCTTGGACAGGCCCAGCCGTTCCAGGTTTTCGCGGGCGCAAGCCAGGGCGCGGGGATCCGTGTCGGTGGCGATGACACGCTTGCCGCCGCGGCGGGCAATCACGGCGGCCAGCACGCCGGTGCCGGTGCCGATGTCGAAGGCGACGCTGCCGCGCGGCATCGGGGTGCGCGCCACCAGGTCGATGTATTCGCCGCGCAAGGGCGAGAACACGCCGTAGTGCGGGTGGATGCGGGCGTTCAGCGCGGGAATCTCCACGCCTTTCTTGCGCCATTCGAAAGCGCCGATCAGGCCCAGCAGTTCGCGCAGCGACGCTACATAGGGCTCATTGGCGGGGCCGTGGGCTTCTTCGCAGGCCAATTGCGCGTCGGGCGCGCGGCGCAGCGGAATGCCGTGGCCCGCGTCGAACGGGATCAGCAACATGCCCAGGATGCGGGCGCGCTGCGACTGGATCTGGCGGTGCTGGTTGAAGGCGTCCAGCAGGGTGTCCACGGGCTTGCGGGGGCGCTTGTCGACCCGCCGCGTGATGGCCTGCAGCAGTTGCCGCGCATTCTGGAAATCGCCGCGCCACAGCAGGCCGACGCCTTCGCAGGCCTGGCGGTAGGCCATGTCCGCGGTCATGGTGTCGTCCGCGACCACCACGCGCTTGGGCGGCGCGGCGCCGGATTCGGAGCGCCAGCGGGCGGAATGGGGGGTCTGGTTTTCTTCCCAGTGGATTTCAGGGACGGTCAACGTGTCGCTCCAGCAAGGCGGGGCGCGCGGGGCAGGGTGGTCATGGAGAAAGCAAAAAGAAGGGGCGCGGGCTGCCAATGTAGCAGCTTCACGCCCCGCCGCGGCAGGCGCTGCCTGCCGCGATGCCCGATGCAGGCCTTAGTGGAACAGCACCACGGCCTTCTGCAGGGTGATCCAGATGCCCCAGGCCAGCGGGATGCCCACGCAGGCCCAGGCGAACGCCACCAGCGCCGCCGGCGTGCGGAACGTGGATATTCCGACCCCGTGCGTTTCCGTGGCGACCGCGCGCTCGTGGGCCAGCGCCTTTTCGCGCGCCAGCTCGTCGTCGCTCATGAAATACTTGGCGTTCACCGGCCGGATCGCCAGATTGCAGAGGAAACCCAGCACCAGCATGCCCGCCAGGATGTACATGGTGATGTCGTACACCTGGGCGCGCGGCACGCCGATGGACAGCTGGTACTCGCGGATGTAGTTCACCAGCACCGGCCCGAAAATGCCCGCCGCCGACCAGGCCGTCAGCAGCCGGCCATGGATGGCGCCCACCATCTGCGTGCCGAACAGGTCGGCCAGATAGGCCGGCACGGTGGAGAAGCCGCCGCCGTACATGGACAGGATGATGCAGAAGGCGGCCACGAACAGGGCCAGCGCGCCGATATGCGCGGTCCAGGGAATGGCCGAGTACAGCGCGAAGCCCAGCACGAAGAAGATGAAGTAGGTGGTCTTGCGGCCCAGCTTGTCGGACAGGCTGGCCCAGAAGAAGCGGCCGCCGATGTTGAACAAGCTAAGCAGGCCGGTGAAGCCGGCGGCGATGGCGGCGATGGCCGCCAACTGGCTCTTGTCCAGCTGCGTATAGCCCAGCTCAGGCTGGTTGATCAGGCCGCCGCCGAATACTTCCTGCAGCAGCGGCGAGGCCATGCCCAGGATGCCGATGCCCGCCGTGACGTTCAGGCACAGCGCCCACCAGACCAGCCAGAACTGCGGCACGCCCCAGACGCGCTGCACGTGGACGTGGCCCTTGGTGATCATGGCGTTGCCGGCATGCTTGGCCGGCGCGGTCCAGCCCTCGGGCTTCCAGCCGGTGGGCGGTACGCGGTAGCCCAGCGCGCCCGACATCATGAAAACGAAGTACACCGCGGCCATGGTCAGGAAGGTCTGCCAGACGCCGGGCGAATCGGGCGTGGCGAAGTGTCGCATCAGCAGGTCGGCCAGCGGCGCACCTATCATGGCGCCGCCGCCGAAGCCCATGATGGCCATGCCCGTGGCCATGCCGCGGCGGTCCGGAAACCACTTGATCAGCGTGCTCACGGGCGAAATGTAGCCCAGGCCCAGGCCGATGCCGCCGATGACGCCGGAGCCCAGCCACAGCATCCACATCTGGTGCAGGTACACGCCGATGGCCGAAATGACCAGGCCGCCGCACCAGCACAGGGCCGACACCACGCCCGCCTTGCGCGGGCCGGCGCGTTCCAGCCAGCCGCCCCACAGCGCGGCCGAGCAGCCCAGCAGCACGAAGAACAGGGTGTACATCCACCCCATGGTCGAGATTTTCCAGTCGCAGTTGGTGGCGAACAGCTCGGCGACGAGGCTCATGTCCGCAGGGCAGGCCAGCGGCTTGGCGCCGCCCACCACCTTGGACAGCGGCAGCCAGAACACCGAGAAGCCGTAGGCCATGCCGATGCACAGGTGGATGGCCAGGGCGGCCGGGGGTACCAGCCAGCGCGAGAAACCCGGGCCGGCGATGGTGCGTTCCTTGTCGAAAAATCCCGGCTTCGAACCGGGCAGGTCCAGCGTGGCAGTGCTTTGCATGTTGTCTCCTCTTGGGGCCGCTCTGTGGCGCGCGTAGTCCGGCATCTGGCCGGTCCCGCCGCCTTCTTTTGTGATGCTCTTGTTGTCTTGTGTTGCGCCGCTGCGCTAGGCCACGCGGGCAAGCGGCGTGAGGCGCTGCCGGTTTTTCGTGACCGCTTCCAGCACCAGCGGATGCAGGCGTTCCTCGCCGGCATCGCCGTCAGGGCTTTGTTCGAGAAAGCCCAGGAGCTCATTGCGCATGCGCGGCTCCCAGAACTTGTGGATATGGTTGGCCACGCCTTCCAGCGCTTCCTGCTGGTCGGGCATGGCCTCGAAGAATTGGCCGATGCGATTGGCCATGCGGATCAGGTTGCCGATTTCCATGCTTGCGTAGGTCCGGTTCAGGAGATGATGCGTAGGGGATGGGTGTACAAGGTGGCGTCGTCGCCGCGCAGAAAACCCAGCAGGCTGACGTTGGCTTCATGGGCCAGGCGGATGGCGAGCGCAGTGGGCGCGGAGACGGACGCCAGCACGGCGACGCCGGCAGCGGCGGTTTTCTGCACCATTTCGAAGCTGGCGCGGCTGGATACCACCACGATGCCGTCGCCGGCATGCATGGCCTGGCGCGCCAGGGCGCCGACCAGCTTGTCCAGCGCGTTGTGCCGGCCGACGTCTTCGCGCACCAGCGC
>NZ_JBARYB010000079.1:0-2288 GCF_049647645.1 Achromobacter sp.
A
This sequence comes from Achromobacter sp., assembly GCF_049647645.1. Classification (GTDB taxonomy): domain Bacteria; phylum Pseudomonadota; class Gammaproteobacteria; order Burkholderiales; family Burkholderiaceae_B; genus Achromobacter. Next base: position 2 of record NZ_JBARYB010000079.1, read on the forward strand.
CAGCAACCGCAGCGCCAGCCGCGCCCAGCGCAGCACCGGCCATCGCGCCCGCTCCGAGCTGCGGCCCGCCGGACACCAAACCAGTGGCGATGCCCGGCCCGAAGATGCCCAGCGCCAGCAGGGTCAGCGAGGCCAGCATGATGACCACCGCATGGTCAATGGACGGCTCGGCCGGATGCACCTGGAACTCGGCAAACAACTGCGAGCCGATGCCCACGATGACGGCCAGCACCAAGACCTTGATGCCCGAGGACACCACATTGCCCAGCACCTTCTCGGCCAAGAACGCGGTCTTGTTCCAGAGGGCGAACGGCACCAGTACGAAGCCCGCGAGCGTGGTCAGCTTGAACTCGATCAGCGTGATGAAGAGCTGCACCGCCAGCACGAAGAAGCACAGGATGACGATCAGCCACGCGAGGAACATCACGACGATGGGCGTGAGGTTGATGAACACCTCGGGGAAGCCCGCCATCGCCTTGATCTGTTCGAGGATCGGCGCCCCGGCGTCGATGCCAACCTTCGCCAGCCGGCCCGGCTGCAGGAAGTTCTCCATGCTCAGAGTCGAGCCGCTGGCCGTCAGGCCGAGGCCCGCGAATGAGCGGAACACGATGCCGGCCAGCCAGTTGAAGTTGCCAATGATGTAGGCGAAGGCACCAACGTACAGCACCTTGCGGATCAGCTTGGCGATCACGTCCTCGCCCTGGCCGGTGGCATGGCCCATCGCCCAAAACAGCCCGGCGAGCGTCATGTCGATGACGATCAGTGTGGCCGTGAGGAATGCCACCTCGCCGTGCAACAGCCCAAAGCCCGAGTCGATGTAGCGTGAGAAAACATCAAGAAAGCGGTCGATGACCGAAACGTCATTCATGGTGAGTCCTCCTGCACGGACAAGGCCACGGCCTGGCCTTCCTCGGCGGGTTCATCGAAGCTGGGCGGAATCGGCGGCAGGTCGGCCAGCGTCTGGTATTCGCTGGCCTCGGCCTTGCCGGAGAGAAAACGGCGCAGGTCGGCCTGGGCCACCTGCGCGCAAAACGCGCCGTCGTGCTGGCCCGCGCGGCACTGCGCCTTGAGCGCGTGCAGCCGCGCCGGGTTGGCCGAAAGCGCATCGACCGAAGGCGCCTCCTGCTGGCCGCAACCGGCCAGCAGGAGCACAAAGCCGCAGAGAGCAATCACGCGGTTCATGGCATCACCCGTCAGCGGTTGTAGAAGTTGACGGGCTGCGGCGTGTACGGCGTTCCCGAGCCCAGGAAACGCCGGTTCACCTCGCGGCCACGCTCGACGGCGGCAGCCTGCCGCGCCAGTTCCAGCGAGGCTGCGCGATCCTGCGTGATCTGCAGGCGCTGTGTCTGGATGGACTGCTTGGCCTGCAGGGCCAGCAACTGGTTCATGGCCTGCATCGCCTGCAGCGCACCTTCGGCCGACTGGCTCTTGCCCACGAGGTCGGCCAGCACGCTCTCGTCGTCGCTCAGGTTCTGCGATGCCTGGGCCTGCATCTGCATGGTGGTCTGCAAGCCATTGAGCGTGTTCTTCCAACGCTCCTGCGCATCGAGGTACATCTGATTGCCGCTGACCGTGGCGGCGTACTTCTCGGGATACAGGCGCGCAAACTCGCGGTCGATGCTCGTCACGTCGTAGGCCAGGCCCTTGGCCTGCGCGATGAGGCGCTGGGTGGTCGCCAGGTTCGCACGCAACTGGCCCACCACGCTGGACGGCAGGCTGGCCAGGTTGCGCGCCTGGTTCATCAGCATCTGCGCTTCGTTCTGGAGCTGGCGGATCTGGTTGTTGATCTGCTCCAGCGTGCGAACCGCGGTGAGCGTGTTCTGCACCAGATTGGTCGGGTCGAGCACGATGTCGCCGACGCCGAACAGCGCGTGCGCGGGCTGCGCGATGCCGAATGCGAGCACGCAGGCGGCGGTCAGCGCGGCGAGCTTGGGGGTATGCAATTTCATGGTTGGCTCTCCTGGGGGTGGTTGGCGGTGCGGAGGGAACCCGGCGCGAGGCCGGGGAACAAGGGCAGCAGATCGGCCGCCCAATCGAGGCCGCGATGGCGCAGCCAGGCGCCCGCGAAGCCGGGCACGCCGGCATCCGGCAGCACGCGATCAAGAACCTCGCCGATGGCGCGCTGGTCTTGCGGCGTGGAGGCACCCGCGAAGGCCAGCACCGCCGGCCCCAGGTCGAGGTCGAACAGGCGGTTGCCGAGGCGGGATTGGTAGTAGTAGTCGCGCTTGGGCTGCGCGGTGGCGACGATTTCGATCTGCCGCCTGTTGAGGCCGAAGCCCTCGTAGAT
>NZ_JBARYB010000080.1:0-2325 GCF_049647645.1 Achromobacter sp.
GCGCCGGCCAGCTTGGCGGCAGCCGGTGCCATGCGCGCGCCAGCGGCCACGGCACCGCCTACACCCGTCGCGGCAGCACCAACAGCCACCGCCGTCCCGGCTGCGCCGATGGCAGCGCCTGCCATCGCGCCCGCGCCGAGCTGCGGCGCACCGGACACGAGGCCCGTGGCGATACCAGGGCCGAAGATCCCCAGCGCCAGCAAAGTGAGCGAGGCCAGCATGATGACCAGTGCGTGGTCGAGCGACGGCTCATCGGGGTGGACTTGGAACTGAGTGAACAGGCCCGAGCCGATACCGACGATCACGGCCAGTACCAACACCTTGACGCCGGAGGCGACCACGTTGCCCAAGACCTTTTCGGCCAGGAACGAGGTCTTGTTCCAAAGCGCGAACGGCACCAGCACGAAGCCCGCGAGCGTGGTCAACTTGAACTCGATGAGCGTGATGAAAAGCTGGATCGCCAGCACGAAGAAGCACAGCACCACGACCAGCCAGGCGAGGAACAGCACCAAGATGGCATCGAGGTTCAAGAACACCTCGGGAAATCCCATCATGTCGTCGAGCTGAAGAAAGATCGGCCCGCCCGCGTCAAGGCCGGTTTTCGCCAGCCGGCCCGGCTGCAAGAAGTTCTCCATCGTGATGGCCGAGCCGGTGGCGGTGATGCCCAATCCCGCGAACGAGCGGAAGACGATGCTCGCCAGCCAATTGAAGTTGCCGATGATGTAGGCGAAGGCACCGACGTACAGCACCTTGCGCAGCAGCTTGGCGATCACGTCCTCGCCCTGACCGGTGGCGTGGCTCATAGCCCAATACAGTCCGGCGATCGTCATGTCGATGACGATCAGCGTGGCCGTGAGGAACGCCACTTCGCCCCGCAGCAGCCCGAAGCCCGAGTCGATGTAGGCGGCGAAGGTGTTGAGGAACTGGTCGATGATGGTCACGTCATTCATGGCGTGTCCTCCGGTTCGGCGGGAACGGCTGGCGCCATGCCATCGGCCGATTCCTCGAAGCTCGGCGGGATCGGCGGCAGGTCGGCCAGCGTCTGGTATTCATCCGGCCCGGCCTGGCCGGAGAAGAAGCGCCGCCGGAAGGCTTCGGCGGCGGCACGGCAAGCGTCCTCGCCCGTGGCCTGCCGGTCGGCCGCGCATTGCGCGCGCAATGCCTTGAGCCGCACGGGATCGGCGGCCAGGGCATCGGCATGGTGGTCGGCCGGCTGCTCGCCGCAAGCGGCCAGCAGCGCGGCACACAGGACGAGGACGCATCGCATGGCGACCTCCCGTCAGTTGCCGTAGAAATCCACGCGCTGCGGCGTGTACGGCGTGCCATCGCCCATGAAACGCCGCCGCACTTCGCGGGCGTGCTCGGTGGCGGCCGCCTGCCGAGCCAGCTCCAGCGAAGTGGCCCGGTCCTGCGTGATCTGGAGCCGTTGCGACTGGATCGACTGCTTGGCCTGCAAGGCCAGCAACTGGTTCATGGCCTGCATGGCCTGGAGCGCGCCTTGGGCCGACTGGCTCTTGCCCACGAGGTCGGCCAGCACGCTTTCGTCTTCGCCCAGGTGCTGCGACACCTGCGCCTGCATCTGCATGGTGGTCTGCAAGCCGTTGAGCGTGTTCCGCCAACGCTCCTGCGCGTCGCGGTACATCTGGTCGCCGCTGACGGTGGCGGCGTACTGCTCGGGATACAGGCGCGCGAACTCCCGATCCAGATTCGTCACGTCGTAGGCCAAGCCGCGAGCCTGGGCGATCAGCCGCTCGGTCGTCGCCAGATTGGCGCGCAACTGATTCACCACGCTGGACGGCAGGCTGGCGAGGTTGCGCGCCTGGTTCATCAGCATCTGCGCTTCGTTCTGAAGCTGCTGGATCTGGTTGTTGATCTGCTCCAGCGTGCGGATCGCGGTCAGTGTGTTCTGCACGAGGTTCGTGGGATCGACCACGACCCATTGCGCATGGGCGGTGGCGGTGCAAAGCATGGCCGCGATGGCGGCGGCGACAAGACGCTTTTTCATGGCAGGTTCTCCAGGGGTTGGTCAGCGAGGGAACCCGGCGCAAGGCCGGGGAACGAGGGCAGCAGGTCGGCCGCCCAATCGAGGCCGCGATGGCGCAGCCAGGCGCCCGCGAAGCCGGGCACGCCGGCGTCCAGCAGCACGCGGTCTATGTCGCGCCGGTCTTGCGGCGTGGAAGCGCCCGCAAACGCCAGCGCCGCCGGCCCCAGGTCGAGGTCGAACAGGCGGTTGCCGAGGCGGGATTGGTAGTAGTAGTCGCGCTTGGGCTGCGCGGTGGCGACGATTTCGATCTGCCGCCTGTTGAGGCCGAAGCCCTCGTAGAT
>NZ_JBARYB010000081.1:0-1544 GCF_049647645.1 Achromobacter sp.
TGTGCGCCAGGTTCAGCGTCGAGACGATGGGCTGTCGGACATTGGCGTAGGCGTTTCCGGGGAGCGAGGAAAGCCACGCATCCACGGCATTCAGGGTCTCGGGAATGGTGACGAAGCCCCGTCCCTGGATGACGCGCTCCACCATGCGCAGTTTCTCGTCGGCCACCGCAGGGTCGGCATCGAGCACCGTCACCGTGGCGGTGAGGTAGCCGAAGGCGACTTGATCGCTGCCCAGCTCCTGCAGGGCGGCGTCCGCGTCCGCCGCCTTGTTGCTCGCGTCGGTATCGACCAGTGGGCTTTCCTGCTGGAAGATGGTTTCGCGCAGCAGCGCGATCACGTTCTTGCGCTTGGCGAACCACTGGCGGCGCAGGCGGGAAAGCTCTTTTTCCGCCTCGGCTTTGTCGAGGCAGAGAAAGCGCGTGCTCCAGCGGTACGCAAAACCGAGGCGGTTGAGGTCGTCCAGAATCCCAGGCCAGGTCGAGGTCGGGAAGCCGCGCACCGACACCACGCGCAGGTGCTGGTCGCCCAGCATGGGCGCCAGGCCGCCGACCAGCGCGGAATCGGTCAGCAGCGCGTCGATGTGGAACGGCACTTCGGGCACGCCGACGCGGTAGCGCCGCGTCGAAATGGCGGCGTGCAGGTAGGTCAGCGTCTGCGCGTCATCGAGCCAGTCAATTTCCGGCATCACGCCGTCGAGCAGGTCAAAGACGCGATCCGTTTCCGCGACGAAGGCTTGCAGCCGCTCGCGCCAGTCCACGCCATTCGTCGGCGTGTTCTCGTAGAGCATCTTGGCTGCACGGGCGCGGGATTCTTCCGGCGGCAGATAGAGCAGCGTCAGGTGATAGCCGCTCTCGAAGTGATGGCCCGATTCTTCGAAGGCGGCCCGGCGTTCTTCCTCCACCACCCACGAAAGCGGCTCGGGAAAATCTGAGTGCGGATAATCGGCCGCAGGCCGGCGCTCGGCTTCGATGAATAGCGCCCAGCCCGATCCCATGCGGCGCAGCGCATTGTTCAACCGCGCCGACGTGGCGACCAGCTCGCCCTGCGTCGCGCTGTCGAGGTCAGGCCCGCGAAACCGGGCCGTGCGCTGGAAACTGCCGTCCTTGTTCAAGACGACGCCCGGTGCGACCAGCCCGGCCCAGGGCAGCCAGTCGGCAAGCAAGGCCGGGCGCTGGCGGTATTCGGCGAGGTTCAGCATCGCAGCGTCCTCCCCTCACACGTCCAGCAGCGGGCGGTGCTTGATGTGCCGGGCGAAGACCTGCATGAACTGCGGATCGACGCGCGCACCCCACACTGCCAGCGAATGGCCGACGATCCAGAGCACCACGCCGGGAATCCATAGTTGCAGGCCCAGGCCGACAGCGGCGGCCAGCGTGCCGTTGGCGATCGCCACGGTGCGCGGCGCACCGCCCAGCAGAATCGGCTCGGTCAGCGAGCGATGCAGCGGCACCTCGAAGCCGACCGCGAAGCTATCCGGGGCACTCATACGACGGCCCCGCCGGAGAAGCTGAAGAACGACAGGAAGAAGCTCGAAGCCGCGAACG
>NZ_JBARYB010000082.1:0-52610 GCF_049647645.1 Achromobacter sp.
GAGCGTGACGGGGCGGGTCGGGAAGCCGGCGGCGCTGGCCGGCCGCTGCAAGGCCAGCGCGGCAGGCAAGGCCGCGCCCAGCTTGAGCAGGCTGCGGCGTCGGGCCGAGGGAGGACTGCAATGAGGATTGTTCATGTTGTCTCCGTCCTGGTTGTGGGTGCTTCAGATGCCGGGCGGGCAGGCCATATGTGCCTACAGCGCAATGCCGCGTCCGATCAGGCTGGCGACGTCCGGCTCGCTATAGCCGGCCTCGCGCAGGATCTGATTGCTGTGTTCGCCTGGCAGCGGGGCCTGGCGGCGTATGGCGAACTGGAAGCCAGACATCTTCACCGGGCTGGCGACGTGGGCATGGAGGCCATAGGCCGGATGCTCGGCCTGCAGCGGCATGCCGCGGGCGATGAACTGTGGATGCTCCAGGCTTTCCGCCAGCTTGAGTACCGGCGACACGCAGCAGTCGGCGCCTTCCAGCAGCTCCAGCCAATGCGCCAGCGGCTGCCTGCCAAACAGCTGCTGCAACTCGCCGCGCACGCGCGCCTGCTGCGCGGCGTCGCCGTTGCGGTGGAGCGGCGCCAGGTCCGGACGCTCCAGCCGCCGGCACAGCGTTTCCCAGAATTTCGGCTCGAGCGCGGCGACCGCCAGATAGCGTCCATCGGCGGCGCGGTACTGGCCGTAGCAGGCCAATCCGCCGGACAAGGTGTCGGCGCCTGCCGGGCGGGTGTCGCCGCGGGCGTTGAGCGTGGCCAGCGGCACGACGGCGGCGGCCAGCAGGCCGTCGGCGATGGCGATATCGATATAACGTCCGCGCCCGCTGCGCTGGGCGTCGTACAGCGCGGCCAATATGCCCATCACAGCGGTGAGCGAGCCCCCCAGAATGTCGGCCACCGGCAGGTTGGACAGCGCCGGCAGATCGGGCCCGCAGCCCATCTGGTCGGCGACGCCGGCGCAGGCGGCATAGTTCAGGTCATGGCCGGCGGCATCGCGTTGCGGGCCGTCCTGTCCGTAGCCTGTGATGCTGCAATAGACCAGTTGGGGATTGTGCCGCGCCAGGGTGGGGTAGTCGGCCTGCAGCCGCGCGGCCACGCCGGGCCGGAAACTCTCGATCACCACGTCCGCGCTACGCGCCAGCGCGGCCAGCGCCGCCTGCCCTTCGGGATGCTTGAGATCCAGCCGCAGCCCGCGCTTGTTGCGGTTGCAGATGGCGCGCAGAGGCGGGGGCGCATAGTCGCCCGCCTGCGTGTCTTCGATCTTGATCACGTCTGCGCCCAGGTCGGCCAGGTACTGCGCGCCCAGCGGGCCGGGCAGGAGCCGCGACAGGTCCAGGATCCTGACCCCAGCGAGCGGAGCGGTGTTCGGCGTATCCAAAGAGGGACTCCCGTAAATACGAAGTGGCATGCCCGCCACGGGCTCGGCCCAGTCTAGGCGCGGCTTTGCGGCCAACCAATGGCGGATTCGCTGATTCCGCTTGGCGGGAATGCTCACGCCAGCCATTCCTGTGCGCGCAGGCTTTGGCTACCATCGATCCATCGGCGTACGCCAGCCGCTGGATTCCCTCATGACCCATCACACCATTGCCGTGGGGCATATCGCCCAGATTCTGCAGGGCGCGCGCGGCCGGGGCGTGGACGTGGACCGGGTGCTGATGCGCGCCGGTGTGCCGCCTTCCCTGCTGCAGGCGCCGTTGGCGCGGGTATCGCAGGCGCAGCTCGCGCAGATAATGCGGGTTTTGCGCCGCGCCACCCGGGATGACTTCCTCGGCATGGGCCAGCATCCCGTACCCCTGGGGGCGTTCGATCATGCCTGCCGGATTGCGCTGCAGGAAGCTACCGTGGGGCAGGCGCTGCGCGTGGCGTTCCGCTACTACCACGGGGTATTGCGGGATTTCACCGCCCGCCTGTGCGTCTGCGGCGAGCGCGCGCGCATCGTGCTCGACTCGCGCGGTCCCAATAGCTGTGCGCGCTGGTATGGCGAGCGTACCTTCCTCCTCTTCACGCTGGGTGTGGCCAACTGGCTGGCGGCGCGGCGGATTCCCATTCTGGGCGTGGACTACAGCAGCGGCGCCCGCAGCGCCGATGCGCACAGGCTGTTCTACGCGCCGGTGCGCTATGGTCAGCCCGTCACGGGCCTGTGGCTGGAGTCGCGCTGGCTTGCGCTGCCTGTCGTGCAGAACGAGCAGACGCTCAAGCCTTTTCTGGCCAAGGCGCCGTTCGACCTGTTGGTGAAGTACCAGGACCGCACCACCCTGACCGACCGCATCCGGCGCCTGCTGCGCAACGATCTTTCCAAGGAACTGCCCTCCTTGGCCCAAGTCAGCGCGCAGCTCGCGATGACGCCGCAGACGCTGCGGCGGCATCTGCGCGATGAAGGCCAGGGCTTTCAGGCCTTGAAGGACGATCTGCGGCGCGACGCCGCCGTCGAATACCTGGGCCGACACGATCTTTCCTTGATGGAAATCGCCGAGCGCCTGGGGTTTTCCGAACCCAGCACCTTCCATCGGGCCTTCAAGAAATGGACCGGCGTATCGCCGGGCGAGTACCGCCGCAACCGCCTGGTCGGCGGCCCCTCGGCGCAACCGCGAGCCGCTGACACTTTTGGCCTATCGGTTTGACGCCTGCGGCCATTGCAGCGATCCGGCGTCAAGGGAGAAGCTAGGGGCATCGCGACGAACGCACGTCGTTCCCGACAGGGAACCGCCCAAGCCTACGCGCGCCGCAGGAGACAAGCACCATGTATCTGACACAAGGTCTGCATCGCGCAGGCCGGCTGCACCCCGCAAAAATCGCGCTGCGCGAAGACGCAAGACGCTGGACCTACGCCAGGTTGATCGATTGGACCGCGCGCAAGGCCGCCGTGCTGCGCGGCCATGGCGTGTTGCCGGGCGATCGGGTGGCGTTCTGGAGCGCCAACGGCGCGGATTATGTGTCCTGGATCCTGGCGTGCTGGTGGTTGGGGGCGGTGGTGGTGCCGCTGAATACGCGCTGGAGCGGCGCAGAGCTTGCACAAGCGCTCGCCGATTGCAGCCCGCGCCTGCTGCTGGTGGACGAGACGATGGCGCCGCGCATGGCCACCATCGACATTCCCGCAGGCACGGAACCGCTGTCTGCCGAGGTCCTGGAAGCCCACGCCACGGCGGCGGTGGAACAGGAGGATGTCCGCGCGGGCGGCGACACGCTGGCCGCGATTCTCTTTACCGGCGGCACCACCGGGGCGCCCAAGGGCGCCATGCTGACACACGCAAACCTGTGGACCGCCGCGGTGGGCAGGATGGCCACCGTGCCGACGTCGCCCGACAGCCATACCCTGCTGGTCGCGCCGCTCTTTCACGTGGCCGGACTGGGGCGGCTGATCGGACAATTTGTCGCGGGCGCATCGGTGGCGATACAGCGTGGCTTCCATCCCCGCGCGGTGCTGCAGGCTCTGCAGGACGATGGCATAACCGAGGTGTTGCTGGTGCCCAGCATGATCCAGATGCTGCTGGATGAGCCCGGGTTCGCGCAATATTGGCTGGGCGGCGTGCAGCGCGTGATCTGGGGCGCCTCGCCGATTTCGCGGGCCTTGCTCGACCGGGCGCTGGCGGCTTTTCCGCAAGCGGAGTTCGTGCATGCATACGGCATGACGGAGACCGCCGCCACCGTGGCTGTCAATGCGGAGGTGCGCCAGGGCGGCGCGCGCGCCGAATCGGCGGGACGGCCTGCCGTGGGCGTGGAAACGCGCATTCTTGCGCCCGACGGCAGCGAGGTGGCGCCGGGCGTCGTCGGCGAACTGGCGGTGCGCGGACCCATGGTGATGCAGGGCTACTGGAACCGGCCCGAAGAAACGCGTTGCGCGTTCAACCAGGGTTGGCTGCTGACCGGCGACGCGGCCCGCCAGGATGAAGACGGATATCTGTACATCGTGGACCGGCTCAAGGACATGATCATCAGCGGCGGCGAAAACATCTACGGGGCCGAAGTGGAAGGTGTGCTGGCCCGTCATCCACTGGTAGCGCGTTGCGCGGTCATCGGCGTGGCGCACGCGCGCTGGGGCGAGACGGTGCATGCGGTGATCGTGCCCCGTCCCGGCATGGCGGTGGATGCGGACTCCCTGGACAGGCATTGCCGCCAGCATCTGGCCCCCTACAAGTGCCCCAAGACCTATGAATTTCTTAACGAGTTGCCCATGTCGGCCGCGGGCAAGGTGTTGAAGTCCGCGCTCAGGCAGAACCATGAATCCAGGAGCGCGACCGTCGCCGCGCCCGCTCATCAGGAGAATCAGGCATGAATCGGAAAGTATGGGTGGCAGGGGTGGGCATGATCCCGTTCAGCAAGCCCGGCGCCAGCGAGGCATATACCGTGATGGGGGCGCGCGCCGTGCGCGAGGCATTGCGGGACGCCGGGCTGCAATACGATGCAGTCCAGCAGGCCTACGCCGGTTACGTCTACGGCGATTCGACTGCCGGGCAGGCAGTGGTCTACGGCGTGGGGCTGAGCGGCATCCCGGTATTCAACGTCAATAACAATTGCGCGACCGGTTCCTCGGCGCTGTTCCTGGCGCGTCAGGCCGTGGAAAGCGGCGCGGTGGAGTGCGCGCTGGCGGTGGGTTTCGAGCAGATGGTGCCCGGCGCGCTGAAGAGCGTGTACGAGGATCGTCCTTTGCCATTGCAGGATTTCATCTCGGCGATGACCGAAATGCAAGGTTATGACACGGCCAAACCGCGCGCGGCCCAGTTCTTCGGCGGCGCGGGCCGCGACTACATGAAGGAACACGGCATCGGCGCCGACATCTTCGCCCGCATCGCGGTCAAGGCGCGCCAGCATGCCGCGCGCAATCCCTATGCGGTGTTCCGCCAGGCGGTCACGCTGGACGAGGTGCTGGCCGCGCCCATGATCTTCGATCCCCTGACGCGCCTGCAATGCTGCCCGCCCACCTGCGGCGCGGCGGCCGCCATTTTGTGCTCGGACGAATTCGCTCGCCGCCATGGACTTGCGCCCATCGTCAGCATCGCCGCGCAAGCCATGACGACGGACACGCCGCCCACCTTCGGCGCAGGCGACATGCGCAAGGTCGTGGGCTTTGACATGACACGGACCGCGGCCGACCGGGTTTATGAGGCTGCGGGCATCAGTCCCGACGATGTGGATGTGGTGGAGTTGCACGATTGCTTCACCGCCAATGAGTTGATCACCTACGAAGGCCTGCGCCTGACGCCGGAGGGCACCGCCGAGAAGTTCATCCTGGAGGGCGACAACACCTATGGCGGCAAGGTCGTGACCAATCCATCGGGAGGTCTGCTGTCCAAGGGCCATCCGCTGGGCGCCACCGGCCTGGCGCAATGCACCGAGCTGGTGTGGCAGCTGCGCGGCCAGGCGGATCTGCGCCAGGTCGAGGGCGCCAGGCTGGCGCTGCAGCACAACCTGGGACTGGGCGGCGCCTGCGTGGTGACGCTGTACCAGGCAGCTTGAGGAGAACGCCATGCTGGATGCAAGCCATATCGGCGCCGCCTTGCCCGCGTTCAACGTGACCGTCGAGGCGGGCCGGCTGCGCTTTTTCGCCCAGGCCACCGGGCAGAGCGACCCCATCTACACCGACGAGGCTGCCGCGCGCGTGTCCGGGCTCCCTGGGTTGCCGGTGCCGCCGACCTTCTTCTTCTGCCTGGAGATGGCAAGCCCGCATCCTTCCGCCATGCGTGAACTGTTGGACATCGACATTGCCCGGGTGCTGCACGGCGAGCAGGCTTTCGTCTACCACGCCATGGCGCATGCGGGCGACGAGTTGCGCTTCGAACCGCGCATCGCCGACATCTATACCAAGAAGGGCGGCGCGCTGGAGTTCGTCGTGCGCGAAACCCGGGTGACCGACGCCGCCGGGCGCCTGGTGGCCGAACTGCGCGCGACCACGGTCGTGCGCAATGCATGAGGAGCGCGCGATGAGCTCGGTTATGAATCGTGAATCCAAGGCTGGCGACGAGCTGCCCGGCTTTACAGCCGGGCCGGTCAGCCGGCTGGGGCTGGCGCTGTACTGCGGCGCCTCGGGCGACCACAACCCGATACACGTGGACCTGGATTTCGCCCGCGCCGCCGGCATGGACGACGTATTTGCCCACGGCATGCTGTCGGCCGCCTATCTGGCCCGTCTGCTGACGAACTGGGCGCCGCAATCGGCGCTGCGCGAGTACGCCGTGCGCTTCGTGGCGATCACGCATGTGGGCGACGAGGTCCGCTGTACGGGCCGCGTGGTGGAACGCTTTGAAGCGCAGGGCGAAACCCGTCTGCGGGTGGAACTGCATGCGCGTAGCCAGACCGGAGAACTGCGCTTGAGCGGCGTGGCGGTGCTGGCGGTCCGGTAAACCAAGAGAGGAGAGTGCGATGGGTACATTGGAAGGCAAGGTAGCGCTGGTTTCGGGCGCGGGACGCGGCATCGGTCAGGAAATCGCGCTGAAGCTGGCGCGCGAAGGCGCGAGCGTGGTGGTGAACGATCTGGATGCGGGGCCGGCGGAGGAAACCGTCGCGCTGATCCGCAAGCTGGGCGGCCAGGCGCAGGCCTGCGCCGGCAGCGTGATCGAATCGGGCTTCGCCGAGCGCTTCGTCGGCACCGCCGTGCACAGCTTCGGCGGCCTGGACATCATCGTCAACAATGCCGGTTACACCTGGGACAACGTGATCCAGAAGATGACGGACGAGCAATGGGACGCGATCCTGGCCGTGCACCTGTCCGCGCCGTTCCGCATCCTGCGTGCCGCGTCCGGCTTCATCCGCGTGGCAGCCAAGGCCGAAGCGGAGCAGGGCAAGGAAGTGTTCCGCAAGGTCGTGAACATCTCGTCCACTTCCGGTGTAATGGGCAATGCGGGCCAGGCGAACTATTCCGCCGCCAAGGCCGGCATCAACGGCCTGACGCGCGCATTGGCCAAGGAATGGGGCCGCTACAAGGTCAACGTCAACAGCGTGGCCTTCGGGCTGATCAAGACGCGCCTGACGGAAGCGCCCGCCGATGGCGACGCCACGCTGGACATCGAAGGCAGGCAGATAAAGGTGGGCGTCAATCCGCAGGTGCTGAAGAACGCCGAAAGCTTGATCCCCATCGGCCGGGCTGGAACCCCGGCGGAAGCCGCGGGGGCGGTATACCTGTTCTGCCTGCCCGAGTCCAACTACGTCAGCGGCCAGGTCCTGGTCGTGGGCGGCGGCCGTCCTTGAGGGCAGGGGAATGAGCATGGACACGCCACGGCAAGGCTGGATGGACGCGGACCTGACGCTGTTCCAGGATTCGACGCGACGCCTCTTCGACAAGGAGTTCGCGCCCGACGAAGAGCGCTGGCGCAAGCAGCAGCACGCAGACCGCGAGGTCTGGAACAAGGCGGGCCGCCTCGGCCTCTTGTGCGTGAGCATGCCCGAGGCCTACGGCGGCGGCGGGGGCAGCTTTGCCCACGAGGCCATCGTGGCGGCGGAGCAGGCGCGCGCCATGGTCCATGGCTTCAGCAACAACGTGCATAGCGCCATCCTGGCGCACTACATCCTGAACTACGGCACCGAGGCGCAGAAGCAACGCTGGCTGCCGCGCATGGCCACGGGCGAGCTGGTGGGCGCCATCGCCATGAGCGAACCCGGCGCCGGGTCCGACCTGAAGAGCGTGCGCACCACCGCCACCCAAGAGGCCGGGGAATACGTGCTCAACGGATCCAAGACCTTCATCACCAACGGCTTGCATGCGGACCTGGTCTGCGTGGTGGCCAAGACCGACGCACAGGCAGGCGCCAGGGGCGTCTCGCTGATCATGGTGGAAACCCAGGGCCTGGCGGGTTTCAGGCGCGGGCGGCTGCTGGAGAAGCTGGGTCAGAAGAGCCTGGACACGGCCGAGCTGTTCTTCGATGGCGTGCGCGTTCGCCAGGATTGCCTTCTGGGCGGCGTGGAAGGCCGCGGCTTTGCCCAGCTCATGCAGCAGCTGCCGCGCGAACGGCTGCTGATTGCGGTGGGCGCGGTGGCCACCATGCGGCGCGCCATCGAGGAAACCCTGGCCTACGCCAGCACGCGCCAGGTCTTCGGCCAGGCGCTCATCGAGTTGCAGAACACCCGCTTCAAGCTGGCAGAGTGCGAGACCGTCGCCACCATCGGGGCGCGCTTCGTCGACGATTGCATCGAGCGCCAACTGGCGGGCACGCTGGACCTGTCCACGGCGGCCATGGCCAAGTGGTGGACGACGCAGATGAACTGCCAGGTGATCGACGAATGCCTGCAGTTGCACGGCGGCTACGGCTACATGCTGGAGTATCCGATAGCCCGGATGTACGCGGATGCGCGGGTCGGCAAAATCTACGGCGGTTCCAACGAAATCATGAAGGAAATCATCGCGCGCGGCATGACAGCCTGAGGCGTTTGGGAAAGAGCCGCAACGAGCCCGAGGAGACAAGATGCAGCAAGCGCACTATCGGTTTTGGCCCAAGGGACTGCCGAAGGAAATCACCCCGCCGCAGTCCAGCCTGTACTTCAACCTGGAGGCGTCCGCCACGCGCTATCCGGACAAACCCGCCATCGTGTTCTACGACACCGTGCTCGACTACGCGCGCCTGAGGCGCGAAGTCGACGCCATGGCGGGGTACCTGCAGCACAGCGCCGGAGTGAAACCGGGCGACCGTGTCCTGTTGCTGAGCCAGAACTGTCCGCAGTTCGTCATCGCGTATTACGCGATCTTGCGCGCCGATGCGGTGGTGGTGCCCGTCAATGCCATGAGCACGCAGGATGAGCTCGCGTACTACCTGGAGGACAGCGGCGCCCGCGTGGCCTTCGCCGCGCAGGAACTGTGTGCGCGTCTGGGCAACTCCGTCGAAGACGGACGCCTGGACCGTGTCATCGTCCACACCTATTCGGATTACCTGGCAGACCCGGCTACCGACGCGCCGGAATGGGTCGCCGCGCCCAGGCGCGCGCCCGCTGTGCGCGGCGGCGTACCCTGGTACGGCGCGCTGGCGGTCAACGCGCAACCATTGCCACATCGGGCGAGCACGAAGGACCTCTGCCTGCTGCCCTACACCTCGGGCACCACCGGCCGGCCCAAGGGCTGCCGCCATACCCACGGCACCATGGCCGCGTCCCTGGCCGGTTCGCAGCTTTGGCGCGGACTGACGTCCGAGGCGGTCATCATGGGCGTGGCGCCGATGTTCCACCTGCTGGGCATGCAGAGCTGCATGAACACGCCCATTCTGCTGGGCGCCACGGTGGTGGTGCTATCGCGCTGGGATCGCCAGGCGGCCGCCCGGCTGATGGCGCGCCACCGGGTCAGCGTCTGGGCCGCGCCGCCGGCAATGATCGTGGACTTCTTCGCGCAGCCCGGCATCGAAACGCTGGACCTGTCCAGCCTGGCGCAGCTATGCGGCGGCGGCGCGCCCATGCCCGAAGCGGTCTCGGCCATGCTGGCCAAGCGCTACGGCATCACCTACAACGAGGCCTACGGCCTGACGGAAACCGCCTCGTTCCTGCACTGCAATCCGTTGGACCGCAACAAGCGCCAATGCATAGGCGTACCCACCTTCGGCGTGGACACGCGGATCGTGGACCCGGCCACGCTGGCCGAGCTTCCCCAAGGGGAAACCGGCGAACTCGTGACGCGCGGCGCGCAGGTCATGCTGGGGTACTGGAACAACCCCCAAGCCGACGACGACTCCTTCTTCGTGCTGGACGGGCAGTGCTACTTCCGCACCGGCGACCTCGGCCGGGTGGACGAAGAGGGCTACTTCTACGTGACCGATCGTTTGAAGCGCATGATCAACGCATCCGGCTACAAGGTCTGGCCAGCGGAGGTGGAGAACGCGTTGTACGAGCACCCGGCAGTGCACGAGGCTTGCGTGATCGGGGTGCCGGACGCCTTGCGCGGCGAAACGGTGAAGGCCCTGCTGGTATTGCGTGACGAGGCGCGCGGCAGCGTGCGCGAAGAAGAAGTGATCGCCTGGGCCCGGACCCGCATGGCGGCCTACAAAGCGCCGCGCATCGTGGAATTCGTGGATGCCCTGCCCAAGTCCAGTACCGGCAAGATCCAGTGGCGGCAGTTGCAGGACGCGGGCAAGGCAGCGGCCTAGCTCGTGCGCGTGCGCAAGATCAGGGGCCGGCAGGCGGCTCCTGGGCCTTCCCCGCCAGCCCTTTGAGCAAGCGGCCGAGTTCCACGGGAAAGGGGAAGACGATGGTCGAGCTGTTTTGCGCACCGATCATGGCCAGCGTGCTCAGATAGCGCAGCTGCATGGCTTCGGGTTGTTCCGAGAGCGTGCGCGCCGCGTTCAACAGCATCTGCGCAGCCTGCTCTTCGCCTTCGGCGTGGATGATCTTGGCGCGCCGTTCGCGCTCCGCCTCGGCCTGCCGGGCGATGACGCGGATCATGCCTTCGTTCAGGTCGATGTGCTTGATTTCCACGTTCGCCACCTTGATGCCCCACGCGTCGGTCTGCGCGTCGAGGATGCTCTGCACCGCATTGTTGACCTTGTCGCGCTCCGAGAGCAGTTCATCCAGATCATGCTTGCCCAGCACGGAGCGCAGGGTGGTCTGCGCCAGTTCGCTGGTTGCCTGCCGGAAGTTCTCCACCTGGATCACGGAGCGTTCCGGATCGATCACGCGGAAGTAGATCACGGCATTTACCTTGACCGACACGTTGTCGCGCGAGATCGCGTCCTGGCTGGGCACGTCGAACACGGTCATGCGCTGGTCCACGCGGACCATTTGTTGCACCACGGGTATCAGCAGGATCAGCCCCGGGCCCTTGACCCCGGTATAGCGGCCGAGCGTAAATATCACGCCCCGCTCGTACTCGCGCAGGATGCGGACCGACAGGGCGAACAGCGCGATGGCCAGCGCCAGGATGGGGGCGTAGAAGGCGAGGTTCATCAACATGGCTGGCTCCGCTTGGGTAGGATATCTGCGTGGTCGGGAGAGGGCGTCATCGCTTGGACGGCGGCAGGCCGGCGTCTGGCTGCACGAGCAAGGTCACGCCCCGGACGGCGGTGATCACCACGGTGTCGCCTGCCGCGAGCCCGGCCGGACCCACCGCGCGCCAGCGCTCTCCCGCCGCCGCCACGTAGCCTTGCTCATCCGCCCAGCTCAGCACCTTGATCCGCAGTCCGATCAGCGCCTCGGCGCCGCTGACGATGGGCGCATGGCGCGAGCGCAAGGCCAGCCGGCCGATCAGGAAGGTCATCCCCAGGCTGGCCGCGGCGACTCCCGCCACCAGCGGCAGGGACACGCCCAAGGCCGGCGTGTCGGTGTCGATGAGCAGAATGGCCCCGAGCACGAAGGAGACCGCGCCGCCCATGCCCAGGACACCCAGCGTAGGCGCGAATATCTCCGCCACCATCAGCGATGTTCCCAGCAGGACCAGCGCGATCCCGGCGTAAGTCAGCGGCAGCGCCGCCAGGGCGTACAGGCCGATCAGCAGGCAGATGGCGCCGAAGATGCCCGGAAACAGGGCGCCCGGACTCATGAACTCGAAGATCAATCCGTACACGCCCGCCATCAACAGCAGCAGCGCCAGATTGGGATTCGTAATCACGCTGAGCACCTGGGTGCGCCAGTCGGGCTCGCGCGCAAGCAGGCGCAAGTCGCGGGTGTGCAGAGTGGTATCGGCGCTGCCGACGCGGACGCGGCGTCCGTCGGCCTTGGCCAGCAGGTCGGGCACGTCGTCGGCGACCAGGTCGATCACGTTCTGCGCGCGCGCTTCGCCGGCCGTGAGGCTGGCTGCGGCGCGCACAGCCTGTTCAGCCCAGTCGGCATTGCGGCCGCGCAGCGCGGCGAGCGACCGGATGTAGGCCACGGCGTCATTGATGGCCTTGGCTTCGCCCGCATCCTTCGGCGCGGCCGACGCGGTCTTGTCCGCGGGTTCCGCTGACGGTTTCTTGCCGGCCTGGTCAGCTGGCCCGGAGGGGCTGTCGGCCGGCCGGGGCGGGCTGCCGCCCAGTGCGATGGGCGTGGCCGCGCCCAGATTAGTGGCGGGCGCCATGGCCGCGACATGGCTGGCGTAAAGAATGTAAGTGCCGGCGCTGGCGGCGCGTGCGCCGTTGGGCGCCACGTAGGAAATCACCGGAATCGGCGACGCGAGAATCGCGCGGATGATGTCGCGCATGGAGGCGTCGAGTCCGCCGGGGGTGTCGATCCGCAGCACGATTGCCGCCGCATTCTGCTCCCGCGCCGCCTGCAGGCCGCGGATGACGTAGTCTGCCGTGGCGGGGCCGACGATGCCGTCCAGGGACAGCACGACGGCGGCTTGCGGGCCGCCGGCAGGTTGCGCGTTCGCGCCGGCCGCACAGATCGCCATTGCCGCCAACAGCGCCGCCACGCGGCGCAGCTTGCGCAGCATTGAACAGCTTCCGGACAGCAGGCTCAGGATCGGGGCGGCCATGAGCTGGTTTCCTCCGACGCGCAGCGCCGGACGGCAGGGCGGCGCTGCTGCTATGTCCAGAGTACTACTTTCGCCAATTAATTCAGAGCGTTGCGGAAGATAGACGCGGACGGCATGGCTACCTCAGGGTGATCCCCGTCTGCTGCACTACCTGGGTCCAGTACTGGCTGTCATCCTCCATCCGCGCGGCGAGATCGCCTGACGTACCGCCTTCAGCGATCAGCCCCAGTTGCGCATAGCGTTCGCGCACTTGGCTCGATCCAAGCACGCTTGCAACATCTTTCGTGATTTGATCGACTACGGGCTGCGGGGTGCCGGGAGGCGCATAGAGACCGACCCAGGTGTCCCGGTCCAGCCCGGCAATGCCCAGCTGGGCGAAGCTGGGCACGCCGGGCAGCAGCGCCGAGCCCGCGGGCGTAGTGACGGCCAGCACGCGCGTCTTGCCCGTTTGCGCCGCCTTGGTGGCGCCGGCTGCGCTCAGGAAGGCGCTGCCGACATGTCCCCCTATCAGGCCGCTGAGATTGGGGCCTTCTCCCGCGAAGGGAATGTGGGTGATGTCGATGCCTTTTTCGCGCTTGAGAAGTTCGCCGAAGAAGTGGGTGCTGGTGCCCTCGCCGCTGGAGCCGTAGCTCACGGCGCCCGGTTTGTCGCGGGCCAGCGCGACGTATTGCGCCAGGTTTTCCGCCGGAACCGCCTGCCGGTTGACCAGTAGCGCAACCGGCGTGGTAAAGAGGGTGGAGACGGGCAGCAGGGCCGCCGCCGCCGGCGCGGCGCCGTCCTGGCTGCGGGTCAGCTGTTCGTTCAGCGTGGAATTGGTGGCCGCGACCAAGGTGTAGCTGGGCGGACTTTTGGCGGCCAGGGCCAGGCCGATGCGGCCGGAGGCGCCGGGACGGTTCTCGACGATCACGGCCTGGCTCCATAGAGAGCTCAAGCGCTCGGCCAGGATGCGGGCGGCGCCGTCGACCGCGCCGCCCGCCGGATAGGGCACGATCAGCCGCACCGGCTGGTCGGGGTAGGCGGCGGCTGCGGCGGCGGGCCTGGCAGCGAGCGCCGTCAGCGCGGTGATCGTGAACGCGGTCAGGCGGATGGCTTTCTGCATTCCTTGTCTCCCTTGTGCATGTTGAACACTCAGATCACGCCTGCCGCGCGCAGCCGGGCGATGCTGTCCGGCGTCAGCCCCAGCAGATCGGCGTAAACGGCGTCGTTGTCCTGCCCCAGATCCGCGCCGGCATGCCTGGGCTGCGTCGGATCGCGGGTGAAGCGCGGCACGACGCTGGGCATCTGCAGCATGCCGAAGTCGCGGTCGGGGACGTCGACGATGGAACGGCGCGCCACCACGTGGGGATCCTTGACCACCTGGTCGATGCCATAGATCGGAGCCAGCGTGCCGTTCGCCTGTTCGAAGGCGGCCAGCACCTGCTCCAGGTCGTGTCCGGCGCACCAGTCGATGAAGATGCGGTTCAATTCCTGTTCGTGCTGGACCCGGCTGGCGTTGTTGGCGAAGCGCGGGTCTTGCGTCAGGTCGGGGCGGCCGATGGCGCGGCAGTTGTTGGCGAACATGGAATCGATCGAGCCCGCCATGGATACCCAGTGGTTGTCGCGGGTCCGGTAAACCGCGGACGGCGCGGAGTAGGGGCTGCGGTTGCCGTTGCGGGCGGGCACCGTGCCGAGCTGCTGGTAGACCCCGGGCATGAAGTCCAGCAGCCGGGTGATGCACTCCGTCAGCGCCAGGTCTATTTCTTCGCCGGGCCGGGCGGGGTCGCGCGCGCGCGGCCATAGCGCCGTGAGAATGCCGATGGCGCCAAACAGCCCGCCGATGGAATCGCCCAGCGGCATGCCCGCGTGCATGGGCTCGTCATCGGCATGCCCTGTGATGGTGGTCAGCCCGCCCATGGCTTCGAAGATCCGCGCGAAGCCCGGCCGTTCCGAGTAGGGGCCGGACTGGCCGAATCCCGTGACGCGCAGGATCACCAGGTTCGGCTTCAGCGACCACAGCACTTCCTTGGTCAGGCCCCAGCGGTCTAGCGTGCCTGGCCGGAAGTTCTCGATCAGCACGTCAAATTGCGGCAACAGCTGTTTGAAAATGTTGGCGCCCTCGGGCGTGCGCAAGTCCAGCGTGGCGAAGCGCTTGCCGCGCTGGGCTGCCTTCCACCAGATGCTCCTGCCGTCCTTGAACGGCGGAAAGGCGCGCATTCCGTCGCCCTTGCGCGGCAACTCCAGCTTGAGCACGTCGGCGCCGTAGTCGGCGAGCAGAGTGGCGGCGAAGGGGCCGGCCAGGACGGTGGCGATGTCCAGTACCCTGAGCCCGGCCAGGGGGCCTGTCTTGGCGTCGCTTTGCGTCATCATTGCGGCGCCAGTTGGCGGGCGATGATCTCCTTCATCACCTCGTTGGCGCCGCCATAGATCTTCTGGCCGCGCGAGTCCACGTACATGCGCGCTATCGGGTACTCGCGCATGAAGCCATATCCGCCGAAGAGCTGCAGGCAGCGGTCGACCGTCTCGCACTCTTTCTGCGTACCCCACCATTTCGCCATTGCCGCGGTGGCGGCGTCCAGCCGTCCTTGTTGTTGCCAGACGATGCATTGGTCGATGAAGACCCGCGCCAGCGCGGCCTCGGTCTTCATCTCGGCGAATTCGAAGCGCGTGTTCTGCAGCTTGAACAGCGGCTGGCCGAAGGCCTGACGCTGGTGCACGTGTTCCAGCGTGAGGCGCAAGGCCCGCTCGATGCTGCCGACGGCGCGTATGCCGATCAGCAGCCGCTCATAGGGCAGCTGCGCCATCATCTGGGAGAATCCCTGGCCCTCCGCGGCGCCCAGCAGGTTGGCGGCGGGCACTCTGGCCTCGTCGAAGAAGAGCTCCACGGTGTCCTGCGCCTTGAGCCCGATCTTGTCCAGCGGCTCGCCGCGCCGAAAACCCGCCAGATCTCGGGTTTCCACCATCAGCAGCGACACGCCCTTGGCGCCTAGTTTGGCGTCGGTCTTCACCGCCAGCATCACCAGGTCGGCGTGGCGGCCGTTGGTATTGAACGTCTTGGACCCATTGATGGCGTAGCTGTCGCCGTCGCGCCGCGCGCGGGTCTTGATGCCCTGCAGGTCGGATCCGGCGCCGGGTTCGGTCATGCCGATGGATGCGACGATATCGCCGCTGGCCATGCCGGGCAGCCAGCGCCGCTTCTGCTCCTCGCTGCCGTAGTGGTGCAGATAGTGGGCGACGATGTAGTGCGGGCCGAAGCCGGGGCCGAAGCCGCATTCCGCGCTGACTTCGACCAGCGCAGCCAGATGGGCGTAGTCGCCGTCGCCGCCGCCATACTCCGACGGCAGGTCCGCCAGCAGGAAGCCCATCGCGCCGAGCTGGTTCCAGGCCTCGCGGTCGATGTAGCCTTGCGCTTCCCAGGTCGGCACGCGCGGCAGCAGCTCGGCGTTCCAGTAGCGGCGGGCGGTCTGCTGGAACTGTTCGATCTCGGGCGTGCGCCACGGTGATTGGTAGTCGTCCATCAACATGTTGTGTCTCCTTTTCGTCCGTTGCGGCGTCGTTCAGGCGCCGTACTTGCCCAGCACAGAGACGCTGCACACGTTCTGCCAGGGAAAGCCGCCCAGGTTGTGGATCACGCCGATGGCGGGGTCGTCGGCGCGCTGGCGGGCGCCGGCGCGCCCCAGCATCTGCAGGTACATCTCATAGGCCATGCGCAATCCGGTGGCGCCGATGGGGTGGCCGAAGCATTTGAGGCCACCGTCGATCTGGCAGGGGATGGCGCCATCGGCGTCGTAGAAGCCATCCAGCACGTCATGGGCGCCGCGGCCTTCGGCCGAGATGTGCATGTCCTCCATGGTGACCAGTTCGGTGATGGAGAAGCAGTCATGCACTTCCAGCAGGTCGATCTGTGCGCGCGGCCGTCCTATCCCGGCCTCTTCATAGGCGCGCGCCGATGCCACCCGCGTGGTCTGGAAGTAGCTGCCGTCCCAGCTGTCGTGGCCGGCTTCGCTGCCGCTGGATACCGCGAGCTGGAGCGCCTTGATCGCCACCAGGTCGCGCTTGCCCAGGCCGCGCGCGATGTCCGGGGTGGTCAGGATGGCGCAGGCGGCGCCGTCGGAAACGCCGCAGCAGTCATACAGGCCCAGCGGCTCGGCGATCATCGGCGCGTTGATCGCGTCTTCCATGGTGATCGGATTGCGCAGATGGGCCTTGGGATTGCGGCCGGCGTTGGCGTGGCTTTTCACGGAGATGTGGGCGATGGCCCGCTTCAGGTCCTGGGCATCGACGCCGTGCTTGGCGCGGTAGGCGCTGGCAAGCTGCGCGAACGAGCCGGGCGCGCTGATGTTCGGCCACACGATGTCGTTGAGCGGACCGCGCGGACGTTGGGGCAGGCCGCCGTAGCCGGTGTCCTTGAGCTTCTCCACGCCGAAGGCCAGCGCGAAGTCGCAGGCGCCGGACGCCACCGCATAGGCGGCGCCGCGCAGCGCCTCCGACCCGGACGCGCAGAAGTTCTCGACCCGCGAGACGGGGATGTTGGGCAGCCTCAGGGCGACGCCCAGCGGCACGCCGCCGCTGCCCAGGTGCTGGGTTTCGATGCCGGTGCCCAGCCAGGCTGCCTGGATCTGCTCCTTACCGATTCCGGCGTCCCGCAGGCATTCGTCGAAGGCCTCGACCGCCAGGTTCTCGGCGCTGCGGTCCCAGCGCTCGCCGAAGTGCGAGCAGCCCATCCCCAGGATCACCACCTTGTCACGAATTCCCGTTGCCATGCCTGTTCTCCTTGGGGGCGGCGACCATCGCCTTCCAGAAATAGCGGGTGTAGCCGCGCGCGGCGTCGTGCGCCTTGATGCGAAAGCTCATGCGCAGCGCCAGGCCCACCGCCAACTCGTCTTCGTCGATGTCGGTGTAGTCCATCATCAGGCGGCCTCCGCCTTCGAACTGCACCATGCCGTAGCAGGCCGGCGGATTGGGGGTGTAGGCGAGGCGGTCCGCGGTGTAGCTCATGATCCTGGCCGGCGTGTCGGCAAACGGCAGATCCTCCTGCGCGCCGATGGCGCCGCAGGCGGGATTGACGCAAACGTCGGTGCGCGGCCACTGGGCCGTGCCGCAAGCGCCGCAACGTCCGCCGAGAAAGCCGTGCACCGCCTTGCGGTTGCGGTATTCGACGGAGAGCGGCGTGAGCTTGTCGTTGTCGGCGCGCATGCCGCGCTCCAGCGGAAGCTGGTCGTTGAACACCAGGAACTTCATGTAGTTGTCCTCGGCCTTGCCGCGCGCCAGCCAGCCTTGCGCGCCCTGACGGCTGGGCAGGGCAGCCAAGGCCTGGGTGGTGCGAAGCACCAGTACGTCGACCCCCTGGCCGAATGCGACCAGTACCAGTACCTGGCCGGGGACCGCCGCGCCCAGCGCATGCGCCAGCATCAGCAGGGGATGGGCGCAGCCGGCGTTGCCTACCGTGGACGCCAGGGTGTCATGCACGCGTTCGGGTGCGATGCCGGCCTGCTTGGCGATCCGCTGCGCCACGCCCTTTTGCGGCAGCGCCACGCACAGCGTGTCCACCTGGCCGGGTTCCAGGCCGGCCTGGCGCAACGCCGCCGAGATGGCGCCCGGAATCTGCGCGCCGTGACCTTCCTCGCGTATCCAGCGCTCTTCCCAATAGGTATCGGTGGTGGCGCCGGCGCCACGATAGTGGTCGGCCATGTCGATGGTACGGCTCTCCAGCGCCAGGGGTTCGGCGATGACCGCGCCGTCGCCCACCAGCACCGCGCCGGCGGCATCGCCGTACAGGAGCTCCTGCGCGCTGGCCACCTTGGCTTTGCGGCGATCGCTCGCCACGACCAGCGCATTGCGCCCAGCGCCGCCTCGCAGCGCCTGCATCAGGGCAGAGGTGGCGCCGCGCTGCGAGGACGCGACGTCGATGGCGCCGATGTCCTCGGCCAGATTCAAGGCCTGCGCCACGATGCTTGCGTTCAGCCGGCTGGCATAGGGCAGCGAGGTCGAGGCCAGAACCAGGTCGCCGACCGCGGGCGCATCGACCCCGCTCAGGCAATCGCGCGCCGCTTCGACTGCCATGGTGACGGCGTCTTCATCGAAGCCGCACATGGACCGCTCGCCGGCGCGATGCGCCGCCAGCGACGCGTCGTACCAGGAATGGCTGCGCACGATCGCCTCGCGCTGCAGGCGCAGGCGCGGGATGTAGGCGCCGAAGGAAAGTATGCCCCTCATGCGCGGACTCCTTGCGGCGGGTCGATGATGGCCAATCCATTGTTCAGCACCACTTTCCGGC
Organism: Achromobacter sp.; assembly: GCF_049647645.1. Classification (GTDB taxonomy): domain Bacteria; phylum Pseudomonadota; class Gammaproteobacteria; order Burkholderiales; family Burkholderiaceae_B; genus Achromobacter. The sequence goes on from NZ_JBARYB010000082.1 coordinate 18,596, forward strand.
GCTCCAGTGCCGTGGCGCGGAAACGCACCTCGCCGCTGGCGCCCCAAGCCTCGACGCGGATGGTCTCGCCGGGATAGACCGGCGCGCTGAAGCGCACCTCGATGCGTTTCAGCTTGGCCGGCTCGTAGTCGCACAGCATGCGCAGCAGCCCGTGGCAGGCGATGCCGTAGGAGCAGAGGCCATGCAGGATGGGCCGATCAAAGCCGCCCGCGCGGGCGACTTCCGGGTCTGCGTGCAGAGGATTGAAGTCTCCCGACAGGCGGTAGAGCAAGGCCTGGGACGAAAGCGTGGGCAGATCGCAGACGTGCTCGGGCGTGCTTTCAGGCAGTTTGACTGCCGCCGGCGATGGACCGCTGGCGCCGCCGAAGCCGCCATTGCCGCGCGCCATCACGGCCTGTTCCACGGTAGCCAACAGGGCGCCATCGTGCGTTTCCAGCGTGCGCTCCACGAAGAACAACGCGCCCACGTCCGGCCCCTTGTCGAGGATGTCCTTGATCCGGGTGCGGCCGATGACGGTGCCGGCGGGCGCCAGCGGACGATGCAGCTGCACCGACTGGCTGGCGTGCAGCACGCGGCGCCAGTCTATGCCGGTATCCGGTTCCTTCATCCAGAAACCGGGGTATCCCAGCACCGCGGCCTGGGTCGGCACGGCCAATTGGCGGTCCTCGTAGACGAAGGGCAGTTCGCGCGCATCCAGCGGGTCGCGGCCCAGGCCCAATCCCAGCGCGTACAGGATGGAGTCCTTGGACGTATAGGTCTGCTCCACCGGTTCGAAGTGGCGCCGCAGCAGCTTGTCGGGGTCGAGTCTCATGGCGGGCCTCATACCGGAGTCCAGGCGAACGCCTCGCGCGCGCTTTCCAGCGGCACCAGGCTGGGCTGCATCGCGGGGATCGCATGTTCGGCGATGGCCTCGACGGTCCAGCCTTCCGAGCGATGCACGCTGCGCACCGGCCGCGGCTGGCTGAACAGCATGATCTCGTTCTTGCGCACGCCGAAGATCTGGCCGCTCACGCCGGCCGCCAGATCCGACAGCAGGTACACGACCATGGGCGCGATCTTGTCCGCGGTCATCTGCTTGAAGCGTTCCAGCCGGCTCTTCTGCTCTTCGGTTTCATCGGGCAGGGTGCCGATGAGGCGGCTCCACGCCCAGGGCGACACGCAGTTCGAGCGCACGTTGCAACGCTCCATTTCCAGCGCGATGGAACGCGAGATCCCGACGATGCCCAACTTCGCCGCGGCGTAATTGGCCTGGCCGATGTTGCCCACCAGGCCGGCGGCCGAGGTCATGTGCACGTAGGCGCCGGACTGTTGTTCTCGGAACATCGCGGCGGCGGCGCGGCTGACGTTGTAGGCGCCTTGCAGATGCACGTCGATGACCTGCTGCCAGTCCAGGCTGCTCATCTTGTGGAACATGCGGTCGCGCAGGATGCCGGCGTTGTTGACCACGCCGTCCAGCCGTCCGAAGTGGTCGATAGCCGCCTGCACCATGCGCGCGGCGGCTTCGGGGTCGGAGACGCTGTCGCCGTTGGCGACGGCGCGCCCGCCCGCCTGGCGGATTTCCGCGACCACGTCGGACGCCGGATCCAGCGTACCTGCGCCTTCGCCGTTCGGACTGCCGCCCAGATCGTTGACCACGACCGCAGCGCCCTCGCGCGCCGCCAGCAAGGCGATTTCGCGGCCGACGCCGCGGCCGGCGCCTGTCACAAGCACGACTTTCCCTTCAAGAACTCCAGCCATTTCATCTTCTCCGCAGGTTGATGCGTTTACCCGGAATCGGGATGGGCCAACTGTAGGCATGGCAGGAAAGCGGGGTAAGCCCGCGCAGCGGATGGCAGGTATGCAGGATCGGCAACGCTGAGGCCGATCCATCGCGATCCGGGTCGTGCTGCGTGGCAGCAAGAACGTTCGAGGAGCCGCTTCGGGTTGATCCCGATACGCCATGGCTGAACATGGGCGCGCGCGTGGCATGGCGCGACGCAGCACCCGCGGTCCGGCGCCGCGCCCCGCCGAGCGGCCGCTATCCGCCCTGATATGATCAAAAAAAATCAACGCAGGCTGTCCCGTCCCAGGCAGGAGACAGAAAGTGAAACTGGTGGTCCGCGCAGCCGATGAGCTGAAGATCGAGAACGTGTCCGCTTTCGTCGCGACTGCGGAGTCAGGCAGCTTTTCGCAGGCGGCGGTGCTGCGGGGATGCTCGCAGTCCATGCTGAGCCGGCGCGTCTTGGAGCTGGAAGAGCTGCTGGGCGGCCGCCTGTTCAACCGCACCGGCCGCGGCGTGTTGCTGACCGAGCTAGGCGTGGCGCTGCTGCCGGTGGCGAGGGGGTTGCTGGATGGCGCCACCGGTTTCCTGGAGCTGGCGTCCTCCACCAACGAGCAGCCCTCGGGCACCGTCGAGATCGCGCTGCCGCGCTGGGCCGCGGAAGGCCCAGTGTCGATGCTGGTGAACCGCATCTCGTCGCAGTTTCCCCGGATCCACCTGGTCATACACGAAAGCTACAGCCGCGACGTGATGGACAGGCTGGCGGCGGGCAAGCTCGATATCGGCGTTTTCAACAGCTACCATGCCGACCCGCCCGCCCAGGCGCAGCGCCTGTTCTCGTCCGACCTGGTGCTGCTGGGTCGGCGCGACTCGCCGCTGCTGCGCGATCCCACCGTGCCGTTGGCCGCATTGAACGGCCTGTCCATCGTGATGCCGCCTTCGCCCAATCCCGTGGAGGCCGTGGTGCGCGAACGCACCCGCGACATGCGGCTGGAGTTGCGCGCCGAACTGGAAATAAACTCGGGCGCGATGATCCGCGAAGTGGTGCGCCGCTGCGGCCGCCATGCCATCACCCAGGTGCATCGCATCGAGGACTACCTGGACGAAGGCGACTTGGCGATTTCCCGCATCGTCGAACCGGCGCTCACGCTGCACACGTTCTGCGCCACCGGCGCCAAGCACCGCATCAACCGCGCCAGCCTCGCGGTCGAGCGCTGCCTGGTTGCGGTGCTGGCAGAGCACTTCGTCCGCTTGCAGCAGGCCGCGCAGATGCGCGAAGCGCGCTGGGCCAAGGCATGGCAGACGGCTGTCCAGACCGTGCATAGCTGATCGTCGGTTCGCGCATGGCACGCCGGAGTTCTTGTCGCTATCGTGACAGGCCACAAGAACCCGAGGAGACGAAACCATGTCCGTTGCCAGAACCGCGTGGCGCGCAGCCGCGCTCGCCTGCGCCGCACTGCTTGCTTCGATGTCCGCCGTAGCCGCCGATGCCTATCCGTCGCGTCCAATACGTTTCATCGTGCCCATCGGCCCCGGCAGCAGCGGCGACACGATGACGCGTACCTTCGCCGAGCATCTGCGCAAGGTGGCGGGCCAGTCCACGCTGGTGGAGAACCGGCCTGGCGCGGAACTCTCGCTAGGCACCCAGGTGGCGCTGAGCGCGCCCGCCGACGGTTATACCGTGGTGTTGATCAGCCCCAGCGCGACCGTGATCAACCCTTTGTTCGTCAAGGACTTGCCATACCGGCCCGAGGATCTGCTGCCGATGCTCAACGTGACCCGCCACGTGGCCGTGCTGGTCGCGTCAGTGAGCTCGCCGTACAAGAGCTTGGGCGACGTGGTTGCCGCAGCCCGCCGCGACCAGGGCGGCGTCAGCCTCGCTACCTACGGCAACAGCTATCGCCTGGGCGCACTCGACCTGGCCAGGCGCGCGGGCGTGAACTTCAACCAGGTACCGTACAAGGGCGCCGCGCAGGCGGTGGCGGATGTGGTGGGAGGATCGGTGGACCTGGCGTTGATCGACATTGCCGGCGCAGCGCCCTTGGTTGCCTCGGGAAAAATCCGGGCGCTGGCCGTGGCGGGGGACCAGCGTCATCCACTGTTGCCCGATGTGGCGACGGTGCAGGAATCCGGCTATCCGGGCTACTCCCTGTACATTTTCATCGGCTTCGCCATTCATGCCAAGACGCCCCCCGCCGTGGCAGGCAAGCTTGAAGACATGATGCGGCAGGTCATGGACGATCCGGCGCTGCGCGCGCAGCTTGCCCAGCAGAGCGGCGGCGAGGTGGTGGGCGCCGGGAGCAAGGAGTTTTCGCGGATGATACAGGCCGAGGCGGTGCGATATGGGGAGTTGGCGCGCCTGGTCGGCGGTGGCTCGCCATGATGCCTGCGGGCGTCGCGTCGCGGCCCGGGGATAGTGACCTGCCAATATTCTGGATGTATCGGCTGACCCAAATATAGTATTTCCGGCGCTTGCAGTTCTTACCTAGGATGTCCGGCAAGGCATTCTGGAATGGGAGCTGTCATGTTCGAAGGTGGTGCTAGCAGGGTATCCGGGACGCGGGTCCGGGCAGGGCGTTCGGGGAGCGGCGCATGAGCGGCCCGCTGGAAGGCGTGCGTATCCTCGATGTCACGACGGTGCTGATGGGCCCCTACGCCACGCAGATACTGGGAGACCTGGGCGCAGACGTGATCAAGGTCGAGCCGCCGGCCGGCGATAACGTGCGCGGCATTGGTCCGGCGCGCCATCCAGGCATGGGCGGAATCTTTCTGCACGCCAACCGCAGCAAGCGCAGCGTGGTGCTGGATTTGAAGCAGCCAGCGGGCCGCGAAGCGCTGCTGAAGCTGGCGGCCACCTGCGACGTCCTGATCTACAACGTGCGGCCCCAGGCGATGGCGCGGCTGGGGCTGTCGTACCAGGAACTGGCGCAGGTCAACCCCGCCATCCTGTACGTGGGCGTGTACGGCTACGACCAGCGCGGCCCCTATGCAGCGCGCGCTGCGTACGACGACCTGATCCAGGGCGCGGTGGGCATTCCGGCGCTGTCGGTCCAGGCCGGCGGCGAAACGCCGCGCTACGCGCCCAGTGCCATCGCCGACCGTATCGTGGGCATCAGCGCGGCCAACGCGGTCAGCGCCGGCCTGTACCACCGCGCGCGGACGGGCCAGGGGCAGGCCATCGACGTGCCCATGTTCGAGACCATGGCGCAGCTGATCCTGGGCGACCACATGGCGGGCCAGTCCTTCGAGCCGCCGCTGGGGCCAGCCGGATATCCGCGGATCCTGAACGCGGACCGGCGCCCTTATGCGACGTTGAACGGGCACATCTGCGTGCTGATCTATGCCGACAAGCAATGGGCGGCATTTTTTGAACTGATCGGGCAGCAAGGCCGCGAGTCCGCCGATCCCAGGTTCCGTGACATCGGCACCCGCACCCAGCACATCCATGCGATCTACCGCCTGGTGTCGGATGAGATCGCCAAGCGCACCACCGAGGATTGGCTCGAAGCGTTCGAGGCGGCGGATATTCCGGCCATGCCCATGCACACCGTCGAATCGCTGCTGCGCGATCCGCAGCTGGAGGCCGTCGGATTCTTCAGTACCGTCGAGCATCCCAGCGAGGGCAAGCTGCGCACCATGGCGGTGCCGTCGCGCTGGTCCGGCACGCCGCCAGCCCCCTCGCGGCCCGCGCCGCGGTTGGGCGAGCACAGCGTCGAGGTGCTGAAGGAGGCCGGCTACCCGGACGCTGCCATTGCCGCGCTGCTGCGGGATGGCGTGACCTCGATGGCGGCTGACGCTGCCGCAGCGACCGGAGCCGTCCATGACTGATTTCCTGAAACGCGAGCGCCATGGCGCCGTACTGCTCCTGACCATGAACCGCGCAGCCACGCGCAACGCGCTGTCCGATCCCGACGCGATCGACGCGCTGGTGGACGTCTGCGCCGATGTCAACGCGGACATGTCGGTGCGCGCCGTGGTGCTTACCGGCGCACATGGCGTGTTCTCTTCCGGGGGCAACCTCAAGACCCTGTCGGCGGCGGTCGGCGCCGGGCTGGGGGAGCCTGTGCGCAGCCGTCAGGCCTACCGCGACGGCATCCAGCGCGTGCCGCTGGCCCTGTGCAATCTGGAAGTGCCGACGATAGCGGCGGTCAATGGGCCGGCCATCGGCGCGGGCTGCGATCTGGCGTGCATGTGCGATATGCGCCTGGCCGCCGTGGAGGCGCGTTTCGCCGAGAGCTTCATCAAGCTGGGCCTGACGCCGGGAGACGGCGGCGCCTGGCTGCTGCCGCGGGTGGTCGGCATGTCGCGCGCCTGCGAGCTGGCGTTCACCGGCCGCAGCGTCGATGCCGCCCAGGCGCTCGATATGGGGCTGGTCTCGCAGGTGCTCAGCCAGGAGGCGCTGCTTCCGGCCGCGATGGCTTTGGCGCAGGAGATTGCCCAGCATTCCGGCCACGCGCTGCGCCTGACCAAGCGGCTGTTGCGCGAGGGCCAGCACACGCGGCTGGATACCTTGCTGGAACTGTCAGCGGGCTTCCAGGCGCTGGCGCATCACACGCAGGAGCACGCCAGCGCACTGGACGCGTACCTGGACAAGACGCGCGGCTGAGGGGCTTCGGCCCTGGCCACGGCAGCCTCGCCGGCGCGCAACCCATAACGAGGCGACACAAGGAGGAGACCCATGCAGACAAGGAGAAGAGCGCTGGTGGCCGCTTTAGGCGCGTTGGCCGGCTTGCCGCTGGCGCGCGCCGCCATCGCGAACACGGCGGCGTGGCCGGCGCAGCCCTTGCGGCTGATCCTGCCCTACGCGGCGGGAGGTCCGACCGATGTACTGGCCCGGGCCGTGGCGCAGCATGTGGCGCGCGAACTGGGCCAGCCGGTGATCGTCGAGAACAAGACCGGCGCCAGCGGCAACATCGCCGGTGAAACCGTGGCGCGCGCCCGGCCCGACGGCTATACGCTGCTGTACCACTCGTCCGGCCTGGCGATCAGCCCCGCGCTCTATCGCCAATTGCCCTATGACCCGTTGCGCGATTTCGCGCCGGTGGGGCTGACGGCCTCGATTCCGCTGGTGCTGATGACGAACAGTGCTTTGCCGCCCAAGGACACCAAGGAGTTCATCGCCTACCTCAAGGCGCGTCCCGATGCGCTCAGCTATGGGACCGGCGGCGTCGGCAACATCACGCATCTGAGCGTGGCGCTGTTCCTGCATGCGACCGGCACGCGCGCCGTGGGCATTCCGTTCAAGGGCACCAATCCGGCCATGGTGGCGATGCTGGGCGGCCAGGTGCAATTCATGGTGGACGCGATAAGCTCGGCGTTGCCCTACATCCGCGACGGCCGGGTCAGGGCGCTGGCCGTCACCGGCGCCGAGCGGTCGCCCGCGCTGCCGCAGGTGCCCACGCTGCGCGAAACGGGCCTGCAGGACCTTACGATGAGCACCTGGCAAGGCGTGCTGGCGCCGGCCGCGACGCCGCAGCCGGTGATCCAGCGCCTGAACCAGGCGGTGGCCGCGGCGGTGCGCGATCCGGCCATTGCCGGGCCGTTCACTGCGCAGGGCGTGGACCTGCGTAGTTCCTCGCCCGCGGAGTTCCAGGAATACCTGGGACAGGAGGTCAGGCGTTGGGGCGACGCGGTCAGAATGGCGGGCATACAGCCCGAATGAATACGGCAAACGCCATGGCTGCATAGCCACGGCCATGAACGCAACAGCCTTGCGGAGACAAGCATGAACATCAGGACCCTGGCCATGACGGCCATGCTGGGCGCGGCGCTGGCGTCGGGCGGCAACGCCCGCGCGGCAGACAAGTATCCCTCGCATCCCGTGAAGATCATCGTATCGCTGCCGCCGGGCAGCGGCGCCGACACGACGGCGCGATTCCTGTCCAAGCATCTGGCGGAGCAGTTCGGCCAGCCTTTCATCGTCGAGAACCGGCCGGGCGCCAACAGCTTCATCGCCGCCCAGGCCGTGGCGACCGCCGCCCCGGACGGCTACACCATGTTCGTGGCCAGCAATTCGCCCATGACGACCAACGCGGCCGTCTTCAAGCACCTGCCATATGACGCGATCAAGGATTTCTCTCCGGTCGCGCCCATTGCGCGCTTTCCGATGGTGCTGGTGGTGCCGGCCAGTTCGCCCTACCGCAACGTGGCGGACCTCGTGTCGGCCGCCCGGGAAGCGCCCGGCAAGCTGAACTTCGCGAGCGGAACCGCGACCTATCAGGTAGTGCTTGAGCTGTTCCATGAACAGAACGGGATCAAGGCCACGCACGTGCCGTACAAAGGCACTTCGGCCGCCTTGGCGGACCTGGCGGGCGGGGTGGTTCAGTACAGCCTGGCGGACGTCAGCGCTGCGCTGCCGCTGATCCGCGGCGGCAAGCTGAGGCCGCTGGCCGTGACCAGCGCCAAACGCATCAAGGACCTGCCGGACGTACCCACCATGCAGGAAAGCGGCACCAAGGGCTACGAGGCCTATGCCTGGACGGCCGCGTTCTTTCCCGCCAAGGTCGATCCCGCCATCGTGGCGCGCGTGTCGGATGCGGTGCAGGCGTTGGTGCGCAGCGACGAGGGCCGGGCGTTCATGGCCAATCTGGGCGGCGAGTCGTTCGTGGGAGGCCCCGACACGCTGGCGGCATTCCAGAAGGACGAACTCGAGTCCATGCGGCGTATCGCGAAGCTGGCCAACATCCAGCAGGAGTAGGCGCGCCCGCGTCCTGTCATGCGGAGACCGCTGCGGCGGTCTCCGGCCGCATCAGGCGGCAGGCCATTTCGACGAAATTGGCGGTGGTCGGCGTGGCGTTGTCCGGGTGCACGGCCAGGGCAATGCCCACCTTGATGGTTTCGGCCAGCTGCGAAACATTCACCAGGCGCACGTTGCTGCCGGCTTGCCGGCGGGCCACCGCCGGCACGATGGCTACCCCGAGCCCGCTTTCCACCAGGCTCAGTATGGTCTGCACCTGGATCGCTTCCTGCGCGATGCGCGGCACTACGCCCGCCTGCTGGAAGGCATACATGACCAGTGCGTGCATCCCCGGCACATGCGTGCGCGAGTAGCCGATGAACGGCTCATCCGCGAGCTCGCTCAACGCAACATCCGCGCTCTCGGCGTAGCGGCTGCCGGCTGGCACCGCCAGCATCAGGTGGTCCGGCTGCAGCAGGGTGACGCGCGCCGCCGTGGGTTCCAACACGGGGAAGCGCACCAGCGCCACGTCCAGCGTGTGCGCGTCCAGGCGTCGCAGCAGATCGACGGTGGTGGACTCTTCGATGATCAGGTCGACGCGCGGGTAATCCTTGCGGAACTCCGACAGCAGCCGCGGCATCAGCGAATAGGTGGACGAGCCAACGAAGCCCACCTTCAGCACGCCTTGTTCGCCGCTGGCGCCTTCTCTTGCCGCGCGGCGGATCTCCTCGGCATAAAACAGGGTGGTGCGCGCATATTGCAGCACGACCTGGCCGGCCGGCGTGGGCCGCAGGCCGGCTGGCAGCCTTTCGAACAACTGCACGCCGAGTTCCTGTTCCAGCTTCTTGATCGCGGTCGACAGGGGCGGCTGAGCCATGTGCAGGCGCTCGGCGGCGCGATGGAAGTTGAGCGTCTCGGACAGGACCAACAGCTGCTTGAGCTGGCGTAGCTCCACGGGTGTCTCCCTTGATGCGCCGGGCTCGCGATATTTGTGATGTATTACCCGGTCCACATCTAATATTAGACCGGGATGTGACCCCCGTGTAGATTGCCATGGAGCCCGCGCGCACCGCGCCGGGCAGGGTATTCACGGCACTTTCGGCAGTTCGAATGCATGCGGCGGCGCCGTGCCGCCGCGCGTTCCGGGGATCACATTGGGCGCTATCAACGAGGCACTGCGGCTTGCCGCGATTCCTGCGCAGGACGAGGCTTTGCGTCCGTCCGTGCGCGCCTTCTTGCGCGACGCGCTGAAGGACATGCCGGCGGACCGCCGCGCGCGTTCCTGGATGGGTTACGACGCGGAATTCAGCCGCGCGCTGGCGCGGCAGGGATGGCTGGGCCTGACCTTGCCCGCCGCCTACGGTGGCGCGGCGCGCAGCAATTTCGCCCGCTTCGTGTTGAGCGAGGAGCTGCTCGCGGCGGGCGCGCCGGTGTCGGCGCATTGGATTGCCGATCGCCAGACCGCGCCGCTGATCCTGCGCTACGGCTCGCCCGCGCAGCGCGATTTCTATCTGCCGCGCATCATACGAGGCGAAGCCTTCTTCGCCATCGGCATGAGCGAGCCAGACACCGGTTCCGACCTGGCCAGCGTGCGCACGCGCGCCACCCCCGACGCCGGCGGTTGGCTGCTGAACGGCCGCAAGATCTGGACCACCAACGCGCACCGCTCGCATTACATGTGCGCGCTGGTGCGCACATCGGGCGTGCCGGAAGACCGGCACAAGGGACTGTCGCAGATGATCTTCGACCTGTCCCTGCCTGGCATCGAGATTCGTCCGATCCGCGACATTGCGGGCGACGCCCATTTCTGCGAAGTCCTGTTCGACAACGTCCGCCTGCCGCGCGATGCGCTGGTAGGCGAAGAGGGCAGCGGCTGGCAGCAGGTCACGGCCGAACTGGCGCTGGAGCGCAGCGGCCCGGAGCGGATCTACTCCAGCATGTTGCTGATTGACGGTTGGCTTGCGCATCTGCGCCGGGCGGCGTCGCCGGACCCGGCGCATGTCCGGCTGGCGGGGCGCCTGGCCGGACGACTGGCGGTGCTGCGGAGCATGTCGCTGGCGGTGACGCAGCGGCTCAACGAGGGGGCCGACGCCAGCCTTGGGGCCGTGCTGGTGAAGGACCTGGGCACGGAGTTCGAACAGGCCGTGCCCGAATGGATAGGCCAGGCCTTGCGCGCGGACGCGGGCCCGGCGCCTGACGAGACGCTTGCACGCACGCTGGCTTACCTGACGCTCATCAATCCGACCTTTTCGCTGCGGGGCGGCACTCGCCATATCCTGCGCGGCATCATCGCGCGCGAGCTCGGCCTGCGCTAAGGCCCATCGACACCTGAAGGAGGGCCCCATGGCGGCATCCATCCAGCAAGACCTGTACGACGAATTTGCACGCGCCCTGGCTGGCTTGTGCCCGCCGGAGCGGGCCCGCGAGATCGAGGCGCAGGGCGGCGCAACCGACCCGGCTAGCCTCGCTGCCCGCACCTGGCAGGATATCGACGCGCTCGGGTATGTGGACGCTTTGACGCCTGCGGAACTGGGCGGCGCCGGATTGTCGCTGGCCGATGCCGAGGGTCTGCTGCGCGCGGCCGGCGCGTCAGCGTTGCCTTACCCGCTGGCCGACACCATGCTGGCGCGCGCCCTGTTGCGCAGCAGCGGCCAGACCGTGCCAGAGGGGCCTATTGCATTGGCCCGGGCGCTGCCGGGGCCTCGCGGTTTGCGCTGCGCTCAGACTCCAGGAGCCGGACTGGCGCGCACGCTGCTGGTCCAGCGCGACGGCTGCCTGTTGCTGCTGGCGACGCCGGCAGCATCCGATCCCGGCGTGTTCCGGCCGCTTGCCAGCGGCGCGCCCGCATGGACCGACTCGCCGCCTGTCCTCGGCCGCATCGCCTTGCCGGACGACGCCGTGCAGGCCTGGCGCAACGCCGCCGACGCGGCTGGAATCGCGGGCGCAATGCAGGCCGTGCTCGACCGCTGCATCGCCTTCGTGGGCGAACGCCAGCAATTCGGCAAAGCGCTGGGGCGCTTCCAGGCGATTCAGCAGGAAATCAGCGTGCTGGCGGAGCAGGTGGCATCCACCGCCATGGCGGCGCGGCTGGCTTGCTCCAGCGGCGCCATGTTCCCCGACGCCACGCTTGCGGCGTGCGCGCGGCTGCGGGCAGGCGAAGCCATTCCCGTCGTGTGCTCTCTGGCGCACGCGATCCACGGGGCGATCGGGATCACCGAAGAGCTGGCCCTGGGCCTCTACACCAGGCGGCTGCATGAATGGCGCGCCACCGGCATGAGCGAAGACGCATGCGCCAGCCTGATCGGAACCCAGCTGCTGGCGGGCGAAAGTCCATCGATGCTGGAGTTCGTGCGCAGCCTCATGGCGGCCGTGCCGGCGGATAGCGATGCCGAAGCGGCGCGCGTCCTCACATAGCGCGAGGCAGGCCGTTTTTTTTCGAATCCCATGCAACCGAGGTAATCATCCATGCCCTCAAGTTCAGATTCCGTCGTCATCGTCGGCGCGCAGCGCACGCCCATCGGCGCGTTCCAGGGAGTCTTGTCGCACTACACCGCGCCCCAGTTGGGCGCGCACGCGCTGGCGGCAGCCATGCGCCAGGCAGGCCTGCCGTCCGATGCGGCCCAGGAGGCGTTGATGGGCTGCTGCCTGTTTGCCGGCCTGGGGCAGGCGCCTGCGCGCCAGGCCGTGCTGGGCGCGGGGCTGCCGACCACGGTGCAGGCGACCACGCTCAGCAAGATGTGCGGCTCGGGCATGAAGGCCGTGACCCTGGCGCACGACATCCTGCGCGCCGGATCGGCGGATCTGGTGCTGGCCGGCGGGATGGAATCGATGAGCAACGCGCCGCATCTGATACCCAGGGCGCGCCAGGGATACCGGCTGGGCGACGGCCAGTTGCTGGACCATATGTACCGCGATGGCCTGCAGGATGCCTATGAAGGCCATCTGATGGGGCACTACGCAGATCTGGCCGCGCGCGAGCATGGCATCAGCCGCGCGCAACAGGACGTCTATGCGGAGCAGAGCGTGCTGCGGGCTCAGGGCAGCATCGCGGCAGGGACTTTCGCGGCCGAAATCGCACCCATCGCGGCGCGGGCCCGACGCGGCGAACCGGCGGGCGCGCTCGTGGCCGAAGACGAGACGCCAGGCCTGTGCGATGCGACGCGGCTGGCCAGCCTGAAGCCGGTCTTCACCGCCGATGGCACCGTCACGGCCGGCAACGCGTCCTCGATTTCGGACGGCGCGGCCGCCCTGGCGCTGACGCGGCTTGGCCACGCGGAAACGCTGGGGCTGGCGCCGCGCGCGCGCATCGTCGGGCATGCTGCCGCGGCGCTGGCGCCTGGGCAATTCCCCGTCGCGCCGGTGCAGGCCATCTCGCGCCTGCTCGACCGGGTGGGCTGGAGCCGAGACTCGGTGGACTTGTTCGAGATCAACGAGGCCTTCGCGGTGGTAGCCCTGATCGCGCTGCGGGATCTGGGCCTGCCGGCCGAGCGGGTCAACGTTGAAGGGGGCGCCTGCGCGCTGGGACATCCGGTGGGCGCCACCGGCGCGCGCATCATTGTCACGCTCTTGCACTCGCTGGAGCGGCGCGGACTGCGCCGCGGCGTGGCCTGCCTGTGCCTGGGCGGGGGCGAAGCCACGGCCATCGCCATCGAATTGCCTTGATCCGGCGGCGCGTCCGCCGCCTAGACATGGGAGGACGAGAACATGGGACCACTGGCTGGAATCAGGATCATCGAATTGGCCGGCATCGGGCCGGGGCCGATGGCGGCCATGTTGCTGGCCGACATGGGCGCGACGGTCCTGCGGATCGAACGCAAGGAGCCCGCCGACCTGGGCGTCAAGCGCGAGCTCAAGTACAACCTGCTGTTGCGCAGCCGCCGCTCGATAGCGTTGGACCTGAAGGACGCGCGCGCCGTCGCGCTGGTGCTGCGGCTGCTGCGCAAGGCCGACGGGCTGATCGAAGGATTCCGTCCAGGCGTGACCGAACGGCTGGGCCTGGGACCGCAAGCCTGCCTGGCGGAGAATCCCCGGTTGGTCTATGGCCGCATCACAGGCTGGGGCCAGGACGGGCCGCTGGCGCAAGTGGCCGGGCATGACATCAACTACATCGCCGTCACCGGCGTGCTGGACGCCATCGGCCGGGCTGGCCAGCCGCCCACGCCTCCGCTCGCATTGGTGGGCGATTTCGGCGGCGGCGGTCCCTATCTGGCATTGGGCATGCTGGCCGCCATCATCGAAGCGCGCCAGTCCGGGCAAGGCCAGGTGGTCGACGCCGCCGTGATGGACGGCGTGGCTTCGATGGCCACGGCCTTCTTCGGGCTGGCCGCGTCGGGGTCATGGCAGCCCCAGCGGGGTACCAACATCCTCGATTCGGGCGCGCCGTTCTATGACGTGTACCCATGCGCGGACGGCCTGTGGCTGTCGGTCGGCCCGATAGAACGCCGCTTCCACGAACTGCTGCTGCGGCAGCTGGGCCTGGACGACGATGCCATCCGCGAACTGGGAAACCATCAGGACAGGGCCACCTGGCCTCGCCTGCGGACGGCGCTGGCCGCCGCCTTTGCCCAGCGCCGCCGGGACGAATGGTGCGAGAGGCTGGCGCAGCTGGACGTGTGCGTGGCGCCCGTGCAAACGTTGGGAGATGCCGCCGGACATCCCCAGGTCAAGGCGCGCGGCACGCTGCTGGATGTGGACGGCATCACGCAGCCCGCGCCAGCGCCGCGCTTCAGCAGGACGCCCAACGCCAGGCCCACGGCGCCGCAGCCTCCGGATGCCGGGGCGTTGAGGGATTGGCTGGATCCGGAGGACTTCGAGGCATTTGGCGCAACCCTGTGAAGGCGGGGTCTTGCTCCGACCCGCTACGTTAGGAAATTTCCCAGGGGAGTTGGGGCTTTTTTCTAACGTTTTTCCTTGGGCAGAAGACGATTCTTACATCAATGGCCGTGTCAATAGGTGTATGCGTTTGCCTTTGACGTAACTTTTACAACAAGGCGTTTTGCAGGCCCCGAGACGCTGGGCTGGTCGCAAGGTTGTGCTTTGCTCACGAGGGCTTTCGGTCACCGCAGCGCCAGCCAGTGAAAACGCCTATTAAGAAAACCATCTCACATGCCGTACCGGTAGGAGGTCGCGTCTACTCAGAAAGGACTGTTCATGGTCGTCAGGAATTGCCCACGCAAGGGATGGTTGAAGTCGGCCGTCTTCGTTTTCTACGCGGCGAACTTCGCCCATCCCGCCTACGGCCAATCGGTCTCCAGTTCCGGCGACATTCAGCCTGGGCCGGCCCAGACGCCACATTGGAATGTCGGCGGCGATCTGACCGTTGGAGATACCCTCGCCGGGACGTTGACCATCAGCGCGGGCGGATCGGTAGTCAATGACTCGGCATACATTGGAAACAGCAATGGCGTCGCAGGCGCCTTGACGGTGTCGGGCCGTGACGGCAATGACGTCGCTTCCACCTGGACCAGCCTCGGTTCAGTGCTGCTCGGAGTCGACACCGGCAGCAGCGGCACAGTGACAATCATGGACGGGGGCCGGGCGCAAAGCGAATCGGCCAGCATCGGCTTCGAGACCGGCGGCGTTGGGAACGTTCGCGTTTCCGGGCCGGGGTCCACCTGGAATCTCGCCACGGGCAACGCGTTCGAGATCGGCGGGCGTGGCCGGGGTTCGCTGCGGATCGACAATGGCGGCGCCGTGCACAGCGGTCAGGCGATCATCGGCTGGGAAGTCGGCGGTGAGGGGAGCGTTACTGCGTCCGGCCCGGCAACGGTCTGGGACCCGCTGAACAACATCTACGTGGGGTTCGACGGAACGGGCGAGCTTCACGTCCAGGATGGCGCCACCGTTAGCACGGTCGGGTCGACAGCGCCAGGCGCCGCGGCGACGATTTACATCGGCAGGGGCGTGGACGGCGTGGGCGCCGTGACCGTATCGAGCGCAACGACCGATGTTTCGACGCTCGCGGCAAGCGACCGCATCGAAATCGGCTCGGCAGGCGCGGGAACGTTGACCATCGAAAAGGGCGGGCTGGCTGTCGCCGCCCGCAACACGTGGCTTACCGTTGACGCAAGCGCCACCGGTACGCTGAACCTGATCGGCGATGCCAGCGGCCGCGGCGTGCTGGAGACTGGCTCGGTCGTCAAGGGCGCCGGCGACGCCACCTTCAACCTGGATGGCGGCATCCTGCGCGCCAATCGCGATGAGGCCAACTTCCTGAAAGGCTTCTCCACGCAGGCAGTAGGCAGCAACGGCGCGGGGTTCGATACCAACGGCCACGAAGTGGGCGTGACGACTGCGTTCTCAGGGACGTCGCACTTCAACAAGCTGGGCGCGGGCAGGCTGACCTTGTCAGGTAACAGCGCGGGATTCACGGGCAATACGGATGTCCAGGCTGGAACGCTGCAGGTGGATGGCGTTCTTGGCGGACCGGTGAATGTGCTTGCGGCCGCGCGATTGACCGGCACGGGACGCGTGGGCGCGACGATCAACCGCGGCACGATCGCGCCGGGCCCGCGCAGCGGCTTCGGCGCCCTCACGATCACCGGCGACTATGCGGCACAGGGTGGCAACCTGGAAATCCGCACACAGCTGGGTGCGGACAATTCGCCGACGGACAAGCTGGTGATCACGGGCGACAGCGCTGGCGCCACGCCGGTCACGGTGAAGAACGTGGGAGGCGCTGGCGCGCAGACCCAACGAGGCATACAGATCGTGCAGGTCAATGGCATCTCGGCGGGGCAATTCAACCTGGCCAATGGCGATTACGTCATCAAGGGACGTCCGGCCGTGGTGGCCGGCGCCTATGGCTATGTGCTGCAACAGGATTCAGCTGATGGCGGCTGGTATTTGCGGTCGTCCCTGACCGATCCGGGGACTCCGACCGATCCGGGGACTCCGACCGGTCCGGGGACTCCGACCGGTCCGGGGACTCCGACCGGTCCGGGGACTCCGACCGATCCGGGGACTCCGACCGATCCGGGGACTCCGACCGATCCGGGGACCCCGACCGGTCCGGGGACCCCGACCGATCCGGGCACATCCCCGACCGGTCCTGGCACGCCCACGACCGGTGGCGGTTCGCCGGGCGCCGAACCGCCCTTGCTTTATCAGCCCGGCGTGCCGGTCTATGAAGCCTATGCCAGTACGCTGCTGCACCTGAGCCAGTTGCCCACCCTGCGCCAGCGGGTCGGCAATCGCCTCTATGATCCGGCGGACGTCGGCCGCAACGGCGTATGGAGCCGCGTGGAGGGCACGACGGGCAGGCTCGAACCCGCGGCGTCCACCACGGGCGCGCGCCAGAACGTCGATAGCTGGAAGGCGCAATTCGGCGTTGACCGCATCCTGGCCGGTAAGGAAGAGGGTTCTCGTCTGGTGGGCGGCCTGGCCTTTCACTACGGCAAGGCCGACACGCGTGTGTCGTCGGCATATGGCAACGGCTCGATCGACACCACTTCCTATGGCCTGACGCCGACACTGACCTGGTACGGCAAGAATGGCCTTTATATCGATACCCAGGCGCAGGCGACCTGGTTCGACAGCGACCTGAACTCAGGGCTGGCTGGCAAATTGAAGGGAGGCCAGAAGGCCCAGAGCTATGGCTTGGGTATCGAAGCGGGCAAGGCTTTCAGCGTGACGGAGGAGTTCGCCCTGATCCCGCAGGCGCAGCTGACCTACGTATCGACCCGCTTCGACAGCTTCAACGACAAATTCGGCGCGCGCGTGGGAAGCGACAAGGGCGACAGCCTGCTGGGCCGTTTCGGCATCGCGCTGGACTACAAGAGAAATTGGCAAACGGCCGGCGTGAAGCGGGAATCCAGCGTCTATGGCGTCGTCAACGTGAAGCATGAATTCCTGGACGGAACGAGTGTCCGCGTCGCCGGCGTGCCGGCGGCCAGTCGCTTGGCGCGTACCTGGGGCAGCATCGGAGCGGGCGTGAATTATGGATGGGGTGAGCGCTATGCGATCTACGGCCAGGTCGAGGCCGATGCGGATTTCTCCGGCAGCCATATCGTCACCGCCACCGCGGGTTTCAGGATGGCCTTCTAGATTGGACTGCGGTTTGCGCGCCCTTCGCCTTCCGGGAAACCGCGCGTACGCTGCAAGGCCACGCGAGATGACGGGCGATTGAAAAATCCCTACGAAGCGGGGTCCGCGTCGTAGGGATCGGGCAGAACATATCATGGGACGCTCAGTGGCAGCCTGGCGGCCTTGCGCCGAAGCGCCTCATACCGCATGCGTTGGTCAATAGCGCCAGCGCACATTGAGCGAACCGGCATGCTCGCGATTGCCGCCGCCGTATTGGCCGTTGTAGGTCAATGCCAGCGTGGTGTCGCGCGATACGGCGACTTCCGCGCCCAGCTCGGCCAGAGCGGCATTACGCGCGATCGGCGTACCGGCCACCGTGAACGCCTGGCTGCCCTCGAAGGCCATCGTCGTCTCCGCGGTCAGGCCGCCAAAGGCGTGACGCCAGCCCGCCATGGCATGCAAGCGCGCTTCAGCGCGGCCGACGGTGAAGTCTGTCTGCGTACGCAAGCCCAGCGTGCTGCTGGTTTGCTTGTCGCTGCTGCTGTGGCCGTTCAAGGCTGCCGAGCCGCCTGACTCCGAGAATCCGCGCGTGCGCAGATCGCTCCAGGCAAAGCCCACGAAGGGTTCGATACGGGTGCTATCGGTCAACGGCATCGAGTAGCCCAGCTCGGTAAAGAGCTGAGTCGTGTTCGCGCCGTAGTCGGCCGTCAACTTCTCCTGTGTGCTTGCCACGGTGGCATAACGCTTGGTGTTCACGTCATGCCAGGTGTAGGCTGCGCCGGCCAGAAAGTTCAACTTGCCCGCGCCCACCGCAAACGACTTGCCGCCGTACAGCGTGGCGCTATAGCCCGACACATCGGCTTGCGAGGATCGGTCATCGACGCTGATCTTGCTGTCGGTGTAGCCGACGGCGGCACCCAGGCGCCAGCCGCTGTGGCCTACCTCATGATCGGCGCCGATGAACAGGCCGCCCGTGTGCTGGCGCGCTTGCGCGGCGTTGCCGTTTTCCTTCTGCGTTTGCCAGTTGCCCACCAGCTCGGCCCAGGCAGGTTGGGCATTGGACGAGGGCAAGGCCGAGGCCGGCAGCGGACCGCCGGCTTGTGCCGTAGGCGCGCCCGGGCTCATGCCGGCGTTCAGATTCGTGCGCAGGCGCTGCAGCGGCAAGGTGCGCGGCGACGAGCTGCTGCCCTGCAGACTGGATACCACGCTGGCGTGGGCTTCTCCGCTCAGGCTGTTGAAGACTTCCGGCGGCGCGCCTTCGGGTAGCGTCAGGATGTACTTGTGCAAGGCACTACCCGACGGCAGGCTATCCAAGGCATTGGCCACCGAGCGCTGGTTCGACGTACTCGCGGCATCGGCAAAGGCAATCGGCGTACTGGGCGCTGTCTGTTTTCGCTCCAGCTGCAGCTTGACCTGTTGAGCCCCGTAGCTCAGCGAGGGGTTGAGGTATGCGTAGTTCGACGACACGGTATTGAACGTGCCATTGACCGCGTTGGCCGTCAGGATGGTGTAGGCCTTGGCCGCGTCAAAGCCAGCTTCAGGGCCCACGTGCAGCACCCCGCCCGCCAGGGAGGCCGTGCCGGTCACCGCGATGCGGTCGCTGGTGTTCGATGCAGGATCGGCATGGACCTGGTACGACGAGCCCGCCAGGAAGGTCAGGTCGCCATTGACGGTCAGGGCGCCATAGGCATGGCCCGATGGGCCGGTGCTGCCCGGAGCGATGACGCTGCCGTTGGCCAGCGTGGTCGAGCCTATGGCGCCGCTGCCACTTAGGCTTGCGCCGCTGGCAACCGTCAGGTTGCCTCCAAGCGCGGCCCCCGCGTGCAACGCAAGCGCTCCGGCATTGAGCTGCGTGCTGCCGGCGAAAGCGCTGCTGTCGCCCGTCAACGTCAAGCGGCCAGATCCTGTCTTGGTCAGGCTGCCGTTGCCGCTGATGGCCTGGGCCAGCGTGGCATCGCTTGCCTGGTTCAACTCCAGCGCGGCGTTGTTGGTGATGACGCCGCTGCCCAGGTTGGCCACCGAAGCGACCAGCCTGCCAGCGTTGATGGTGGTGTTGCCGGTGAATGTGTTGGCGCCAGCCAGCGTCAGGCTGCCAGCCCCCGTCTTGGTCAGGCTGCCGTTGCCGCTGATGGCCTGGGCCAGCGTGGCATCGCTGGCCTGGTTGAGTTCCAGCGCCCCGTTGTTGGCGATGGGGCCGCTGCCCAGGTTGGCCACCGAGGCGACCAGCTTGCCTGCGTTGATGGTGGTACTGCCGGTGTAGGTGTTGGCGCCGGCCAGTGTCAGGCTGCCGGCCCCCGTCTTGGTCAGGCTGCCGTTGCCGCCGATGGCCTGGGTCAGCGTGGCATCGCTTGCCTGGTTGAGTTCCAGCATCGCGTTGTTGGCGATGGCGCCGCTGCCCAGGTTGTGCACCGAGGCGATCAGCTTGCCTGCGTTGATGGTGGTGCCGCCGGTGTAGGTGTTGGCGCCAGCCAGTGTCAGGCTGCCGGCCCCCGTCTTGGTCAGGCTGCCGTTGCCGCCGATGGCCTGGGACAGCGTGGCATCGCTTGCCTGGTTGAGTTCCAGGGCCCCGTTGTTGGCGATGGCGCCGCTGCCCAGGTTGGCCACCGAGGCGATCAGCTTGCCTGCGTTGATGGTGGTACTGCCGGTGTAGGTGTTGGCGCCAGCCAGTGTCAGGCTGCCCGCCCCCGTCTTGCTCAGGCTGCCGTTGCCGCCGATGACCTGGGCCAGCGTGGCATCGCTGGCCTGGTTCAGTTCCAGGACCGCGTTGTTGGTGATGGCGCCGCTGCCCAGGCTGTGCACCGAGGCGATCAGCTTGCCTGCGTTGATGGTGGTGCCGCCCGAGTAGCTGTTGGCGCCGGTCAGAGTGGTTGTGCCAGCGCCGTTTTGCACCAGATTGCCACTGCCGCTGATCTGGTTCGCCAACGTGATTGCGTCGCTGCGATCGATCGCCAGCGTGCCATTGTTGCTCACGGCTCCTGCTCCGAGGCTCCCCATCGTGCCGCCATTGCCCAGCTGCAGCGTACCGTCAGCGATGGTGGCGGCTCCAGGAGCCAGGTCCAGGTCCAGCACCCAGGCGCCGGCGCCGCTCTTGACCAGTCCCCCGGCCAAGGCGGTGCTGCCGCGCACAGCCTGGGAATGCAGCTGCATCGCGTTGCCAGCGGCCTCCAGCGTCAGCGTAGAGCCGACGTTGCTGCCCAGGTCCAGATTGCCCAGGATCTGGCTGCCGGCCTGTAATCTCACATGGTTGGCACTGGAGGAGTCCAACAGCAGATTGCCCGCCAGCGTACCGGCATTGTCCAGTGTGCCGCCGTGGGTCAGCATGACGGTATTGGCCAGCGTCACGCCGCTGTTGATCTGCAGGGTCGCGTTCCGGCCTGCCGTGTTGTCCACCGTTACCGCGCCGGTGCCCAGCGCGTGGTCGCTGGCGGCCGCCAGGGTGCCCTCGGCCACCGTTGTGCCGCCGCTGTAGGTGTTCGAACCAGAAAGCGTGAGCGTACCGCCGCCGACCTTCAGCAGGCCCGTGGCCGATCCATCGACGATGGTCGCCGCGATGGCGGCGCTGATGCCTGCGTCGGTGTTGATGGTGCCCTGCGTGCCCGAGGCTGGCGAGAACGCCAGGTTGCCGCCCGTCAGGTTGTAGCCATTGGTGCTGAACTGCAGCGTGTCGAAGGACTGGGTGCCGGCCACGGACACGTTGCCGCCGGCGCTGCCTCCGAAGACGGCGACCGATCCGTTCCACCCTTGGGTCGCGGTGCCCGCGCTGTCCGTCCAGTTGGTGCCCGACGCACTCCAGGTGCCAGCGCCACCGGCGATGCTGCCGTTGCCGCTGGTCTGCCCGCCGTTCCAGAACTGCAGGCTTTGCCCTGCGCCCATCACCGACAGAGTGATTTGGCCAGTCGTGCCCATGTCCAAGGTGTGGCTGCCGGGCCTGAAGCCCGATTGCGTGCTGTTGACCTGGGTGGACGCAAAACTGCCCGACAAGCTGCCGTCATAGTTGAACAGGCGGTACCAGCCGGCCGAGGCCGCATTGGCGGTCAACGTCCCGCCCAACGTAAGGTTGCCCCCTACGGACACCAGGTCATTGCTAGCGCCCCCTACCACGCCGGCTTGGCCCAGCTCGTAGCGGGTGGCCGAGTTGGCGTGTAGCGTGAGATTGCCATCCACGGTCAAGGTGCCGGGACCGCCGTGGCCGGGAGACAGGGTCGCGCCCGAAGCGATTTCGACATCGCCGGCAATGCGGCCGGTGCCGCCCAGCGCGCCGCCGCTGTTGGCCGTGACGGACCCGTTCACCGAGCCGTCAATCAGCAACGCGCCTGCATTGACCTGGGTGTTGCCCGCAAAGGTGTTGGCGCCCGCCAGGGTCAGCGTGGCCGATCCGTTCTTGGTCAGCCCACCGGTGCCAGTAATCGTCCCTTTGAGTGTCAGGTCGTGGCTGCCCAGCACGTTCAGGCCGCCGGTGCTGGTATTTACGCGGTTGGTCAGCGTTACGGCGGCACTGCTGTCCAGCGAGGTGCCGCTGGCGGCGGTCAAAGAGCCGCTGCCCAAGGCGGTGTTGGAGGCGACGATCAGCGTACCGTTGTTGAGGGTGGTCCCGCCGCTATAGGTGTTCGAGCCGCTCAGGGTCAGGGCGCCGGCACCGGTCTTGGTCAGGCCGGCCGAGCCGTCGATCATGCCGCCGAGCGTCAGCGCGTCGCTGCCCGGCAGGGTCAGACCGGCGTGCAGGTGCACGGCCTGGTCCAGGGACAATGGCGCGGAACCGATCAGGCTGGCGCCTCCGCCGACGGTCAGGTCGCCGGAACCGAGCGCGCCGGCGTTGTTGATCGTGATGCTGCCGCCGTTGAGGACGGTGCCGCCGCTGTAGGTGTTCACGCCCGTCAGGCTGAGATTGGCGGCGCCGCCCTTGCTCAGGCTGCCGTTGCCATCGATGACGCCTTGCAGGGTGAGGTCGCTGAGGCCACCGACGGCCATTGCGCCATTAAGAGTGATGTGGTTGGCCACGGCACGTGCCGACAGCGTGTCGAGGGTGCCGCCTGAGGCGATCAGGCGGCCTTGCCCCAGCGCGTCGGCGCTTCCGATGTACAGCGTACCGGCATTGAGCAGGACGTTGCCCTGGAAGGTGTTGGCGCCGGCCAGCTGGAGGTTGCTGCTGCCATTCTTGGTCAGATTGCCGCTGCCGCTGATCACGCCATTCAGGCTGAGGTTGCCCCGGCCGTTGATGGTCAGGTCGCCGTTGAGCCCGATCAGGTTGGTCGCGGTCAGGTTGTCGCTGGCGCCGAGGGTGGTGCCGGCAGCGGTGGTCAGGGTGCCCGTACCCAGGGCTGAGCCGTTGTCGAGCAGCAGGGTCCCGGAATTCAGCGCGACACCGCCCAGGAAATCGTTGTTCCCCGCGAGGGTCAGGCTCGCGGCGCCATTCTTGGTCAGGCCGCCCGCGCCGGAGATCGCGCCGTTGAGCGTCAAGTCGTTGGATCCAGCGACGGTGACGTTGCCGCCGAGCGTCGCAGCATTGCCGACGGTGCGCGCCGCATTGGTATCCAGGGTGGTGCCCGCCGCGGCGCTGAATGTGCGGCTGCCAAGAGCGTCGTTGCTGTCGATGATCAACCTGCCGGCGTTCAGTTGTAGACCGCCAGTGAAGTTGTTGGCGCCACTGAGGGTCAGGGTGCTGGCGCCGTTCTTGACCAGGCTGCCGCTGCCGGTGATGAACCCGGCCAAGGTCAGCTCGTTGCTGCCGGTGAGGGTCAGCGTGCCGCTGGCCAAGGTCACGGCATTGGTCAGGATATGGTCGCTGGCCGTGTCGAGAGCGGCAGTTGCCCCGGACACCCTCAGGGTACCGCTGCCGATTGCGCCGACGCTGCCAAGGATCAGCTTGCCGGCGGCGATGTCGACTCCGCCTGTGAAGTCGTTCACGCGAGTGAGGGTCACCTCGTTGCTGCCGGATTTTTTCAACGAGCCGGTGCCGGTGATGTTGCCGCTCAGGGTCAGCGCCTGGCTGCCGTCCAGGCTCAACGCCGCGCTCAGGTTGATGCCAGTGTCCAGGGTCAGTGGCGAGGCGCCTTGCAGCGTCGACGCGGCGGTGACCGACAGACCTCCGCCGCCGAGCGCCGCGGCGCTGCCGAGGATCAGGGCGCCGCCG
Source organism: Achromobacter sp. (assembly GCF_049647645.1). Lineage (GTDB taxonomy): Bacteria > Pseudomonadota > Gammaproteobacteria > Burkholderiales > Burkholderiaceae_B > Achromobacter. The sequence goes on from NZ_JBARYB010000082.1 coordinate 42,185, forward strand.
CTGAGGATGGTGCCGCCGCTGTAGTCGTTGGTGGTGTTGTTCAGGACTAGCGTGTTGGTTCCGCTCTTGGTCAGCGCGCCGCCACCGCTCAGTCGGCCGTTCAGGGTCAGTTGGTTGGAACCGCCGATGGTCAGCCCGCCGGTACCCAGGGTGAATGCACTGGGCACGTTCAGTAACGGGACCAGAGCACGCAGCGTTCCGCCGTTGGCGGCGACGGTGGCGATGCCGAAGACCGAAGCATCGTTGATGGTGGCGATACCGTCCCTCAACTCGGCCGTGGGGTTGGCGAAACCACTGAGCATAGGACCGAGTATGGTCCAGGTGCCGCTGAGGACTTTGAGGTTGGGAAAGTTCTTGTAGGTTGTGACGGAGACGACGCCGGTGCCGGCAGAACCGGAGCCGGGATTGTTGGCAGCGGCGACGTTCTGCAGGATCAAGGTGTTGGCGCCATTCAAGCCGCCATCGACGAGGCCCGCGGCGGCGAACTGGAGGCCTGGCCGGTTCGCTACGCCCATCGCGCCCGCTACCCCGCCACCACTCTGGACTGTCGAGCCGGTCACCGCGATGAACGTGTTCCCGGTGAAGCCGCCCGTGCCCATGGACAGGCTGCCGTGGAGGGCGCCTGCGTTGATGAAGGTGTTCCCCGCCGTCGAGCCCTGGAACGCGATCCGCCCGATGATGGTGCGAGCGGGAGCGTTGGTGAAGTCGACTCGCGGGCCCGCGCCCCCGGCACTGTTCGACGGGTTGTAGACGGTGACCACCGGGATATCCGACGCGGTCAACGCACCGGCGGTGATCAGCGGCACGGCATCGATGGAGCCGTTGTTGGTGAAGTTCACGATGCCGTTCGCGCCATTCTTGACCTCGTAGGCCATGCCGGTCAGATTGGGCAGGCTGGTTTGCTGCGCATCGCCGATCGCCTTGGCGCCCCCATTATTGTTGATGGTAACGACGCTGTTGTTGGCGTTGCCCAAGACCACCCCGGAGGAGAAGTCGACCTGCGGTGCCAACAGCGTCGGGCCGATCGTACCGAAGTTGTTGAACCTGACGTTATCGCCGTCGAGGATGAGATCGGCGCCCGTCGATGAATACACCGTGGCGCCGTTGGCGACGTTGACCGTGAGGTTGTTCACTGACGTGCCGTAAGTTCCAAGGACGGAACCAGTGCAGTCCACCGTTCCACCTGCGGCTGGAATCGTAGGCCAGCAGGCCGCCAGCGCAACGGGAGCCGCTCCGGCCAGACCCCATGCCAACGCCACGGCCGTTGCAACGGCATGCCAGCGCAGCGCAGGCGCCTTTGCGGCACGGGTGCCTGCGACCTCAACCCCCAAACCGCCACCGCCACGGGCTATCTCCGGCACGGCCACCCAACTGCCCAGGCTCGCGTTCCAGAGCGTGCGGTAAATACGGTTCATCTTTCTGTTTCCTTGATGATTGGGCGAAGGAGGGGAGCGGTGGCGCAGCGTATGGCTGCGTATGACGGATTCAAAATCACCCGGGACGTGACTCGCTGCGATATCCACGCCGGCGAAGCGCGCGGCGATTCAAATCGATGCATTTGATGACGATTTCGGAATGGCCCCGCCCGCGGAAGTTGGGCTACGAGTCGTCGGCGCAATGCCTGCGTCGATCAGGTCGGTGACCCAATACGCCGCGTTGACCTGCCGCGAGGGAGTCAAAATAAATATCCAATAATTTCCAAGTGAAACTTTGCCACAGGCAGCTTCTAGCGGGCATCACTGAAATTTGGTATTTGGGTTGCTTTGTTGAGGGTTTGAGCACGCCGAATAAAGTTCGCCTTTTGTAGGTACGGTGCGCCTCCGCCAGGATCTCGGCCTTGAGCTTCTCCTCGACGAACATCGTGCGCCGCCGGGCGTTCTCGGCCCCCAGCTCCTTTATGCGCGCCATCAGCGATACGTCCATGCCGCCGTACTTGGAACGCCACTTGTAGAACGTTGCCGACCTGATGCCCACCTCGGGGCACAGCTCGGGCACTGCCAAGCCTGCTTCGGCCCGCAGGCACGGGATGGCGGATGTTGGAGGCCTAAGTCTGTCGGCAGGCGGACGAAGTTAAGTTTCCTTAATATGTTCGTACAAACTATTCCTGGAGATTCTCTGGATAGAACTTCAATTCAATGACATATCAAACGCTTATGTGATCGTAATCCCCTATCTCCAAATCTTGGTGTTGGCGTATTATGTACGTACCTAATTATTTGGGTCTCATCTAGACCCGACCGGATGTGTTTCCGTCAGGGGGGCATGTGCGGACATACCAGGTGCGTTACAGCATCGGCACGGAGGTGACAACATGGGCTGGTCAAGAATGACGTCGCGCGTTTTGCTATCGGCGTGCGCGCTGTGGGCGGGTGCGGCGTGCGCGGAGTATCCGGAGAAGGCGGTGCGGATATTGGTGGGGTTTCCCGCGGGGCAGACTACCGATGTGATTGCGCGCATGCTGGCGCAGCAACTGACGGGTGATCTGGGGCAGACGTTCTTTGTCGAGAACAAGCCCGGCGTGGGAGCGGGTCTGGCCGCCGAGGAAGTGGCGCGATCGCGACCCGACGGCTATACGCTGCTTGCCACGTCCAGCGGTCCGCTGGCGGTCAATGGTTGGATCTACAAGAGCCTGCGCTATGACAGCAGGACGGACTTCCAGCCCCTGGCGATGATAGGGCTCTTTCCGCTGGTGCTGGTCGTCCACCCCGAGTCCCGCTTCAAGAGCCTTGCCGACCTGGTCGAATACGCCAAGAAGCATCCGACCGCGATCAACTACGCATCAGGCGGTAATGGCGTCACCAACCATCTAGTGATGGAAATGTTCCAGCAGCGCGCTGGAATCAAGCTGAACCATATCCCGTACAAAGGCGGCGTGGCGGCCATGACCGACGTGGTGGGCGGGCAGGTCGATGTCATGTTCGAAGTGGCGTCGATTGCCGAACCGCTGGTGCGCAGCGGGAAGTTGAAGGCGTTGGCAGTGGCGAGCGAGCATCGCGTGGCGACGTTGCAGTCGGTGCCGACCATCGCTGAGTCGGGGTATGCTGGTTTCCGCGGCGACCCTTGGATAGGGGTGGTAGCACCGAAGAATTTGCCGCAGTCCGTCGTCGACAGGCTGGCCGGCGAAATCATCCGCATCGCCCAGGCGCCGCAATGGACTAAGCGCATGGCCGAACTGGGCGCCATTCCACAGGTGATGGGACCAGCGCAATTCAGCACTTTCATCGGCGCCGAAGTCGAGCGCTGGGGCGAGGCGGTGAAGGCGGCCAATGCCAAGGCAGAATGACGCCAGCGTCCAGCGGGACGGGCGGCGGCCGGTGGCGATACTGGCTTGCACGCTGGCGATCCAGGCCGTCAGCACCGCCGGCGCGCTGGCGTTCGCCGTACTGGCTCCGTTGATTCCCGGTGCGCGCACGGCGGAGGTGGGCCTGTTCCTCGCCGTGGTCTATGGCGGGGCGATGATAAGCAGTGCGTTGAGCAGCATGCTGGTTGGAGGGCTGGGTGCGGTGCGCGTATCGCAGGCGGCCCTGGCGCTTCAAGCCGTGGGCCTGGCGTTGCTGACGGTCGAGGCGCCGTTTGCGCAGCACGCCGCGGCGCTGCTGTGCGGCCTGGGTTACGGCATCATCACACCCGCCAGTTCTCACATTCTTGCGCGCACGACGGCGCAAGAGCGGATGTACACGGTTTTTTCGCTGAAACAGACCGGCGTGCCGCTGGGAGGCCTGCTGGCCGGGGCCATTTTGCCGGCGCTGGCGGCATGGTCGTCGTGGCGCACGGCCTTGCTTTTCCTGGCGGGGACGGCCTGCATAGTGGCGCTGGCCTCGGACTGGCTGCGCGCGCAATTGGATGAACCGGCTGCACCGCGCGCAACCGGGGCGGGGCAGTGGCACAGGCCCGTCATGGACGTATTGCAGCGCGCGCAGCTGCGCACCATGGCGGGCATTTCGCTGTTGTTCTCCGCGTGCCAGCTTTCGGTCAGCGGCTATCTGATGGTGTTCCTGCTGCGGGATCTGCAACTGAGCGTCGCGCGCGCCGTGCTGGTCTACGCCGTGGTCCAGGGCGCAGGCATGGTGGGCCGCGTGGCATGGGGGCGGGTTGCCGATCGGACGCGTTCGCCGCGTGGCGTGCTGATGCTTATCGGCGTGTTGATGGCGGGCAGCGCCCTGGGGTTGGCGTTCACGCCTGCACAACCCGCCATGCTGGTACTGTGCCTGCTGGCGGCGCTGCTGGGCGCGACGGCGATTGGCTGGAACGGGGTGTTCCTCGGCGAATTGGCGCGTCTGGCACCTGCGGGCAAGGTGGCGTCGGTGACCGGCGGGACGATGTTCTTCACGTACATCGGGGTAGTGACAGGTCCGCCAGCGTTCGGCCTGCTGGCGGAACAGTCCAGCCTGGGCGTGGCATATGGGGCGCTGGCCGTCTTGCCGCTGATGGCGCTGTTGCTGCTTGGTTCGAGGGCAAGCTGGAGGGCGGCCTGAGCAGGCCGCAGCCTACGGATTGAGGTTGGGCTTGAGACTGCGCTTGAGCTGGAACGCCACGGTTACGCGGTCGGCCGGGTAGGTGGTGTCGGTGATTTCGAGGATTCTTCCGGTCGCGTCCTTGTAGTGCCGGATGAGGCGCAGGCCGGCGCTGCCGGCCTGGACCCGCAGGCGCTCGGCCAGCGGGGCTTCGATCAGGGTGGCGGTGACCATCTGCCGGATTTCGTCGATGACGACGGCGTACTCGCGCTCGATCAGCGAACTGACCAGGGTCTGGGGCTGGAGCCGGATCGTGTCGACCAGGCCGGCCAGCGTGGCGTCGATGTAGATGTCCGCCTGTGCGACAGGCGCGCCGGCCCGGCGCACGTCTTCGCGCGTTCCGCTGAGCAGGACCCAGGAACTGCCCACGGGCGCCTCCAGGCGCCGCGCCTTGTTGCGGTCCAGGGTGACGTGGCGCACGTCTTCGATGGCACGCACTTCCGTGGCCGCGACGCGTATCAGGTCTTCGGGCGTGCCGAACGATTGCACGAAGGCCGTGTCCGGGTTCGCGCTTTCGACCAGGGTACCCACTGCCTTCTTGCGCGAGATATAGCCCAGGTCTTCCAGCTTCTTCAGCGATGCGCGCACCGTATGCCGGCTGACGCCATACTGGTCCGCCAGCTCGTGTTCCGTGGGCAGCAGGCTGCCGACCACGTGCCGGCCTTCCTGGATGTCCCGCAACAGCGTATTGGCCAGTTCCACATAGCGAGGCTGGCCGCCAGTGGATGCGGTCGGGGTGTTCTTTCGGGTGGCGGTCATGAGGTGCCTGGAAGGGGGAACGTGGGCTTCGGGAGCATTGTAAGGCCCCGCCTTCCTGCGGACTTCGGACCGCCCGCGCGGATCAATCGGCGAAGAAGCGGTGTTGCGCCTCGGGCGGCAGCGTCATGCCGGTAATCCTGGCCTTGCGCAGGACTTCCCAGAAGTAGCGGTAAGTGGCGCGGTCGTGGAGCTCGCCTTCGTACTGGATCGGACCCCAGTCATTGTCCTGGGCGGCCAGCAGAATGTTGGCGGCATCCTCGACTTCCGAGAATTCGGGCTGCATCGCCTGCACAATGGGTTGGATCTGCGCGGGATAGATGCTCCACATGCGCAGGAAGCCGAACTGCCGGCGGGCGCGGCCGGCGTCGTCGGCGATGGTGATGGGATCCTTGAGATTCAGGCATACGTTATGGGCTGGAACGACGCCATGGGCCAGCGCCGCGGCCACCACGTCGGCCTTGGCGCGCACCAGCAGCGCGTGTTCGAACTGACCCGGGCTGCGCATGGCGCTGGCCGCGATGGCGCCATGGTGGCCGCTGACGAAATCCATCAGGCCGAAATCCAGCACCTCGACGGTAGGCAGGGCGGCGATCGGAAAGGCATCGCGCAGGGCGCCGTGAGTCTCCACCAGGACGTGGGCGGGGATCTGTCTTTCCAGGCCGGCCTTGCGCGCGGTCTCGCCGATATAGCCGATGACCTCGGCAGCCTGCTGCCAGCTGGTGGCCTTGGGGATGGTGATGTAGGCGACGCGTTCGCCTGCCTGGCTCACGATGATGTCCACGTCCTGGCGCCAGGCCGGATGGGACGGATCGTGGATGCGCGCGCCGGCCCGGTCGAATTTGTTGCGCGCCGAGTTGATCATGCGCGCCACCATTTCGGCATGGCCACGTTCCTGGCCGGCGGCGGCGCCGTCCTCGCAATCGCAGGTGATGTCGAAGATCGAGCCATACTCGGCCTGCAGGTCCATGGCCTTGCCGATCAGCTTTTCGCTGCCGGCGAAATGTTCGCAGACGGGCAGCACAGGGAAGGGGCTTTCGCCAGCGAAGAGCGCATCGCGGGGATGGATGGCAGTAGTCATGTCGGTGCTCGTAGGGGATGTGGTTGAAGACGGGTTCGCCCGGGCCGGTCAGGCCCGGCGCCTGGGCATGGCGATGGTGTAGTCGATGTCCAGCACGACTTGCGCCGGATGGCTGGGCCGGCCGGCGCCGGCGTCGGGAAAGGCGATGGCTGCGGCGCCGGCGTTCTTGATGCCGATGGTGCGCAGGCGCAGGGCGCCCATGTGCGCCTGTCCCAGGTCGATGCGTTGCAGCACCGTCGTGGCGCAGGCGATGGTGTCGCCCGCGTAGGTGGGGTTTACATGGCTGCCGCCGTTGATGGCCAGGATGGAAAGGCCGTTTTCCAGGCCGTCATAGGACAGGGCGCGGCATAGCGACATGACATGCCCGCCATAGACCAGCCGTTGGCCGCCTTGCGCGCTCATGGCGTAGCCGTCGAAGTGCGCGCGAGCGGTGTTCTGGTAGAGGCGAGTGGCGATGCTGTGGTCGCTGTCGTTGATGGTCATTGCGCCAGGGTGGTCGATCCGCTGGCCCTCGTCGTAGTCTTCCCAGAGCTCCCCGGCGCCTGTGACCTCGGTAATGCGCAGGGCTTGCGGCGTGTATCCGTGTTGCCCCAGCTGCGCGGCGCCGATGGCCGCCTGCATTGAGGGCACCAGGGTTTCGGGGCAGGCGGCCTGCGGGTCCCTCTTGTGCACCATGACCCAGCGCACCCATTGCAGGATCTCCTGGTGGCGCTGGTTGCGCGCGGTCGAGCGCACATAGACGACGCCGGTCTTGCGGCTGGAGTTTTCCTTCAGGCCGATGATCTCGGACTCGACGGCCAGGGTATCGCCCGGGTACATGGGCGCGATGAATCGTAGTTCCGCATAGCCCAGGTTTGCCGCCGCGTTCAATGAAATGTCCGGCACGGTCTTGCCGAAGGCGGTGTTGAACACCAGCAGGTCCTCGAGAGGCCAGTTGCCGCAGCCCAGCAGTTCGGCATTGCTGTGGGCGGTGTACAGCGCGCTGCGGCTGCCCGTGAGCCCGATATAGAGGCTGCGATCGCCGTCGGTGAGGGTGCGCGGCGTCGCGTGGCGGATCTTCATGCCCAGCCGGAAGTCCTCGAAAAAATTGCCCCTGCGGTCGTTGCTCAGTCCCATCTGCCCAGTCTCCCGTCCGGATTGCGCGGCACCGGCAGGGCCGCTTTTAGGGTTAATGTTCGTACATATTGCATATCAAAAACGTCAATGTCAAATCCAATAAATTTAGAAAATCCTGGATTTTTATGCAATTTTATTTTTGAAAGGGGTTGCGCACCTCGCTTTCGGCAAATAATATGTACGTACATTTAAGGAATCAATTTTTGAGCGGGGACGAGAATGCAGGCACAAAGCGAAGAGCGGCGCATGATCCAGGAGGCCGCGCGCCAATTCACGATGGAACGCGTGCTTCCCGTGGCCAACCGGCTGGACCCGGAGAAAGGGAAGATCCCTCGTGAACTGATCGATGAAATGGCCGAACTGGGTTTTTTCGGCATCCTGATTCCCGAGGAGTACGGCGGGCTGGGGTTGGGCGCCTACGAGTACTGTCTGGTGGCGGAGCAACTTTCGCGCGGATGGATGAGCGTGGGCAGCCTGATCGCGCGCGGCAACGGGCTGATCGGCGCGCTCAAGGGCCTGACGCCACAAAAGAAGGCGGAGTACCTGCCACGCATGGCGCGCGGCGAATTCCTCGGCGCTTTCTCCCTGTCCGAGCCCAACGCCGGTTCGGATGTGGCCAACATCTCCTGCCGCGCCGTGCGCGATGGCGACGACTGGCTGATCACGGGCAGCAAGTACTGGTGCACGTTCGCGGACGATGCGGACTTCATCCTGGTGATCTGCCGCAGCGACCCCGTGGTCGATCCGAAGGCGCGCCACAAAGGGCTGTCCGCGTTCATGATCGAGAAGCCGCGCGGCGAACTGCCGGAGGGCGTCCAGGGCAGCGTCATCCCCAAGATCGGGTATCACGGCTGGACGACCTGGGAGCTCGCATTCGACAACTGCCGCGTGCCGCATTCGGCCATGGTGGGGGATGAGGGCAAGGCGTTCTATCTGGCCTGCGCCGGCCTGGAAACCGCGCGTGCGCACACAGCGGCGCGTTCCATCGGCCTGGCGCAGGGCAGCCTGGAGGATTCGATCCAGTACGCCAGGCAGCGGGCGCAGTTCGGCAGGCCGATAGCGGACTTCCAAGCCATCCGCTTCAAGATCGCCGATATGGCGACGCAGATCGAGGCCGCCCGCGCCTTGCTCTACGCCGTGTGCGAGAAAATCGATCGCGGCGTGCGTACGGACACCGAAGCGTCCATGGTCAAACTGCTGGCCAGCGAAATGAGCGAACGGGTGACCAGCGAAGGCCTGCAGGTCCACGGCGGCGCCGGCTACACCACGCATTGCGCCGCCGAGCGCTATTGGCGCGATGCGCGCCTGACCAAGATCTTCGAGGGCACTTCCGAAATCCAGATGCGCATCATCTCCGATGCGCTGCTAGGCAAGGTGCAGGCATGAGCCGGACGTTCCCCCAGGACTCCACGGGAGCGGCGGGCGCGCTCGCCGGATTGCGGGTGATCGATCTCACACAGATGCTGGCGGGACCTTTCTGCACGCAGATATTGGCCGACCATGGCGCCGACGTCATCAAGGTGGAAAGCATGGGAGGCGACGGAACCCGGGTGACCGGCCCGTTCCTGGCCGAGGATGCGACCCGGGACTACGGCGGGTACTTTCAGAGCATCAACCGCAACAAGCGTTCCATTGCCATCGATCTGAAGAGCGAAGCCGGCAGGGATATCCTGCGCCAGCTGATCGATGGCGCGGACATCGTCATCGAGAACTTCCGCGCGGGTGTGATGGAGCGGCTGGGGCTCGCGTATGAAACGCTGCGGCAGACCAATCCCCGGCTGATATACGGCACGGTGCGCGGCTTCGGCGATCCGCGCAGCGGAGCGAGTCCCTATGCGCATTGGCCGGCCTATGACGTGGTTTCGCAAGCGATGGGCGGAATGATGGGCATCACCGGGCCGAATGCCGAAACGCCGACAAAAGTAGGGCCAGGCGTGGGCGACACGGTGCCAGCGCTCATGCTGTGCGTGGGCGTGCTGGCGGCGGTCCGCCATGTGCAACGGACCGGCCGGGGGCAGTTCGTCGATGTGGCCATGACCGACGCCGTGCTGGCCATGTGCGAGCGCATCGTCTATCAATACTCCTATACGGGCCAGGCGCCCAAGGCGGAGGGGAATCGGCATCCCCTGCTGTGTCCGTTCGGCTTGTTCCGGTCGCTGGACGGCCATGTGTCGATTGCCTGCGCGACGGATGCGTTCTGGGAGACGCTGGCCGGCCTCATCGGCCGCCCGGACATGGCCAAGGATCCGGCGTTCGCCACCAACGCGGCGCGCGTGCGGAATCAGCAGCAGGTCATCGATGCGGTGGAGGCATACACCGCCGTGCGCACCAAGGACGAGATCGGCGCGGCGCTGGGCGGCAGAGTGCCATTCGGGCCGGTTTACACCGCTGCGGAGATTTTCCAGGATGAGCACTATGCGCGCCGGGAGATGCTGGTGGAGGTGGAGCAGCCTGGCGCGAACCGTCTGGTAAGCATCGTAGGGGTTCCGGTCAAGCTGAGCGAGTCGCCGGGCGCGGTGCGCCGCCGCGCGCCGCTGCTGGGCGAGCATACGGACGAGATCCTGCAGGCAGCCGGCTATGACGAGGACGCCGTGGCGCGGTTGCGCGCGGCGCAGGCGGTTCGTTGATGCGCCTGCATCGAGATGAAGGATTCAAGCCATGGGAGTATGCCCGATGAAAATACTGGTACCCGTCAAGCGCGTCGTTGACTACAACGTCAAGGTGCGCGTCAAGTCTGATCAAACCGGCGTGGATATCGCCAATGTGAAGATGTCCATGAACCCCTTTGACGAGATCGCCGTCGAGGAAGCGACCCGCCTGAAGGAGAAGGGGGCGGTTGCTGAAGTCGTGGCGGTTTCTTGCGGCGTTGCGCAATGCCAGGAAACGCTGCGCACGGCCATGGCCATTGGCGCCGACCGCGGCGTGCTGGTGCAGACCGATGCCGAGCTTCAGCCGCTGG
>NZ_JBARYB010000083.1:0-102032 GCF_049647645.1 Achromobacter sp.
GGCGGGTCGCTTCCTCGACGGCAATCTCGTCGAAGGGGTTCATGGACATCTTCACATTGGCGATATCCACGCCGGTTTGATCAGACTTGACGCGCACCTTGACGTTGTAGTCAACGACGCGCTTGACGGGTACCAGTATTTTCATGGGTTTCCTATGCGATAGGCAGGCGTCAGAGTTCCACCTCGGCGATGTCGTGCTGCAGCCGATTTAGGAAATGCAGGAAGGTCACGCTATCGTCGAATTGAAAGCTCTTCATTGCTTGCCGGTAAAACTCGTAGATGTTGGGCTGGATCTCGTCCCAGAAGCGCTGGCCGGCTGGCAGCAGAATGACGACGCGCGCGCGCCGGTCATTCTTGTCGGGAACCCGGCGCACATGGCCTTCGCGTTCCAGGCGTTTGAGCACGCCGTCCAGGCTTTGCCGGCTGACCACGAGATAGTCGGCCAGTTCGCCGAAGGTCATGCCGTCTGCCGCCTGGGGCCGAGTCAGCGCGCCCAGCACGGCCCACTGCACGGTGCTGATGCCGAGTTCGTTGCTCGCTTGGCGTTGCAGGGAGTTGCCCAGTTGGAACAGACGGAAGAACAACCGATTGTGGATCTCGGCGCCTGATTTGTTTGCCACGATGTTGTCGCCCTTGCAACAGATGAATGGATGCGAGATTACCTCATGGCCTTGCGGAGCACGCTTGCTAGAAGGGGGTTTCGACCGGGAATCGGGCCGGCCGCTTTTGCAGGAAGGCATCCATGCCCTCCTTGCCTTCCGGGCTGGCCATGCCGATGAACTCCATCGCCAGCGACGCATCGAAGATCGGACCGGCTTGCCGCAGCCAGTTGTTCAGCGCGTGCTTGGTCCAGCGGATGGCGCCAGGCGCGCCATCGGCCAGCCGGGACGCGAGCTCGACGGCTTTGGCTTCGACCTCCGAGTCGTCCAGTGCAAGAGAGATGAGATTCATGCGCTCGGCTTCCTCGCCCGTGAAGCTGTCCGCGGTGAGCAGATAATATTTTGCCTTGGCCATGCCGCACAGCAGCGGCCAGATGATGGTGGCGTGGTCGCCGGCGGCCACGCCGATTTTCATGTGTCCATCGGAGAAGCGGGCGTCCTTGGATGCGATGGAAATGTCGGCGAGGACCACGCATGCGAGGCCTGCGCCGACAGCCCAGCCGCGCGCTGCACTGACGATGGGCTTGGAGCAGTTGATCATGCCGTAGACGATGTCTCGAGCTTCCTTCATCGTTTGCATGCGGGTGTCGTAGTCGTCGGCGCCATGGCGTTCGTGATTGAGGTCGCCGCCGGCCGAGAAGGTCCGGCCTTCCCCGGTCAGCAGAATGGCCGAGACCGTGGGGTCGGCATCCACGTCCCGCCAGATCTGGGAAACCTCGCGATGCATGGCTGCGTCCATTGCGCCCATCTTGAGCGGCGAGGCCAGGGTGATGCGCAGTACGCGGGGGTGCGGCCGGTCGAACTTGAGCCGGGTGTAGGAGGCATAGCGGTCGTTCATGGTCAGCGATTCCTGTGATGAGGAGATAAGAAGCCGCGGCGATATCCGGCGGCGGAGTCGTGGCGGGAGTGGTTCCCGCGAACAGCGAGATCTCGGTCAGAAGGCATGGGCCAGCCGCAGCGCCTCTTCGATGGCGCGCGCGGCATCGAGTTCAGTCGCGAGTCGCGCACCTCCTATGGTTTCCACGCGCATGCCGGAGCCGGCCAGGGCCCGGCTCAGTTCGTCCTGTGCAATCTGGCCCGCGCATACGATGACATCGTCCACCGGAAGCGTTTCCATGGCGCCATGGCAGGAGTAGGTCAGGCCCGTGTCGTCGATGCGGTGATAGGTGGCGCCGGAAATCATTTGAACGCCGGCGCGTTTCAGGCGGGTCTTGAGGATCCAGCCGGTGCTTTTGCCCAGGCGCGCGCCCGGCTTTTCCGGGCTGCGCTGCAGCATGTGGATGACGCGCCGCGGAGCGCGGGGCAAGATGTCTTTCACGCCGCCGGGGTTTTGCAGGGACGCGTCGATACCCCAGTGCTGCCCGAACTGTTCGGGCGACACCGATTCCTCGGTGTCGCCTACGAGGAATTCGGCGGTATCGAAGGCAATCCCTCCGGCGCCGATGAGGGCCACGCGAGCGCCGACGCGGCGGCGTCCCGACAGGACTTCATCGTAGAGCACGACCTTCGGATGGTCGATGCCGTCTATGTCGGGTAGGCGCGGCGTCACGCCCGTGGCTACGACGACGGCGTCGTAGCCTCCCGCCTGCAATTGCGTCGCGGTGACCCGGCGGCCCAGCGCGACGGTGACGCCGAGTTCTGCGAGCCTCACCTGGAAGTACCGCAGCGTTTCGTTGAATTCGCTTTTTCCAGGTACCCGGCGGGCCAAGTTCAGCAAGCCGCCCAGGTCCGGTCCCGCCTCGTACAGCGCAACCTTGTGGCCACGTTCGGCGGCGTAGACGGCGAAGGCCATGCCGGCGGCGCCGCCGCCTGCCACGGCGATGTGGCGCGGCGTCGCGGCTCGGCCCGTCGGGTAGTCCAGTTCGCGCCCGGCGCGGGGATTGACCAGACACGATGCCGCGCGCTCGGTGAAGATATGGTCCAAGCAAGCCTGGTTGCAGGCGATACAGCTATTGATGAGATCGGCGCGGCCCTTGCGCGTCTTGGCGGCGAATTCGGGGTCGGCAAGCAGAGGCCTTGCCATTGACACGAAGTCGGCGGCGCCGCCAGCCAGCAGGCGCTCGCCGACTTCGGGCGTGCTGATGCGGTTGGAGGCGATGACGGGAATGGAAACAGCGCGCTTGATGTTGTGGACGGCGAATTCCCAGGCGGCTCGCGGGACGGACGCCGCAATTGTGGGAATGGCCGATTCGTGCCAACCGACGCCAGTATTTAGCATGTCGACGCCGGCTTGCTGCAGGCGCTGCGCAAGTTGCGCGGTCTCGGCGCCTGTAAGCCCGTCTTGCACCAGATCTATGGCCGAGATCCGGTAGACGAGCAGGAAGCGTGCGCCGACGGCGGCGCGCACGGCCGCTACGGTCTCCATGGGAAAGCGGATGCGGTTCTCGAAGCCGCCGCCATAGGCGTCGCTGCGGAGATTGGTGCATGGGCTCGTGAACTCGTTGAGCAGATAGCCCTCGGAGCCCATGATTTCCACGCCGTCGTAGCCCGCCTCCTGGGCGAGTCGGGCGGTATGGGCTATCGCCTGCACCGTCTGAGCAATGCCTTCCGGCGTCAACGCGCGAGGCGCATGGCGATTGATGGGGGCGCGCAGCTCCGTGGGGCCGACGCACAAAGGGTGCTTGGCATAGCGTCCTGCATGCAGGATCTGCAATACGATTCTGCCGCCTTCCTCGTGCACGGCGCGCGTGACGGCCAGATGTGGCGCCAGCTGTTCCGGGCGCTCCAGAACAGGCGCGTCTTCCTCCATTCGGCCCGCCAGGTTCGGCGCGTATCCCCCGGTGAGGATCAGGCCGACTTCGCCGCGCGCGCGTTCGCGGAAGAACTGCACCTGTCGCGCCAATGGCTGATCCAGGGTCTCGATGCGGGTGTGCATGGCGCCCATGACCATACGGTTGCGCAAGGTGAGAAAGCCGAAGTCATAGGGTTCGAGCAGATTGGGGTAGGTGTGCATGATTTACCCGGATTTGCGTAAGGCTGCGGTGGGGGGAATGGACCTGTTTCAGTTATCAGTGAACGCGGCAGGCCGCTTGGCCAGGAAGGCGGCCATGCCTTCGGCCGCGTCGTGCGACTGCACGCAAAGCGCGAACATGTCGGCTTCCATGGCCAGCCCAGGCGCCAGCGCGCCGTCCAGGCCGCGGCGCATGGCTTCGCGTGCCATGGAGGTCGCGACCTTGCTGTGTCTGATCATGGGCTCCAGGAAGGCGCGTCCCAGGTCCGCCGGGTCGCCGCCGTCCACGATGCGGTTGACCAGGCCGATGAGCAGGGCCTCCTCGGCGTCGATGGCCCGGCCGGAGAGAACCAATTCCGCCGCACGGGCCTCGCCTATCAGACGCGGCAGGCGTTGGGTGCCGCCGTAGCCGGGAATGAGGCCCAGCTTGACCTCGGGCAATGCCATCCTGGCCTTGGCCGTGGCGATGCGGAAGGTGCAGGCGAGCGCCAGTTCCAGGCCGCCGCCGAACGCGAATCCATGTATGACTGCCACGCTGGGCAGGGCTGATTGCTGGATGCGATTGAAGAGGGCCTGAGCCTGGCCGATGTTCGCGCGATGCGTAGCGGGTGCGCGGGCCTGGAGTTGCGCAATGTCCGCGCCAGCGCACAGCGCCTTGTCGCCCGCGCCGGTAAACACCATGGCGCGGCAGCCGGAAGCCTCCGCGTCGTCCATCGCTGTGCGCAGGTCGGCGAGCATCTGCTCGTTCAGCGCATTGAGGGCCTGCGGGCGGTTCAGCTCGATCACGGCCACCTGATCGCGAAATTCCGTCACAACGGTCATGCTCGTCTCCGGTTCTGAATTTATATCAACATCATGATTCAAGTGCGGAACGCTTGTAAAGGAAAAATTTGCCTTTGGCGCAATCGCAAACATATAATTATGAACATCGTTCATATAAATGAACGAAAGAAAAGCCGCATGGCAGCGGACGGGGATACGCCCCGTCCGGGAGCCGGCATGCAGAGGAGACATCCATGAAACTGTTGCGCACACTGGCGGCCGCACTCGCCAGCAGTCTGGTCCTTGGTGCCGGTGCGGCCGGCGCCCAGCCGGCCTTTCCCGCCAAGCCCATCCGGGTAATCGTGCCGTTCGCGCCGGGTGGCGCCACCGACCAGGTTGCACGCCTGCTGGCCGCCCAGGTGTCCAGCGAGCTGGGCGTGCCCGTGGTGGTGGAGAATCGTCCGGGCGCCAATGGCAATATCGGCGCCGAAGCCGTGGCCCAGGCCGCGCCCGACGGCTACACGCTCCTGCACAGCACATCCGCGCTGGGCTTCACGGCGGCATTCGGCCAAAAAGTCTCATACAAGCTGGACAAGAATCTGGCCCCGGTTTCCCTGCTGATCGACCAGCCTTTGCTGATCATGGCAAGCAATCCCCTGGGCGTGGCGAACGTGCAGGAACTGAAGGCCTATGCGCAGAAGCACCCTGGCAAGCTGAACTACGGCTCGTCAGGCACCGGCAACCTGACGCATCTGGCCATGTTCGTGCTGCTGCAGGCGGCCGGAATCGAGGCTACGCACATTCCGTACAAGGGCGGTGCGGGGGCATTCCCCGATTTCATTGCGGGGCGTCTCGACTTGTTTGCGGACCCCATCAATTCGGCCTATCCCTATGTCCGGGACGGACGGGTCAAGGCGCTGGTTGTGACCGGCAAGGACAGGTCGCACCTGCTGCCCGATGTGCCCACGGCCTCGGAGGCGATCCTGCCCGGTTTCCAGATGGGCGCATGGCAAGCCTTGATGGCGCCTGCGGGAACGCCGCCGGAAGTCATAGCCCGCTTGAACCAGGCCTACGTGAGAGCGTTGAGCGACCCGAAGGTGACCGCCCAATTGGCGGCGCAGGGGGCTGTGCCCAAGGCGACCTCGCCGCAGGAGTTCCAGAGCTTCCTGCAAACCGAAATCGAGCGTTGGAAAAACGTGGTGCAAACCTCGGGCATCAAGCTGGACTAATGCTACGCGCCCGTCGGCTGGGCTGAAGGAAATCATTCACAGTTCTTGCCGTTTCAACGCTGCAATACGCCCATATGTATCATGATATTGATGTATATGGGCAAAAAAGAACCAAAATTTCATTGTCCATCAGCATGGTGGAATATAAAATAATAAACGCTATTCATAAATATGAACGATTTCATACCTGAGGCTAGGCATATGGCTGGATCTCTTTCTCACTTGCGCGTGCTGGACTTGACCCGTGTGCTGGCCGGGCCTTGGTGCACGCAGATGCTGGCCGACCTGGGGGCTGACGTCATCAAGGTGGAGCGGCCGGTGCTGGGCGACGACACCCGGCATTGGGGGCCGCCCTGGATCGAGAATGATGACGGCGAGCGCGTGGGCGATTCGGCCTACTTCACGTCCGCCAACCGCAACAAGCGCTCCGTCGCGATCGACATCTCGACCCCGCAGGGGCAGGAACTGGTGCGTGAACTCGCGCGCCAGTGCGACGTGCTGGTGGAAAACTACAAGGTCGGGGACCTGGCCCGGTACGGTCTGTCGTACGCCCACTTGCGCGAAGTGAATCCGCGCTTGGTCTATTGCTCCATTACAGGCTATGGGCAGGACGGGCCGTGCGCGCACCTACCAGGCTACGACTTCATTTTTCAGGGCGAAGGCGGGCTGATGAGTATCACCGGCGAGCGCGACGACAAGCCCGGTGGCGGTCCGATGAAATCGGCCATTGCCGTCGCCGACGTGCTGACCGGTTTGAACGCCACCATAGGCATACTTTCGGCCATCGAGAGCCGGCACGCGACCGACGCAGGTCAACATATCGACGTGGCGTTGCTGGATACGGTCGTCAATTTCGGGGCCAACCAGATCGCCAGCTATTTCGCCAGCGGGGCGATTCCGCGCCGCTGGGGCAACGAGCATCCCAACCTCGCGCCTTACCAAACCTTTCCCACGGCAGACGGGCACATCATCATCGGCTGCGGCAATGACGGCCAGTTTCGCAGATTGTGCGAACTGATCGGCATGCCTGAAATGCTCAGCGATCCGCGCTTCGGGGACATGCCCGGCCGCAACGTCAACCGCGCCGCCTTGGTGGGCGCCTTGGAAGAAGTGTTCAGGACGCGGCCGTCCAGGCATTGGCTGGGCCTGCTCGCCAACTCTGAAGTCCCGAACGGTTCCATCAACAACTATGCACAGGTATTCGAGCATCCGCAGGTAATACATCGCGGCCTGCGCGTGGACATGCCTCACCCGGGGGGCACGACGGTGGGCATGGTCGCCAATCCGATCCGTTTGTCCGGCACGCCAGTGGAGTACCGCTATCCCCCTCCATTGCGCGGACAACACACCGCCGAGGTGCTGGCCTCGCTGCTCAACAAGTCCGACGCCGACATCGAGGCGCTGCAAACAACACGAATCATAGAGATCAGGAACACCCCATGCACAACAGCCAATACGCTTTGAACGACGACCAGCTGCAGATACAGGATCTCATCAGGCGCGTGGCGCGAGAAAAGGTTGCGCCGCGAGCCAACGAGATCGACAGCACGGCCGAGTATCCCCATGACATGTACGCCTTGCTCAAGGAACTGGGCCTTTTTACTCTGCCTTTCCCTGAGCAGTATGGCGGGGCGGGCAGCATGTTGTCGGCATGTCTGGCAATCGAAGAGTTTGGCCGCGTTTGCTACAACACGGCGTACCTGTTGCTGGTCCAATGGGTACCGTTCGGCGCGATCCTGCACGGCGGCACCGAGGAGCAGAAGACGCGGCTGTTGCCCGGCCTGGCCAGCGGCGACTTGCGCGGCGCCTTCTCCACTACCGAGGCCCAGAGCGGCTCGGACGTCAGCGGCATCAAGACCCGCGCCGAGAAAGTCGACGGCGGCTTCCTGCTGAATGGCGCCAAGATCTGGTGCACCAATTCGGATATCGCGGACTTCATCCTGGTGGCGGCAAAGTACCGCGAAGATGGCAAAGACGGAATCAGCCTGTTCATCGTCGAGAAAGATATGCCTGGCCTGCAAGTCGGGCGCAAGGAAGAAAAGATGGGCGCGCGCGGCGTGCCGTCCTGCCCCCTGTTTCTCGACAACGTGTTTGTGCCTGACACGAACATGCTGGGCGGTGGATTCAGGGCGGTAATGGAGGCGTTCAACGCCAGCCGTCCGCTGATCGGGGCGCGCGGCGTCGGCCTGGCCCAGGGCGCACTGGACCATGCAATCGAATTCGTTACCAACCGGACGGCGTTCGGCCAACAAGTCAGTGAATTCCAAGGCGTGCGCTGGATGCTGGCCGATATGGCGATGCAGACCGAAGCCGCGCGCCAATTGGTTTACCGCGCTGCCTCGCTGGTGGATGGCGGCGCGCCGGCGGCGGCCCTGGCCCCGGTGGCGGCGATGGCGAAGTGCTTTGCCAGCGACACGGCCATGAAGGTCGCGACCGATGCCGTGCAGCTGTTCGGTGCGGCGGGAATCTCGTCCGAGTATCCGATCAACCGCTATTTCAGGGATGCCAAGGTGCTGCAGATCATCGAGGGAACCAACCAGATCCAACGCAACATCATTTCGAACAGTCTTTTGGGCCGTCCGGCCCGCAAGTAAAAACACACACACAAGGAGACCGCGATGAACCACGAAGAAATCGAAACCGTAGGCCTGGGCATGTACTTCGAAGACCTGCCGATCGGACGCAAGTTCAAGACGCTGGGGCGCACTATCCAGGACGCGGACGTATGCGCCTTCATCAACTGCATACATATGACCGAGGTGCTGTTCACCGACATGGAATTCGTCAAGAACGAATCCGACATCAAGGGCCGCTTCGCGCCTGGATCGTTCGTGTATGGCATCTCGGAAGGGTTGTTGACTCAATCGACCATGCAGAAGACGGGCTACGCCTTTCTGAACATGGAACTGGATATCAAAGGTCCGGCTTTCGTCGGCGACACCATCCACGTCGAGTGCGAGGTGATAGAAGCGCGTCTGTCAAATAGCCGCCCTGGGCGAGGCCTAGTGCGTACCTTCAACAGAGTGGTCAAGCAGGACGGCACGGTCGTGATGACGTACACCCCTCTGCGCATGATCAAGTGCCGTAACCAAAACTAGCCAGGAGACAAGCCATGAAAGGCCTGAAAGAAAAGGTTGTAATCGTCACGGGCGGTAGCGGCGGCATCGGCGCCGCGCTGTGCGAACGTTTTGCCGAGGAAGGCGCCAAGGTCGTCATATTCGACCTGAACGCCGAAGGGGCGGGGCAGGTCGCCGCGCGCATCCGGGAGCAGGGCGGCCAGGCATCCGCGTATCGCGTGGACATCACCGACTACGCTGGGATCGTCGCCGCAGTCGCTCGAGTCGAGGGCGAGCAGGGCCCGGTCGATGTGCTGGTCAACAATGCGGGCTGGGACCATGCCGCGCGGTTCCTCGATACGGATCCGGAACTGTGGGACAAGATCATCAACATCAATCTGAAAGGTCCCATCAACCTGCATCACGCGGTGCTCAAGGGCATGGTCGCCCGCGGCAAGGGACGCGTCGTCAACATCGCGTCCGATGCAGGCCGCGTCGGTTCTTCCGGAGAATCGGTGTATTCGGCCTGCAAAGGCGGGATCATTGCGTTCACCAAGACCATGGCGCGCGAGGTCGCTCGCAAGCAGATCAACGTCAATGTGGTCTGCCCCGGTCCGACCGACACTCCGCTCTTCCGCGATTTCGCCGGTGAAGGCGAAAGCGGCATCAAGCTGCGCACCGCGCTGGAGAAAGCCATCCCGTTCGGCCGGCTGGGCCAGCCCGGCGATGTGGTTGGCATGGTGTGTTTCATGGCGTCGGACGACGCAGCATTCATCACCGGCCAGGTTGTCTCGGTGTCGGGTGGATTGACCATGGCGGGCTAGATTCCGCCAGCAAAACAGGGCGCGCAGCGCCCGTGGCCGAAAGGCAGGAACAGGAGACAAGCATGATTCACTGCAAGCAATACCGCAGGGCGGCCGCCGGCGGCCGTCGCGGATACGCATGGCTGGCCGGCGTCACGGGCTCGGTCGTTCTGGCGATCGTGGCGGGCGTGGCGGCGCCCGACGCCATTGCCCAGGAAAATTATCCTTCCAAACCCATCAAGGTCGTCCTGGGTTTCTCCGCCGGCGGGGGCACCGACGCGATCGCGCGTGCGTTGGCGAAACACATGGCCGGCACGCTGGGTGCGAACGTGTTGATCGACAATAAGCCCGGCGCCAACGGCAACATTGCGGCCGAGGAAGTCAGCCGGGCGGCGGGCGACGGCTATACCCTGCTGTACAACACCTCATCCATCGCGTCGAGTCCCGCGCTTTACAGTAAACGGCTGTCCTACGACGTGAGCAAGGACCTCGTGCCAGTCGCGCTCACGGCCAGCCTGCCGATCGTGCTGGTGGTGCCGGCAAAGTCGCCATTCAAGACCGTGGAGGAACTGGTGGCCTACGCCAAGGCGAATCCCGGCAAGCTCAACTACGCGTCGGCGGGCAACGGCAACGTGACTCATCTGGCCGCGCTGTCGTTCGAGGATGCCGTTGGCATCAAGGGCATGCATATCCCTTACAAGGGCGAGGCGCCCGCGCTGGTCGACCTGATGGCCGGCATGGTTGATTATTACTTCGCGACGTCGGCGGGCGCCATTCCGGCAGTCAAGTCGGGACGCCTGAAGGCGCTGGCGGTTGCGACGAAGGCGCCGCTGGATACCCTGCCGGGTGTGCCCACGCTGGATGCAACGGTGGCCAAAGGCCTGGAGATGTCGGCATGGTCCGGGGTGATGGCGCCAGCGGCAACGCCGCCGGCTATCGTCGTCAAACTCAATGGCGCAATTGAAAAGGCCTTGGCGGACAAGGAAGTGCAGGCGTATTTCGCCAACCAGAGCGCACAGGCCTCGTCGTCCACGCCTCAGGAGTATGGCGCGTTCCTGAACAAGGAGATTGACGCCTTGGCCAAGGTCATCAAGAAGGCGGGCGTAACGCTGGATTGACGCCAGGCCAATTGCAGCGGGCCGCAACGCATAGTTCGTTGCGGCCCCCGATGTTTACCGGATGTCAGGCCGGAAATTCCACGATGGTCCGACCCCAGGATCGACCATCCAGCATGCGCTGAAGTTGTTGGGCAAGCTCATCGAGCGTTATGGTTTTCACTTGTTCCAGCGTGTGCTGCGGTCGGAGGTCGCCAGCGAGGCGGTCCCAAAGCTCGGCTTCCAGATCCAGGTAGTAGGTCAGGTTGACGCCGATGAGGCGTACGCCGCGCAGGATGAAGGGCAGTACGCTGGTGGACAGTTCATTGCCGGCCACATTGCCGAAACTGGCCACGCATCCCCGCGGCATGGTGGACCTGAGCATCAGGTCCAGCGGCTTGCCTCCCAGCGCATCCAGCCCCGCAGCCCAGCGGGCCGGTTCCAGCGGCCTGCCTTGGTCGGCCAGATCGGTGGTGCCAAGAACGACCTGAGCCCCCAGGGCTTGCAGATAGGCGGCGTGGTCAGGCTTGGAGCTGACCGCCGCGACCCGATACTGCAATCGCGACAGCATTTCGATGGCCATGCCTGAGACTGCGCCGGTCGCTCCGTTGACGAGGATTTCGCCCCTTTCGGGCCGGCAGCGGGCCTCCTGTAGCAGATGGACGGCGAGGGCGGCCGTATAGCCGGCGATCCCGAGCGTGGCGGCGTCGCGCAAAGCGAGCCCGCGGGGCAGCTTGATGACCCAGTCTGCTGGTACGCGCAAGTACTCCGAGAATCCACCGTCGTGGTCCACGCCGAAGCCCCGTCCAAGCACGGCAACTTCATCGCCTTCCCGGAACCTGCGGTCGCCGGATGCCGCGATCCATCCCGAGGCGTCACTGCCTGCGACGCGGGGGAACTTCCGGACGACATTGCCATGCTCTGTCGTCGCCAGCGCATCCTTGTAATTGACACCGGCGTACGCCGTGCGTATGACCACATCCCCCGGCGATAGATCGGCCAGGGTCAGGCGCGCGAGGCCAGAGGTTATTGGGCCGTCGCGCCGGATCTGATACGCGTGGAATGCGTCGTAGCCTGGCGTGCCGTCCTTGGGTGCTGGTTGCATTGAGATCTCCTTGTTCTTGCTGCTTTTCCATCGTTGCGCCGCTTCAAGCGGCGCCTTGTTTACAGGTATCATTCGAGAATATGAACGCAGTGCACATACAGTGCTCCAGGCAGATCCGACCCATTCATGAAAACCCGATCCGAAACGAGTCCCGCTACTTCCGAGCCACGCTCCCTGCTGCGGATTCTCGGCATCTTCGAGGTGCTGGCGCGCGGCGCAGGTGGCGCCACGCTCGCGGAACTGAGCAGCGAACTCGAGGCGCCCAAGAGCAGCCTGCTGTTGCTGTTGCGGCCTTTGGTCGCCCATAAGTACCTGATGCATGCGGCCGGGCGCTACGAGTTGGGGCCATCCATTTTCCAGTTGTCGGCCGAGGTACTGGCCAGCGCGGGTGTCACCAAGATCCTGCGGCCCTATGTTGAGGAACTGGCGGCGCGTTGCGAGGAAAGCGTGTTCTTGGCGCTGATCGACAAGGAAGCGAAGACGGTTACCTATATCGATGGCATCGACAGCAAGCAACCGGTCCGGTACTCGGTGCCGATCGGCACGAAACGGCCGTTGCACGTGTCGGCCGCGGGCAAGCTGCTGTTCGCGTTTCAGGACCAGGCTTGGCAAAAGAAATACCTCAAGACCGCAAAACTCAAGTCCATGACTGGCAAGCCTTTGCCGGACAAGGAGGCTTTCGAGTCGCAGCTGCAGGAAATACGTGCTTCGGGGATTGCGGTGAGCATGGGTGAAGCGGTTGCAGGAGCGTCCGGCATCGCGGCGCCGATCGTCAAGGCTGACGGCACGGCCAGCTACGCCCTGATGATTGCGGCGCCCAGCGACCGTTTCGTGCAGTCGCTGCCCGCGTTGCGGCAGTTGCTGCAGGAAGTGGCCGCGGATGCTTCGGCAACCTTACGGCATATGCCCGGCAACTGAGGCCCCCGCCAGCTGACTGTGCCATTGTGTCTGTTCGGCGGGCGATAACCATCCCGCCAGCGCCGCTTCCATCGTGGTGGCGCTGGCGGCCGCGGGTGGCGTCGGCTTTCCGGGGGGCGTGCGCGAGAAGCGCGGGGCAGGCGCCGGCTGCATGACGCCGTCGACTTCGATCAAGACTTCCCGCTCCCGCATATGAGGGTGCTCGGCGGCTTGCTCCAGCGATAGCACCGGCGCGACGCATACGTCCGTCGTGCCGAGCAGTTCACACCACTGCGCCTGCGTCTTCTTCCTGAAGGCGTCGGCAAAGATGGACCTGGCCAGCGGCCATCCGTCGCGGTCGGCCTGGCGGCCGAGTGATTCACGGTCCAGGCCCATGAGTTCAAGCAGCTTGTCGTGGAACTTGCGTTCCAGCGGCGCAACGGAAATCCACTTGCCATCGGCGCACTCGTACACGTCATAGAAATAAGCGCCAGAATCCAGCATGTTATGGCCACGCTTGTCGTTCCAAAGCCCGGCCGCATGCAGGCCGAACAGGGAGGTCGCGAGCGATGCGGTGCCGTCCACGATGGCGGCATCGACGACCTGGCCCTGTCCTGACCGGACCGCTTCGATGATGGCGGCGAGCACGCCCACGGCAAGGTACAGCGCGCCGCCGCCGAAGTCTCCCACCAGATTCAGGGGCGGGGTCGGCGGCTGGCCTTCGCGGCCCATGGCGTGCAACACGCCGGTCAGACCGATGTAATTGAGGTCATGGCCGGCCACCTGGGCCAGCGGACCGGTCTGGCCCCAACCCGTCATCCGGCCGTAGACCAGACGCGGATTGCGTGTCAGGCAGGAGTCGGGTCCCAGTCCCAGGCGTTCCATCACACCGGGCCGGAAGCCCTCGAGCAAGGCGTCGGCGCTTTCGACGAGACGCAGCACCAGGTCCCGTGCCGAGGCGCTCTTGAGGTCCAGGGCGATGGCTTTGCGGTTGCGCAACAGCAAGTTGAACCTGAGCGGACGCTCGATACCCAGCGATGGGGGTTCCGGCCGGTCTATGCGTAGCACGGTAGCGCCCAGGTCCGCGAGCAGCATTGCGGTCATCGGGCAGGGGCCTATGCCCGCGAACTCGATGATCTTGACTCCCTTGAGCGGACCCATCACGCCTCTCCCTGGCTAGCCGAGGCTGTCTCGCCGCCGGGCGCCGGCACGAGGTAGAGCGCGCGGCCGCTGGCGATGAGATTGCCCTCCGTGTCCAGCACGCGGGCATGCGCGGTCGCGAAACGTCTGCCCAGGTGTATTACCTGGCCTTCGGCGCGCAAGTCGCCGGGCTTGGCCATGCGGTGGAAGTCCACATGCATGTCGATCGTGGGGACGGGAGCGCCCACTTTGAGGGCGACTGCATAGTCGCCGGCGGCATCGATCAGCGTCGCAAGTATGCCGCCATGTGTGGAGCGGATGTCCGGGTTCGAAATGAGTTCCTCGCGCCAGCGGATGCCGAGCGTAATGCCGTCGTCATCGGCTCGCAGTACGGACATGCCCAACCATCGGTTCAAGGGACTGCGATTGACGATGCGGCTTGCCTCGGTGAATGCGGTGGGACTCATAAGGCCTCATGTGGCTGGTCTGCCCAGCGGTCTTCGGCCGCTTGGGTCAGAGTTCGGGTTGTTCATTATTATGAACGTCATTCATAAATATACTGGTGGAGAAAAAGGAGTGTCAAGGCCGGAAATCCCGAGCCTTGCTTGTCGGCGTCCGGCATTGCCTGAGCGCGCCGCGCGCGCGGGGCGGTTACGCCTGTTCTGCGGTCAGCGGGTCGTCGGACTTGCCGACGGCGCTTCTCACGGCCGCGAGCACGTCGTCGCAGATGCCCGATACCGCCTCCGCCGATCCGAGGACCCCCAACTGGTTCAAGTGCGCATCGAGCTGGGCGCATTGCGCGGCCAGCGCAGGCAGGCGGAAGATGGCCAGCATGCCGCGCAAGGCGTGCAGTTCGCCGCGCAGGCTGTCGCTATCCTCGTCCATGGCGGCTCGCTTGATGATGTCCAGGGACTGCACGCAGGATTGCTCGAAAGTGCGCAGCAGCGCGGGCGGAAAGGCGCGCCCGCCCGTCAAGGCTTGAGGGCCGCTGGGGTCCGCCGCGGGCTGCCGCAAGCTGGGCGCGGCTTGTCCGCATACGTCCCGCAAGGCGAGTTCGAGTTCGGCCAGCGGCAAGGGCTTGGTCAGCACCCGTGCGATGCCCGCTTCGGCGCAGCGCTGCCGCTCACGTTCAGTCACGCAGGCGGTGGCGGCAATGACGGGCATGTCCGGCCAAGCGGCGGCGGCGCGGCGCGCCAGCGCATAGCCGTCCATGCCGGGCATTGCCAGATCGCTCACCAGCACGTCATAGCGCTGCGATTCCAGCAGCGCGCAAGCCTGGGCGCCGCTCTCCGCCAGATCGACCTCGCAACCCAGCAGCTTGAACTGCTCCGCGAACAGGCCCCGGTTGGCAGCGTTGTCCTCGGCCACCAGCACGCGCAGCGTGCGCTCCGGGTGTTCCAGCAGCGGCGTCGGAGCCGGGGCAGGCGCCGCCAGAGGCATGTCCTGCAATGCATGCCGCAACGCCGAGGCCAGGCCTTGCATCCCGTACATGGACACGCTGAGCTTGCGTCCTGTGTCCTGCGGCGTCACGGGCCCCAGCATGCTGCAATCGATCACCCATGAGGACTGGTCCAGCAAGCGACCCTCGTCGTGCGGTCGCCAGGCCTGCCTGTCGCCCCAGATGATGAGAGCCGTTGCTTCTTCCAGGATGTCTTCGCTCAGCTCGGACGGACGGCTGTAGGCGCCTACTCGCAGGCCCCAGGCGCGCAACTCTGTTTCGAGGCGGTGGCGGCAGCTGTCGCGCGCCGCCAGCAGCAATACCTGTTCGCCAGAGAACCAGGGCCTGTCGGTTGGGCCCGTGCGTGCGCCCAGCGGCAGGGAGAATGCGAACAGGCTGCCGCGTCCGGGCTCGCTGCGCACCGACAGGGCGCCGCCCATCGCGTCCACCAGCCGGCAGCACAAGGTCAACCCCAGGCCGGTGCCGCCGTAGCGCCGGCCTATGGTGGCGTCGGCCTGGCTGAAGGCGCGGAAAATGCTCTGCGTCTGTTCCTCGGTCATGCCGATGCCGCTGTCCTCGACCTCGATGGTGATGCGGGCCGTGGCGGTGTCGGGCCGCAAGCGCAGCACCACCTTGCCTTGGTCCGTGAACTTGATCGCATTGGACAGCAGGTTGTGGATCACCTGGCCCAGCCGGGTGGGGTCTCCCTGGATGGGCTGCGTCAGCTCCGTACCGAGTTCACCCAGCAGGGCCAGTCCCTTGGCCTGGGCCTGGGGCGCGAACATGGACAAGGCGCGCGCCGCGATTTCAGTCAGATCGAACTCGGTCTGTTCCAGGCTGAGTTCGCCGGCCTCGATCTTGGAGAAGTCCAGCACGTCGCTGATGGTGGCCAGCAGCAGGCCCGACGAGGCCCGTATGGTCTCCAGCCGATTGCGCTGGGCCAGTGTCAGGCGCGATCGCGAAAAGAGCTCCAGATGCCCCAGGATGGCGTGCAGCGGCGTGCGGATCTCGTGGCTCATCGCGGCCAGGAAGGCCGATTTGGCGGCATTGCCGCGGTCGGCGGCGGCCTTGGCCTCGCGCAGACGCTGCGACAGCAGGTATTTTTCAGTCACGTCGATGAAGGCGGCCACGACCACGTTCGATCCGCGGTAGCGGGCGCCGGTCATACTGACCGACAAGGTGACCGGGTTGCCGTCGCGGGCCACGAAAGAGAGGTCTTCCTCGATCACGTCGGCGTCGCTTTTGCCGCCAGCGCGTCGCCTGTAGCGGTCGGCCAGCTCCACCGACAGGTTGAACTTCCCCGCGCCCACGCGCGCAGTCATTTTTTCCATGGCCGGGCTGTGCAGCAGGGGGCTGCCGCTGGCGGCATCGATCAGGCCCAGGCCGACGGGCGCGGTTTCGATGAGCGTGCGGTTGAGGTGCTCGCTTTCCAGCGCCAGCCTGGACCGGTCCATCAATGGCCGCACCACGCGCAGCTCGAAATAGAGGAACAGGGCCCAGATAAGCGCCAGCGTCGCCGCCGTCATGGTTGCGGCCGTGGTCAGCTGCGAGGCGATGGCGGTGACGATGGTGCTCCAGTCCAGCGTGAAGGCGAGTACCCAGCCTGTTTGGCCCAGACCTTCCGAAATCGAGAACTGTCCCGCGTGCGTTCGTTCCTGGCGTCTGCCGGCAGGGGGCGCAGCGGGCTCCGGGAGGCGCGCCGTGCCTGGCGCGGCGCTCGACTCCGGGGCAGGGGGGGCGGCGATGACTTGGCCGCTGGCGGACATGATCGCGAAATCGCCGGCCTGGCGGTTTGCGGCGTGCAGCGCGCCGGGCTGCAGCGGCGCGTACTCCGTCACCAGCACGGCGACGGGCACGCCTTTATCCAGGATGGTGCCGCCGATGCGGATCACCTGCCTGCCGGTGATCGGACTGGAGGAGGGAGGAATCCAGCGCAGCGGGCGCCAGATTTCCGTGCCTGCGTCGGTCGCAATCAGCATGCGCTGGCTGGCCTCGCCCGTCAGCAGTACCAGGTATCGGTCGCGGTCCGCCAGGATCCTGCGGCGGACCGCCTCCTCGGGGGCGGGAGCGAGGCCAACGATGCTGCCATTGATACCGAAGAAGAATGAAGCCGGCGAGCTGTCGTGGATGGCGGGGCTGCGCGAGGGAATGCGGCGGATCTGCTCCGCCAGGTTGAAGAACTTGCCTATCGCTTCATTCGGGATCCGGCTGCTGCCAGAGCCCAGTATCCACAGCGACCGCGCGTTCTGATCGGATTCCAGCAGCAGCTCTTCTCCCTGGCTGTGGTACTTCTGGATCTGCGCGGCGTCGACGGGCGCTGCTTCCCGCCACATCAGTTCCGCGCTGACCAGGGCGATGCGGAAGGCCCCTTCGCGCGCTTGGATTTCCTTCATGAGCGCGGCATGCTCGGCCACAAAGGATTGGCGCACATGTTCCAGGGTTTTTTCGGCGGTGCTCTTCGCTTCCAGCGCGAAGGTCAGCAGCACCGCAGCCGTCATCAACACGCCGCCGCCCAGGCTCTGCCAGCGCTGATAGCGTCGGAAGCGCGTCACGGTGTCGAGCCGCGAGGGACTCATGCGGTAGCGTAAGCGGATCAAGGTGCGGGAACGGGAGAGTGAATCGGCGCTAGCGTGCCGTCGTGGGGCCGCGCGTGCCGCCAGAAACGTTAGGCGATTTGATTGGAATCAAACGGACTCAAGTCTGCGTCGCGATGTTCTAGCGTGTCGACACTAGACAAGGAGCGGGGGCGGCGTGCGCTTCCGGGATGGCGGTGCTGCCATGCCGGATCAGGTCGGCGTCGCGTTCAATACCCAGTTTCCGCATTGCGCTGCGCTTCTGCGAACTGATGGTCTGTACGCTGCGGCTCGATATCCTGGATATCTCTGTGATGGTGGCGCCGGCGCAGAACAGGCGGACGATTTCCGCTTCGCGGCGCGTGAGCCGCGGCTGTTCCGCGGAGAGCGATTCGTGGACGATCATGTCCTTGATGGTCGGCGAATAGTAGGTCCGGCCCCAGCTCATGGCGTGTATCGCGTTGGCGATGTGTTGCGTGGAGTCGGCTTTGCTGAGGATGCAGAGGCCCTTCTCGGCCAGCAGCGCCCGCAGCAACGTGGGATGTTCGACCATCGTGAGCACGGCGACCCGTAGCGCCGGGAAGCGCCGCCGGAGCAGGCCGATGAGTCCCAGGCCGTCGCCATGCTTGCCGCCAGGCATGGCGTAGTCCGAAACCACCACATCGCAAGCCTGCGCTTCCAGTTGCGCGATCAGGTCGGTGGAGTCGCGGACGCAGCCGATCACTTCGATGGCGGGATCCCGGGAGAGTTCATGGCTCACGCCCAGCGACACGATGGGATGATCGTCGGCGATGATGACGCGGATGCGGCCGTTTGACATGTTCTTCTCCCCGTTCAAGCAGAGTCCGGGAACCGCCTGCGCGATTGCCGTGCATACCCATACTACCGCCGCTGGCCGCGCCGAGGAATAGGATAAATACGAAACTGCCGGGCTGCGCATTCCGACCTACAGCTAAATCATATGAATATGAGCAGAATTTCGCATTTTTCCCAAAGCCGTCTGCCAGTCCGCTACCTATGCTACCGGCAGCTTTTAGCGGCGCCTTGACCGCAACGGTACGCGGGCGCGGCAGGCGCTTCATGGGGACGGGTCCCGAGCGCAAATTTCCCAACCGGCGTGGTCAGCCACTCCGGCGGCCTCGCCATTCTTGCGAGGCAGTCATGAACAAGACCTATGCATTGGTGTGGAACGAGGCCAGGCAATGCTGGAACGTAGCGCGCGAATCGGCGCGCCGCCGTGGCAAGCAGGGAGGCGGCCGACGCGGCGGTGTCGCCGCGCTGGCGTTGATCGGCCTGGCCGGCTGGTCCGCCGCGCAGGCCGCCCCAATGGGTGGGTCGATCGCAGCCGGCAACGGCATCGGCGATATCCACGCTACGCAGGACCGCAAGCAGATGTCGATCAACCAGCACTCGCAGAAGCTGGTCATCGACTGGAACAGCTTCAACATCGGCGTCGATGAGCGCGTGACCTTCAATCAGCCCGGCGCCAGCGCCATCGCGCTGAACAGGGTGAACGGCCTTTCGCCCAGCGCGATCCTGGGACGGATGGACGCCAACGGCCAGGTGTTCCTGGTCAATCCCAACGGCGTCGTCTTCGGCCGGGGCGCCGAGGTCAATGTGGGCGGCCTGGTGGCCTCGACCAAGCAGATCTCCGACGCCGATTTCAATGCGGGTAAACATCGTTTCGTCGGATCTTCCCATGCCTCCGTATTGAACCAGGGCGTCATTACCGCGCGCGACCGCGGCTACGTCGCGCTGTTGGGCGCCAAGGTCAGCAACCAGGGCGTGATCCAGGCGCGGCTGGGAAGAGCGGCGCTGGCGGCGGGCGATGATTTCACCGTGAACTTCGACGGCAATGGTTTGCTGGACCTGCGGGTGAACGGCGCCGCGCTTGCCGCGTTGACGGAGAACAGCGGAATGCTGAGGGCCGACGGCGGCCAGGTGCTGATGACCGCGAAGGCGGCCGGCGCGACCTTGCAGACAGTGGTCAACAGCCAGGGCGTCATCGAAGCCCAGGCCTTGCAGGGACAGGCAGGCAAGATCACGCTGGACGGCGGCGACGCCGGGGTCGTGCTGGCCGCGGGCAAGCTGAATGTCAGCGCGCCGACCGCGCAGGGCGACGGCGGCACGGTGGAGATGCGCGGGCGGCTGGTCAAGGTACGGTTGGGGACCGAGGTTGACGCCCGGTCCGAGAATGGCGCAACCGGCGCCTGGCGCATTGCCTCTGACGACATCACAGTGGGTGGCTCCGCCGCCGTGGCGGACGCCACGGTGCACGCGGACACCGTTTCCCGCAACCTGCACGCGACGAACATCGCCTTGGAAAGCACGATTGGGGATATCGCGCTTGACGGTCCGATCGCATGGAGCAGCGGCCATGCGCTCAGCCTCGCGGCGGCAGGCGATCTCGTGGCCAACGGCAGCTTGAGCGCTTCCGGCCAGAACGGCGGGATCGCCATGTCGGCCGGCCGTCAGGTCGTGCTCAACGGCAACACCGTCATCAGCGGCGGCAATGGCGGCCTGTCCCTGCAGGCGTCGCAGGACTATGTGCTGGGCGACGGCGCGGCGGTCACGCTGTCCGGCGCGGGCGCCTCCTTTCGCTCCAATGGGCAGCGCTATACCGTGATCCAGAACGTGGCCCAGCTACAGGACATCAACCGCAATCTGCATGGACTGTACGTGCTGGGCGACAGCCTGAGCGGACGAAACGCGATCCAGCCCATCGGCGGCGCCCATGGCACGTTCTCGGGCGCCTTCGAGGGCCTGGGCAACACGTTGAGCGGCTTCCGGGTCAGCGGCGCCGGTCCCAATGTGGGCCTGTTTGCCGCCTCGTCCGGCAGCATCCGCGATCTCAAGCTGGTGTCAATGCAGGTTGCCGCGCTGTCGGGCAGTGCGGCGCCCCTGTCGATAGGCGCGCTGGTGGGCCGGAACTCGGGCAGGATCACTAACGTATCGACGGACCGGACCAATGTGAAGGGTAGTTCGTTCTATCTCAATGCGGTGGGCGGCCTGGTGGGCACCAATGCGGGCGGCCGCATTGATCGCGCCACCGTCGGAGGCTCCGTGGATGCAGGTTCCCGCACCGTGGCGATCGGCGGGCTGGTGGGCGAGAACCTGAACTCCGCATCGGGCCATGGCCGCATCACCCGCAGCATCGCGCGCAATACCGTATCGGGATCGATGCAGCGCGATGACCAGGGCGGCATGGGCGGCCTGGTGGGCGTGAACCGTGGCTTGATCGCGGATTCGTCCAGCGATGGGACCGCGTTGGCCAGGGGCGTCGGCCACAACGTGGGCGGCCTGGTGGGCAACAATCTGGCCGGCGACATCCAGCGCTCGGTTGCGGCGGGTCGCGTGCAGAACGGTGGCAACGGCAACACCGGCGGCTTGGCGGGTCTCAACAGCGGGAGCATCTCCGAGTCGGTCGCCCATGGCAACGTCAGCGCTTCGAGCGGCGCGGCGACCGGCGGCCTGGCGGGGCGGAACCGCCGCGGCGGCCTGCTGCGGGAAGTCAAGGCGGCAGGCAGCGTGTCGGACTTGTCCGGTATCGATGTGGGCGGGCTGGTCGGCGTCAACAATGGACGCATCGATACGGGCGAGGCGGGCGGCGACGTGCTGGCCAGCTCCAACCGGCGGGGCGGCAGAGTGGGCGGCCTGGCCGGCTACAACGGCGGCACGATCGAAGCGTCGGTCGCGCGCGGCAAGGTCTCGGGAGGCAGCAATGGACACGCCGGAGGACTGGTCGGCTACAACACGGGCATGCTGGCGATGGTTGGCGCCAGCGGCGCGGTGAATGCGGGAGCGAGCAGCGCGGTGGGCGGGCTGGTTGGCACCAATCACGGGCTGATCATTTCCGCGCTGGCCAGCGGCAGCGCTCAGGGGGGCGCTTACAGCCGCGTTGGCGGCGTGGCGGGCGAGAACGGCGAACCGGGTGAAGTCCAGCAGTCGTCCTCAACAGGCGTGGTGAGCGGAGGACGCCAGGCTTTCCTGGGCGGCATCGCAGGCCTCAACCAGGGTGAAATCTCCTATTCCAGCGCCAGCGGCGAGGTGAAGTTCGGCAACAACCTCAATCAACGCTATGGCGGCCTGGCAGGAGTGAACTATGGGCTGCTGCGCGCCAACGGCACGTCAGGGCTGGCATCCTTGGCGCCACCCGTGGGCTTGAACTACGGAATCATCGAGCCTGACGGGTGGCGCATGAGAAGGGTCATGGATGCGCGCGCGGCCATGGCCTTTTATCTGGGCCTGCTCGATCTCAGGGAAATTCACAGGTAAACGCCGCGCTGCCATCGGCGGCAGGCGCGTCGCGGAACAGGAGCAAAAAACGAAACTGCCGCGCCCTGATTTCCAGGCATCAGCGAAATCGTAGAAATGCGAGCTCGACTTCAGACCCGTCCTAAAGCCGCCCGCCTGTCCGCTACGTATTCTGGGTTCAACATCAGACGTGTTCTACCGGCAACGTAAGCGGCGACTGGCGGGAAGGAAAAGGCCTTCCCAGCTGGTTGTCGGCAAGGGGATGGGGAATGCAGGGCGGACGATCGGGAAATCTGGCGCAGGTGTACGTTCGTGGCGGGCGAAAGCGCTGGTTCACGTATTGGGTCGCTCTACGCGGCAGCTTGGCCGTAACCCTGTACGCCGGCGCGGCAGGCGCCTCTTGGGCACAGATCCCGGATGCGGGACGCGCCATACGCGATCTTGAGTCGGTCTTGCCGCCGACGCCCGCCACGACGACCGCTCCCGAGGTAGAGCTGCCCACGCAGCAGAAGCCTGCTCCGGTCTCTACCGAGGGCGAGAGCGGGCCGTCCGTCGTCGTCAGGCAATTCCGTGTGGCAGGCAATCGCGTCGTCGACGAGGCTGCGTTGCTGGCGCTGCTGGCCGACCTCCTGGATACGGCGTTGACCCTCGCCGACCTGCGCGCCGCCGCCGACCGTATCACCGCGTACTACCACGAGCAAGGCTACGTGCTGGCCCGGGCCTACCTGCCGCCGCAGGAGATCGACGCGGGCATCGTCCGCATCGCAGTGCTTGAGGGGAGCTATGGCGAGATCTCCCTGCAAAACCGCTCGCGGGTGCGCGATGCGGTGCTGGAGCAGCCGCTCGCCGCCTTGCGTCCAGGCGAGGCCGTCGAGGCAGGCGAATTGGAGCGCACGCTGCTGTCGCTGAGCGACCTGCCGGGCGTCGTGGTCAAAGGCACGCTGCGGCCTGGCGCCGAGACCGGCACCACCAGCCTGCTCGTGGACGCAGAACCAGGACCGCTCGTCTTCGGCAGCATCGACGCCGACAATTTCGGCGGCTACTACACCGGCGAGTACCGGCTGAGCGGCAGCATCGGCGTCAACAGTCCCCTGGGCCTGGGCGACCAATTCAATCTGCGGCTGTTGAGCAGCGATCGGGACCTGCGCTATTACAGCGCCGCGTACCAGTTGCCGTTGGGTCGTTGGGGCACGCGCGTGGGCGTGGGCTCGTCCCGCATGAACTACGAACTTGGAAAACGTTTCGAGGTACTGGAGGCGAATGGCCGGGCCGATACCCAAACGGCGTTCGTCACGCAGCCCTTGGTGCGCGGCCGTTATGCCAGTCTGCGCCTGCAATTGCAGTACGAACACAAGCGTCTGGTCGACAGGATGGACCTATTCGGCGAGAGCAGCCGCAAGCGCGTTGGATTGTGGACTGCGGCGCTGAGCGGCAACCGGGAGGACGGCTGGCTGGGGGGCGGACGCAGCGCGTTCGAACTGTCGCACAGCCGCGGCCGTTTGCGATTTGGCGAGGCGCAGGCCGAGTTCGACGACCGCCAGACCGTGCGTGCTGGAGGCCTGTTCGCCAGGACCAATCTATCGGCCAGTCGGCTGCAGAACTTGGGCGGCCGCTTCCAACTGTACGCGCGGCTGGAGGCGCAACTGGCTTCGAAGAATCTCGATAGCTCGGAGAAGTTCAGCCTGGGCGGACCTTATGGCGTGCGTGCCTATCCCCAAGGCGCCGCCAGCGGCGACGAGGGCTGGCAGGCCAGCGCCGAACTGCGCTATCTGCTGGCGCCCGGCTTGCAATTGAGCGCCTTCGTCGACCGGGGCGGCGTGCGCATCAACAAGCGCCGCTGGACGCCGGGGGGCAACGGCATCGATTTGGGCGCAGCGGGGTTCGGCATTACGCAGTACGGCTCCAGCCATCAGGTGAACCTGAGTGTCGCCTGGCCCATGGGGCAGCAACTGGCGGCGACCGAGTCGGACCAGGAGCCGCGGTTCTGGCTCCAGGCGTCGCGGTACTTCTGAGGCCGGCGCGGCGCGGACGAAATTTTTCCCAACCGGCGCGTTCTGCCATTCCGGCGGTTCCGCCATTCTTGCGAGGCAGTGATGAACAGGACCTATGCATTGGTGTGGAATGAGGCCGGACAACGCTGGAACGTGGCGCCCGAAACGGCGCGCCGCGGTGGCAAACGAGGCGGCGGCCGGCGCGGCAGCGCTGCGGCATTCGTGCTGATCGGCCTGGCGGGCCTGTCGGCCGCCCAGGCCGCGCCGTCGGGCGGGACGATCGCGGCCGGCAACGGTACCGGCACGATCCAGATCTCGCCGGATCAAAAGCAGGTGTCGATCAACCAGCAAACCCAGAAACTGGTCATCGACTGGAACCGCTTCGACATTGGCGCCGGTGAAAGCGTCACGTTCAACCAGCCTGGCGCCAGCGCCATTGCGCTGAACAAGGTGAACGGTCTGTCGCCCAGCTCGATCCAAGGGCGGCTGGAGGCCAATGGCCAGGTCTTCCTGGTCAATCCCAACGGCGTCGTCTTCGGCCGTGGCGCCGAGGTCAATGTGGGCGGTCTGGTGGCCTCGACCAAGCAGATCTCCGACGCCGATTTCAATGCAGGCAACTATCGTTTCGTCGGGTCTTCCAATGCCTCCGTGTTGAACCAGGGCGCCATTACCGCGCGCGACCGGGGCTACGTCGCGCTGTTGGGCGCCAAGGTCAGCAACCAGGGCGTGATCCAGGCGCGGCTGGGGCGAGTGGCGCTGGCGGCGGGCGATGATTTCATCGTGAACTTCGACGGCAATGGGCTGCTGGATTTGCAGGTGAACGGCGCCGCGCTTGCCGCGCTGACGGAGAACAGCGGATTGCTGAGGGCCGATGGCGGCCAGGTGCTGATGACCGGGCAGGCGGCCGGCGCGACCTTGCAGACGGTGGTCAACAACCAGGGCGTCATCGAAGCCCAGGCCTTGCAGGGGCAGGCAGGCAAGATCACGTTGGACGGCGGTGACGCCGGGGGCGTGGTGGCCGCGGGCAGGCTGAACGTCAGCGCGGCGGCTGCGCAGGGCGGCGGCGGCACGGTGGATATGCGTGGACGGCAGGTCAAGGTACGGTTGGGGACCGAGGTTGACGCCCGTGCGGAGCATGGCAAGGCCGGCGCCTGGCGCATTACCAGCGCCGAAACCAAAGTGGGCGCTTCCGCCGCCGTACCTGACGTTACGGTGTATGCGGACACGGTCGCCCATAACCTGGGTACGGCGAACATTGATTTGCGCAGCAGCGTCGGAGATCTCACGCTCGACGTTCCGATTGCGTGGAGCAGCGGCCACGGGCTCAGCCTGGCGGCGGCGCGCGATGTCGTGGTCAACAGCAGCTTGACCGCTTCTGGCCAGAACAGCGTGATCGCCATGGAGGCCGGCCGCCAGGTCAGGCTCAACGGCAACTTGACCGCCTCCGGGCTGAACGCCGGGATTGCCCTGTCGGCCGCCGACCAGATTGCGGTCAACGGCAAGATCACCATTAGCGGCGACAACGGGAGGTTATCGCTCGAAGCACCGCAGGGCTATGTGCTGGGTGACACTGCGGCGGTCAAGCTCTCCGGCGCGGACGCCTCGTTCAGCTCCAACGGGCAGCGCTATACCGTGATCCGGTATTTAGACGAGTTGCAGGACATCGATAACAACCTGGGCGGACTGTACGTGTTGGGCGATGACCTGAACGGAACTACGATATTGCAGCCAATCGGGCAGACTGATGGCGCGTTCTCGGGCGTCCTCGATGGCTTGGGCAACAAGCTGGGCGGCGTGCGGATCGGCGGCACGGGTCCCAATCTGGGCCTGTTCGCCGCATCGTCAGGCACCATCCGCAATCTCCGCCTGGGAGAGATAGAGATCACCGAGCCGTACGGTAGTGGCTTGCCCTTGTCGATAGGCGCGTTGGTGGGCTGGAACACGGGCGAGATCCTCAACGTGTCCACGGGCCAGGAGACTTCGATCACGGGCAGTTCGATCCACGGCAACGTGCTGGGCGGACTGGTGGGCACCAATGCCGGCGGCAGAATCGATCGCGCCACCGTCGAAGGCTCCGTGTCCGCAGGTATCCGGACCGTGGCGTTGGGCGGATTGGTGGGCGAGAACCTGAACTCCGCGCAGGGCCGTGGCCGCATTACCCGCAGCGTCGCGCGAAATGCAGTCTCGGGACCGGCGCTGTCCGATGACCAGGGCGGCATGGGCGGCCTGGTCGGCGTGAATCACGGTTTGATCGCGGATTCGTCCAGCCATGGAGCCACGATCTCCAGCGAAGTCGACCAGAATGTCGGCGGCTTGGTGGGCAACAACCTGGGCGGCGACATCGAGCGCTCATTTGCTGCCGGTTACGTGCAGAGCGGTTACAGCGGCAACACCGGCGGCCTGGTGGGCCTGAACAGCGGGAACATCTCCGGGGCGATTGCCTATGGCGACGTCAGCGTTGCTGGTGGCGACGCCACCGGGGGCCTGGTGGGAAGGAACAGCCGCAGCGGCCGGCTGCGGGAGGTCAAGGCGACCGGCGAGGTGTCGGATTTACTCGGTGTCAACGTGGGCGGGCTGGTCGGACTCAACAATGGATTCATCGATACCGGCGAAGCGGGCGGCGGCGTGTTCGGCAGCTCCGACCGTAGCGGCGGCAGGGTCGGCGGCCTGGCGGGCTACAACGGCGGCACGATTGAAGCGTCGGTCGCGCGCGGCAGCGTGTCGGGGGGCGGCGATGGCTATGTCGGCGGGCTGGTTGGCTACAACTTGGGCACGGTGGCGAGGGTAAACGCCAGCGGTGCCGTGGTTGGCGGCGCGAACAGCGCGGTGGGAGGGTTGGCCGGCCTCAACCAGGGGCTGATCACTTCCGCCATGGTGAACGGCAACGCTCAGGGGGGCAGCTACAGCCGCGTCGGCGGCGTGGCGGGCGAAAACGGCGTAACGGGTGAAATCCTGCAATCGTCCTCCGGGGGCGCGGTGAGCGGTTCCGACCAGGCTACGCTGGGCGGCATCGTCGGCCTCAATCAGGGGGCAATCTCCTACTCCAGGGCCAGCGGTGAAGTGAAGTTCGACGATTCCCTCGATCAGCTCTACGGCGGCCTGGTTGGCGTGAATTATGGAGTACTGCGTGCCAACAACACATCCGGACTGGCATCTTTGGTGCCGCCGGTGGGTTTGAACAACGGCGTCATCGAGCCTGACAGCGAGAGAGTCA
Source organism: Achromobacter sp. (assembly GCF_049647645.1). Lineage (GTDB taxonomy): Bacteria > Pseudomonadota > Gammaproteobacteria > Burkholderiales > Burkholderiaceae_B > Achromobacter. The sequence continues at coordinate 27,166 of NZ_JBARYB010000083.1, forward strand.
GAGAGCCCATTGAAGTTCGCGCGGCCTATCCGGGCCTTGGCGGTCTCACAAAAGCTCAACGGTGAATTCCACGCTGCCGGTGGCGATGCTGGCCTTGACGGCGGCGTTGGCCGGCGCGTTGCAGGCGCTAACTTTCCAACGGGCGCGGCCTGCCGTTGCCGCGGCCCGCCATTCTTTGCGAGGTAATCATGAACAGGACCTATGCATTGGTGTGGAATGAGGACAGACAACGCTGGAACGTGGCGCCCGAAACGGCGCGCCGCCGCGGGAAACGAGGAGGTGGGCGGCTCGGCAGTGTCGCGGCGCTGGCGCTGATCGGCCTGGCCAGCTGGTCGGCCGCGCAGGCGGCGCCCGTGGGCGGGACGATCGCGGCCGGCAACGGCGCGGGCTTCATCGTGACGTCGCCGGACCAGAAGCAGGTGTCGATCAACCAGCAAACCCAGAAGTTGATCGTCGACTGGAGAGGCTTCAACATTGGGGTCGGTGAGCGCGTCACCTTCAACCAGCCCGGCGCCAGCGCCATAGCGCTGAATAAGGTAAACAGCCTGTCGCCCAGCTCGATCCAGGGGAAGTTGGACGCCAATGGCCAGGTCTTCCTGGTCAACCCCAACGGGATCGTCTTCGGGCGGGGCGCCGAAGTCAATGCAGGCGGCCTGGTGGCGTCGACCAAGCAGATCTCCAATGCCGATTTCAATGCGGGCAACTACCGCTTTCACGAAGTGTCCAATGCCTCCGTGTTGAACAACGGCGTTATCAGGGCACGCGACCGGGGCTACGTCGCGCTGCTGGGGGCCCAGGTCAACAACCAGGGCGAGATCCACGCGCGGCTGGGGCGGGTGGCGCTGGCGGCGGGCGATGACTTCACCATGAACTTCGACGGCAATGGGCTGCTGGATTTACGGGTGAACGGCGCCGCGCTTGCCGCACTGGCGGAAAATAGCGGACTCTTGAAGGCCGACGGCGGGCAGGTGCTGATGACCGCGCGGGGGGCTGGCTCCACCTTGCAGACAGTGGTCAACAATCAGGGGATCATCGAAGCCAAGAATTTGCTGGGGCAGGATGGCCGGATCATGCTGGACGGCGGCATCTTCGGAGGCAGCGTCGGGGGCGTGGTGGTTGCGGGCAAGCTGGATGCCAGCGGGTCGACTTCGGGGGGCGGCGTCACTTCGGTGACCACGCAAGGGCAACAGGTCAATGTGTCGTTGGGGACCGAGGTTGACACCCGGGACACCAACGGCGGAGCCGGCACGTGGTTGATACGTTCCAGTAATATCAAAGTAGGCGCCAACGGCGTTGATGCGGACGCCACGGTGTACGCGGAAACGCTGTCGCAGAATCTGAACACCACGAACATCGATGTGCAAAGCTCCCAGGGGGACATTGTGGTCGATGCTCCGATTGCCTGGAGCAGCAGTCGTAAGCTCGTTCTACTTGCGGACCGCAATCTCGTGGTCAACGGCAGCTTGACTGCTTCCGGTCAGGGCGCTCAGCTAACGCTGCAAGCCGCGCAAGAAATCATGGTTAACAACAACATCGCGATGACCGGCGGCGGAGCGGTGTTGAATCTGGCTTCGGAGGGGGGCCTTGCTCTGGGCGACAGCGGGGTGATCACGCTGTCCGGCGCGAATCCCACGTACCGCTACAACGGACAGCTCTCCACCGTGATTCAGAACGTGGGCCAGTTGCAGGAGATCGACCGCAGGCCGTCCGCACAGTATGTGTTGGGCAACGACCTGACCGGAGGCAGCCTGCCGCCCATCGGCGAAGGCGGCAATCGTTTCTCGGGCAGGCTCGATGGCCTGGGCAATAAGCTGAGCGGCCTCCAGGTCAGGGCCTCCGGCCCCAATGCGGGCCTGTTCGCCGAATTACTCGGCTCAATCGTCAACCTCAAACTGGAGGCGATAGAGGTCACCCCCCCGTCCGGCAGCCTGCAGCCCGTCTCGATAGGCGCGCTCGTTGGGCGGAACTTCGGTAGGATCGAGAATGTATCGGCTGACCAGATCTTCGTCTTGGGCAGCGGGTTCTACCGCAATGTGGTGGGCGGACTGGTGGGCACCAATGCGGGTGGCCAGATTATTCAAGGCACCGTTCGGGGCTTCGTCGTAGCAGGGGCCGGGACGGTTGCTATTGGCGGCTTGGCGGGCGAGAACCAGAATTTCGCGTCGAACTCCGGCACCATCAGAAGTAGCGTCTCGCACGCCGCGGTATTGGGACCGATACCGCGCGACGAGCTGGGCGGCATGGGCGGCCTGGTTGGCGTTAACAGTGGCTTGATCAGGGACTCTTCCAGCCATGGGAATACGCAGGCCAACGGCTTCGACCACGCCGTAGGCGGGCTGGTGGGGGCCAACCTGGTGGGCGCCGAGATCCTGCGTTCCTCCGCGGACGGCCTCGTCCAGGGAGGCGACTACAGCCTCTCCCAGCGACACCGGTATCGTCCGGTAGGCGCCGACCTCGCATTTGTTGGGTACGACCACGCCAGTGCCTCCACCCAAGCCGATGACGCCGGTACCCTGGAAGTCGAAGGGCTGGTTGCCGCAAACGCCGGGGATTGCTGGCGACCACGCGGGAAAGTCCATGATGTAGTCCCCGTAGTTCACCATTCCCTGCTGGTAATCGACGGTGTAGAGCGTCAATGTAATGTTCGGGGCCACGCCAGTCACCAGGAGTTCCCCGCTGGGCAGATTGGCGGGGGAGTCGGTCAGCACCAGGCGCTGTATGTACTCGGTGACGGTGGTGTTCTCCTGCGCTTCCGGCCCGGACGTATCGAAGTACACCGGACGCTTGTCCATGACCACGGGGAACGGGCTGGGCCGCAGCTGTCTTTCGACGCCGTCCGCGCCTATGGCCGAGACCTGTAGCCCGATGCCGGACACATTGGTCTGCGCGGTTCCGTCGGCGGCTACGCCCTGGTTGGCGCTCCACTGCGCCGCTGCCGCCAGCTCGTGCTGAATGCCGGCGGACCCGGTGGCGCCGAGCTGGAAGGTGTTGAACAGTCCGGCGCCGCGTTCGAACAGGACGTCGCCGATCCGCGAGGCGCTCGTCAGCGGCATGACTTCGCGCCAGGGGCCGCCGCCCAGGTTGGACAGGCTGCAGTGGATGGCGGGGCGGGATGTGACCAATTCGCCGCGGGCGGTCCCGCCAGGAAGCGTCATGGCCACGGCCAGCAAGGCCAGGATAGGCTTTGCCGCGTATTTTGGTGTGCGCCGCGGGCGAGCGTCTGTGAGTTTGCGCTTGTGCATCTGTTTCTCTCCTGGATGTCCGGGGCGAGCCGGAGTCAGTCTGCGGCCGCGAGTGTCGCCTCGCCGCGGATCAGGTCGCCGGCGTCGCCGGCTGCTTCATAGTGCAGCTTGGCCGCGCCGCCCAGGGGCTGGTGCGCGGCGGGCAGCGCGTAGCGGGAGGTCGCGTAGGGCGCCAGCGTCAGGCCGTCCATGTGCAGCGGGCCGTTGGCGGCGGGGACGCTTATCCGCGCCAGCGAGACATGAAAGGGGGTGGGGTTGCGCGCTTCAAGCCGCCACGGCGCGGCGGCGTCGTCCGTCCGCTGGTATCTCCAGGCGACTTGTGCCGCTGCGTTCCCCGGACTGCCTGGCAGCCCGGCGGGGCGGAACAGCACTTTCATCCTCAACCGGAACGACAGTTGGAGCTGGTTGGGCCGGGCCGGCGGCTGAGAGGGGATCTCGAGGAAATTGATCCAGAACACCGACTCGCGGTCGCTCGGCAGGGGTTCGCCCGTGTAGCGCAGTTCCAGCGTCTTGCGTTCGCCTGCGTCCAGCCGGTAGACGGGCGGCGTCAGCACGAAGGGGGCGGCAAGCTCGCTCGGGTCGGTGCGCGCCTGCGCCGTTTCCTGGTCCAGCCAGGTCTGCACCAGGATGGGCGCCTCTCCTGAATTGCCGGTACGTATCGTCAACGACTTGGCGTGCGCCGGGTAAATGAAGCGCGTGCCGGTAACGGTCAGGCCGGCCTGCGCCGACGCCGCCATGCTGCTGAGCAGGAGGACGGCGGCGAGGCGCGGCGCGAGATTGCGCAGTGCGGTTGCGCAAGAGTGCCGGCGTTTCATCGCTGCGCCTGCGGGCCGGGCGTCGCGGGCCGAGCCTCATCGGAAGGCAGCGGCGCGCAGACGGCGGAGAGCGAGTCATAGCCCTGCTTGCGCTGCCCTGCGCGTTCAGGCAGGACGTAGTCGATGCCGCAGCGCTGCTGCGATCCGGGTCCCCATCGCACGGTGATGCGGCCCTGGTCGGTCTCCACCCGCATCACGATGCGGCTGCCCTGGCCCACCGCGCCCACGGACTTGCCGCTGCCGGCGTCGATCACTTCGGCGCCAAACGGTAGGGTGGCGCCGTCGGTCTGGCGGGAGTTGATCAGTACCGGCCGCGCCACGCGGGTGGGATAGGACAGCAGCACGACCGCGCCGGCGCTGGGCGCCACGTTGCGGGAGCTGGCCTGCAACTCCACGTCGTCGGGAATGCCGCGGGGATCGATGTCGATGGTATTCAACTGGTAGGGGCTCAGGCTGGCAACGACGCCATAGCCGCGGCCGTCCAGGATGTCGCCGCCGTATCCGATCTGCGCGCCCTCGGCATGATCGGCGCGCACCAGCGCTACCGTCTCACCCAGCGTCTGCGAGAGAGTTACGCCGCCCGCGTGGACCAGCACGCCGCCGGAAGCGTTCAGCGATGCCTGGCGGAAGCCGGATCCCTGCGAGAGGCCTGCGCCTACCCAGGCTTGAGGCAGCCGGTAGCCGAGGTTGGCGCTGGTGGAATTGGCGTTTTCGCGGCTGGCGTGGGACGTCGACAACGAGTAGGAGCCGCGGCTGGATTCGCCCAGCGTGCCCGCGACCGAGGTGGTGAAGTTGGCCCCGGCGCGGGAATCGGCGCTGTAGTAACTGTTGAGCGTGGGCGCGCCGCGCTCGAACCGGCCCAGTGGAATGGAGAGATTGACGGTGACCAGTGTGGAGCTGTCGCGCCCGCCGCCGCGGTAGGAGTCCCGGGTAGAGAGGTTCTGCGTGCGCTGCACACCGAAGGAATAGAATATGTCGCGCCAGCGGTTGCTGTAGCCCAAGGCGAAGTTGATGGTGTTGCCGTGGCCCTGCCAGTACTGGATGGCCGAGCCCGACAGATAGACGTTGCCGCCGTTGGCGCCCAGCTGTTGGTTGATGTTGGCATCGAGCCGGCCGCGCGTGCGGCCCACGTCGCCGAACCAGCGGTAGCGCTGCGGCGCGCCTTGCAGCGCGATGCTCTCGCGCAGGCCGACGAAGCCGCTGGTGGAATAGCGATAGGCCAATAGCGAAAAACTGGTGCCGCTATCGGGCAGGTTCTTGCTATACGACAAGCGGTAGCTGGTGCCTGTCCGCGTGCCTTCGTCCGGCAGCTTGGCGCGCGACAGCGTGATGTCGGCAGCGAACGCGCCTATCGCGGTGTTCACCGCGGCGCCCGCCAGCGCAGAGCCATAGTTCCGGGTGAACGCAAGGCCGCCATAACCCGTGTACATGTCACCTAGTCCGCGCTTGAACGTCCCTTGAAGCAGGTACTGCGAGCTGCTGCCCATGCCCAGGTCGATCGCGCGTCCAGCGGTCAAGCTGTAGCGGCTGGTGCCGGGCCGCAGCAACTGGACCGTCGTGGCAAAGGGTACGACGAAGCTGCGTGAGCTGCCGTCCGCCTCGACGATGTGCACGTCCAGGTCGCCGCCATAGCCCGCCGCCTGCAAGTCCTCGATGGCGAAGGGGCCTGGCGCCACCGTGGTTTCGTACACGAGATAGCCGCGCTGGTACACCGATACCTGCGCATTGCTGTTGGCGGTGCCGCGCACGGTAGGGGTATAGGAGCGTAGCGCGCTGGGCAGCATGCGCTCGTCGCTGGCAAGTTGCACGCCGCGGAACGACACGGAGTCGAACAGGTCGCCCTCGGTGGAGCTTTCGCCCAGCAGCAGCTGCGACTGCCATGCCGGCATGTCGGTCTTCAGGTAGGTATAGCCGCGCTGATAGCTGGCGCCTTGTCCCGGCGACCAGGTGGCGCTGCCGTAATGGCGCAGGCGGAACGCACCCATGTTGATGCCGGCGTTCAGGCCGGCGTAGCCGCGCGTGGTCCGCGTGCCCCGGCTTTCCGAGGTGAAGAGGTTGCTGTTGTAGTTCAGCCGCGCCGCCGTCACGCCGCTGTCCCAGTTCGACGGATCGACATAGGCGCCCGGCGCGGACAGGCGCAGATAGTATTTGGGCACGGTGAGGTAAAGCTTCTGCTCGGCCACCTCCAGCTTGACCTGCGCGCCGGGTACGTAGCGCGCCAGGTCGGCGCAGCTTGCTTCCTCCGATAGCGCGAGCATGCCGTCGCCGCGCGCGGCCTTCTCCATGTCCAGGCCTAGCCGCCGCAGCAAATCGGCGTCGTAGCAAGGAGTGGCGACTTCGCTGCCCGCCTGCTGACGGAACTGCAGTGCTTCCACGCCGCGCCATCGCCCGTTGACGTACACGTCCAACCGGTGCAAGCCGGGCTCCATGAGGTTGCCGCGCTCGAAACGGCTCGTGTCGATGGCGGCGCCGCCGATCCCATGGAACATCATCTGAGGATCGAAAAACGCTTGCTTGGCCTGGACGGGCGCGGCACAGGCCGCCGCGGCCAACAGGGCGCTAGAGAGACCGGGCGCGAGCCGGGATGCCGCTGCACGCCTTTTCGAGGGACGAACGGGGGCTGGCAAGCGGGGATAAGCCCTTGCGGTGAAGTATTCCATCGGGACGCGTCAGTTCTTTGATGCACAGGCGCGAGCCGCGCCGGGCCATTATTCGGTAAGGACTTTTTCGATCTTGCTCGAGCCGCCGTAATCGGTGATGACTTCGTAGTGGATAGAGGTATTGCCCGCGGGCCTGACCGTGGGCGGAATGACGAAGCGCGTCTTTTCAAACGGCGCGACCATGCCGCTGGAAAGCGCGGTGCGCTTGCCGTCAATGACCAGGTCAACGTTGGCGAAAGACACGTAATAGGGAGTCGGGTTGCTGACCTCCAACGCCCGTCCCCGCAATTTCCAGGTCAGGAGGTCAGGCGCCGCTTGCACGTGCGGGCGTAGCGAGGCAGGCCTGAAGAACACCTTGATGCGCGACCGGAACTGGAAGGTGAGCACATTGGTGTCGTTCGGATTGCGCGGCGGCGTCTCCAGCACGTTCAGATAGAACAGGCTTTCACGGTCGCCGGGTAGCGGCTCTAGCGTGTACGAAAGCCGCAGGACCGCGCCGCTGTTCGGGTCCACGCGCACAACGGCAGGCGCCAGGACGAACGGCACACGCATGTCCGTGGGCGAGGCGTCGAGGTTGCCGTCGTCCAGCCAGCTCTGCGCCAGCACGGGACCGCTGCCCGTGTTGCGCACGGTTAGCGTCACTTCTCGCGCGTCTGGAGAAATGACCAACCGGGTACTCTGCAGCACGAGTCCGGCGCGGGCCGGCGTGCCCCAAGTGCACAGGGTCATGGCGCAAGCGGCCGCCAGGGATGGGAGGATGCGGGCTACCGACGCCATGGGCGGCCCGCGCTTAGTTGTAGGACAGCAGGTACTTGATGCTCGAAGCGCCCGAACCAGCGCCCGCCTTGCCGCCGACCGGGACGTACTTGGCGGCGTACTTGAGTTCCGCAGTGCCCGTGGCGCTGATCGTCGCGACTTGCGGCGCGGTTTCCGAGCCACCGATGGGGATCGTCTCGCTGTTGCCAGCCGAATTATTGCGGATCTGGATTTCCACATTGGGCGCGCGGTCTCCGTCCAGCAGCGCCAGGTTGCCCGAAGGCGTAGCGTTGGTCGGGTCGAACATGATGCGGACCTTTCTGCCGTCGGAACAGCCTGCGCCGCCTGCCAGATTCAGCTGGAACTCGGCATCGACGGCGCCGCCGCTGTCGACTTCCGTGGGCGTGGGCGTGCCCAGCTGAACCGTCTGCGTGTTACCCAATCCGGGCGTATTGCCGTTGATGTCGCAACCAGGCGCGACGATTACGCCCATGAAGTTGATGACGCCATCGAAAGCGTGGGCGGGAATCGGGGCCAGCGCGGAGATCAGGGTTCCGGATGCCAGGAGAGAGGCGACGATGCTGCGTTTCATGATTTTCAATTCCTCGGAAGCTAGATATTTCCCGGGGCGATCGAAGTCCGTCCTGGGCGCGGGCATGACCCCTGGCCATGCCCGCGCCCAGGACGGAGCGATCTGTCGGGATTTCTTGTAGGACCGGGTGACGCATTGCGTCGGCACCCCGGTCTGTGACGCCCGTAAACCGCATGCACGCGTTAGTACATGCCAACGAGTACGGATATCTTATGGAGTAGCGCCGAGAAATTTAGTAGGACAAAAACGATTTTCGCGTCGGACAAGTATTAAATGTCTGACAGCAAAACTGGACGCCATCGTCGCTCAGGGCCCGTGACTCGTCGACCCCAAGGGGCTCACTTGTACTCAAGCGTGAAGGTGGCCGTGCCGTTCGCCACGCCCGCGGTCACCTGGCTTGCTGTCTGGTAATAGCGGGCGTGGAACGGCACGGTATAGACGCCATCCTTGGATGCGCCCACCAAGGCGCTTTGGCCGTAGGCGACCGGCTGGCGGTCCTTGTCCAGGATCTGGATGCCGACGCCGGTCGCGGCATTGGCGTCAGGGCTCAAGGCGAGTACGCCGGGCATGCCGGAAGCGTCGGGCTTCGCGTCCATGCGCAGATATACGGCGTTCGGTTCAGGCTTGGCTTCGCGGCAGTTCAGCTTGATGTCGAAGCGTTGCTCGGCGGCGGTGCTGCCTACCGCGCTGAACAGGTTTTTCCAGACCTTGCCCAGTTGAACGGGGGGCGTGGGGGCGGCGATGCAGGAAGGGGTGATGATGGAGATGGAGCGCCCGCTGATTGAGACTTTCAGGGCTTTCTGCGGCGCGTGGGAAGAGTACATCGTCGCGTATAGCCCTTCTGCGAGGGATCCGTTGCCGGTGGTCGCCGCGATCTTGAAGAGCTGGGCGTGTATTACCCAGTGGGCGCTGGTACTTGTCATCCAGCTACCCTTGTCGACGTGATGCCTGATTGGGAAGTAGTGGGTTCCGGTCGAGTCCCAGATCCGGAAGCCGATTCGAAGGCCGATGCCCGGGATGTTCGTCCGGAAGATCTGGCCTGAGTCCAGCTGCGTTCCCATGTGGACAGAGCCGTTCCATGTGCCTTCGGCCTGGTCCTTCCTGCAGTCGATGATCACTATTCCCTTGTGGCTGATGGGGAATTTCTTTTCCGCGATCGGGGTTGTGCGGCTGACCGGCGTATTCGGCGGTACGACTACCGGACCGAAGTTGAGAAGGATCACGTTCTTGTCTAGCCCTTCTCCCAGCACGCATTCCGCGCGGCTTTGCGGCGCATACCCGCACAGCGTCAGAAGCAGGCATGCCAATGCCGGCACGCTGCGTGAGCGCTTTGCGCTGATGGCTTGGCGCTTTTTCATCTCATGTCCGTTCAAAGTTTACGGGCGGCCACGGGCTAGTTGGCGTTGTTGAGTGGATGCACGAAGGTATAGCCCTGCCCATAGCTCGTGCGCAGCGGCAGTTCTATGCCCGCCATCCGTGCCCGGCGACGCAGGCGGCCGACCACGCTGGAGACGATGGCGCGCTGCAGATGCACGGGGCGGCCCGCGGCATCCGGCCAGACCTCGCGGTGCAGGTCTGCAATGCTGCAATATTGGAAGTCATGGCCCCTCAGGCATGACAGCAACGCGTATTCCTTGTTGCTCAACGCAATCAGGCCGGCGCTGTCTGGTGCGCGCAGCTTCTTCTCCCCCTCGATCAGCGCCCATTCGCGGACCGGCGTGACACGGACGGTCGCGACCGTTCCCGCCAGGGCGCGCCGCTGCCGTGCCATGGATTCCGATGCGAGGGGGGTTTCGCGCTGCAGGCGAGTACGCAACGCTGATGACAGGCGTTCCAGGCTGCTAAGCGCCGCCAGCAATTCGTCGATGCCCGCGTCCGAGGACAGGCAGGCGTCGGCGCCGGCGCATATCAGTTCGGCCCTGGTATTGGAGGAGTCATTGGCCGTGATCATCAACACCAGCCCGGCCACGTAGGGACCGCGCCGCGCGTACATGATCGAGGCCAGCCAGTCCGCGCTGCCGTGCATCACGACATAGTGCAGGCCGGGTTCGGCAAGTTGCTCCTGCAATCTGGCGATCGACTGAGTCAGGCACACCATCTGGGCGCGGTCGCCCAGCCCCTGCACCAGCACGGCGGCCGGCTCTATGGCTTCGACGCAGACGTGGACGGTGTGATTGAACGCGGTCTTTCTCATGATCGTTGGCCTTTGGTTCGTGGAAGCTGAGGAGATCATTTGTATTCCAGCGTGAAGGTGGCCGTGCCGTTCGCCACGCCCGCGGTCACCTGGTTCGAGGTCTGGTAGTAGCGGGCGTGGAACGGCACGTTGTAGACGCCGTCCTTGGATGTGCCGACCAAGGCGCTTTGGCCGTACGTGACTGGCTGGCGGTCCTTGTCCAGGATCTGGATGCCGACGCCGGTTGCGGCATTGGCCTCGGGGCTCAAGGCGATCACGCCCGGCGCGCCCGAGGCGTCAGGCTTGGCGTCCATGCGCAGGTAAACGGCGTTCAGCTCCGGCTTGGCTTCGCGGCAGTTCAGCTTGATGCTGAAACTCTGCTCGGCCGCCGTGCTGCCGACCGAGCTGAACAGGTTTTTCCAGACCTTGCCGAGTTGCACGGCAGGCGTGGGGGCGGCGGTGCAGGAAGGGGTGATGATGGCCGTGGTCCTGCCGGAGATCATCACTTTCAAGGCGTCTCCTGGCGCGTCCTGCGAGTATAGGGAGGCGTACAGTCCTGCTTCGAGGGCGCCATTGCCGGTATCGGGACCGATCTTGAAGAGTTGGACGTGAATCCAGCCCTTGTTGCCGATCGAGGTCTCCACGCCTGGACCGTTGAGGCTCCATTCTTCCGGAAAATAGAAAGTTCCGACGTGATCGCCTGGTCGCAGCCCGATACGGATACCGATGCCGGGAATGTTGGTGCGGTAGATGCTGGTACTGTCCACCACCGTGCCTTTGTGCATGACCGCCAGCGCTCTTCCCCCGCCCTCCTTGCACACGAGCAGCCCGTTGCCTTTGTGGCTGATGGGGTATCTCTTGTCGGCAATAGGCGATATCTTGCTCTGTCCCTTGTCCGGCGGCACGACGATATTGCCCAGAGAAATGTTGATTACGTTCGCGGCGATGCCTTCTCCCAGAGTGCACGCGGCCTGGCTCTGCGATGTATACGCGCCCAGAATCAACGCCAGGCAGACCAACGCCAGCATGCCGCCTGCTCGATTGTCTCTGGTGATCTGCTGTTCTTTCATTTCATGTCCATTCATCTGTCTTGTGATCATCAATGTGCGCGTCACTGGCACACGTAGCTGACTTCACGTATGGGCGCGGGGCGTTCCTCTTCCGGCAGGCGGTAGGACACTGCGCAGCTGTCCTTGGCGCCGCGGCCCCAGGTGACGCGTATGGTTCCGGACTGCTGTGCCCCCGTCACGAAGGCCTGGCCGTCCGGCCCCACGATGCCGATCTCCTCGCCCGCCTCGTTGTCGATGCGCGCGCCGAACGGCACCACGCTGTTGTCCTTGCGGGTCAGCGTCATCATCAAGCGATAGCCCACCACGGTCTCAAACCCTGCCTGTATCACCGCGCCGCGGGTAGGCACCAGATTTACCGCCGCGTTCTTGACTTCTACGGTGTCGCCCAGGTCCGCGGTGAGCATGGCCAGACGGGTCGAACGGTACGCGCTCAGGTTCGGCACGATGGCGTAGCCGCTGGCATCGGTGCTGACGCCGGGATGCGATTCGAAGCGCACATTTTCAGCTGACGGCGCGCGCACCAGCGCCACGGTTTCGCCCAGCGGTTGGCCGAGAGTTACGCCGCCGGCATGTACGACGATGCCGCCTGACAGGCCCGCGTTGATCTGGTTGTAGTTCCGTCCCTGCGACGCGCCCACATCGAAGCGGCCGACCCTGGAAAGGTAGCTGGCGTTGCCGCTGCTGTTGGCGCCGTTCTGGTTGGAAGTGGCGGCCGTCAGGTTATAGGTGAGCTGGTTGTCTTCGAGCGCGGCGCCGGAAACCATGGCGGCGTGACTGGTCCCGCCATTGTTGCCGGTGGTCAGGGAATAGCTGGCGCTGCTGCGCCAGGAACCCAGCGGAATCGATAGCGACAGCATGACCCGGTGGTTTTTCGAACTGCTGAGGCCGGTGTTCGAGTCGACCATGACGTTGTAGCTGACCTGTCTGTAGGAACCGGCGTATGTGACCTGGATCAGCCGCTCCTTTTGATTCGTCTGCCAGTACGACCGTTGGCTCGCCGTCGCGTAGATCGAACCCCACGAGCCCAGCGACTGGTTCACTTCGAACCGCAGTTCGTTACGGCGGCTGGGCATCTTGCTGCCCCGCTCGAAGTCGTCGATGCGGGTCGATTCCTGGAAGGTCCGGTAGCCGCTGGTGGAATAGCGGTAGCCGGCGAGGCTGAAGTTGGTTCCGGAGTCTTGGAGGGATTTTGCATACAGGAAGCGTATGGATTGGCCCTGGGTTTTCAAGCGCTCGGTGGCGGTGCGCGCATGCGCCAGGTCCAGCGAGATCGCACCGAAACTGCGCAGGTTTTTGCCCACGCCCACCACGCCGGATTGATAGATGCTGGCCGCGGTGACGCCGCCATACAGGGAGAACTCATGGCCCAGGCCGCGCGCCGCCGTTCCCTGAAGGAAGGTGGGCGCGCGTTCGTTGGAACCGTAGGCGTTGCGATAGCGTCCGGCGGTGGCGCTGTAGCGCCAGGTGCCTTCGCGCAACAACGTGGGTACGGAGGCATAGGCCTGCACGTAGCGGTTTTGGCGGCCATCCGATTCCGTGATGGTGACTTCCAGATCGCCACCGGAGGAGGAGGGGTACAGGTCGTCCAGCACAAAGGCGCCGGGCGCGACATACGCGTTGTACACGATGTAGCCGTTCTGCCTGACGGTGACGAGGGCGTTGGTCTGGGCGATGCCGCGTATGGTCGGCGCGTAGCCGTGCATGCTGTCCGGCAGCATGGATTCGTCCGAATAGACTTGCACGCCGCGGAACTGCACGCTGTCGAAAAGATTGCCGGGCGTATAGCCGTCGCCGAGCAGCAGCTGGCCGTTGATCGAGCGCAAGTCGCGCTGCAGATTGGTTTCCAGCGACTGCCATTCTCCGCGTCCGTTGGCGCCGCGGTTGTAGTTGGAGGTGTGGCGCAGGCGCCAGTCGCCGAAGTTCAAGCCGCCGCGCAATCCGGCATAGGCCGTGTAGGGCGATTCGGCGCCGCGGCTGGAAGCGTTTCCTCCGCCCTGGCGCGACAGGTTGAACTGATAATCCAGCAGACCCGAGGTGATGCCCCTGTCCCAGCGTGACGGATCGACCGAATCCCGCGCCGAGCGCTTGAGCGCGGCTTGCGGAATGCTTAGATGCAGCCGTTGCTTGCCGCCATCGAAGCTCACGGCTGCGTCTTGCACCAGGGCGGGCAGGTCCACGCAGGCGTCATCCGCGCCAGCGGATTCGGGCAGCGCGGCCATGTTGACGCCCCAGGTCTCCAATTGGCTACGGGTCAGGCAGACCGAGGGCTGCTTCTGGCCTTCCTGGGCCTCGATGAGGATTCTGCTCCTGCCCATGGACTGATCGTTGACGAACACATCGGCCAGGTACTCGCCCGGCAGCACGCTATTGCCGAAACTGAAGATGGACAGGTCTGCCTGCGGCTGATCTCCACCCGTGCCCAGGAATTCCTGATTGAAGACGGTACCCGCCGGCTCGGCGGCCTGGCCTGAAAATGAGGCCAGACCCAGCAACAGCGATGCCAATGCCGCGGTGGGGGGCATGCGACCCTGCGATACGCCAATCATTGCATGAGCTCCGGGCATTAACGGCTTGCGGCAGGCGCGACGGGCTCGGCCTTGACGTGGACCGGGACTTGCGCGCTGGGCACGCGGACTTTTTCCTCGGGGGTCTCGGCGCCGTAGTCGTTGATGGTCGTGAACACGACGTCCACGTCCCGGGGCGAGGACAGCCCGGACAAGGGGTACTCGAGCACACCGCCAGGCGACACCATTCCGCCGTTGATCTCTTGCTGACCGCCGTTGATGGTCAGCGTGGCGAAGGTGACGTGATAGGCCGACGGATTGGCGATCTTCAGTACTGCACCCCTGCCGCCTGAGGCGACAGCCCATTGCAGTTGCTGACGCTGTTCGCCAGGTTTTCCTGCCAGGCCCGAGGGCCGATAGAACAGTTTGATGCGGGTGCGCACCGCGATCTGCAGCACGTTTTCGTCCTGGCTCTTTTCGGGGATTTCCTTGACGTTGAGCCAGAACACCGATTCGCGGTCGAGGGGCAGATTGCCGGCCAGGCGCAGGATGCGCAGCATGTTTTCCTGGCCCGGATCCAGCCGCGACAGCGGCGGGCTGGCCACGAACGGCGCCTTGGCACTTCCTTCGCCGGCATCGATCCAGGCTTGCACGACGTAAGGGGACAGGCCTGTGTTCTTGACGGGAATGGAGGACTCGCGGTCCTTCTCGTTGAAAATGACGCGAGTGCCGCCAACCAGCACGCCGGCTGCCGCATTGGCGTGGGCCAGCGTGGCTGCCAGGGCGAAAATCATGAAGGGCCGCGCCTTGAGGACGAACCGTTGCGCGATGTCTTTCAGCATGAGGGTCTCGATGTTTTGCTCGCAAGCCATCCAGTTCCCGAGGAACCGCGTGCTGCGATGGATGCTGGCGGCCAGCCCCTTTCTAGAGGGGCCGGCGGTCCGGCAAAAAGTGGCTTACTTGTAGTTCACCGTGAACTGCGCGGTGGCATTGGCGGGGCCGACGGTGACCGCGTTGGCGGTCGAGACATAGACGGCGCCGAACTTCAGATTGTTGGTGCCGGCGCGCAGCGTGTACTCGGGGGACTCCGCTCCCAGCTTGATTTTTTTCTGTGCGGCATCGCGCAGTTCGACGGCCACGCCGGTGGCGTAACCGAGTTCGCCGATGCCGATGGCCAGCGTGTCCGTGTTGATGGTGTCTGCCGTGCCGGTGAACGTCACGCTTGCGCCCTTGGCCGTGGCGCTGCAGTTGGCCAGCTGGAGTTCGAATTGAGCGGGCGTCGAGTATTTGCCGACGGCGCCGTCGAGGGTGGTCCTTGACACTTTTCCAAGCGGGACGGTCAGGTTGGTTGCTTGGGGAGAGACGTCGCAGGGCGAATCGACGATTTCGCCGACGAAATTGATGCGCCCGTCTTCGGCCAAGGCGGTTTGGGAAATAGCGGCTGCCGTGGCGAGCAGGGCAAACTTGACGAGGGTGTTCTTGTTCATGGAAGTAAATATCCTGAGTCGATTAATAATCAAAAACGCCGCCTGGGAATTATTGAAAACAGATGGCGGCCGACTTTTGAAATGCTGTCCAGGGGGTTTCAGGAATTAACTTCCGTGTGATTCGGTTGTTCTCAACATTCAATTCCAATGTTGATAAAAAGGCGCAGCCAGATAATCAATTCTTCTGCTCCTTCGAATCCCGCGTCCTGCATTTCGTCGGCAACCGAAAGTTAAAAGAACCAGGATTTGTGAAATGTAGGAATCCTCCCTTCTTGTTGTATGAAATTTCATATGAAAAAGATGGTTGGCGATTCTTGCCAATAATTGCCAATATTGTCGGAATGAAGCGATTTAATTGGTATTTTTTGGGCTTCATTGGGCCGTGATTTGAAAGCAACGTTTCGTGGATTTTGTTGGGCCGCGACCGCGTGCAATGGGTTTGCAACATGCCTTCTGCGATAAAATCGCCGCTGCGCAGCGCGTACTAAATTCAGCCACCGACACCCTCCAGAATGAAGCCGGAAGTTCTTGCGAGCGCTATGCAGCGCAGCGGCGGTGTCCGCACCCGGATGACGGTTGTGGCGGCCGCGATTCTCCTAATCCTATTTGCGTTTGGCGCGCCGATCATTGCCGGATCCTTGCAGCAACAGTTCGCATCGGCCGCAACCTGGTCCTGGGCATTGAATGGCGCGTTATTGCTTGCGCTTTTGTCGGCCGGACTGGTATTGCGGCGTACAGCGGTCAAAGACCGCGATCCCATGCGGCGCCTGAAGCAAGTCGCCAATTTGATTGCAGCGGCGCCCGTGGACATGGGCGTGCGGGAAAAATCGCTGCGCCTGGTCGGTCCCAGCGCGGGCCTGCAGCGCTTTGCCGACATCGTCATCAGGAATGGATGGGCCAGGCCGGAGTACCTCGACATGGCGTTCCTGTCCGGTGACGAGAAGGATCGGATCCCGATGCCGCCCAACCTTGCCGCCATGGTGAGCGAGTTCCAGGCCGCGGTGGCCAGCGGCGAGCCGAGAGCGTATGACTTCAGCCACAAGGTGGAGGCTGTCGGCATCAAGGCGGTACACCAGGCATGGGTTTTTCCGCTGCGGGGCGCCGACGATCAAGTCATAGGCATGTTGTCCGTGGGCATGTATCTACTGGGTCATGGCCAGTCGCTGGATGATTCGGCAAGCGCGCATCGCAGGGCAGAGCGCATCAACGACATGAAGACCCGTTTCCTCGCGGCGGTCAGCCGCGATGTGCGCAATCCCTTGAATGCCATGGCGGGGTTGCTGGAGATGGCCTCGCTCGATCCCGCGACGCCCCGCCAATCGAGAGAGATGCTGGCGACCGTGCGGTCCTCTGCCCAGTCGCTGCTTCAGTTGCTTCCATCCATCGTCGATACCCGCAGCATGGAGACAGGCGATCTCCTGTGCACGCACGCGCCTATTTCCCTGCGCAGGGTCGCCGCGGACGTGGTTGCGCTGTTCGCGCCCAGCGCCTACGAGAAAGGCATCAGCTTGACGCTGGAGGTGGCTCCGGAGGTTGCCGCCAGCCATTTGACGGATGCGCAAGGGGTGAATCAGTTGCTCAACAATTTTCTGTCGAACGCCATACGCTACACGGCGCGCGGCGGGGTCCGGATACACCTGGACGGCACCCCGGTGGAAAATGGCCAGCAATGGGTCACGCTGTCCGTCATCGATACCGGCAGCGGCATCGAGCCGTACATACAGCAGAAGCTGTCGGAGTCCCGCTATGAGGCGGGACTCAGCGCCTCTCCCGATGGCGCCGGCCTGGGTTTGCACTACTGTCAGCAGATGGTGCACCGCATAGGCGGAACCATCCGCATCTCCAGCGCTGTCGGCGAGGGCACCCATGTCCATGTCCGCGTGCCGTTGGCGCTCGGCTCCGGTGAGTTGGAAGAGGTGGCGCGGGCGGCCGCGCCAGAATTGGCGCAGCGGCCCGCCACCGGACTGCGGACGCTGGTTGTCGAAAGCCTGGCCGGCAATCGCCTGCTGCTGAAAAGCCAATTGGAATTCCTCGGCCATGAGGTCCAGGTGGCCGAGCACGGCGCGCAGGGACTGGCGTTGGCCGGGGAGAGCCGGTTCGACCTGGTTGTTTGCGATGGCGCGCTTCCGGACATGGATGGCGCCCGGTTTATCCAGATGTTGCGTGCGGGTGCAGGGGAAAGCGCCGCTGTTCCCGTGCTGGGCTACGCGGCCGACGCGCGCACCGAGGATTGCGAGGCGGGCTTGCGGGCCGGTATGGACGAGGTATTGGTGAAGCCTGCCGGCCTGCGGGAGTTGCAACAGGCGCTGGCCGCCTGCCTGCCGGCGGCAGGCGTCCCCAGTGGGCTTGCGCGGGATGGAGGGGCATAGTGGTCCATCGCGAGCCTGGCGCCATACTCACATTTTCCGTGTTCCTGAACATGGCGTTGGCGGCGGCGCTGGTCGCCGCACTGGTCTGGATCGCCCTGCGCATCCGCGCTTCCAGTTCGCCGCGCGGCGAGCTGGCCGGACTGGCACGCTTGGCGGATACGCTGCCCGTCGCGCTTTTCATCCGGGATCTCGATCTCAACCTGGTGACAAGCACTGATTCGCTCGAAGAGTACGTCGCCACTTGCCGCCGCGAGGGCTGGAGTCATCCCCTGCATGCCTCGCTGACGTCCTTGTCCGCGTCGGCTCCTGGAAGCGAGCCGCCTTCCAATCTGGACGAGATCATCCGCGACTATCGCCAGGTGCTGGCCAGCGGCGAAGCGCTGGTCCGCGAGCATTCCTTCACGCATGATCCCGCGTCCGGGGTTGCCGCGTGGGCCGCGCCCTTGCGCGGGTCGGATGGGGCCGTCATCGGCTTGATCGGGGGCAGCGCGCGTTTTCGCGGATTCCCCGACATGCTGCGGGAAGTGTCCGAAACCCGGCTGGGCATGGAGAGGGCCAATTTGATGAAATCGACGTATCTTGCGTTCATTAGCCATGAAATTCGCACTCCCTTGAATGCGATCATCGGCATGCTCGAACTGATGCTGGAGCGTGGCGGCCTGTCCGGCGATACGCGCGAGAAGCTTGCGGTGTCGCGCCAGTCGGCTCAATCGCTGTTGTCCCTGATCAGCGGCCTGATCGACATATCCAAGCTGGAGACCGGCCATTTCCAGCTGCGGCGCAAGAATGTCGACCTGCGCGCGCTGGCGGCCGACACCTTGGCGCCGTTCCGGGCTGCCGCCGAGGCGAAGGGCCTGCAGCTGTCGCTGGACATAAGGGGTGAGCTCGCGGAGCGCCATTTTTCAGATCCAATCCGTCTCAAGCAACTGCTGGACAAGCTGTTGTCCAATGCGGTTCGCTTTACGGAGCATGGCCGCATCGACGTTGCGTTGAGCGCCGGGCGGGCTACGGAGGAGATCCAGTGGATCACGTTTTGCGTGACGGACACCGGCCCCGGGATCGCCGCGGATGTCCAAGCCAGGTTGGCTGCGCCGCACTTTGAGCCGGCACTCAGGGAGCAGGGCGCCGGTATCGGCTTGGGGCTGGCCATATGTAGTGAACTCGCGCGATTGATGGGCGGGTCCCTGGAGATTTCCAGCGCGGCTGGGCAGGGCGCCAGGATATCGGTGCAGTTGCCGCTGGCGCTGCCGCCTTCGGAACATGCGACCGTAACGACGGCGCCAACGGCAGCGGATGCAGGCGGCCTGCGCATACTCGTTATCGACGACCATGAAGCCAACCGGCTGTTGCTCAAGCATCAGTTGCGGATGTTGAAGCACTCGGCGCACTTCGCTCAGAACGGCGCGGCCGGCCTGGCGTTGGCGGAGCGGCTAGAGTTCGATCTGGTCATCTGCGACTGCGTCATGCCCGTCATGGACGGCGCTGCGTTCACGGCCGCCCTGAGGGCTGGCGGCGGGGTGAATGCGGCGACGCCGGTGCTGGGCTATACCGCGAGCGAACTTGAGCTCGACCTGGCTTCGGGGGCGCAGGCGAGCATGAACGCCGTGTTGATCAAGCCCGTGGATCTGCAGACGCTGCAATCCTTCATCCTCGCGCACGGCAGACGCCCGCCGGCCGCCGAGCCCACGATCCATTGAAGGGGGACGACATGTCGACTGTCTTGATTGTTGATGATCATCCGGCGTTTCGTCTGGTCCTGAGGACGCAGATCGCACTATTACCCAGCGCCAGCCGGATACTTGAAGCGGACAACGGGGTCGACACGCTGGCGTTGGCCAAGAGCGAGCGCCCGGATTTGATCGTGCTTGATCTGGATATGCCCAAAATGGGCGGCCTGGAAGCCATTTCCAGAATTCTTGCCGTCAATCCGGACTTGCGGATACTGGTGGTATCGGCGCATGATCCTTCGGTTTTCGCGTCGCGCGTGGCGGAGTTGGGCGCCTGTGGCTACGCCAGCAAGCGTCTGGAAATCAAGGAGCTGGTCCGCTGCATTGAATCCGTGCTGGCGGGCTATAGCGTATTTCCGAATTCGGCCAAGGCCGCGAGCAACGCGGACGTGGTGGACTCTTATCAGAAAAGACTGGACCTGCTCTCCAACAAGGAAATGGTCGTCACCCAGATGCTGGCGCAGGGATTGAGCAACAAGGAAATCGGCGACGCGCTATTCATCAGCAATAAAACGGTGAGCACGCACAAGACCAGGATAATGAACAAATTGCAGATCGGCTCTCTGGTCGAATTGGTCGATTTCGCAAGAAAGTCGAAAATTTCGATGTAAAAAACTTGATACGGCGTATCTCCGCGTGAAGAATCCAACGGCTCCGGTCATTCAGCCCGCGCAGGAAACTCCACAGTTGCACACTGTGGCGGTGCTGCGCAGCGAGCTGCTT
Source organism: Achromobacter sp. (assembly GCF_049647645.1). Classification (GTDB taxonomy): domain Bacteria; phylum Pseudomonadota; class Gammaproteobacteria; order Burkholderiales; family Burkholderiaceae_B; genus Achromobacter. The sequence continues at coordinate 47,284 of NZ_JBARYB010000083.1, forward strand.
TCCAAGGTCGGCAACGACCCGGAGATCGCCGCCGAGCTTGCTCATAGCCTGGATCACAACCACAGGGAGGATGTCGATGCCTTATTGCTGGCGGTCGGGCAGGAACAGTGGGCGGAGGTCAAGCGATACGCGCACAGAATCCTGAATACTGCGCAATTGCTGGGCTGCGACGAGCTGGTTGGACTTTGCATGCGTGTTGAAGATGTGCTCGCAAGGGAGGCGGACCAGGCGCGAGCGGACCTGTTGGCCGAGTATGTCCCGGTGGTCAAAAATTTGAGCGTGGTCCTGGAGCGCGTGAGCCGCACATTCTGAATCGTCCTACATTTTTCGTTCCCAAAGCGCCGTAGAGTGGCGGATTGTGAATTTCGTCTCCAAGCTCACCAGGAATGAAATATGAAACGCGCCACAGCGCAAAGCCAGCAGCTTGGCGACGAGGAAGTCATGTCGATGGCACGGTGCGGCGACGGCTTGAGTGTCGTGCTGCAGCCGCAGTTCAATCTGCTGAACGGCGAAATGGTCGCCGCGGAATGCCTGGCCCGTTGGAAGCACCCGGTAAAGGGTGAGATCGGGCCGGCCGAATTCGTTCCCGCCGTCCATCGCCTCGGCGTGGATCTGCTTTTTTTTGAACAGATCTGCCGCTTGGCGGTCGCGGCTTCCGGCGCGCTGCGCGAGCAGGGAATCGACGTACCCCTGGCAATCAACGCGTCGGCCTCGACTTTGGCCAGCCATGGCGCGATCGAGGCCCTGGCTCGCCATGCCGGCGCCGCGAATATCCCGTTGACGCGGTTCCGGATCGAGTTGACCGAGGACCAGCCTGTCACCCGCCTTGAACCGTTGCGCAAGTCGCTGAAGAAATTCGCGAAGGCCGGCTGCCAGGTCAGCATGGACGATTTTGGAACCGGCTATGCGTCCTTGCAGCTCTTGAACGCGCTGCCCATCGCCGAACTGAAGATCGACGGCCGTTTCGTGCGCCGCATCCGCCGAGACAAGAAAGCGCGCGAAATCACGCGCCTGTCGGTGTTGCTGGGGGAGCGGCTCGGCCTGCGCGTGATCGCCGAGGGTATCGAAAGCGCGCCGGACATCGCCCTGCTCCAGTCCATGGGGTGCAGCCATGGGCAGGGCTATGTGCTGTCTCCGCCCATTCTGCTTTCCGAGTTTCTCGAAAGCCGCAAGCGGTAGGCGCGCCAGGGCCGGATTCCTGTGAAAATACCCATTTCCAGGGATATGCGGTTTCACCCGGCTGAGACATAGTTCAGGCTGGGCAATTCCGCCCGCTCTCATCCGATGATCGCCCACATGCTTGCTTCCGAGTCGACCCTGCCTGCCCCGGTGCTGCTGGTGGAGGACGAACCCCTGATCTGCCGCCGGCTGGAAGGCCTGTTGCTGCAGCTCGGCTATGCCCCCGAGGCGCTGGTGTACGCCGCCACGCTGGCGCAGGCGCGCGAGCGGCTTGCCAGCCAGCCGTTCGCGCTGGCGCTGGTCGATCTGGGTCTGCCCGATGGCAACGGCACGGATCTGATTGCCGAGATGCATGCGGAGGATCCCAGCCTGGCGATCCTGGTGATTTCGGCATGGAGCACGGAAGACGCAATCCTTGCTGCGTTGCGCGCGGGCGCCACGGGCTACGTGCTCAAGGAGCGCGACGACCTGGAGGTGTCCCTGTCCATACGCAGCGTGCTGCGCGGCGGGGCGCCGATCGATCCCTTCGTGGCCCGCCGCATCATTGAAGAGTTGCGCCCCAGGCGGGCGGAGCCGCCCGACGCCGCGGCAGGCGATCCGGGCGAGCCTGCTGAATCGGGCGAAACCCTGAGCCCGCGCGAGAGCCAGATCCTGCGCCTGGTCTCCGAGGGGCTGGGCAACCGCGAGATCGCCGAGGAACTGCATCTGTCGCGCTACACCGTCGAATGCCACGTCAAGCACATCTACCGCAAGCTCGCCGTTTCTTCGCGGACGCGGGCCATACACGCGGCGCGCACGCGCGGCTTGCTCGATTGAAGTGGCTGGCCGTCCTGTGGCTGGCGCTGTGGCTGGCGCCGGCGTGGGCCCAGGAGCCCGCTGGCGCCTGCATGGCGCAGGTGCTGTCGATACAGGTCGCCAAGGGCGCTGACGACGGCCGCAGGCCCGAGTCGGCGCAGTGGCAGGCGGTCGAGCTGCCCGACGACTGGAGCGCTCGCTGGCCGGGGTACAGCGGCACGGCCTGGTACCGGATCGGCTGGCGGCGCGATTGCGCTGGCGCTGGCGCGGCGGCCGGGCAGGTGGCGCTGGCGCTGGAGTCGGTCGTCATGGCGGGCGAGGTCTACATCAACGACGAACGGATCTGGAGCGACCCGCAGCTGACCGAGCCGCTGTCGCGCAGCTGGAACATGCCGCGCTACTGGCTGATTCCCGACGTCTTGCTGCATCCGGGCGAGAACACCTTGTGGATCCGGGTGGTCGGCGTGGCAGGGCAAACACCAGGCTTGGGGCCGGTCTATCTTGGCGGTCAAGGCCCTGTGTTGCAGCGCTACGAAGACCTGTGGTGGCGCCACCGCACGCTGTTCACGCTCAACCTGATCGTCTCGGCGGTTCTGGGGGGGCTGTGCTTCTGCATCTGGCTCATGCGCCGCGAGCAGCGCGCCTTTGGCTGGTATGCGCTGATGGCCTTGTTCTGGGTGTTGTTCGTCGCCAATGTACTGATGACCAGTCCCTGGCCGTTCCCGGACAGCCTGATGGCGGCCCGGGCCAACATTATGGTGCTGGTGCTGTACGTGGCGTGCTTCTGCGTGTTTACGTGGCGCTTCGGCGGGCAGTCCTTGCCGCGCATCGAAAAGGCGCTGTGGCTGCTTGCGGCAGTGCTGCTGGCGGTGCTGGCCTTGGTGCCGCGGGTTCATTTGGCGGATGCGCAACTGGGCATCGTGCTGACCGTGTCCGCGATCTTCTTCGCCAATTGCCTCCAGTTTTCGCTGCATGCGTTGCGCACGCGGCGGCCCGAGCACGGCATGATGGCAGTTTGCCTGCTGGCTTTTCTGGCCGCCAGCGTCCATGATTTGTTGCTGGTGTTGAAGCTGATCGACAGCGAAAATACCTACACGCCGTTCACCAGCGTGGTAGTCACGCTGTGCATGTCCGCCGTGTTGGGGCTGCGCCATGCGCGCAATGTGCGCCGCATCGAGCGTTTCAACCAGGAACTCGCCGACGGCATCGGGCAGGCGCGCACCGAACTCGCCACCACGCTGGAGCGCGAGCACGCGCTGGCGCTGACCAACGCCAGGCTGCAGGACCGGCTTCAGATCGCGCACGATCTGCACGACGGACTGGGCGGTTCGCTGGTGCGCATGATGGCCATGGTGGAGCAGGCCAGCGTGCCGCTGCACAGTCAGCAGTTTCTTTCCATGCTCAAGCTGCTGCGCGACGACCTGCGTCAGACCATAGACAGCGGCTCGAGCGCGGGCGTCACGGTGCCAGCCACGCCGCGGGAATGGATAGCGCCGTTGCGCCACCGCTTCATGCAGCTGTTCGACGAACTGGACATCAGCGCCAGCTGGCGGGTGCCCGAGCAGTGGCGCACGCCGCCCAGCGCCTTGCAGTGCATGGCGCTGACGCGACTGGTGGAGGAATCGCTGGTGAACGTGCTCAAGCACAGTCGCGCCCGGCGCGTGGAGCTGGAACTGCGCCAATCCGAGCCGGACCGCCTGGAACTGCGCATCGGGGACGACGGCGCTGGTTTCGATGTGGCCGCAGTGCTGCGGGCGGGCATCAGCGTGGGCATGCGCAGCATGCATACCCGCATCGCCAGGGTAGGGGGCTCGCTGGACGTGGCGTCGCGGCCAGGCCAGACCGAGCTGATCGCCACGCTGGAGCTGCGCGCGCCCCAGGCCTGAGGCCCCGGCTACTTGGCCGTGTTTTCGTCGTCCACCGTCAGCCCGCCGCTTTGCATGATGCTTTGGGCGATCTCTTCGGCGGATTTGCCGCCAAAACCGTGTTCGCCGGCAGTGATGCGGAAGCTGTCGCCTTCCAGCGGGCTTCGCAGCGTGACGGAGGACAGCAGCACGCCGCCCGAACGCAGCTGGATGCGCTTGCCCACGCGGTCTCGCGTGAAGTCGGCCAGGGCCTGGCGGCTTTCTGGCTTGAGTTCGACGTCAACCATCCTGGCGGAGGTTTGCGGGTCGGCTCCGGCGGTAGCCCGCGCCACCTGCAGCACGACGGTTTCGGCGTATGCCGCGCAGGGCAGCAGCAGGGCAAGCACGGCCGCGCGGGCCAGTTGTCTCATTGATGGCATGGCAAGCTCCTTCTGATGGACAGCCCCTCCATCCTAGCCCATGTCGCGCCAGCGCCTGGCCGCGCGGACTAATATGGCGCCTCGGCTCCGGACAGAGCCGCCACCAAGGAGAGCTTCATGGCAGTGCGCGGGATCTGGTTGTTGTCTGGCTTGTTGCTGGCGGGCGTCGCCCATGCGGGATCGGCGCCGGCGGAGCTGCGCTGCGTCTCGGACAGCGGCAAGGTCGCGCTGGAAGGCTCGATTCCTTCGCCGTCTTCGGAGGAGCTGGATTTGAAGCTGCGTTACGCCGACGGCGGCCTGTCGTTCAATTCGAGCAAGAACGACAGCTACCTGGCGGAAGACTTTCCGCAGTCGGTGTTCACCCTGGTGGTGACGGGCAAGGACGTGCCGTTGACGCTGTACGCCCTGCCGTCCAGCGTCGCGGTAAAGAAGCGCGAGAACGGCGACGTCGCCGGCAAGTTCCTGGCCAAGCTGACGTCCGCGCGGCCGCCCACGGCGTCGGGTGTGCAGGCCGCTACCCCGCTGAAGGCCACCCTGAACTGCGAATACCGCTACTCGCTGTAGCCGAACCTTCCATCCGGCCGCCCGGCCCCTTGTTCCGATGGCTAGCCGTCGAAACAAGGGGCTTTTTGCCGTCTGAAGCCAGCGGATGCGCGGCGATGGCTGCGCGCTGAAAGCAGTTTCCGTGGGCGGAGTGTTGTTATTACGCCGCTTTGGCGGCTGCCTTGGCCGGCAATTTCAATGAAATTGACGTTATTCTGAATAAAAACTGACTCTTAGTTGAATGTAAAAATAGGAATGAATATCATTGGCACTCTTATAAAACCAAGAGCGCGCATAGCGCACCCGCCGCGGGGCGGTTCCTGAAAGAGTCCAATGAGCAAAGCAGATAGATCGACGGTCCATCCCAAGGCCGGTGGCAACCCTTCGGCCTCCATTTATGTGGCGGTATGCGGCGCCCTGGTGTCGCCGGGCCTGGCCCTGGCGCAAGGCAGCCTGGCGCCAGGCGCGGTGCACCAGCTGTCGCCCGTCCACGTGCAGGGGCAGGCGGTCAGCGACGGCTACGAAGCCAACATCGCCTCCTCTCCCAAGATGACGGCGCCCCTGCTGGATACGCCGCGGTCGGTGACGGTGATCACCGAACAGTTGATGCGCGACCGGGCGGCCACCTCGCTGATGGACGTGCTGCGCACCGCGCCGGGCATTACCTTTGGCGCCGGCGAAGGCGGCACGCCCACGGGCGACCGGCCCTTCGTGCGCGGCTACGAGGCCAGCACCGACATGATGGTCGACGGCATGCGCGACCTGGGACGTTTCTCGCACGAGACCTTCAACCTGGAGTCGGTGGAGATACTGAAGGGGCCGAGTTCCGCGTATTCCGGCCGCGGGTCGACCGGCGGCAGCATCAACCTGGTCAGCAAGAGCCCCAAGCTGGAGAACTTCGCCGAAGGCACCGTCGGCGTCGGCACCGATGACAACTGGCGCCTGACGGGCGACGGCAATTGGGCGCTGGGCGAAAGCTCGGCGTTCCGCCTGAATTTCATGAAGCAGGGCGGCGACATCCCGGGCCGCGACCACGTCGAGACCGATCGTTGGGGCGTAGCGCCGTCGTTCTCCTGGGGCCTGGGCACGCCCACGCAGGTGACGCTCAGCTACTACCACCTGCAGAACGACGACACGCCCGACCTGGGCATTCCGTTCAAGAACGAATCGCGCCCTGATCGTGTTACTCCACCCAAGGTCGACCGCAACAACTACTACGGTCTGATTGGACGCGACTACCGCAAGAACCAGGCCGACATGACCACGCTGATGGTCGAGCACAAGTTCAGCGACAAGCTGAAGCTGCGCAATGGCACGCGCTATAGCGAATCCACCAACGAATACGTGATGACGCGCCCGTCCTTCGATAACTGCGCGGCCCGCGTCGGCGGCAGGCCCAATCCCGCCTATGGCGTGGCGCCGTGCTCGAACGAGGCGGACGGCGTGCAGATGAGCAAGGCCCTGCGCAGCCTGAACCAGACCAACCGGTCCTTCGTCAACCAGACCGACATGTTCGGCGAGTTCACCGCCGGCGGCCTGCGCCACAGCTACGTAGCCGGTCTGGAGTTCAGCACGGAAACCATCAGCAAGCGCGACGGCGTGCCCTCCGGCGGCTTCGACAAGACCCTGGTGGACGACCTGTACAACCCGAATCCCCGCCAGCCGTATACCGGCAGCCTGAGCTGGGGTCCGCGCTACGACGCGGCCAAGACCATCACGCGCGCGGCCTACGTGTTCGATACGGTCAAGTTCAGCGAGCAGTGGGAAGCCAACGCCGGCCTGCGCTATGACAACTACCGCGTGACCAGCGGCAACGTCGAGCGCACCGACAATATGTGGAACTACCAGTTGGGCCTGGTCTACAAGCCTGCGCCCAACGGCAGCATCTACGTGTCCTATGGCACCTCGTCCAACCCCTCCGGCGAAACCGCGGGCCAGTCTGGCGGCGCGGATGGCGCGGCGGGCGGCCGCTTGACCGCCGGCACCGCGGCGCTGGCGCCCGAGAAGAGCCGCAGCATCGAGCTGGGCACCAAGTGGGATGTGTTCGACGAGCGCCTGTCGCTGACGGCGGCAGTGTTCGAAACCCGCAAGACCGATGCCCGCAGCTCCGATCCCATCACCGGTGACGTGACCTTGTCCGGCAGCAACCGCGTGCGCGGCATCGAGCTGGGCGTGGCGGGTTCCATCACGCCGAAGTGGCAGGTCTGGGGCGGCTATAGCTACATGGATCCGAAGGTCACCAGCTACCAGAGCGGCGGCAGCGACTTCAGCGGCAATCAGATGAAGTTCATCGCCCGCCAGAGCGTCAGCCTGTGGACGACCTACAAGTTCCTGCCCGAGCTGACGGTGGGCGCTGGCGCAACCTTCACGGGCAAGCGCTACGTGGACGACGCCAACGTCTACCAGCTGCCTTCCTACTGGCGCTACGACGCGATGGCGGCCTATCAGTTCAACAAGAACTTCGGCCTGCAGCTGAACCTGAACAACCTGACCGACGAAACCATCTACGAGGCTTCGCACGTGGGCTTGTTCAGCTACGTCGCGCCTGGCCGTTCGGCGATGCTGACCGCCACGTTCCGGTACAACTGACGCGGATCGCGCCAGCCCCGCGCCTGCAGGGCTGGCGTTGCGGATTCACGCGTCAGTCGATACGCGCGCCGGAGATCTTGACGGCCTCGGCCCACTTCGCGATTTCCTTCTGCACGAACGCCTGGAACTGTTCAGGCGTGGACGGCGTGAACTCGCTGCCGGAGGCCACGATCTTCTCCTTGGTCTTCGGGTCTGCCATGACCTCGCGCATGTCCGCCGAGATTTTCTCCACCAGCGGCTTGGGCGTTCCCTTGGGGGCGAAGAAGCCCGACCAGGGGGGCGCGGCATAGCCGGGGAAGCCCTGTTCGGCCACCGTGGGATAGTCGGGCGCGCTGGCAAAGCGTTCGCCCGTGGTCAGCGCCACGATCTTCAGCTTGCCGCTCTTGGCATACGCCTGCACGGCTGGCAGGCCCGTGATGCCCACCTGGATCTGGCCGCCCAGCAGGTCGGTCACCATCGGCGAGCTGCCACGGTAAGGAATGTGCGCGATCTCGAACTTGCCCTGGTTCTTGATCAGTTCCATGCCCAGGTGCGACGCCGTGCCGTTGCCGTCCGAGCCATACGAGTAGTGCGCATCGGGCTTCTTCAGCAGCGCGATCAGCTCCTGCAGGGTGTTGGCCGGCACGTCGTTGTTGACGATGATGGCGTTGGGATACAGGGTGGCCTGCGTGATGGCCTCGAAATCCTTGACCGGGTCATAGCGCATGTTCTTGTAGAGCGAGGTATTGATGCCGTGCGACCCTGTCACGCCCAGCACCAGGGTATAGCCGTCGGGCGCGGCGCGGGCCACGTATTCCGAACCGACGTTGCCGCCCGCGCCAGGCTTGTTTTCCACCACGACCGGCTGCCCCCACTTCTTGGAGAGTCCTTCGGCCACCAGGCGCGCGGTGATGTCGGTGGCGCCGCCGGCCGGGAAGGGCACGACGATGGTGACCGCGCGCGTGGGGAAGTTGTCCGTGCCCTGCGCGAAGGCAGGAGCAGCCGCCAGTCCGATGGCGCTGGCCAGCAGCGCCAGCAGGGTGCGCCGGGTGCGTGGGCGCGAGTGAGTGGTGGAGGTAGTCGAGTACGTCATGGTTCAAGCCCCTTGTAGTGTGATGCAAGCCTTGCGTGAAGTGGGTGGCGGCGATCGCGCTAGAGCGCGGTGTATCCGCCGTCCGCGCGTATGTCCGCGCCCGTGATGAACGAGGCGGCATCGCTGATCAGGAAAACTGCTGTTTGCGCGATTTCGTCGGTAGTGCCGAGGCGTCCGGCGGGATACTTGGCCGACAGCGCGGCGTCGGCGGCCTGCGCGCTGCCGTAGCGCGCGACCAGCCGGCTGGTGAGCACCGCGCCCGGAGAAAGGCTCAGGCCGCGGATGCCGTCGGCCGCATGGTCCACCGCGATGGCGCGCGCCAGCGCGATCAGGCCGGCCTTGCTGGCGCCGTAGGCGCCGCGGCCCGGCGCGGCCACGCTGCCCAGCTGCGACGCGATGTTCAGCACCACGCCGCCGCCGGCCCGCGCCATGTGAGGGATGGCGTACTTGCTCATCAGCCATGCGCCGGTCAGGTTCACGTCCAGCGCCTGTCGCCATTGTTCCAGCGTCAGATCCGCGACCTTGTTGCCCGGCGTGACAGTGGCGGCGTTGTTCACCAGGGCGTGGATGGCGCCCCAGTGCGCCGCGGTATGTTCGACCGCTACGCGGGTAGCGTCCGCGTCGGTCACGTCGCAGGTGCGCGTGAGTATCAGTGCATCCGGCGCGTCCAGTGTCTGGCGGCATTGCGCGAGCAGTTCCGGATCCCGGTCCAGCAGGGCCACGCGAGCGCCGGCAAGCAGGCAGTGCGCGGCAATCGCCTGGCCCAGTCCGCCGGCCGCGCCGGTAAGGATCACAGTCTTGCCGTTCAGTGCGGATGTGGCTGTCGTCGTCATAGCGGCAGCGCTCCCAGCGAGGCGCCGCCGCAGACATAGAGCGTCTGTCCGGTGATGGCGCCGGCCTGCTCGCCCAGGAAGAAGGCGATGGCCGCGGCGACTTCGCGCGCTTCGATCAGGCGTCCCAGCGGCAGATCGACCCGGGGCGGCGCCCCGCGCTGCGGGTCATGCAGCATCGGGGTATCGACCGCCCCGGGCGCGATCACGTTGACGGTAATGCCGCGGACGATGAGTTCGGCCGCCAGGCTGCGCGCCAGTCCTATCTGCGCGGATTTGGTCGCGGCGTAGGCCAGGCGGTGGGCGCGGCCCAGCACGGCGCGGCTGGATACCAGTACGATGCGGCCGCGGCCGTGCGGCAGTTGCGGCGCCAATGCGCGGACCAGCGCCATCGGCGCGGCCCCATGCAGTTGCCACAGCAATTCCGTGTCTTCCGGCCGCGTATCCAGTGCGCCGCCGGTGCGCACCACGCCGGCGCAATGCGCCAGCGCGGTCGGGGCGCAGTCGTCCAGCAGGGCGCACAGGCCGCGCAAGGCGGTGGCGTCGGCCAGATCGCAACGCAGATGGCGATACTGCCCATGGCCCAGGATGGCGGCGGGCGCGATGTCTACGCCCGTCACCCGCCAACCCGACGCCAGCAGCAGCTCGGCCAACGCCAGGCCGATGCCGGACGATGAACCCGTCAGGACGCAATGCGCCTGCGCATTCCGCTCAGTCATGGCGAGGTGCTCAGTCGGCCAGCGTGGTCAGGCGCTTTTCCATGGCGCGCATCTGCTCGTAGCCCATCAACTGCATGATGTCTTCGATGCCCACCAGCAGGTCGGGGCGGTCGGCCGGCTCGCCGCTGGCGATCACGCCCTGCATCACTTGCAGTGCCTGGCGCATGCCTTGGATGGCGGCGGCGGGCAGCATGCGCGGCAGGCTGATGCGCTTGACGCCGATTTCCTTCAGGCGCGGCAGCGGGATCAGCGGCGTGGTGGGACGGTTGCGGATGCCGAATCCCATGTTGATGCTGACCGGGATGCCAGCGGCGTCCACCAGGCGCTTGATGTCGTCTTCGGTGCGCACGGCGTCGGGGAACAGCATGTCGGCGCCGGCCCGGGCATAAGCGCGGGCGCGCTTGACCGCGCCTTCTATGCCTTCGATCGCGAGGGAGTCGGTGCGGGCGATGATGACGAAGTCATCGTCGCGCCGCGCCAGGCAGGCGGCCTCGATCTTCTTGACCATTTCCGCCTCGCTCACCACGTCCTTGCCGGGCATGTGGCCGCAGCGCTTGGGGCTGACCTGGTCTTCGAGGTTGATGCCGGCGACGCCGGCTTCCTCGAACATCTGTACCGTGTGATAGACGTTCACAGGGTTGCCATAGCCGGTGTCGGCGTCGGCCGTGAGGGGGATGGCGACGGAGCGCGCCAGGTGGCGGCAATGCGTGACGTTTTCCGACAGCCCCATCACGCCGATATCGGCGATGCCCAGCAAGGCATTCGACACGGCCGCGCCGCTGGTGCAGGCGGTCTTGAAACCCGCGGCTTCGACCAGGCGGATGCTGTATCCATCGTACACACCGGGGGAGACGATGAAGGGTTCGTTCTTCAGCAATTGCCGGAACTGGTGGCGCGGGTTGTTCATGTCGTACTGCTCCAAAGGGCGTTAGGCGGCCGAAACGGGATGTCCGGCAATGCCGGACGCCCCTTCCGCCAGATGTTCAAAAAGATGTTGCGCGGCGCGTTCGATGTGCGAGCGCATGAGCGATTCCGCCAATTCGGCATCACGCGCCCGGATGGCGCGCAGGATCTGCCAGTGCTCGGCGTAGGCGTCGTCCTTGCGCTCCAGCACGGTGCCGGAGTGCCGGCGGTAGACGCGCAGCAGGTGATAAAGGTCGCCGCAAAGGGCGTTGATGATGCGGTTGTTGCCGCTGGCGCGCACGATGCGCTCATGGAAGTCGAAGACCCGCGGCGCCGGCGCGCCGCCATTGGCGGCTTCCAGGCGGCGTTGGCGATCCTGCTCCAGTTCGACCAGCAATTGCGCGATTTCCGCGTCGCTCATGCGGCGGGTGGCCAGGTTGCAGGCCACGCCTTCCAGAGCCATGCGCATCTGGAATAGTTCCAGCGCGGACTCCGCCGACAGCGTCACCACGCGCGCCTTGATATAGGGCTCGCGCGTGATCAGCTGAATCCCTTGCAGGCGGCGCACCGCCTCCCGCACCGGGCCGCGGCTGACACCGAATTCCTGGGCCAGCGCGACTTCATTGATGACGCTGCCCGGGGCCAGCCGGCCTTGGTAGATCGCATCCAGCACCTGGTCGAAGACCACGTCGGCCAGCGGGCCGGTGGCGTCTTCCTTGATGGCGATAGAGGTCGTGACGGTGTTCATAGTGTTGACAGCCTATCAAAGGGATCTAAAAAGTGTCAACTCTTTTGGAGTTGGTTTTGTTTTGAGCCAGACTCGAGCTTGCTGGGCTCATACGGACAATTTGTACATTTTATCGAGTAATTTAGGGGTTATCCCTAGCTCTATGTGGAAAGTCCATCTATCTACACTTGCATAAGGGTAATGTGGAACTGTTTTTGGTGGACCTGATTTTGATCTCGGAATTTTCTATAGTGTTGACACTATTGTTTCGTAAGCCGTAAGATGGCCTCAGTTGAGATTCTCCCGATTACCGCTGCCATGATCCAGTCTTTCCCCTGTTGCGGCAGGACGCTGCGTTACGCGGATCTGTCCGCCGCCGCTCTTGCGGCGGGCCGCGACATTGCCGTGTATCCCTACGTCATCCGCGTGTTGCTGGAGAATCTGCTGCGCCACCGCGCCTGGGGCGCAGCCGTCTCCGAGGAAGAAATCGGCAGGCTCTGGGATTGGCGCGACCATCCCGGCGCCGACTTGCCGCTACATGTGGCGCGGGTGATCCTGCCCGATTCCAGCGGCCTGCCGGTGTTGCAGGACCTGGCGGCCCTGCGCGACGCGGTAGCCCAGGCGGGCGGGGACGCGGCGCGGGTGGACACCCGCATTCCCGTGGACCTGATCGTCGACCATTCCTTGCAGGTCGACCATTGGGGCGACGCGGGCGCGGTGCAGCGCAACCTGCGCCGCGAGTTCGAGCGCAACGACGAGCGCTACCGGTTCCTGAAATGGGCGCAGCAGGCCTACAAGGGCTTGCGGGTCATCACGCCGGGCATCGGCATCATCCATCAGGTCAACCTGGAATACCTGGCGTCGGTGATCGCGCGCCAATCGCGTCCGGATGGCGATTGGGCGTACCCCGATTTCGTCATCGGCGGCGACTCCCATACCCCCATGGTCAACGCCTTGGGCGTGCTGGGCTGGGGCGTCGGCGGCATCGATGCCGAGGCTGCCTTGCTGGGCCATGCCTACACCTTTCCGATTCCCGAGGTCGTGGGGGTGCGGCTGTGCGGCGCCATCGAGGCGCCCGCGCTCACCACCGACGCCGCCCTGTTGATCACGCAGCAACTGCGCGCGGCGGGCGTGGTGGGTTGCATGGTCGAATTTTTCGGCCCCGCGGCAGAGGCGTTAGGCGTGCCGGAACGCGCCACCATCGCCAACATGGCGCCCGAGTACGGCGCCACCTGCGGCTTTTTCCCCATCGACGCCCGCACGCTGGACTATGCGCGCATGACCGGGCGGGACGAGGAGCAGCTGGCGCTGATCGAAGCCTATGCACGCGCCAACAGCCTGTGGCGCGAAGCCGGCGAAGCAATGCCGGCCTACAGTCGGGTGATAGAGATCGATCTGTCGGCGGCGCGTCCCAGCGTGGCCGGTCCGCGCCGGCCGCAGGACCGCATGGACGTGGGCGACGTCGCGGCGGACTTTCGCCGCCGCCTGGGCATGTCCCTGGCTGAAGGCGGATTCGGCGTGGACGCGGCGGCCCTGGTCGCGCACCCGCCCAGCCGCGCAGCGCTGGGCCATGGCTCCGTGGCGCTGGCGGCCATCACTTCCTGCACCAATACCTCCAATCCCAGCGTGATGCTGGCAGCCGGCCTGGTCGCGCAAAAGGCGCTGGCGCTGGGCCTGACGCCGCCTGCCTGGGTCAAGCGTTCGCTGGCGCCGGGTTCGCGCGCCGTGACGCGCTATCTGGAATCGGCCGGCCTGCTGGCGCCTTTGCAGGCGCAAGGCTTCCACGTGATCGGCTATGGCTGCACGACCTGCGGCGGCAAGTCCGGCCCGCTGGATGCCTCGGCGGCCGATGCCATCACGGAAGGCGGCCTGGTGGCGGCAGCGGTGCTGTCCGGCAACCGCAATTTCGAAGGGCGCATCCACAAGCTGCTGCGCGCCAACTACATCGGTTCCCCCGCAATGGTGGTGCTGTACGCGCTGGCCGGCAGGATCGATATGGATTTCGAACACGAGCCGCTGGGGCCGGGCGCCGATGGCGCGCCCGTTTATCTGCGCGATGTCTGGCCCAGTCAGGATGAGATCGCGGCCTTGCTGCCGCTGGCGGCGGACCCCGCGTTGTTCGCTGAAGTCTATGACCCCGCCAGCCTGGACAGCGCGATCTGGCGCGACCTGCAGGCGCCCTCGGGCCTGCGCTTCCCCTGGGATCCGGAATCGCAATACCTGGTCGAGCCCCCCTTCTTCAAGACCGAGCCTGGCCGTGATGCGCTGGCCGACCTTGAAGCCAGCCTGGCGCGCGGCCGCGTGCTGGCCGCGTTCGGCGACTCGCTGACAACCGACCATATCTCGCCCAGCGGCGAGATCCCGGCGGACACCCCGGCCGGCGCGTACCTGATCGGCAAGGGCGTGACGCCGCGCGACTTCAATACCTATGTGGCGCGCCGCTGCAATCACCACGTGATGACTCGCGCCACCTTCGCCAACATCCGCATCAAGAACGCCTTGGTGCCCGGCGTGGAAGGCGGCGTGACCTGCCATTACCCCAGCGGCCGGCGCATGGCGGTGGTCGACGCGGCGCAAGCGTATCGCGCCGCGGGCGAGGCCAGCGTGATCCTGGGAGGCAGGGACTACGGCATGGGCAGCAGCCGCGACTGGGCCGCCAAGGGCTCGGCGCTGCTGGGCGTGCGCGCCGTGATCGCGGAATCCTTCGAGCGCATCCATCGCGCCAATCTGGTGGGCATGGGCGTGCTGCCGCTGGCATTCGCTCCCGGCGAGGGCTGGCGCCAGCTCGGCCTGACCGGCGCGGAAACCCTGCGCTTCGACAACGTGGCCAAGGGCGTGCTTCAGGGCGAGCCCATCACCGTCACCGCCGAGGACGGCGAGCGCCGCATCGTCTTCCAGGCCCACGCCCAGGTCCTCACGCACGCCGAACGCAAGCTCATGGCGGAAGGCGGTATCCCCGCCAGCGTCCTCAACGGCTTCTTGAACGACACGGAGGCCGCGAACGCGGCCCATTGCTGACAACGCGCATCACTCAGGAAACACGACATCATGCTGGATCTGCTACTCACCAATGCGAGACTGTTTTTGCCGCAGCAGGGCCTGACCGAAGGCGTGCTTGGCGTCATCGACGGCCGCATCGCCATCATCGCCGAGCCGGGCACACCGCTGGAAGCGCGCGAAACCATCGATTGCCAAGGGCTGTGGGTATTGCCGGGGCTGATCGATCCGCACGTGCATTTCGGCTTCGGTTCGCCCGAGACCGACTTCGAAACCGAATCGCGCTTCGCGGCGCTGGGCGGCACCACCACGGTGCTTTCGTTTCATCGTTCGGCGGATATCCGCGAATCCTTTGAAAAAGTGCGCGACCGCGCCTTGTCGCAAAGCTGCGTGGATTTCGGCTTCCACTTCGGCATCACCAGCAATCTGCACGTGGAGACGCTGGAGGAAATCTCGCGCCGCTTCAACGTCAATTCCTACAAGCTCTACATGATGTACAAGGGTGCAGCGGGCCTGTCCAAGGGCTTTACCGACATTGACGATGGCCTGCTGTATTCGGCGCTGCGCGCCACCGCGGCGATTCCCGGCGCGATCATGGGCGTGCACTGCGAGAACGTGGAAGTGATTCCGGTCCTGCGGGATCCGCTGCGCGCCGCCGGCCGCGACGATTTGAAGGCCTGGAACGAGCAGAGCCCGGACTTCCTGGAAGCGGAAAACGTGCACCGCGTCTGCTACTTCGCCGCCAAGACCGGCGCCGCGGTCAACATCGTGCACCTGAGCAGCCGCGAAGCGTTGGACGAGGCGCGGCGCCACCGTCGCACGCCGGACGCGCCGCCGATCTACGTCGAGACCTGCCCGCACTACCTGTTCCTGAACGACGCATCGCCTGCCGGCACTTATGCCAAGGTCAACCCGCCGGTGCGCGGGCAAGGCGATGTGGACGCGATGTGGGAGGGCGTGCTGGACGGCTCCATCACCACCATCGGCACCGATCACGTGCCGCGCAAGCGCGCCACCAAGGACACGGACATCTGGGCCGCCAGCAACGGCTTTCCCGGCACTGGCCTGATGCTGCCGATCCTGCTGCACGAAGGCTATCACCGCCGCGGCGTGCCGCTGGAAACCCTGATGAAGGTCTGCACGGAAAACTCCGCCCGCATCTATCGCATGCCGGGCAAGGGCAGCATCGAGATCGGCAAGGATGCCGACCTGGTGCTGGTGGATCCGGACCTGGAGCGCACCGTCGATCCCGCCACGCTCGAATCCAATTCCGATTATTCGCCCTACGAGGGCATGACCCTGAAGGGCTGGCCCGTGCGCACGCTGGTGCGCGGGCGCACCGTGGCGCAGGACGGCCGCATCACCGATGCCGCGCGCAGCAACCCGGGCGGCCGCTATCTCAAGCGTCTTTGAACTGAACCTACTCTCCATCTGGCAGGCATTACCATGAGCGAAACCAAGCGAATCTGGGACGATTTTCTGACCGAGCGCGACAAGCAGGTGCTGGCGCAAGCCGGCTACGGCAAGCGCGGCGGCTTCGGCAAGCGTCCGGCCCTGTTCATCATCGACGTGCAGTACAACTTCTGCGGCGACACGCCCCAGGACATCCTGGAAGGTTTGAAGCAGTACCGCACCCACTGCGGCCTCGAGGCCTGGGAGGCGGTTGCGCACATCGTGCCGCTGCTGGAGCTGGCGCGCGACAAGAACATTCCGGTCTTCTACACCGAAAGCGGCCGCCGCGCCGACTTGCTGGACAGCGGCGTGCAGGTGGGCAAGAACCATCGCGGCGGCGAAAAGACCGTGCTGGCCGATACCCACGCCACCCAGACCGTGGAGCCGCTGGCGCCGCGGCCGCAGGACATCCGCATCACCAAGCAGAAGCCGTCCTGCTTCTTCGGCACCATCTTCATGAGCCACCTGAATTTTCTGGACGTGGACACGCTGATCCTGGTGGGCTGCACCTCGTCGGGATGCCTGCGCGCCACGACGGTGGACGCCTATTCGTACAACTTCAAGGTCATCATTCCCGAAGAGGCGGCGTTCGACCGCTTCCAGGCCAGCCACGCCATGAGCCTGTTCGACCTGAACTGCAAGTATGCCGACGTGATTCCGTCGCGCGAGGTACAGGACTACCTGCGCAACCTGCCCGCGCCTGCCGGCGCGGACCAGGCCTGAACTGCTGCAGGGGGCGCGCGCCATGGCCGTGACTGCCGCTGGACCGCTGCCGGTCTACCTGCTGACGGGCTTCCTGGGCAGCGGCAAGACCACGCTGCTGTCGCGCCTGGTGCGCAGCCCGCGCTTTGCCGACACGGCGGTGATCATCAACGAGTTCGGCGAGATCGGCCTGGACCACATGCTGGTGGGCCGCGCCGACGATAGCGACGTGGTGTTGCTGGATTCAGGCTGCCTGTGTTGCGCGGCCACCAGTTCGCTGCAGGACACGCTGGAGTCGCTCTATTACCGGCGCCAGCGCGGAGAGATTCCTGCTTTCACGCGGGTGGTGGTGGAAACGTCCGGGCTGGCGGATCCCTGTCCGGTCATCAACACGCTGGCGGCGGATCCGCTGATCGCCCGCCATTACCGTTTCGGCGGCGTGGTGGCGACGGCCGACGCGCTGCACGGCATGGTGACGCTGGACGCCTATCGCGAAGCCAGTACCCAGATCGCCATCGCCGACCGAATCGCACTGACCAAGACCGATTTGGCCGATGAGACTGCCATTGAGGCGCTACGCTCGGCGTTGCGCGGCTATAACGCCAGCGCGCCCATCCGCGCGGTGTCGCCCGATACCGTGGACGAGGACGCGCCGGCGCTGTTTGATGGACTGCGCCCCGAGCATCTGGACGCCGCCGCGCTGACGGCCGCGGCGCCGCTCGCGGCAGGGCCGCTGGCGCATGTGCTGCGCTACGGCATCGTGTCCTACGCTTTCCCGCAGAGCCGGCCGGTGGGCTGGGAGGATTACGCGCGCTGGACTCGGTACATGCAACGCCAGATCGGCGACCGGCTGCTGCGCGCCAAGGGCCTGTTGCGCTGGACGGACGGCACCCTGCGTGCCGTGCATGGCGTGCGCCACGTCTTCGCCACGCCTGAGCCCGTCGCCTTGCCGGAAGGCACAGTGCAGACGGGCGCCATGGTCCTGATCGTGCAGGACCTGTCTGCCGACGAAGTGGACGAGGCGATGCGGCCGCTGGATTTGTGAGTTTGTCCGGCAGCCGCGCCTGGAGCGATCGCGCTCAGGGAGGGTTGCCGACGGCGCCCAGATGCAGCGCGACCACTTCCGTATCCATGCCGGCCAGGCCCGGATACCGCGTCCTGACCTGGGGGTCGTGTCCCGGCACGATATGGTCCGGAGATTCCGCGAACTTCAGCAGGATCTCGTAGCCCGCCAGCATGTCGGCAACGTTGTCGACGATGGGAAACGGCGCGTCCCGCCCCATGTTGTCGTAGTAGTGGCTGGCGTCGGAGGCCAGCACCATCCAGCCGCGCGCGGTGTGCACGCGCACGGCCTGCAGCCCGCGCGTATGGCCGCCGATGTGCAGCAGTTGGAGGCCGGGCGCGATCTCGTCGTGGCCGTGATAGAACGCCACGCGCTTGTCGTACACGCCCCGCACCACGTCGACTACGTCTTCCACCGCATAGGCGTGGCGCAGCATGTCGAAGCGCATGTTGCAGCCGCAGGCATAGTGCAGCTCGCTCTCCTGGAGGTGCAAACGGGCGTGCGGCAGCTTGCGGATGTTGCCCGCATGGTCGTAGTGCAGATGCGTGACGATGACGTCGCGGATGTCGGCGGGCGCGATGCCCAGCTTTTCCAGCGCCGCTATCGGGCAGCGCAGGAACTCGCGGCCGCGGGCCCGGGCGGCCTCTGCATTGAATCCCGTGTCGACGAGGTAGACGCGTGCGCCGTTGCGGATGACCCAGACGAAATAGTCCATCGGCATCGGGCCGTCGTGCGGGTCCGGCGGCGTGATGAAATTCTGGCTGCGCCGGCGCGCCACGGTGGCGTAGCGCAGGGCATAGACTTCGTGGTGGGGCAGCGTCATGCGATGGCCCCGGTTGCGCGCAGGACGTGCAGGATGAACGCGCTATCCTGCCTGGCCAGGGTTGCCTCGCGCTTTTCTTGCCGGGCGGTCGTCTTCATTGTCGGCAGTCTCCTGTTGCTGGCGCTTGAGCACTTCGAGCGCGGTGCGTTCCGCGTTCACGATGTGGCTCTGCGCGGCGCTTTGCGCGCCTTGCGGGTCCCGAGCCTGGATGCGCTCGTAGATCAGATCGATTTCGGCCATGCTTTCCGGCAGGCGGTCGGCGCGCGCGAACGACGTGGCGCGCAGCAGGTTGATGCGCGACAGCAGGCCGGGCAGCATGTCCTTGACCAGATCGTTGTCGCAACCGCTCAGCAGCACGTCGTAGAACTCGCGCTTGGCCGCCAGCAAGGCTGACTTGTTGCTGCCCTTGGCCTGTCGGTGCAAGGCTTCCACGGCTTTGCGCAGGCGTTCGATGTCGCCGTCGCCCGCCAGCCGCGCGAATTCGTGCGCGGCGTAGCCCTCCAGCAGGGCGCGCAGGGCATACAGGTCGCGGGCGGCTTTTTCGGTGATGCGCACCACGGTGGGACCGCGATGCGGTTCGATGGAAATCAGGCGCTCGGCTTCCAGGGTGCGCAGCGCCTCGCGCAGGGTGCTGCGGCTGATGCCGAGTTGATCGCACAATTCCTGTTCGCGCAGACGCTCCCCGCCCTTGATTCGGCCATCCATGATGGATGCGCGCAGGAATTCTTCCACGCGGATGCGCAGGGTGCTGGGTTTCTCGAATACCGCGCCTGTCTGGCTGGCCATGGTTGTTTCTCGCCTTAAAAGACGCAATATATCCCGCCGGCAGACCGTGCCGCCGGCCCGGCGCTTGCGGTGCATTATTAGGCCGATTTTTTTTGCAGTCAAGAATATTGTCTGACAATCAGACTATTGACGGTTCCGCCAAAATTGCCGGACAATCAGACAAAATAAGTAGGCGGACAGCAGACCTGCGGCCCG
This sequence comes from Achromobacter sp., assembly GCF_049647645.1. Taxonomy (GTDB): domain Bacteria; phylum Pseudomonadota; class Gammaproteobacteria; order Burkholderiales; family Burkholderiaceae_B; genus Achromobacter. The sequence continues at coordinate 66,943 of NZ_JBARYB010000083.1, forward strand.
TCATCCCATCGCAAAGAGGAACTCATGGCAGACATCAAATCCGAGACCCAGGCCCTGTTCGACCAAGGCTTGAACCTGCGCCGCGAAGTGCTGGGCGCCGAGTACGTAGACGGCTCCCTGGCCCGCGCCAACGAATTCATGATGGCCTTCCAGCACATCACCACCGAATGGTGCTGGGGCTATACCTGGGGCCGCCCGGGATTGGAAAAGAAGACCCGCAGCATGCTCAACCTGGCCATGCTGACCGCGCTGAACCGTCCGGCCGAGATCAAGCTGCACGTCAAGGGTGCGCTGAACAACGGCGTGACGGTCGAGGAGATCAAGGAAATCCTGCTGCAGGCCACCGTTTATTGCGGCATCCCGGCAGGACTGGACGCGTTCAAGGTCGCCAACCAGGTGCTGGAAGAAGAGGGCGCCTTCAAGGAGTCCAAGGCATGAGCGCCCCGCAAGAGCGGGTGGGCCTGATCGGCATCGGCAGCATGGGCTGGCCCATGGCGGCCCGCCTGGTGCAGGCCGGCTTTGCCGTCACGGTGTTCGACGCCGTGCCTGGCCAGGCCACGAAATTCGCCCAGGAAGTGGGCGGCCAGGCCGCCGCCACCTGCGCCGAACTCGCGGCGCAGTCCGACATCATCTTCACCATGCTGCCCACCAGCGCAATCGTCGAGCAGGTGCTGAACGGCGAACAGGGCGTGCTGGCTGGTTTGCGCCCGGGCGCCGTGGTCGTGGACATGAGCTCCGGCGTGCCGGCGCAGACCCAGCGCCTGGCGCAGGCCGTGGCCGCGTCCGGCGGCGTCATGGTCGACGCGCCGGTTTCCGGGGGCGTGCCGCGCGCCCGCACCGGCGAGCTGGCCATCATGTACGGCGGACCCGCGGCAACGCTGGAGCGGGTGCGTCCGGCCCTGTCCAGCATGGGCACGACGATCACGCCCGTGGGCGAGGTGGGCAGCGCCCATGCCATGAAGGCCTTGAACAACCTGGTGTCGGCCGGCGGCTTCCTGATCGGGGTCGAGGCCATGCTCATCGGACAGCAGTTCGGCCTGGATCCGAACGTAATCGTCGACGTGCTCAACGCCTCGACCGGCATGAACAATTCGACCCAGAAGAAGTTCAAGCAGTTCGTGCTGTCGCGCCAGTTCAATTCGGGTTTCGGCCTGGACTTGATGGTCAAGGACCTGGGCATCGCGCTGGGCATCGCGACCGATACCGGCACGCCGACGCCGTTCGCATCGCTCTGCCGCGAACTATGGGCCTCGGCCGGCAAGACGCTGGGCAAGGGCCAGGATCACACGGCCGTCGCGCGCCTGTCCGAGCAGTTGGCGGGCGTGGAGCTGGGCGCCAGGCAGAAAGACTGAAGAGGCTGCGGCCGGATTGGCGTCTGGCCGCGTCGTCCTTCTCAGTGTTTACCCTGGCACTGTGCTGGCGAGTAAATTTGTATGATGACATTACGACTTCAATCCCCAGAAGGCCAAGTCATCATGCCCGCGGCATCCCCACTGTGCAGGCCCGCCCGTTGCTCGAGCGGCGGGCGTCCATGACCGAAGAATCCCGCATCCGCGAAGAGATCTGCAGCGCCGGCGCCAGCCTTTATCAACGCGGCTACACCGTGGGCGCCGCCGGCAATATCAGCGCCCGCCTGGATGACGGCTGGCTCATCACGCCGACCGACGCCTGCCTGGGGCGGCTGGATCCCGCCGAGCTGTCCAGGGTGGATGCGGGCGGCAGGCATGTCGCGGGCGGCAAACCGTCCAAGACGCTGGCACTGCATCGCGCCATCTATCAGGCCAGCCCGGGCGCGCGGGGCATCGTGCACACGCATTCCACCCATCTGGTGGCGTTGACGCTGGCGGGCGTGTGGCGGCCCGATGAAGTGCTGCCCCCCATCACGCCTTATCAGGTCATGAAGGTCGGCAGGATTCCGCTGATCCCATATCGCCGCCCGGGCGATCCGCAAGCTGCCGCCGAGGTCGCCGCCGTTGCGGGCGAGGTGCGCGGGGCATTGTTCGAGCGCCTGGGGCCAGTGGTGTGGGAGCGCTCCGTGGCGCATGCCTCCTACGCGCTGGAAGAACTGGAAGAAACCGCCCGCCTGTGGCTGATGAGCGAGCCCCGGCCCGCGCCGATGAGCGCAGCGGCGATCGACGAACTGCGGGCCGTGTTCGGCGCGCGCTACTGAACCTAGGAATCGCAATGCCGCGCCTTGCCGCCAATCTCAGCATGATGTACGCCGAGCATCCCTTTCTGGACCGTTTCGAGGCGGCCGCGCGGGATGGGTTCGCGGGAGTGGAGTTCCTGTTTCCCTACGAGTATCCGGCCACCGAACTCAAAGCGCGGCTGGAGGCGCAGGGGCAGACCCAGGCGCTGTTCAATTCGCCGCCGGGGGATTGGGCCGCAGGCGAGCGCGGCACGGCCTCGCTGCCCGGCCGTGACAGCGAGTTCCGGCGTGGCGTCGAGCTGGCGTTGGAGTATGCCGCCGCGCTCGGCAACCGCAGGCTGCATCTGATGGCCGGACTGATAAAGCCTGGGCAGGACCGCGCGGCACATCGCGCGGTCTATCTGGAAAACCTGGCGTGGGCCGCGCGCGCCGCCGCCTCGGCCGGCGTGACAGTGGTGATTGAACCGATCAACACGCGCGATATCCCGGGCTTCTTCCTCAATCGCCAGGACGAGGCGCAAGCCATCTGCGCCGAGGTTGGCGCGGACAACCTGAAGGTGCAGTTCGACATCTACCATTGCCAGATCGTGGAAGGCGATATCGCGGTCAAGCTCAAGCGCGACATGGCGGGCATCGGCCACATCCAGATCGCGGGCGTGCCGGACCGCCACGAGCCCGACCTCGGCGAACTGAACTATCCGTATCTGTTCGAGCAGATCGATGCGCTGGGCTACGCGGGCTGGATAGGCTGCGAGTACCGGCCACGGGCCGGCACCTCCGCCGGGCTGGGATGGGCTCGGCCCTACCTGACACACACGGGACATACCGCGACATGAAGATACTCATCACCGGCGGCGCCGGCTTCCTGGGGCAGCGCCTGGCCCGCAAGCTGTTGGAGCGCGGCACGCTGACCCTGGATGGGGGCAAGCCCGAAGCCATCACTCAGATCGGTCTGCTGGACGTGGTGCAGGCTTCAGGGCCGGACGATCCGCGCATCCATGCGCAGGTCGGCGACATCGCCGATCCCGCGGTGCTGCGGCAAGCGATCGGCACGGACACGCGTGTGATCTTCCACCTGGCCGCCATCGTCAGCGGCCAGGCCGAGGCGGATTTCGACCTGGGCATGCGCATCAACCTGGACGCGTCGCGCGCGCTGCTGGATACCTGCCGCGCCCTCGGCCACCAGCCGCGAGTGATCTTCACCAGTTCGGTCGCGGTGTATGGCGGCACGCTGCCCGACATCGTGCGCGACGACACCGCGCTCAATCCCCAATCGTCCTACGGCACGCAGAAAGCCATCGCCGAACTGCTGCTGGCGGACTACACGCGGCGCGGCTACGTGGACGGCCGCGTGCTGCGCCTGCCCACCATCAGCGTGCGCCCGGGGCGGCCCAACGCGGCGGCCTCGTCGTTCGCCAGCGGCATCATCCGCGAACCGTTGAATGGCGTGGATGCGGACTGCCCGGTGCGTGCCGAAACGCGTCTGTGGCTGTTGTCGCCGCGCGGCGCGATCCAGGCGTTGATCGCCGGCTGCGAACTGGACGCGGCCGCCGTCGCCGATCGCGCGCCCATTAACCTGCCGGGCGTGTCGGTCACGGCAGCCGGGATGGTGCAGGCGCTGCGCGATGTTGCCGGCGACGAGGTGGCCGATCGCGTCAGCTGGCAGCCTGACGACCGCGTCGAGCGTATCGTGGGCAGTTGGCCAGGCCGATGGGACACGGCCCGGGCCGAAAAGCTGGGCCTGCGCGGCGATGCCGATTTTGCCGCCATCATCCGCGCCTACCTGGCCGACGACCTGCCGCATTGAGCGCGGGTCGCATTCCATTCATCCGCTGCCGGACCGTCAACGATATGAGCAATCCTCAAGCAACATCCCGCCGCGTCGGCGTCATCGGCCTGGGCGCCATGGGCGCGGGCATCGCGCAAACCCTGCGCCGGGCCGGCCACGACGTGCATGTGTACGACATCCGTCAGCAGGCCAGCGCGGCATTCGCGGCGCAAGGCGGCGTGGCCTGCGCCACCCTGGCCGACATGGCGGCCGCCTGCGACGTCGTCATCAGCGTGGTCGTCAATGCCCAGCAAACCGAGGACGTGCTGTACGGCGCAGGCGGCCTCGCCGCCGCGTTGCGGCCGGGGGCGGTGTTCGTGATGTGTTCCACCGTGGATCCCAACTGGTCCATCGCGCTGGAGGCGCGGCTCGAAGCGCAGGGCGTCCTGTACCTGGATGCGCCCATCTCCGGCGGCGCCGCGCGCGCGGCCTCGGGCGAGATGACCATGATGACCGCGGGCAGCGCGGCGGCCTATGAGGCCTGCGGCGCGGTGCTGGAATCCATGGCGGGCAAGGTCTACCGCTTGGGCGACCGCGCCGGCGCGGGCAGCAAGGTCAAGATCATCAACCAACTGCTGGCGGGCGTGCACATCGCCGCAGCCGCGGAAGCGATGGCGCTGGGCCTGCGCGCAGGCGTGGACGCGGATGCCTTGTATGAAGTGATCACGCACAGCGCGGGCAATAGCTGGATGTTCGAAAACCGCATGGCCCATGTCCTGGCGGGCGACTACACGCCGCTGTCCGCGGTCGATATCTTCGTCAAGGACCTGGGGCTGGTCTTGGATACCGCCAGGCATACCCGCTTTCCATTGCCGCTGGCATCTACCGCGCATCAGATGTTCATGCAGGCGTCCAGCGCCGGCCATGGCCGCGAGGACGACAGCGCGGTGATCAAGATATTCCCGGGGATTTCGCTGCCGGAGGCCAGATGAGCATCAAATTGGGCTGCATCGCCGATGACTTCACCGGCGCCACCGACCTGGCCAACAATCTCGTGCGCGCCGGCATGCGCACGGTGCAGACCATAGGGATACCCGGCGAACCCCTGCGCGGCGCGGCGGATGCCGCGGTGGTGGCGCTCAAGACCCGCACGCTGCCTGCCGCCGAGGCCGTGGCGCAGTCGCTGGCGGCGCTGGAGTGGCTGCGGGCGCAGGGCGCGGAACAGATCTACTTCAAATACTGCTCCACCTTCGACAGCACGCCCGCGGGCAATATCGGGCCGGTCGCCGATGCGTTGATGACGCGATTGGGCACGGACTTCACCATTGCCACGCCGGCCTTTCCGGACAACAAGCGTACGGTGTTCAAGGGCTACTTGTTTGCGGGTGACGTGCTGCTGAATGAATCGGGCATGCAGCACCATCCGCTGACGCCCATGACCGATCCCAATCTGGTGCGGGTGCTGTCCGCGCAGACCACGCGCCGCGTCGGGCTGATCGACTACAGCGTCGTGGCGCGCGGCAGCGAAAGCATCCGCGCCCGCATTCAGGCGCTGAAGGAGCAGGGCATAGAGATCGCCATCGTGGACGCCGTGTCCAACGAGGATCTGCTGGCCCTGGGGCCCGCGCTTGCCGGCATGGCGCTGGTGACGGCGGGTTCGGGAGTGGCTATCGGCCTGCCGCGAAATTGGGGCTTGACGCCCGCCTCCGCGCAGGCCGGACAGCCGCGCGCGGCGGGCATGCAGGCGGTAGTGGCAGGCAGTTGCTCGGCGGCTACCAATGGCCAGGTGGCAGCCTTCATCGAAAGCGGCCGGCCCGCGCTGGCGTTGGATCCGCTGCGGCTGGCGGCGGGCGGGGACGTCGTGGCGCAGGCGCTAGCCTGGGCCGATGCGCACCTGCGCGACGGCCCCGTGCTGATCTACTCCACCGCGCAGCCCGAGCAGGTGCGGCAGGCGCAGGGCGAACTGGGCGCCGCACGCGCGGGCGCCATGATCGAGGATGCGATTGCGCGCATCGCGACCGGGCTGGTTGAACGCGGCGTGCGCCAGTTGATCGTGGCGGGCGGAGAAACCTCGGGGGCGGTGGTACAGGCGCTGGGGCTGGAACAGATTGCCATCGGCGAGCAGATCGATCCCGGCGTGCCTTGGTGTCACGGCCATGCGCCGGCGGTGCAAGATGACATCAGCATCGCGCTGAAGTCAGGCAACTTCGGCGCGCGCGACTTCTTCCTCAAGGCGTTCGGGTAGGCGTCTTCCGGCGCCAAACCGCTCGGGCCGGCGTTGCGGCCGCTTCAAGGTCAGCGGTGCGCCTGACTCAGTCGTTTGGCTGCGTTCACCATGTGGATGCGCGCGGCCTCGCGGGCGCCGTCCACGTCTTTGTTGCGTATCGCCTCGACGATAGCAATGTGTTCCTGCAGCACGGCGCGCATCAAGGTGGCGTGGCGGGCCTCATTGGCGCGCGTGACGCGCGTGGCCGCTTCCAGGAACTGGCTGACGAAAGCCAGGGTCGCCTGGAAATAGGGATTGCCGGTGGCGCGTGCGATGCTGCGATGGAAGGCCACGTCTTCCTGCACGCCGTCGCCGCCGTTTTCAACTGCCCGCGCAATGGCAGCCAGCGCGGCATCGATTTCGGCCATGTCCTGCTTTTTGCGCACGGCCGCGGCCTGCGCGGCGATCTCGGTTTCCAGCGCGCGGCGCAGGTCCACGATATGCAGCACCGCGTCCAGCGAGGACAGGTCGGCGGCGTCGATGCGCAGGGCGCGGTTGCCGGCGTGGCCGGTGACGTACACGCCGCTGCCCTGCCGCGCTTCCACGATGCCGTCCTGCCGCAGCCGTGAAACCGCTTCGCGGATGACCGTGCGGCTGACGCCGAACTGTTCCGCCAGCGCGCTTTCGGTGGGCAATTTTTCTCCGGGCGGCACGTGGCCCGCGTCGATCTCGGCGAGCAGGCGCTTGGCGACCGTGTCGGTCAGCGTGGGAGGAGTCGGGAGTCGAGGGAACGCCATCGCCGTATGATACGCGCGCCCAAGCAGGGCCGGCACCAGAGCCGGGTGGGACTTCGATCGCCCATGCCATCTTGCTTCATTTTCGAAATGTTATATCATTCGCCAATTATTTGGTACGTTATAACATTTGAAAGAGGGCGATGATGAATGGCAAGAAACTGGGGTGGCAAAGGGAGCGCGGAGGCACGATTGCCCGGCGAGCGGGCCGCAGGGGCGCGCTGAAACCTCTGGTCTGCGCGCTGATGCTGGCCGCGCCCGCGGTCCAGGCCGAAGACGCTGCGGCGGAACGCGCAGCCGCGAGGACGCTGGCGCCGATCACCGTATCCGCCAATCCGCTGGGCCTGGACCTGAACAGCACCACGCTGCCGGCCTCGGTGTTGGAAGGCGACGAACTGATCGAGCAGCGCAACGGCACCCTGGGCGACACGCTGAAGAATCTGCCGGGGGTCAATAGCGACACCTTCGGCGGCGGCGCCAGCCGTCCGGTGATCCGCGGACAGACCGCGCCGCGGGTGAAGGTGCTGTCGGATGGTTCCGAAGTGATGGACGCGTCCAGCATTTCTCCCGACCATGCGGTGACGGTGGAGCCGCTGCTGGCCGAGCGCATCGAGGTGCTGCGCGGCCCGGCCACGTTGCTGTACGGCGGCGGCGCGATCGGCGGCGTGGTCAATGTGGTGGACAAGAAGATTCCCACGGCCGTGCCGGAAAAAGGCATCGAGGCCGAAGCCGAACTGCGCGGCGCCACCGGCACCAAGGAGCGGGCGGGGGCGGTGGGCATCACCGTGGGCGAAGGGCAATTCGCCGTGCGCGTGGAAGGCCTGAAGCGTCGCACCAGCGACTACGACGTGCCCGACTGGCCAGGCGGCAAGCTGGAAGGCTCATACAGCGAGTCGACGCAGGGCACGGTGGGCATGTCCTGGATCACGCCGCGCGGCTATGTCGGCCTGGCGTTCACCCATCTGGAAAGCAAGTACGGCCTGCCTGGGCACAACCACGAATACGAAGGTTGCCACCCGCACGGCACCCATCTGCATTGCGGCGGCCATGACCACGGCCACGGCGAAGAGGGCCACGATCACGACCATGAGCACGAGCATGGCGGTGTGCCCTACGTGAAGCTGCGCAGCAACCGCCTCGACTTGCGCGCCGAATACCAGGATCCGTTCGCAGGCTTCGAGAAGATCCGCGTGCGGGGCGGCCTGACCGACTACCAGCACGACGAGATCGAAGGAGGCGAAGTCGGCACGCGCTTCAAGAACAAGGGCTACGACCTGCGTGTGGAAATGCAGCACAAGCCCATCGCCGGCTGGCGCGGCGTGGTCGGCGTGCAGAACGCCTACAGCGATTTCCGCGCCGACGGCGAAGAGGCTTTCCTGCCGCGCAGCAAGACGCGTTCCTACGGCCTGTTCGTGCTGGAGGAATACCAGCTGAACGACTGGCGCTTCGAGTTGGGCGCGCGGCAGGACTGGCAGCGCATCTCGCCGACGGGCGGAGCTGCGCGCAGCAGCCTGTCTGGAACGTCCTTGTCGGCCGCGGCCATCTGGGACTTCGCGCCGCAGTATTCCGTGGCCCTGTCCCTGTCGCGTTCGCAGCGCCTGCCTACCGCGCAGGAACTGTATGCCGATGGCGTGCACTTGGCCACCAACACCTATGAACTGGGCAATGCGAACCTGGGCCGCGAGACCTCGCACAACATCGACCTGACCTTGCGCAAGCACGCCGGCGACACGACGTTCTCGGCGAGCGTGTTCCACAACCGCGTGAAGAACTACATCTACGCCAACACGCTGGACCGCTACGAGGACTTCCGCTTGATCGAGTACACCCAGCGCGACGCGGAGTTCACGGGTGTGGAAGGCGAACTGCGCCACCAGTTCACCCCGGTGTTCTCGGCCGCCGTGTTTGGCGACTACGTGCGCGGCAAACTGACGGGCGGCGAGGGCAACCTGCCGCGCATCCCGGCCGCGCGTGCCGGCGTGCGCGCCAACATGAAGTGGCAGCAGTGGTCGGGTGGCGTGGAGTATGCACGCGTGTTCGCGCAGAAGGACATCGCCGCCTACGAGGAGAGCACGCCCGGCTACAACATGGTCAATGCGGTAGTGGCCTATCGCGGCCAGTACGGCGCTACGGGCTATGAGGTTTACCTGCGCGGCACCAACCTGCTGAACAAGCTGGCCTACAACCACGCGTCCTTCATCTCGACCGTGGCGCCGCTACCGGGACGCAGCGTGCTGCTCGGCGTGCGCATGACGTACTGACGCAGGAAGACACGCAGCCAGCAGCGGAGACGGCCATTCCGTCTCCGCTTTTTTGCGCCTGGGCATCGAGGCCCTGAGCGGCTCCCACGCCAATTCAGGGTCGGCGCTTGCTCAGGTGGTTGACGAAGAGTTTGGCAGCCGTGGGCAGGGCGTCGAAGGAGCGCACGCAGATCTGTATCTGGCGCCGCGCCCAGGGTTCGGTCAGCGGAATGATGCGGATGTCGAACATGACCGAGTAGCGGCGCGCGATGTCCAACGGCAGCACGCCTATGCCCAGCCCCGAGTTGACCATGAAGCACAGCGCGTCAAAGCCGGTGACCTGCACCTTGAGCTGGATATTGCGCTTTTCGTCGTTGGCCGCGTTGGACAGGATTCGATTGATGGCGCTGCCGCGGTGCAGTCCGACGAAGTCGTATTCCAGTGCTTCGGCGAAACGGAATCCCGGCTTGTCCTGCAGGGGATGATCGGCGGGAACCACCAACGCCAGCGTGTCTTCGCGGTAGGGGTGGATTTCCACGCCGTGGTCCGACGCCGTGCCCGAGAAGATGCCAATGTCGGCGGCGTTTTCGGCGACCGATTTGATGATGGTCGAGGTGATTCTCTCTTCCAGGTCGACCTGAACGTTGGGATAGTCGCTCAGGAAAAGCTTGATGTCCTGGGGCAGGAACTGGGTGATCGCCGAAATGTTGGCATGCACCCGGATAAAGCCGCGCAGGCCGCGCGAGTAGTCCCGCATTTGCACGGATATTTCGTCGAGTTCATGCAGGGCGCGTCGCGCCATGGTCGACAGCGCGATGCCGGCCGGCGTGGGGCGGATACCCTTGTTGGTGCGGATGAGCAGCCGGATCTTGAGGTTCTCTTCCAGCTCGCTGATCCGCTTGCTGATGGCGGCCGCGGCGATGTGCTCGTGTTCGGCCGCCGCAGCGATGGTGCCTTGCTCGACCACGCTGATGAAGAGCTTGAGGGAGGTGGGATCGAGGCGCATGGGGGAGCGGGCGGAAAAGCGGACGAGACGGCCCCATTGTAGCCATGCGAGGCTTTGTCATCGCGGATGGCGATGGCGGCATCGTTAATGACTGCTGTTGCCCGGATCGCCGCCGAGGCTATCCTCGCCACAAACCTCGCCCGGTCTCGGCGCGGGCCTATCTGGGCAAACACAAGAGCTGACGAGGCAATCATGTCATCCAAACCATTGAGCGGGATCCGAGTGCTGGAGTTGGGCCAGCTGATCGCGGGACCGTTCGCCGCCAAGATGCTGGGCGAATTCGGCGCCGAGGTCATCAAGATCGAACCGCCCGGCAAGGGCGATCCGCTGCGCAACTGGCGCCTGATCCATGACGGCACCTCCGTCTGGTGGCAAGTCCAGTCGCGCAACAAGAAATCTGTCAGCCTGGACCTGCGCAAGCCCGAGGCGCAAGACTTGATACGGATGCTGGCCAAGGACATCGACGTGGTGGTCGAGAACTTCAAGCCCGGCACCATGGAAGGTTGGGGCCTGGGTTGGGAAGAACTGCGCGCCATCAACCCGCGGTTGGTGATGCTGCGGGTGTCCGGCTATGGCCAGACCGGACCGTACCGCGACCTGCCCGGCTTCGGCGCCATCGGCGAAGCCATGGGCGGCCTGCGCCACCTGAGCGGCGAAGCGGACCGCACCCCGGTGCGCGTGGGCGTGTCCATCGGCGATTCGCTGTCGGCGCTGCACGGCGTCATCGGCATCCTGCTGGCGCTGCGTGCGCGCGACCAGAACGGCAGCGGCCAGATGATCGACGTCGCGTTGTACGAATCCGTCTTCAACATGATGGAAAGCCTGCTGCCCGAGTATTCGGTGTTCGGCGAGATTCGCCAGCCGGCCGGCAGCAGCCTGCCAGGCATCGCGCCCAGCAATGCCTATCGCTGCCAGGACAACAAGTATGTGCTGATCGCCGGCAATGGCGACAGCATCTTCAAGCGCCTGATGGGCGTGATCGGCCGGCCCGACCTGGCCGAAGCGCCGGAACTGGCGAACAACGCCGGGCGCGTGCGGCACGTGGTCATGCTGGACGACGCGATTTCGCAATGGACCGGCCGGCATCCGCTGGACGAAGTGCTGGCGCGCCTGAACGACGGACAGATTCCCGCTGGCAAGATCTATGACGTGGCCGACATCGCGGCTGACCCGCACTACCGGGCGCGCGGCATGATCCTGGAGGGCGCGCTGCCAGACGGGACGCCGGTGCAGGTGCCGGGCATCGTGCCCAAGCTGTCGGAAACCCCGGGTGAAGTGCGCAGCCCGGCGCCCGCCCTGGGCCAGGACACCGACGAAGTGTTGGCCGGCTTGGGCGTCGGCGAGGCGCAGCGCCAGGACTGGCGCGAGCGCGGCATCATCTGAGGAGCGCAGCCATGAATGTGACCAACCCCGGAACCCACGCCAGCCGCCAGCGGCTGTACATCCAGGAAGTCGCGCCGCGCGACGGTTTCCAGAACGAAAAACAGTTCATCGACACGCAGGACAAGATCGCCTTCATCAACCGGCTGTCCGCCAGCGGCTTCGCCAAGATCGAGGCGACGTCGTTTACCTCGCCCAAGGCCATCCCGGCACTGCGCGACGCCGAGATCGTGATGCACGAGATCGAGCGCAACCCGGACGTCGTCTATACGGTGCTGGTGCCCAACGCGCGCGGCGCGCAGCGGGCGCTGGAATGCAAGGTGGACGAGGTCAACCTGGTGATGTCCGTCAGCGAGACCCACAACCGCGCCAATCTGCGCATGACGCGGGAGCAATCGTTCGAGCAGTTGAGCGACGTGGTCAACGCGGTGCGCGGCAGCCGGGTCGCCATCAACGTGTCGCTGTCCACCGTGTTCGGCTGCCCGATGGAAGGCGACATCAACGCCTTCGAGGTGTTCGAGCTGGTAGGACGCTTCGCGGCGCTGGGGGTGGACGGCGTGACGCTGTGCGACACCACCGGCATGGCTTATCCCTCGCAGGTCGGCAAGATCGGCCGCGAGGTCCGCAAACTGTTTCCAGGACTGACCGCCACCATGCATTTCCACAATACGCGCGGCATGGCGCTGGCCAATACGCTGACTGCCATCGAGGCGGGCATAGACCGCTTCGACGCTTCGCTGGGCGGCCTGGGCGGCTGCCCTTACGCGCCTGGCGCCAGCGGCAACGTCTGCACGGAAGAACTGGTGCACATGCTGGAATTGATGGGCTACGACACGGGCGTGGACCTGGACGCCATACTCGGCGTGTCGGCGTCCTTGCCGGCGCTGGTGGGACACGATATCCCGAGCCAGCTGCTCAAGGCGGGACCACGCCTGACCTTGCATCCTGCGCCAGACTTCGACGCCTAGGGCTGCTGTGATGGCGAGGACGGGCCGGTGTGCTAATTTCCAGCCATGCCGCCTGGTCCGGAGCCCGCCATGTTGAAGTTCGCCGCCAATCTTTCGATGATGTACACGGAACACGCGTTCCTGGACCGCTACGCGGCCGCCGCGGCGGACGGATACGCCGGCGTGGAATGCATGTTTCCCTACGAGGCGCCGGCCGCCTTCGTGCGCGAACGCATGGATGCGGCCGGCGTGACGCAGGTGCTGCTCAACGCGCCGCCCGGCGTCGCCGCTCGCGGCGATCGCGGCCTGGCGGCGCAGCCGGGGCGGCAGTCGGAATTCCAGGCGGGGATTGAACAGGCGCTCGCGTATGCGACGGCGCTGGCCTGCCCGAATCTCCATGTGATGGCGGGCCTGGTGGCGCCTGGCGCCTCGCGCGAGGCCATGCAGGACTGTTACCGCGAGAACCTCGACTGGGCTGCGCGCGAGGCGCGCTCGGCCGGGGTCACCGTGCTGATCGAACCCATCAACACGCGCGACATCCCCGGCTATTTCCTGAACCGCCAGGATCAGGCGCATGCCGTGGTGCAGGCGGTCAATGCGCCCAATCTGAAAGTGCAGATGGATCTCTACCACTGCCAGATCGTCGAAGGCGACGTCACCACGAAGCTGCGCGAGTACCTGCCCAGCGGGCGGGTCGGCCATCTGCAGATCGCCGGCGTGCCGCTGCGCCAAGAACCCGATCGCGGCGAACTGGATTACGGCTGGGTGTTCAGCGTGCTGCGCGAACTGCAGTACAGCGGCTGGATCGGCTGCGAATACCGCCCGGCCGCCGGTACGTCGGCCGGCTTGCGCTGGCTTGCCGCCGCCCGTACCTGAGCCTTGCGCGTCGGGTGGAACTCCGGGTTTTTCCGGTGGTGTGCATCGGCGTGACGGGTCCGATAATAAATCATTAATATGTTAAATAAATGGGCAGGCGAGGAGAGCGCGACATGTTCAAAGGCATTCTGCAGGGCGCCTTGCTGGCGGCGGCGCTGGCCGGGGTAGCGGTGGTTCCGGGTGGGGCTGCCGCAGCGGAGTTTCCCGATCATCCGATCCGCTGGCTGGTGCCGTTCAGCGCGGGCGGCGGCAGCGACATCGCCACCCGTGTCGTTGCGAAGCATGTGGGCGATGCGCTGGGACAGCCGGTGGTGGTGGAAAACCGCCCGGGCGCCGCCACCATCGTCGCCACGCAGGAAACCGCGCGCGCCGCGCCCGATGGCTACACCCTGCTGACGGCCGGGATGAGCACGCTGGCGCTGAACCCTTGGCTGTACCAGAAGCTGCCTTACGATCCGGCGAAGGATCTGACTCCTGTTTCCACGCTGGTAGCGCTGCCCATCGTGCTGGTGGTGTCGCCCGATTCCTCGATGCATACGCTGGCGGACGTGACGGCGTACCTTAAGCGCGACAAGCCAGGCAGCTATGCGTCGCTGGGCGTGGGCAGTCCGCATCACCTGGCCATGGAGCTGTTCCTGGATACCATCCAGGGCCGGGCCACGGCCATCCCCTACAAGGGCACGCCGCCCGCCTTGCAGGATGTGGCGTCCGGCGTGGTGCCAATGATGATGGCCGATCTGGCCGCGGCCCGCCCGCTGATCCAGGCGGGCAAGCTGCGCGCCATCGCGGTGCCGGCCGCGCAGCGTTCCGGGCAACTGCCGCAGGTGCCGACCTTCGCCGAGGCGGGCGGCCCGGCGTTCGAGGCCGCCGCCTGGCAGGGCGTGGTCGCGCCCGCCGGCACGCCGGCTTCGGTGGTCGAGAAACTCAGCCAGGCCATCGCCCAGGCCCTGCGCTCGCCGGCAGTGGCCGAGCAACTGAAGCTGCAGGGCATGGAGCCCACGGGCAGCACGCCGCAGGCCTTCGCGGACTACGCGCGCCAGGAATACGAGCGTTGGGGCGCGGTGATCCGGAGCAAGAACATTTCGGCCAATTGAAGGCGGGTGGTAACAGCCGCGGCAAGGTGTAACCGGCAAGCTCGCGGCGGCGACGCGGGCGTACGATAAAGGCACGTACATCCTGTCCGGCAGCCCGGGCAAGGAGCACATCATGTCTCTGATCGTAGCAGCCCGGTTCGAGGGCTTCGAAGCGGCGCACGCCGCGGCCGAGCGCCTGTCCTCCAACGGTTTTCCCCACTGGGACATCAATACCTTCTACGTGAATCCGGCCGGCGAGCATGGCCGCTACCCCTTGGGCGGCGACCGCCGCTCCGATCCGGACTCGGGACGCGCCGACATCGGCGCCTTCCTGGGCGCAGGCGGGGTGGGTGCAGGCTTCGCGGTGTTTGGCGGGTTCGTGATGTCGGAAATAAGCGAATCCACGCCGCTGATCCTGGCCGCCGCAGGCGTCGGCGCCTATCTGGGATCGCTGTTCGGCGCGCTCTGGGTGACGGGGCACGGCAGCACTCTGCACGGCCATTTCAATCCCGATTCCCATGCCGAGATCCGGCAGGCCGGCGTGATGGTCGCCGTGCGCACGCGCCCGCAACGCGAAATGCTCGCATGCCGCATCCTGCGCGATGCCGGCGGCGCCGACGTGGAACACGCCAACGGCCGCTGGCGCAACAACCATTGGGAAGACTTCGATCCGCTGGCGCCGCCCCAGCGCGAGGTGGGATTCGGCTGAAACGCGCGCGGACCGTGGCGGCGGCGTTCGCCCGCGCTCAGTCCGGCGCGGGCGTGGGGGCGGTATTTTGCCGGCGGGCGGTGGCCGCGCAGCCCGCGGAAGCCACGATGATGCCGCAGATGGCCAGCCATTGCGTCTGCGACAGCTGCTCGTTCAGCACGATCACGCCGGCCAGCGCGCCCATGGCGGGCTCCATGCTGAGCAGCACGCCGAAGGTCTTCTGCGGCAGGCGCCGCAGCGCCACCATTTCCAACGAATAAGGCAAGGCACTGGACAGCACGCCCACCGCGATGCCGGCCAGGATCAGGGTTGGATCCAGCAGGGCCGTACCGGCATGCGCCGCGCCTATGGGCAGCGCCACCAGCGTCGCCGCGGTCAGCCCGAGCGAGGTGGCCTGTCCGCCATGCACGTTGCCGGCCATCTTGCCGAAGATGATGTAGAGCGCCCAGCACACCGCCGCGCCCAGCGCAAAGGCGATGCCGACGGGGTCCAGGTCATGCACCGACTGGCCCGTCGGGATCAGCAGCACCAGGCCGGCGACGGCGCAGCCGATCCAGACGAAGTCGATGGCGCGCCGCGACAGCGCCACTGCCAGCGTCAGCGGCCCGATGAATTCGATGGCGATGGCCACGCCCAGCGGCAGCGTACGCAAGGCCATGTAGAACAGCAGGTTCATGCAGGCCAGCGTCACGCCGTACAGCGCGATCTTGGCGGCGTCCTTGCGGGTCAGCGGAAAGCGCCACGGCCGCCAGATCGCCAACAGGATCAGCGCGCCGATGGCGATGCGGTAGGCGGTCGTGCCCTGGGCGCCCACCATGGGGAAGAGCGACTTGGCGAATGACGTGCCGATGCACAGCGAAGCCATCGCGCCGATCAGCGACAGGATGGGGAGCAGGGTGGAGGAAGACGCGTTGCGTCCGGTGTTCAGGGTGGCGGCGGTCATGGCAATGGCGGAAAGACAGGATACGTACGGGACGGCGGGCGGTTCAGGGCGCCAGGTGTTCGGCGGTGGAATAAAGCACGTAGAGCGCCAGGCCCAGCATGACGGCGCCGAGCAGGCCCTGCTGCATACGCAGGAACCAGGGATTGCGCCCCACCCAGCCGCGGATGCGCGAGGCGCCGTAGGCGAAGAAGCTGCCATAGGGCAAGCTCAGCGCCTTCATCGTCACGCCCAGCACCAGCATCTGGATCCACACCGGCCCGTTGTCCGGGGTGGTGAACTGCGGCAGGAAAGCGATCATGAACAGCAGCACCTTGGGATTCAGAAGGTTCGTCGTGAAGCCCTGCCAGAACGCGTCGCGCGCGTCTCCGGGACGCGCCGCGAGCGCCACGTCGGCCGAGCGCGCGCAGCGGATGATGGCCTTGATGCCCAGGTAGCCCAGATACAGGCCCCCCGCCGCCTTGATGCCCGCGAACAGCGACGGGAACGCCTGCAGCACCGAGGCCAGACCCAGCACCACCGCCGGCACCTGGATGAATCCGGCGGCGACGTTGCCCAGGACACTGTGGAAGGCTGGCCGGAAGCCCTGTGTCATGCCTCGCGAAAGGGTCAGCGCCATGTCGGGGCCGGGCGTGAGCTTGAGCGCCGCGTCGGCGGCGAGAAACAGCAGGAAAAGCTGGAGTGACGGCATGATACGGGGGGCGGACGTACCCGCGGCGCGGGCAGAGGGCTCTCAGTGTAAGCAAGCCGGCTGAATAATTCCTGCATCGCAGGGCGCGGAAATGAAGTTTCCCGTCAAAATGGGGCCGGATTCCGTCGCAGCCGGGCTTAGAATCTATCGGCGGCCCTTTTCCGGCCCGTTTCCAGCCGTTCCGAGACCCTTATGGAACTAGACGACTTCGACCTTCAGATCCTGCAAAGCATGCAGGAAGACAACCAGCGCACCAGCCAGGAAGTCGCGCAGCGCGTGAACCTGTCGCCGGTGTCCTGCCTGCGCCGCATGAAGCGGCTACGCGAGTCCAAGGTGGTGCTGGGCGACGTCTCCGTGGTCGATCCCGCCGCCGTGGGCCGGGGAATCATGATGGTGGTGTTGGTGACGCTGGAGAGCGAACGCGCCGACAAGCTCGACCAGTTCAAGCGCGCCATGCAATCCGCGCCGGAAATCATGCAATGCCTGTCAGTCACCGGCGAGGTGGATTTCGTCCTGACCATCACCATGCGCGACATGGCCGAATACGAGACCTTCGCCCAGCGCAATTTCTGGGGCAATCCCAACGTCAAGCGCTTTTCCACGCTGGTGGTGCTGAACCGCGCCAAGTACGGCATGGCGGTGCCGGTGGGCTGATCCTCATCTGCTGTCCGCGCCGGAACGCGGCGCGCTTTCGCGACATCCAACCCCATAAGCAGGCAAGATTCCTGGCCATTCCGGCCGCGCCTGCATCCACGGTTTCGGGGGATGAGATGAAAGCGATTCAAGCAAGATGGTTCTATGCGCTGGCCTTGGTGAGCTGCGGGGTGTTTGCCCACGGCAACGGGCCGACGGATCCGCAGATTGCGGCCATCGTGGTGGTGGCCAACCAGGTCGACATCGACGCCGGCAAGCTGGCGCAGGACAAGACCGGCGACAAGGATGTCCGTGACTTCGCCACGCTGATGGTGACTGATCATTCCGCGGTCAACAAGTCGGCCGGGGAGCTGGTGCAGAAGCTCAAGGTCAAGCCCGAACCGAACGCGACCAGCGACAGCCTGCAGCAGGGCGGCGACAAGAACCTCGCCGCGCTCAAGGGTATGAGCGGCGCTGCGTTCGACAAAGCCTATGTGGATCACGAGGTGGCCTACCACGAGGCCGTGATCCAGGCGCTGGACACCACCCTGATTCCTGGCGCGCACAACGCGGAATTGAAGGCCTTGCTGGTCAAGGTGCGGCCGGCGTTCATTGCGCACCTCGAACATGCCAAATCCCTGCAAAAGAGGCTTAACGGTGGCTGATACCTGCTCATTTTCCGCGCGCGGGCGTGCCGGTCTGGCCGCGCTATGCGCCAGCCTGATGCTGGCGGGCGGGGTAGCGTCCGCTCAGCAAAGCCCCACTGGCACCCAACAGGCCGAACATGTCGTGACCATTGAAGGAATGCAGTTCACGCCCGCGACGTTGACCCTCAGGCGGGGCGACAGGGTGACGTGGATCAACAAGGACCTGGTCCCGCACACCGCCACCGCGGTTTCCAAGGCCTTCGATTCTGGAGTGATCGCCGCGGGCGCGTCCTGGACCTACACTGTGAAAGAGGCAGGCAGCAGCGCCTATGCCTGCCTGTTCCATCCGACGATGCAGGGTACCTTGATTGCGCAATGACGCATGGCGGAGGTCAGACTCATGACTGCACTTGCGGCGCTGGCGGCAACGCCGGCCGAGGACGAGGACCTGGCGCTCGCGCACCGTATCGCGGCGGGCGAGCAGACCGCATTCGAACTGATGATGCGGCGCCACAACCGGCGGCTCTACCGCTTGGCGCGCGCCACCTTGCGCAACGATGCCGATGCCGAGGATGCCCTCCAGGAAACCTACCTGGCGGCCTACCGGAACATGGCAGCGTTCCGTGGCGACTCGACGCTGTTCACCTGGCTATCGCGGCTCCTGCTCAACGAATGCTATGGTCGGCTGCGCAAGCACAGCCGCCGCGAGGCGCTATTCCCCATCGCCGACGACATAGAGAAAGAGGTTGATGCGATGACCATCAACGACTTCAATCCCCCCTACCACGCCGCCGCCCGCGCCGAACTCAGAGGCTTGCTGGAAGCGCGGCTGGACGCTTTGCCCGTCTCGTTCCGCACCGTGTTCGTGTTGCGCTCGGTCGAGGAACTGTCGGTCGAGGAAACGGCGCGTTGCCTGGGCATCCCCGAAGCCACCGTCCGCAGCCGCCACTTCCGCGCCAACGCCTTGCTGCGCGAGTCGCTGGCGCGGGATGTGGGGGTGGTGGAGAAGCGCTTGTTCGAATTCGATGGGGATGATTGCGACAGGGTGGTGGAGAGGACGCTGGCGCGGTTGGGTGAGCGTGCTGTTGTTCCTAAAAGTCGGTGAATGTTGATATATACCTATTCTTAGGAACAATGCTCCTGCGTGCAGGAATCCAGTAGGCCAAAAATGTCCCACACGCCGTTGCGTCATTTATCGATGCGGCGCCAGAATTGCCGGACTTGCGTAAAGATCAGCGAAGCATCTGCATCCTGGGAAGTGAAGGCCCGTGTTTGAGTCTTATAGAGTAAGAAATGGTGTTGCCGTTGGCGGACCAGTTGGTACACTGCGCTCAACAACACCCGCCACACTTCAGGCCTGCGCGCAAGCGCTGGTACCGTGCTCCCAGGGCGGGTTTCTTTTTGTCTCCGGGATTTTGTCGTGAAGTACACCAAAGTCCCGCTGTCCAATGCTGCCCTGCTTGCCCGCTGGCAAGAGAAAGGTCTGGCGGTTCCAAGCGTTATCGCTGCCGAGCGTGCGCTGAACTTTATTGGATATTTTCGCCTGCGTGGCTATGCGTTATCTCTCATGATCTCCACGCCAGCGGGGCGCATGTTTCAGCCTGAGGTGAGTTTCGAAGACGTCATCGCCCGCTATGAGTTCGACCGCGTCCTGCGGCGCATTACGCTTGGCCAGCTCGAACGGATCGAAGTGGCCGTGCGGACAGTCATAAGCAATCAGATGTCCATGCGGTATGGGCCGTTCTGGTATCTGAATCATCCTGCTCAGGTTTTGGGGCATGCGCCAGGGTATGGAGGCCGGCCGGACCCATTTCCGCTCGGCAGCTTTCTTGGGGCTGTTGAGCGCGAGACGCGTCGTTCCAGAGACTTGTTCGCGCAGCATTATTTCGGGACCCATACCGAGCCGCTGTTGCCACCTAGTTGGTTGATGGCAGAGTGCTTGTCCTTCGGCAAATGGTCGCAACTCTACAAACACCTGCAAAAGGCGGATCGGACGCACCCCAATCCCAAAAATATCGTAGCCAAAGCATTCGGCTTGGCCGCTCCTCTAGTCGAATCCTGGCTGCATGCGCTGACCTTGCTGCGCAATATCTGCGCTCATCACGGACGTGTGTGGAATCGTCGCTTTGCCGTCCGGCCGGCTGTTTATCACCTAGCCGCGGAACATTTCAACGATCCGCAAAGCTATTACTGTTTGGCGGTCGTCATGCGGCTGTTCTCAACGGCGGTTGACACCCAAGACGAGTGGCCAGTTCGCTTGATGGGCATGTTCAGAATGCATCCTGCCATCGCGCCAGCGGACTTGGGGTTTCCTCAGGGCTGGGACGCTGGCTCGATCTGGAACGACTAGCTTGGGGTGCTATCGCAACCGCAGCGCATTGAAAATCACCGAAGCCGAACTCAAGCTCATCGCCAGCGCCGCGATCATCGGCGACAGCAGCCATCCCGTGAAGGGGTAAAGCACACCCGCCGCTATCGGCACGCCGATGCCGTTGTAGACGAAGGCGAACATCAGGTTCTGCCGCATATTGCGCACGGTATCGATCGAGATCTGGCGCGAGGCGGCGATGCCGCGCAGGTCGCCCTTGACCAGGGTCACCTGGCCGCTGTTCATGGCCACGTCGGTACCCGTGCCCATGGCTACGCCCACGTCGGCGCGGGCCAGCGCGGGGGCGTCGTTGATGCCGTCGCCCGCCATCGCCACCACGTGGCCGTCCTTTTGCAGCTTTTCCACCAACGCCAGCTTGTCGGCCGGCTTGACCTCGCCGTGCACTTCGTCGATGCGCAGCGCGGTGCCCACGGCGCGGGCGGTGGTCAGGCCGTCGCCGGTCGCCATCACGATACGCAGGCCGCTGTCGTGCAGGTCCTGGATGGCTTCATGCGTGCTGGGCTTGATGGGATCGGTCACCGCCAGGATGCCGGCGAACTGGCCGTCCACGGCCAGGTGCATGATGCTGGCGCCTTCGCCGCGCAGACGTTCGCCGTCCGCGCGCAGCGCGTCCACGCGTACGCCTTCCTGCTCCATCAATGTCGTGTTGCCCAAGGCCAGGCGCTTGCCTTCCACCGTGCCGCGCACGCCGATGCCGCTGCCGGAATCGAAGTCCTCGGTCTTGGCCAGCGCAAGGCCCTGGGTGCGCGCGGCGCTGACGATGGCATCGGCCAGCGGGTGTTCGCTGCCTTGGTCCAGGCTGGCCGCCAGGCGCAGCACTTCGTCGGGCGTGTATCCCGGCGCTGCGATCGCGGTATCGAAGGCTGGCTTGCCTTCGGTCAGGGTGCCGGTCTTGTCCACGATCAGCATGTCCACCTCGCGCATCTTCTCGATCGCGCCGGCGTCGCGGAACAGCACGCCCTGCGCGGCCGCGCGGCCCGTGGCCACCATGACCGACATGGGCGTGGCCAGCCCCAGCGCGCAGGGGCAGGCGATGATGAGCACGGCGACGGCGTTGATCAGGCCATACACCCAGCTGGGTTCTGGCCCGAAAATGCCCCACACCAGCAGCGTGGAGATCGCCACCAGCACCACGGCGACGACGAACTTGCCCGCCACCACGTCCGCCATGCGCTGCATAGGCGCCTTGGATCGTTGGGCGTTGGCGACCATCTGCACGATCTGCGCCAGCATGGTGGCGGAGCCGACCTTTTCAGAGCGCATCACGAGGGTGCCGCTGGTGTTGAGCGTGGCGCCGATCAGCTTGTCGCCTTCGCGCTTGCTGACGGGCACGGGCTCGCCGGTGAGCATGGATTCGTCCACGGCGCTGCGGCCCTCGGTGACGATGCCGTCCACCGGAATCTTCTCGCCCGGGCGCACGCGCAACAGGTCGCCCACGTGCACGTGGTTCAGCGGCACATCTTCCTCGCTGCCATCGGCATTGATGCGCCGCGCGGTCTTGGGCGCCAGGCCGAGCAGTGCCTTGATCGCGGCGGACGTTTGCGAGCGCGCCTTCAGCTCCAGGATCTGCCCCAGCATGGTCAGCGAAATGATGACCACCGCGGCTTCGAAGTACACCGCCACGCGCCCCATCGATACGAATGAATCCGGGAACACGCCCGGCGCCAGCGTGGCGACCACGCTGTAGATGAACGCCGCCGCCGTGCCCAGGCTGATCAGCGTCCACATATTGGGGCTGCGATGCACCAGCGACTGCCAGCCGCGCACGAAGAAGGGCCAGCCAGTCCAGAACACCACCGGTAGGGATAGCGCCAGCTCCAGCCAGCTCTGGGTCGCCATGTCGAACCAGCCCAGGCGATGGCCGAACATGGCCATCACGGCCACGATGAGGGTCAGGGGCAGCGTCCACCAGAAGCGACGCTGGAAGTCATTGAGTTCGCTGTTGTCCTCCTCATCCAGCGGGATGAGGGGCTCCAGCGTCATGCCGCACTTGGGGCAGCTCCCGGGACGATCCTGGCGGATCTCGGGATGCATGGGGCAGGTGTAGATCGTGCCGGCGGGAACGTCGGGGGGAGCGTCCATAGGCGCGGCAGCGATCGGCTGGGCAGTTACGCCGTCGTGTTCGTCGCTGCCCGCGCGGTGCCTATTGTGATCGTGGGCGTGATGCTGCTGCTGCTGGTGCGCGTCATGACCGCCAAGCGCATGCGCAGCCTGTCCTTCCGGTACCAGATGCATCTGGCACTTCGGACAGCGGCCCGGATGGTCCTGGCGGATTTCCGGGTGCATGGGGCACACATAAAGCGTGCCGTCGTTCGATGCCGCGTCGCCATGACGAGAGTGATTCATACCCATCCCTTTCGAGTGCTGGCGTGATCCTTCGTGTGCCTATTATGCCCAGGCAGGGCGCTCGCGGCGCCACTACGGCGCCAGCCGCCAGCGATGCCGCGCGGCGCTCAGCCCTTGGCCGCCGGGGACGTCGCCGAGGGCGCATCGCCCGCGGGATTCATCATCGATCCCATCATCTCGCGGCAGCCTTGCATGTCGGCGCCATTGGCGCGCATGGACTTCATGTGTTCGCCCATCAAAGCCTGGCGCTCTTCGGCCGTCTTGGCCGCAGCCATCTTCTGGTGCATCCCGCCCATGGCCTGCATGTGTGCATCCATGTTCTTCATCATGCCGGCGCCCGGCGCCATTTGCGGCTGGGACGCCGGCTCGGCCGCCGCGGGCTGATGCGTGCCATGCTCGTTGCCAGCGGCCTGCGCGTAGGCCGCGCCTGTCATTCCCAGGCTCAACGCGCACGCACCGAACAAGGTGGTCAGGGTCTTCATGGTCAGCTCCTTTCTGTGGTCTGGAAGTACATGACTCCAGTGTGAGGCGCTGACAGGGGCGGGGAGGTTACGCGTGGATTACTTTTTTGTAATGTTGAGACCGAAAAGAACCGTTCAGGCGGATGACGTTTGGCTACCCGTACTTGGCATCGTCCGATACGATGCGCCGGGCGTGTTGCCCGGCTTCATCTGTTCTCAGGCCATCGCGTAAAAATCGCATCCTGTGCGAGCGCCCGCGCGCGCCACGCATTGAGCAGTTCGGCCAGGGCTTCGTGGGTCAGTCCATACGTTTCACTCAGGCTGGAATTGCGGCCAATGATGTGCCGGTTGAGTCCCGCAGTACCTTGGCCGTCGACGGCGGCATTGTCGAAAGCGATGAGCTTGGTCGCCGCGCGGTTGATGCTGGTCACGGTGAATTCGCTGGTATCTTGCCAGCGTATCGTCTTGCTATTCCACACTTGCCTGGTTTCGAAACCGTCGCGGCCCAGGCGCAAGGCGGTATCGTTTTTCGCGGCCCGCACCAGCAGCATGACGGCGCTGAACAGGAAAAACCCGGCGCCCGGCCAGAGGATCAACTGCTTAAGCGGCGGCAGCGTTTCGTGCAGCAGCATCCACAGGATCACACCGCCGAAGACTGCCGACAGCAGCGAAAACACCACGAGCTTGCTTTTCGTGGCCTTGAGCTCCAAGGGACCGGGATATCGCGCCAGCAGCGTTGCAGCCGAGCGCGAGTCGCGCTGGAGCAGGCCAGGCCACAACTGCAGGATGCCGATTACGGCGCACAGGGCAAAGAACAGCGTGACGGGAATCCCCGCGTCGGCGCCGTCCCGGATCATTTGCGAGCCCAGGAAAACAAAGACCAGGCTGATCGCCAGGCAGGCATAGGTGATCAGGCTGGTTCGCCTATGCTTGCCTGGCGCGCGCTCCGGTGCGCGGGGAATGGGTGGTTGCGTCATGGGGGTCAGTGTAGCGGCAGGGCAGGCGGCGGCTGGCTGCTCAAGGCTTGTGCCGGGCCAGCACTTCGTCTCGCGGTCCCGCGTCCACGACGCGTCCGGCTTCCATCACCACGATGGTGTCGAAGCGGCTGAGCAGGCTGGGCCGGTGGACCGAGGCCACGATGCAAGCTGTCGGGAAGGCGGCATACATGCGGTCGAAAACCCGGCCCTCGGCTTGGGGGTCCAGCGCGCTGGTGGGTTCGTCCAGCAGCAGCAGGGAACTGCCTTGCGCCGCCAGCGCGCCGCGCGACAGGGCCAGGCGTTGGCGCTGCCCGCCGGAAAGATTGCTGCCCCGCTCGTTCATCGGGCTGGCCAGACCGTCGGGCATGCGTTGCAGCACTTCGTCGAACACGCCGGTATGCACGGCGGCTTGCAGCGCTTGCGCATCGGCAGGTTCGCCGAAGGTAAGGTTTTCCTGCACGCTGGCTTCGAAGACTTCGGCCTCTTGCGGAATCAGCGTGGCCAGCGAGCGCAGCTCGGTCCAGTCCACGGATTTGCCGTCGCGCAGCAGATCGCCCTGTTGCGGCGGGTAGAGTCCGGCAAGGGTGCGCAGCAACGTGCTCTTGCCGCCGCCGCTGGCGCCGATCAGCGCGACGCGCGAACCGCGGCGCAGCACCAAGTCCACGCCATGCAGTCCGCCGCGCCCTTCATCCGAATAGCGCCAGGTGGCGCCGCGCAACTCCAGGGTCTGCCAAGGCGCGTCGGGCTGGACCGCGGGGACGGCAGCCTCGGGGTTGCCGGGGGCCTGCCAGATGGGTTCGGCGCTGCTGTAGTCGGTGTGCATGCGCGCAAAGCTCTGGAAGTTGGAGGCGATGGCGCTGACCACGGACGCGGCCTGCTGGGCGTACTGATAGATCATGAAGATGGTGCCCAGCAACAGGGCTTGCCCGGGCTCGCGGTGCCGCAGCACATATTCCACCACCAGTATCCAGGTGAGGCACATGCCCGCCAGGTCGACCACGCACCACTTGACTTCGTTGATCCACAGGGCGCGGCGCAAGGGCTGCATGACCGCCTCCAGGCGGCGGCCCAGGATCTTGCGCGAGGCGGCTTGCAGCCGCAGGCCGATCACGGTGCCGGCATTGCTGACGAAGTCGAGCAGCGCCGCGACGTAGCGGCGTTCCTGGTCGTTTTCGGAACGCGCCAGCCGCATCAGCGCAAGGTCGAAGCGCAACGTGACGAGGGCGATGATCAGGTAGCCGCTTACGGCAATGATGCCGCTGACAGGCGACAGCAGGGTCAGCGCCACCAGCGGGCCGATGAAGTTCAAGGCGCTGTGCAGGTAGCCGTACATGCTGCGGGCGAAAGCCGACAGCGCGCGGCTGGATTGCAATACCCGATGCTGCAGGTCGCCGGAATGCCTGCCGTCGCGCCAAGTCAGCGGAGCGGCCGCGATGCGGGCATAAAGATCGTCGGCCTGCCGTTCGCGGACATGCACGCCTACGTTGCCTTCCAGGACGCGTCCCGGGCCGTGGAACACCCAGGACATCATGTAGCTGCCGACCAGGAACAGGATCCAGAGGCCGGCGGTGGGCATGTCGTTCTGCTGCAGGGCATTGATGGCGTGCGAGGCAAGCCAGGGCAGGGTCAGCTTGACCAGTTGCGCGCCCGAAAGCAGCGCGATGGCGCCCATCAACTGCCGTCGCGCGCCTTCGGCATAGTGCCAGAGCGCGCGACACAGTACGAGCGCCGCGCGGCCCATGCCGATGGAGGAGGACGGGGAAGAGGAGTCAGGCTTCATCGCGGGAAGGGAAATTCAGGGTGGCACGGCATGAATATGCTATCCGACAAACGCGGCTGCGCACCAAAGCAAAAAGCCCCGCCAAAGGCGGGGCCAAGTGCTTGAATTCATTGGTGGCCTGGGGCGGAATCGAACCACCGACACAAGGATTTTCAATCCTCTGCTCTACCGACTGAGCTACCAGGCCAACGCGAAAGTCCGCCACTATACACAATATCCGCATCATGCGGGCGGCTGGCCGCTGTCCGGCGCGGCGCGGCGGGCCTGCGCGAGGGCGGTGGCGGCTTCCTGGGAAATACTGCGCAGGTGCAGGTCGGTCTGGGGATAGGGTATTCCGATGCCGGCCTGCGTCAGCGCTTGGTACATCCGCGACAGCATGTCGCTGCGGATGGACATCCACTGGTCGAAGTCCGGCGTCCAGGCGCGGATGCTGAAATCCAGGGTGCTGGCGCCGAAGCCCATGAAGAGCGCGATGGGCGCCGGCTGGGTGGAGACGCCCAGGGTGCCACGCGCCACCGAGCCCAGCAGTTCGATAGCCTGCGCGGGGTCCGTGCCGTAGGCCAGGCCCACATTGATCTCGATGCGGCGGTTGCGGTCCAGCATGGTCCAGTTGGTCAGTTTTTCCGAAAGCAAGGTGCCGTTCGGGACTACCACGTCGGCGCCTTCGAAGGTCCTGATGCGGGTGGCGCGCATGCCGATTTCGCGCACTTGTCCGGAGGTCTCGCCGATTTCCACCACGTCGCCGGGCTGGATGGGGCGTTCGAACATCAGGATCAGGCCCGAAACGAAGTTGTTGACCACGTTCTGCAGGCCGAAGCCTATGCCCACGCCCAGGGCGCCGAGCACCAGGGCCAGTTGGCTGGTCCTGACGCCGGCGGCCGACAGCGCCACCGCCAGGCCCAGCAACAGCACCGAGTAGTAGGTCAGCGAGGCGATGCTGTTGCCCACGCCGCGCGGCAGTGGCATGCGGGCCAGCACTTCGTCATGCAGCACCAGGCGGATCGCCCGCGCGGCCCAGAACGCGATCAGCACCGAGATCGCGAACACCAGGATGTTGCCCAGGCTGATGGTGATATCCCCAAGCGCCAGCGTGTACGACAGCACTTTCGTCGTGATGGCGTAGGTGCCGCGCAGGATGCGGAAGCGGTCCATCGTGTAGATGGTCCAGCCCGCGACGGCGCTGGCCATCACCAGGCGGATCAGCAGCTGTACCAGGGGCGGGGCGTGTTCGCGCGCGATGCGGAAGCGCGATACGCCGGGCCGGGCCAGCATCAGCTGCAGCAGGGTGACGATGATGGTGACTCCGGCGTACAGCATCAGGCCGAAATAGCCGCTGCTGATGACGGCGCTGGTCAGCATTTCGGCCATCGACAGGTTGCCGACAAGGTTGGAGACGCCGGCGATGGCCAGCAGCGCCACCGCGGCCCAGCCGCCGACACGCACGGCCTTGTGCAGCCGGCCGGGAGCCTGGGCGTTGCCGCGGCGCTCGGCGCGGGCGCGCAACCAGATCGCGGTGGCCAGCGCCAGGAGGGTAATGACGAGGTTGTGCAGCCGGTAAAGCGTTTCGCTGGCCAGGAGGAAAATGCCCAGCCGCTCCGCCAGATAAAGGCCGGTGATGGCGTAGGGCCACAGGTCGAGCTGCTCGCGCGCGGTCGGCGGCAGCAGGCGCAGGACCGGCACGACCGTCAGCAGCAGCGCGATCTGCAGCACGATCAGCGGCGCGTCTGACTCCAGCAATTGAACGCCCATCATGGCCAGGAGCAGCCAGGCGGACAGCGGGCGTCCCAGCACGCGTGCGGCCGTCTGGCTCATTTCACCCGCGCGGATCGCCTGGCGGCTGTGCCAGGCCAGCCAGAGCAGCAGCGGCAGCAGCACGACTTGCAGCACGTGCAGGGCGAGCTGGTTGCCGGTGTCGGCTGCGGCGTACTGGCGGGCGAAGCGCAATTCCATGTCCAGGCCGGTCCGCAGGTAGGCTATCGCGTCGCTGCGCGCGGTGGGCGTGAAGCTGGCGGCCCAGAGCGGCGGCGCGTCCAGCTCGAGCAGGCGGGCGTCGATGTAGTTGATGGCATCGGCCACCGCCCGCTGCCCGGACTGGATGCGCTCTTCGACGGCGTTGGCGCGCTGGCCCAGCGCGATCTGCCGGTCCAGCGGCACGGACAGCGCTTGTTCGGCCCGGACCAGTTGGGCGATGACGGAGTCGATCCGGCCGGTCAGCGCTGGCGGCAGGTCGGCGGCGCCGGGCGCGGTCTTGAGAGATTGCCAGGCGTCGCGGCGGCGCGCCAGTTCGGCGGCGTCGTTGGCATAGGCGGCGGTCGCCTGGCGCATGTCTTCCTGCCAGTCCGTGAAACGGCGCGCATCGAACATCCAATGCCGCTCCAGGCTTTCCAGCCGCATGATGGGCAGGGTGCGCAATTGGGCCGGCTGGAACTGCTGGAGCTTTTCGTCGACGGACCGGGAAATGGCTTCCAGGCGCGGCGCCAGCAAGTCGGTGGGGTCGGCGCCCGCGATGCGCTCCATGACGCTTTCAGCGTAGCGGTGATCGGTATCCGCACGCAGCGGGATCTCCGCCACCAGGATCGCCTGGGCCTGCGTGGAAGCCGGGGCCGGGTGGGCGGGCGCGGTCGCGGCGCTCTGTGCGTGCACGGGGCCCAGCAGGCAGGCCAGCAGTGCAATCAGACCGAAAAGCGCTTTTGCTCTTGCTGTCGCTTGGGCGCGCATGTCGCGGCTCCGGTGGATGGATGCGGCGGACTACGGAGAGGGCGTCTTACGATATCGCGGAACGGCGGGCCAGGGAAAGGGGCGCGGGCGCCGACTTCCTGGTCCATTGATTCAGCGCGGCGGCGAATCCCAGTACGACCTGGCGGTCTTCGTCGGACCGGCGCATGAGATAGACGCTGGACGAAATCTCCGGCATGCCCTTTTCATGCGTGAGTTCGCAGATCGCGACGGCATCGGCGCGCAGGCGCGCAATCGATTCGGGGACGATGGAGATGCCGAGCCCGGCGGCCACCAGATTGACCACGGCGGGCACTTCCACGACCTGTTGGACGATCTTCGGCTCGAAGCGCGAGTACAGGCAGGCCTGGTACACCGAGTCGGCAAAGATGGACGAGCCCAGGCGGAAGAATACGAAATCCTCGTCTTTCAATTCGTGCAGGCGCAGCCGTTTGCGGCGCGACAGCGGATGGCCCGGTGGCAGCACTACCACCGACGAGTCGTGCGACAGCAGCTCGGCAGAGAATGTGGGATCGGCAGGGATGCCGCGCGAGAGGCACAGATCCAGGCGCCTGTCCTGTAGCCCTGTCAACTGATCGGAGGGCGGCATTTCCTTCAAGGCGACGTCCACCTGCGGCCGCTCCTGCCGGAACTCTCGGATGAATTGCGGCAAGGTGCCCAGGAAGTGCGAACCGGTCAAGCCCAGCGTCACGCACCCTTCCAGGCCCTGCGCCACGCGCTGCACCTGAAGCCTGGCCTCGGCCAGGCGATCCAGCACGGCGCGGGCATGGGGCAGCAGCACGCTGCCCGCTTCACTGAGCTGGACGCTTCGGCTGGTGCGTATGAAAAGACGCACGCCGAGATCAGCTTCCAGATTGCTCAGCTGCTGGCTGAGCGGAGGTTGCGAAATGTGCAGTTTCTGGGCCGCTTTGGTAAAGCTCTGTTCTTCCGCAATCGCCGCAAAGTACCGAAGCTGCCGCAAGTCCATGGCTGGGTATCCCGTCCAATTCATCTGGAAACACTATAGATGATTCCTTAATTCGTATTGGACGATATCGATCCCGATGCCGAGAATTGCCATCAAATGATTCGCTCCGGGCAGTCGGACGCGGACGATAAACACAAGGGATGGGGAGCAGGCAATGAACCTGGTTGTTTCAGTCGCGGCATGGAAGTTCCACTTCAACCCGAACAAACTGGTCAAGATGAAAAAGACATTGAGTTTTTCCGCGCTGATTTTTGCCCTGGGCCTTGCCCATGCTGGCGCCGTCCACGCGCAAGGCTATCCGTCGAAGGCCGTCACGGTCATCGTTCCGCACGGACCGGGAGGGGCCAATGACGCGGTGGCCCGGCCCTTTGCCCAAAAGATCGGCGAGCGTCTGAACCAGACCTTCGTGGTGGAGAACCGGGCGGGCGCGGGTGGCAATATCGGCATCGGCGTATCGGCGCGCGGCAGCCAGGATGGCTACAACCTGCTGCTGACCGTGGGTAGCAGCTATACGATCAGCCCGTTCGTATACAAGACCGTGCCATTCGACCCGAAGAAGGACTTTGAACCCATCGGCCTGGTCGCGACGGCTCCTTATGTCTTGATCGTCAATCCGGATCTGCCGGTAAAGACGGTGCAGGACCTGATCGCATTGGCCAAAAGCAAGCCTGGCCAACTGCACATGGCGTCCGCGGGCAACGGCACGCTCGATCATCTGCTGGGCGAAATGTTCAAGCGGGCCGCCGGCGTCGACATGATGCACATTCCCTACAAGGGCGCCTCCGCAGCCAACACGGATATGGTGTCTGGCCGGGTGTCGGTGACTTTCACCAGCTGGCCCAGCGTCATGTCTTTCGTCCATTCCGGCAAGCTGCGCCTGATCGCCGTCGCCTCGTCGGAGCGCTCATCGTTGCTGCCGGACGTGCCGACCATCGCCGAGACCGTGCCTGGCGTCGCGGCCATGTCGTGGTATGGCCTGTTCGCTCCGGCGGGCACCCCGGCGGACGTGGTCGCGACGCTGCGCCGGGAAACATCGAGCGTGCTGGCGGACAAGTCGTTTCAAGCCAACTTGAAGGCCCAGGGCGCGGAAGCGGCGAATATGACGCCCGCTCAGTTCACCGAGCTGATCGACACCGATCTGAAGACGTGGTCCGGGATCATCGAGCAGACCGGCGCCCGCATAGAGTGACGGCCGCCAAATTCATCTGTTTTGGAGTTTTGCATGAGCAGCGCAGCTGAAAACTATAAGGGCGTATGGGGGCATCGAGTCGGTTTTGGCGACAAGGCGGCGCTGCTTCTCATCGACTTCGTGCAAGCCTATACGCTGGAAGAATCGCCCATGTTTGGCGCCGGAGTCGTGGCTGCCGTCGCGCACAGCGTGGAAATCCTGCGGGTGGCGCGAGATGCCGGCATGATGGTCATCCACACCACGATCAGGCATCAGTCCGACACGCTGGCCGACGCCGGCGCCTGGTATCGCAAGTCGCCGATCCTCGAACTGTTTAAACGCGCACCCTACAACGTGTTTTGTGAAGGTTTGGAACCCTTGCCCGGCGAGATCGTCCTGCACAAGCAGTACGCCAGCAGTTTTTTTGGCACCAGCCTGGCCAGTACGCTGACGGCTTCCAAGGTCGACACCCTGATCGTGCTGGGCTGCTCCACCAGCGGCTGCGTGCGCGCGACGGCGGTGGATGGCGTGCAGCACGGCCTGAACGTGATCGTGGTGCGGGAGGGAGTGGGGGACCGCCACCCGGATCCGCATGAAGCCAATCTTTTCGATATCGACAGCAAGTATGGGGATGTGGTGCCCAAGCAGGACGCACTCGAATTCATCCGCGCGCATCGGGCGACGTAGCGGTTTCCGACTGCGGCCAGAATGCCTGGCGCCGGACCGATACCGGCGACAAAGACAAAAAGCCCCGCCAAGGCGGGGCTTTTTGTTGAATCTTTTTGGTGGCCTGGGGCGGAATCGAACCACCGACACAAGGATTTTCAATCCTCTGCTCTACCGACTGAGCTACCAGGCCAACGAAGTCCGCAACTATACACAATTTTTTAGGCTTGCGCCAGTTGAGCCAAAAAACTCTGGTTTTCTTGCCCACGGCTGAGGCACAGACTGAATCGTGGGCCAAATCGAGGGCGGAATTGCGACGGCCGCCGCGGCGGCACGGCCCGGATCCCGCGTGCCGACCTCGCGGACTGTTGGGCCGACGGCACGAAAGGTGCGACCCAGGGTCGCGGCCAGAGGGTGAAATGGTCTGGGGATAACCCGCAGGGGTATAATGTTTAGCGGTCTGACGCTGTATCTGGGTTTGCATGCCAGCTTTGCAGCGCCTCGTTCTTAGTGGCAGTTTTTAACGCTTACGCGCGGATGGCCCGGCCATCCTTCCCACATGTCGGTAGCTGTCCTTGCCTTCGGTCTGAATCACACCTCCGCGCCGGTTTCGGTCCGCGAACGTGTTTCCATGCCCGTCGATCTGGTGAAGCCCGCGCTGGAAGGCCTGCGCTCGGCATTCGGCGGCTCGGTACGCGAAGCCGCCATCCTGTCCACCTGTAACCGCACCGAAATCTACTGCGCGGCCGACGGCCACGTGGCCGACCAACTGCCCGCCTGGCTGGCTGATTACAACCGCCTGGACGCCGGCACGCTGCGCCCGCATCTCTATCGCCATCACCAGGACGACGCCGTGCGCCACGCCTTCCGCGTGGCCAGCGGCCTGGATTCCATGGTGCTGGGCGAAACCCAGATCGTGGGCCAGATGAAGGACGCGGTGCGCGCCGCCGGCGAAGCCGGTTCGCTCGGCACCTTGCTGCACCAGATGTTCCAGCGCACCTTCTCGGTGGCCAAGGAAGTGCGGTCGCAGACCGCTATCGGCGCGCAGTCGGTGTCCATGGCCGCCGCCGCGGTGCGCCTGGCCGAGCGCGTGTTCGGCAATCTGGACCAGGCCCGCACGCTGTTCATCGGCGCGGGCGAAATGATCGAACTGTGCGCCACGCACTTCGCCGCGCAGCGTCCGCGCAGCATGGTGGTGGCCAATCGCACGGCTGAACGCGCCGAAGTCCTGGCGAACCGGTTCGCGGCCAGCACCATGAAGCTGTCGGACCTGACGGACCGCCTGTCCGAATTCGACGTCATCGTTTCCTGTACGGCCAGCTCCTTGCCCATCCTCGGTTTGGGGATGGTGGAACGGGCCACGCGCCTGCGCCGCCACCGCCCCATGGTGATGATCGACCTGGCCGTGCCGCGCGATATCGAACCCGAAGTCGGCCGCCTGGACGACGTCTACCTGTATTCGGTGGACGACCTGGGCCGCCTGGTGCAGACCGGCACGGACGCGCGCCGCGCGGCCGTGGTGCAGGCCGAAGCCATCATCGAAACCCGCGTCCAGGGCTTCATGCACTGGATGCAGTCCCGCGAAGTGGTGCCCGTCATCCGCGACCTGCACCAGGCCGCCGAGGACGTCCGCAGCGCCGAGCTGGAACGCGCCCGCCGCCTGCTGGCACGGGGCGAATCGCCGGAAGCGGTGCTCGAGCAACTGGCCCATGGCCTGACGCAGAAGTACCTGCACGGCCCGCTGGCGGCGCTGAACCGCAGCGAAGGCGATGACCGCAAGCAGCTGCTTGCCTGGATGCCGCGCCTGTTCCCCGGCCGCGACTCCCGCCGTTAGCGACTCTGCCCCACGTCCCGCCTCCTGGCGGGCGTTCGTCTTTTGGGCGCCCGCTATCCGCTTTCCCGCTTTTCTTTTTGGTCATTCCCCATGAAATCTTCCATGCGCAGCCGGCTGGAGCACCTGTGTCATCGCCTCATCGAGGTCGACGCCCTGCTCGCCGAACCGGAGACCGCGTCCGACATGGACCGTTTCCGCAAGCTCTCGCGTGAACGCGCCGAACTGGAGCCGGTGGTCGAGGCGTTCACCGCCTTCGCCCGCACCGAGGATGATCTGGCCGCGGCCCAGGAAATGCTGTCCGACCCGGACCTGAAGTCTATGGCCGAGGACGAGATCAAGTCCGGCCGCGCCAAGCTTGAGGAACTGGAAGCCGCGCTGCAATTGTTGCTGTTGCCGCGCGACCCCAACGACGGGCGCAGCCTGTTCCTGGAAATCCGCGCGGGCACGGGCGGCGACGAAAGCGCGCTGTTCTCGGGCGACCTGCTGCGCATGTATACCCGCTACGCCGAACAGCGCGGCTGGCGGGTGGAGTTGATGTCCGAGAGCGCGTCCGAGCTGGGCGGCTACAAGGAAGTGATCGCGCGCATCGACGGCGACGGCGCCTATGGCCGCCTGAAGTTCGAATCCGGCGCGCACCGAGTGCAGCGCGTGCCCGCCACCGAGGCGCAGGGCCGCATTCATACGTCGGCCTGCACGGTGGCCATCATGGCCGAAGCGGATGAGATGTCGGAAATCGTCATCAACGCGAACGACTTGCGCATCGACACCTTCCGCGCCAGCGGCGCGGGCGGCCAGCACATCAACAAGACCGATTCGGCGGTGCGCATTACCCACTTGCCGACGGGGCTGGTGGTGGAATGCCAGGACGACCGCTCCCAGCACCGCAACAAGGACAAGGCCATGCAGGTGCTGGCCGCGCGTCTGAAGGACAAGGAAACGCGCGAACGGCAAAGCAAGGAAGCCGCTGAGCGCAAGAGCCTGATCGGCTCGGGTGACCGCTCCGAGCGCATCCGCACCTATAACTTCCCGCAAGGCCGCGTGACCGACCACCGCATCAACCTGACGCTGTACAAGCTGCAGCAGATCATGGAAGGCGATCTGGAAGAGCTGACCGGCGCGCTCATCGCCGAACACCAGGCCGAGCAGTTGGCGGCGCTGGGCGACGACATCTGAGCCCGGCCATGACGCCGCCCCAGCTGAAAAGCCTGCTGCTCGATACGCGCCTGCCGCGCCTGGAGGTGCGCATGCTGCTGGAGCACGTGCTGGCCAAGCCGCGCGCCTGGCTGCTGGCGCATGACACGGACCCTCTGTTGCCCGAGACGGCTGCCGCCTACGAGGCGCTGGCCCAGCGGCGCCTGGCCGGGGAACCCATGGCCTATCTGCTGGGCCACCGCGAATTCATGGGCCACCTTTTCCGCGTGACCCCTGACGTGCTGATTCCGCGCCCGGACACCGAAGTGTTGGTCGAGACCGCGCTGGAATGCCTGGCCGGCCTGGCTGCGCCCGCGGTGCTGGACCTGGGCACCGGCAGCGGCGCGATCGCCATTTCGATAGCCCTGGCGCGCCGCGACGCGCGGGTGATGGCGTCTGACCTGAGTGCCGCCGCGCTGAAGGTGGCGGCGGCCAACGCCTGGGACTTGACCGCGTCAGTGCGTTTCGTGGAAGGCAGCTGGTTTGACGCCGTGCCCGCGGGCGAAGGCTTTGACC
>NZ_JBARYB010000084.1:0-19371 GCF_049647645.1 Achromobacter sp.
GCCCGGGCCGCGGCGCGCAGCGCAGCGGGCTGTCGTGGTGGCTGGTGCTGCGCAATGCGGCGCTGGCGCTGTGGACCGCGCCGGCGCTCATTGCCGCAGCGGGCCAGTCCCGTGGTTTGCAGTGGACCGATTCCGCCGCCGTGTTCGGCCTGACTATCGCCGCCGTGGGCCTGTACTTCACCGCCAATCACCTGTTGGCCTCACACCTCAAGTTGCGCAATCTCTGAAGGAATTCATATGGATGCCTTGATCATTTCCAATTTCCTGCTGTGGGGCGTGGTGCTCTGCCTGGTGCTGGTCATCCTGGCGCTGTCGCGGCAGATCGGCGTGCTGTACGAGCGCGTGGCGCCGATGGGGGCGCTGACGATGGACAAGGGCCCCGGCGTGGGCGAGCCGGCGCCGCGCTTCGAACTGGCCGATCTGCTTGGCCGCCGCATCGTGGTGGGTGAACGCGGGCAGCACAGCCAGCTGCTGTTCTTTCTTTCCCCCACTTGCCCGGTCTGCAAGAAGCTGCTGCCGATTCTGAAGTCGGTGGCCAGCACCGAGAGCGCCTGGCTGCGCATCGTCCTGGCCAGCGACGGCGAAATGCCCGAGCATCTGGCGTTCTACAAGCAGGCGGGCCTGGAGCGTTTTCCGTATTTGCTGTCGACCGAACTGGGCATGAAGTTCCAGATCAGCAAACTGCCCTATGCGGTGCTGATCGACGAAACCGGGACTTTGCGCGCCAAGGGTCTGATCAACTCGCGCGAACAGCTGGAAAGCCTGTTCACGGCGAAGGAGCTGGGCGTGGCGTCGGTGCAGGAGTTCCTGGCCGCCGGCACGCTGGAAGAAACCCGGATTTCCCGCAAGGAGAGCGGCAATGCATTGGCTGGATAAACTCGCAGAGCGCGCCGCGCGCTCGGTTGCGCACACCACTTCCCGGCGCAGCGTGCTCAACCGCATAGGCCGGGCGCTGGTCGGAACCGCCTTCCTCATGCCGGTGCTGCCGGTGGCGCGTTCGGCGCCCGCAGACCCCAAGAAGCCGCAGATGGACGACACGGCATGCGACTACTGGCGCTATTGCGCGGTGGACGGATTCCTGTGTTCCTGCTGCGGCGGCAGCATGACGTCCTGCCCGCCCGGCACGTCGCCGTCGGCGGTCTCGTGGGTTGGCACCTGCCACAATCCGCTGGACGGCAAGGACTACCTGATCAGCTACAACGATTGCTGCGGCAAGGCCGCTTGCGGCAAATGCATGTGCGCATCCGCCGAGCGCGAGCGGCCGGGCTATCAGATGTTCCTGCATAACGACGTGAACTGGTGCATGTCCAACGAGTCTTCCATCTTCCATTGCACGACCTCGGTGATCGTGGGCCTGGCCAAACCCAAGCCGAAATCATGAAGCCAGGGGAGCCACCTCCGCGGCAGGGATGGCGCCGGCTGTGCGCCGCCGTCATCCTGCTTGGCGCGGCCCCGGCCAGCGCAGGAGAGCCCGCGGCCAGTCCACCCGCCACGGACGCTTCCGCGGCCGACAGTCTGCGCCAGTCCGTCCGCGCCGACTACGTGCTGCAATGCGCGGGCTGCCATCGGGTGGACGGCCGCGGCAGCAGCCGCCACGGCATCCCCGATTTCCGCAATTCCGCCGGTTTGTTCGTGCATTTGCCGCAGGGCCGCGAGTATCTGATCCGCGTTCCTGGGGCCGCGCAATCGCAGCTGAGCAATGCCGACCTCGCGGCGGTGCTCAACTGGATACTGGAGGAATTCAGTCCGGCGCAATTGCCGGCGGATTTCAGCCCCTACACCGAACAGGAGGTCGCGCAGGTTCGGCCGCGCCGCTATGAGGACGTGGTGCCGGTGCGTCACGGACTGGCCCAATCCTTGTCCGGACTCGGCTTCGAATTGGCCGACTATTCCTATGGCAGCGACAGAAAACCCTAGCGGACCGGCAATTTAGGGGTTGTCACCGATATTCCCTCCTGCCGACCGATGCTAGAAAGAGGCAGCATTCCATTCAACGCTGTAGCTGTGTTGCCGGGCAGGCCGCCGCAGGCAAAAAGGCACGCCGTTTCGAGACGCCGGAGTCGCCATGTCCCCATCCCTTTTGCGCAGCGCGCCCACGCATTTCCTGGACTGCGCCAGCTGGCAGGAAAGTGTCAGCGATACCTTCGTTCCCCTGGAAGTGTCCGCGGTGTTTCCGGCCCGCTTTCGCAACAGCGTGGCGGTGGACTCGCTGGGCTGGATGCAGGTCTGCGAATTGCGCAGCAGCGCCCAGCGCGTGCGCCGCAGCAAGCTGTTGGCGGATCGGTCCGAAGAACCTGGCTACAAGGTGACGCTGCAACTCTCGGGCCGCAGCGAGATCCGCCAGTCCGGACGCAGCGCCTTGCTGGTGCCCGGTGAATGGAGCATCTACGACACCACCCGGCCATACGAGGTCGAGGTCGACGACGGTGCGCATTTCCTGGTGATGCAGGTGCCGGGCAAGCATTTCGATGCCTGGCAGTCCTTTATGCAGAATGCAGTGGCCCGCAGCTTCAGCGCGCGGCACGGTTGCGGGCGCATGGCCATGGACCTGCTGCGCGTGGCGCTGAACGAACACGCCCATCTGTCCGAAAGCGCTTCGCGCGATGCAGCCAATACCGTGCTCCAGATGATGGGTCTGGACATCAGCGAACGGGCGGGAGGGCAGGCCGAACAAGACCAGGTCGAATTGCGGCAGGCGCAATTGCGTCGGGTGCAGCAGCACATACTTGAGAATCTGCATGATCCGGCGCTGTCGCCCGCCGCTGCGGCGGCGGCATTCAGGATGTCGCGCCGCTATCTCTACAACCTGTTCGCACAGGCGTCCACCACGCCGGCCGACTTCATTCTCAGCGCCAGGCTGGAGCGTTGCAGGGACACGCTGTGCGACGCCGCGCAGGCGGCGCGGCCGATAGGCGACATCGCCTACAGATTCGGGTTTTCAGATGCCGCGCGCTTCAGCCACGCGTTCCGCAAGCGTTTCGGCTTGTCGCCGTCGGAATACCGGCGCCTTGGGCGCCAGCCCTGATCAGAGCTGTTCCTCGTTGATCAGGTCTTCCTTGCCGTAGAACTTCACGCCGATGTGGATGCGTTCGCGGCCTTGCGAGCGGCGGTGGCGGTTGGTGTCGCGCAGCGAATAGACGCAGCCGCAGTATTCCTGCTGATAGAAGTTCTCGCGCTTGCTGATTTCGATCATGCGGGCCGAACCGCCGCCCTTGCGCCAGTTGTAGGTCCAGTAGACCAGATCGTCGTAACGCGCCGCGGCGCGTTCGCCGCAGCCGTTGATCTGGTTCATGTCCTTCCAGCGCGAGATGCCCAGCGAACTGGTGATGGTGTCAAAGCCATGCTCGTGCGCGTAGAGCGCGGTGCGCTCGAAGCGCATGTCGAAGCAGGCGGTGCAGCGTTCGCCGCGTTCGGGGGCGTCTTCCATGCCCTTGACGCGGTCGAACCAGTTGTCCATGTCGTAGTCGGCATCGATGAATTCGATGCCGTGCTGCTCGGCGAAGCGGATGTTCTCCTGCTTGCGGATTTCGTACTCTTTGACCGGATGGATGTTCGGGTTGTAGAAGTAGATGGCGTAGTCGATGCCCGAGGCGGTCATCGCTTCCATGACTTCGCCGGAACAGGGCGCGCAGCAGGAGTGCATCAGCACTTTGCTGCGGCCGGCGGGCAGGTCGAGTTTGGGGCGCACGAGTTCAGACATGGCTTGCAAGCAACGGATAAGGCGGAAAACTCCTTATTTTACGCTGAGTTGCCGCGCGCCGGAGATGCTCCGCCCCCGCCCCACGTGTTCAGCCCAGCACTGCGTCCCAGAGTTCGCGCACGGCAGCGCGTTCCGCCTGCAGCTGGTCCTGCGGCACGCGCGCCTTTTCCACGCCTTGCAGGCGCAGCTGGTGCTGGGCGCGGCGCAGGGTGCGGTAGGCGTCGCCGGCGCGGGCGGCCAGCTCGGGAGAGATCAGGCCCGCCTCGCCCGACAGGCGCAACAAGGCGATATTGCCCAGGTTGCGGACCAGCACCGGATGTGTGCCCGAGTGGCACAGCACCAGGTACTGGGTGACGAATTCCACATCCACCATGCCGCCGCGGTCGTGCTTCAGGTCGAACAGCGGGCCGGTGTTGGGGTGGCCCGCATTGATTTTCTCGCGCATCGCCAGCACTTCCTCGCGCAGCTTGGCGGCGTCGCGGGGCAGCACCAGCATGTCTTCGCGGATCTGCTCGAAGCGGGCGCCGACGCTGGCGTCGCCCGAGGCGTAGCGGGCGCGGGTCAGCGCCTGGTGCTCCCAGGCCCAGGCGTGCTTGTGCTGGTACTGCTCGAAAGCTTCCACGGACACCGCCAGCAGGCCGGCGTCGCCGTCCGGCCGCAGCCGCAGGTCCACCTCGTAGAGCCGGCCGGAAGACGTCATGGTCGACAGCCAGGAAGTCATGCGCCGGCCCAGCTTGGCGTAGACCTCGGCGGCGTCCTCGCGCGGGTCGTCGAACAGGAACACCAGGTCCAGGTCCGAGGCGTAGCCCAGTTCCTTGCCGCCCAGCTTGCCGTAGGCGATGACGGCGAAGCGCGGCTCGGCGCCCGCGGCCTTGTTGACCAGCGGCCAGGTACGGCGGATGGTTTCGGTCAGCAACAGGTCGGCCAGCGCGGACAGCTGGTCGGCCAGCTTTTCCACGGTGAGTTCGCCTTCCAGGTCTTGCGCCAGCAATTGGAAGCTGGCCTGGCGCTGCATGTCGCGCATCAGGTTCATCTGGCGCTCGATGTCCGGATCGCCGTCGGGCAGCCGGCAAGCGTCCAGATCGGCAGTCAGCTGGCGCGCGATCTGGGCGAAGTCCAGCGGCTCGAACAGGGTGCGCCAGTCGATCAGGCTGTCCAGCAGCAAGGGATGCTGGGTCAGGTATTGCGCGGCCCACGGACTGGCGGCGACCATGCGCGCCACGCGCGCCAGGGTGTCCGGATACTCGGCCAACAGGGCCAGGTAGGCGCTGCGCTGGGCGATCTTTTCGATCAGATCGAACAGGCGCACGGTGGCTAGCAGCGGGGCAGGGGTCTGCAGGGCGGCGCGAAGGGCGGCCGGCAGCAGGGCGTCCATCCGCTTGCGGCTGCTCTCGGGCAGGCTGCGCACGCGGTGGCTGCCCAGCAGCGTTTCGGTACGGCGCAGCAGGTCCTGCGCGTCGTCGCCGAAGGCCTGGCTGATCTGTTCTGCCAGTTCGCAGCTGCTGTCGGGCTCGTCCGGGCCGGACCCAGGGTCGGACGAGCCGGGCGCGGGCGCCGGCACTTCGGCATCGCCCATGCCCACCAGGCGGAACACGTTGCGGAAGGTTTGCGAGACGAATTGGCGGTGCGCGGCCAGCGTGCTTTCGAAGTCTTCGGGGCTCATGCCCAGGGCGGCGGCCAGGGCGGCGCGCTGGGCGGGGTCGCCCGGCAGCAGGTGGGTCTGGGCGTCTTCGCGGTATTGCAGGGCATGTTCGGTGCGGCGCAGGTAGCGGTAGGCTTCTTCCAGCCGGCGCGCGTCTTCCTCGGGCACCAGGCCGGCCGCGTTTTCGGCATGCAGCGCTTCCAGCAGGCCGCGCTTTTGCAGCGCGGGCATGCGGCCGCCGCGGATCAGCTGGGCTAGCTGCACCACGAATTCAATCTCGCGGATACCGCCGTCGCCCAGCTTGATATTGTTGGCGCTGTCGATGCCGTTGCGCGCGCTGGCGCGCCGCTGCCAGTCCTGGCGGATGCGTTCGCGCAGGGCGCGCAGGGCCGAGAGCGCGTCGAAGTCGAAATACTTGCGGTAGACGAAGGGCACGCGCAGGCTTTCCAGCTGGCGCGCCTGCGCGGCGCTGTCGCTGCCTTCGAAGGCCTGGGCCGGTATCAGCCGCGCCTTGAGCCAGGCGTAGCGTTCCCATTCGCGGCCCTGGCCGATCAGATAGTGCTCCAGCGCGTCCAGGCTCCAGGCCAGCGGGCCGGAATCGCCATCGGGGCGCAGACGCAGATCGGTGCGGAACACCTGGCCGTTGGCGTCCACTTCCGACAGCACGGGCATCATGCGCCGCGTCAGGCGGCCGTAGAACTCGTGGTGGCTGATGCGGCGCGGGCCGTCGGTGTCGCCTTCTTCGCCATACAGCATGATCAGGTCGATGTCGGACGAGACATTCAGCTCGCAGCCGCCCAGCTTGCCCATGCCGACGATCAGCATTTCCTGCGGCTTGCCGGTAGCCGGATCGCGCGGCACGCCATGCACTGCCGCCAGATCCGCCGCCACGCTGCGATAGGCCGCGGCCACGGCGGTATCGGCCAGCGTGGTCATGGCGCCGACGACCTCTTCCAGATCGGCCTGGCCGGTCAGGTCGCGGACGATGAGCACGTCGAAGACCCGTTCGCGCAGTTTGCGCAGCACCATGCGGCAGACATCCACCGGCAGCGCATCGCTTGCTTGCGGTCCGGCCAGTTCGGATTGCCAGCGCGCGATCTGCGCGGGCGTGACGGGTTCGCGCACGGCGTCGGCCAGCCAGGCGGCCAGATCCGGGTGGGCATCCAGTCGGCGGCGCAGATGGCCGGACCAGGCGAGAGCAGGGGCGAGCGTAGAGGGCGTGGACATGGCGAAAGGGGCGGCGGAATAGGCGCGTTTCAGGTATAAGTGGGGACGATACCGCAAGACCTATTTTCCTGCCCACCGATCCGTGTCTGTTTCAAAAAAAGTGCTCTGCTGGGTTTTCTGGGCCGTGCTGACCATCTATGGCGTCGTGGCCCTCGGACTGCTGGGCGTTCGCTACTGGGTCCTGCCCCGCGTGGACCAATGGCGTCCCCAGATCGAAGCCTACGCCAGCCAAGCGCTGGGCTCCCGAGTGACCATCGGCTCCATCCAGGCAAATTGGCATGGCCTGAATCCCAAACTCGATCTCACCTCCGTCCAAGTCTACGACGACGAGGCCGACCCCGTGCTGTCCTTGCCCTCGGTGTCGGCGGTGCTCGCCTGGCGCAGCATCCTGACCTTGTCGCCCAAGCTGCTGCGGCTGCAGGTCGAACGGCCCGAGCTCACCCTGCGGCGCGATCCGGCCAATCACTTATGGGTGGCGGGCCAGGACATCGACTTGAATGCCAGCGACCAGCGTTCGGACCTGGACCATCCCGCCCTGCGCTGGCTGGGCGCGCAGCGCGAGCTGCGGATACGCAATGCCACCATACGCTGGCAGGATGAATTGCGCGGGGCGCCGGAACTGACCCTTACCAGCGTCGATTTACTGGCGCGCAACGGCAGCCTGTCGCACCGTTTTGTCCTCAAGGCCGCGGCCGATGGCGCGCTGGCGCGCAATGTGGAGCTGCGCGGCGAATTCAACCGCAGCCTGTTCACCGTGAACGCGGCGAATCCCGGCAACTGGGGCGGCCAACTGTATGCTCAGCTCGACGATGTGGAACCGTTGGCGTGGCAGCCTTGGTTCGAGGTCCCGGCGGTGGCGGGGCGCGTCAGCGGGCGGGCATGGCTGCAGCTGGAACGCGGCAAGTTCACCGAATTGACCGCGGACGCCGCTGTGCGTGGCCTGCAATGGACCGGGGCGCCTCAAGCCGCGCAAGCGCCTGGCGTCAAGGCAGATTACGTCCAGGCCCGCATTCAGGGCCTGCCGGGTGACTTCATTCAACTGGACAGCGTGCCCTTGGCGCGCAGTCCGGGCGCTCCCGCCGTGTCGGTCAGCGGGAAGGTCCAGCAACTGGGCGTCACCTTGCCGGGCATCTTCGAGCAGCCCACGCTGGCGGCGCGTGAAGTGGCGCTGGATGCCAGCGTGAAAGGGCCGGACGCCGAGCACTGGTTCGTGGACGTCGGCCAGTTGCAACTGGTCAACGATGACATCGACCTGCGCTTGCAGGGGCAATGGCGGCGTGAGGGCAAGACCGCGGCGGGCAGCGTCGACATGCGTGGCGTGATGGCGCGCGGCTCCATGTCCGCCATCCACCGCTACCTGCCGCTGGAGGTCAACGCCGATGCCCGCGAATGGCTGGCCATCGGCTTGCCAGCCGGCGAAATGCAGTCCGCGTCCATCACGCTCAAGGGCGATCTCGATGACTTCCCCTACGCCAATCCGGCATCCCAGGGTGAATTCGTGATTGCGGGCGCGTATGCTGGCGCCAAGGTCGACTATGCGCCCGCGCACGGGCAACGCAAAGGCTGGCCGATGCTGGAGAACCTGTCCGGCAATTTCCGTATCGACAAGGTCAGCTTGGCGCTGGACAGCGCCGGCGGCGCGGTCGCTCATACCGGGCCGGGTCAGACCGTGACGCTGGGGGCCGTGTCCGCGACCATTCCCAATATGGAGGAAAGCTCCGAATTGCTGCTCACCGGCGAGACTTCCGGCACGGTGCCGGCGTATCTGGCGCTGGCGGCCAATTCACCCTTGGGCGGGTTGCTGGATGGGGCCCTTGACGAGGCGCGCGGAACCGGCGACTGGCGGGTGGGACTCAAGCTCAAGGTGCCCTTGCTGAATACGGACGACACCCAGGTCCAGGGGAACATCCTGTTCGCGGGCAACACGTTCACCTTCATGCCCGAAATGCCCTTGCTCAGCCAGATGCACGGCGACCTGGCATTTTCGGAGAAGGGCGTGGAAGCCAAGGAACTGCGGGCGCAATTCCTGGGCGGCCCGGCGCGGATATATGGGCGCCTGGCCCAAAGCACCGACGCGCTGCGCTTCGAGGGCACGCTGGCCGGGCCGGCGCTGACCCAGTTGAGCAACACGCCGTCGATGTCGCGCTTTTCGGGCAAGGCCGCCTACAAGGGCAAGGTGGGTTATCAGCGTGGCGGCGCGGTGGATATCTCCGTCGAATCCGATCTGGTGGGCATGGCGATCGACATGCCCGCTCCGGTGGGCAAGGCGGCCCAGGCTTCCCAGTTGCTGAAGGTGCAATGGTCGCCCGCGCAGGATCGCGGGGCGCAGAACCGGCGCTGGCTTACCGCCAGCCTGGGCGATGGCGTCAATGCGCTGCTCGAGCGGGCGCCGTCCGAAGGAACGCCATCCTATTTCGCGCGCGGCGCACTCGGCATCAACCGCCCGGCAAGCCTG
This sequence comes from Achromobacter sp., assembly GCF_049647645.1. GTDB lineage: Bacteria > Pseudomonadota > Gammaproteobacteria > Burkholderiales > Burkholderiaceae_B > Achromobacter. Next base: position 9,025 of record NZ_JBARYB010000084.1, read on the forward strand.
CCGGAACGCGGATTCAGCCTGAACGCCAACCTGCCTGAACTGGACATGGACGCCTGGGAAAAGGTGTCCGACGGCTTCAGTGCGCCTGCCGGCAAGGGCCGTGCCGCGGCCAAGCCCATGCTGCCCGCGGCCGAGCGCATCAGCCTGGCGGCCGGCGTCCTGCGCACGGGCGGCTATACCCTGAACGACCTGACGCTGTACGCGACCCGGCCGGGGCCCGCGCAGTGGCGCGTGGACCTGCAGTCCAAGCAGGCCACCGGATCGCTTGAATGGCGCGAGGCTTCCGGCGCCATCGCCGGACAGATCACGGCCCGCCTGAAGCATCTGTCGCTGGGCGGCGAGGGCGATACCAATGAGGCCGACGAGGCGTTGTCCTCCGGCAACGACCTGTCCGACATCCCGGCGATCGACCTGCAAGCCAAGGAGTTCCTGCTGTACGGCAAGAACGTGGGCGAGCTCCAGGTGCAGGGCACCAATCTGGAGCGCGGCCGCCAATGGCGCCTGGACAAGCTGTCCATCGTCAACGACGCGGCCTCGCTCAACGCCACCGGCAATTGGCGCCTGGAAGGCCAGGATCGCGGCCTGACCGTGGACGCTTCGGTCAAGTTCGAAGACGTGGGCAAGTTCCTGGACCGCATCGGCTTCGAGAAGGTGGTGTCGGGCGGAAAGGGCACGATGCAAGGCAAGGCCTCCTGGCGCAATCTGCCCTGGACCCACAAGATCGAGGATCTGACCGGCGAGGTCGACGTCAGCCTGGACAAGGGCCGCTTCATGCACGTGAACTCCCGCACCGCGCGCCTGCTGGAACTGCTGTCCCTGCAATCGCTGCAGCGCCTGGCGCGGCTGGACGTGAACCCCACCAATCTGCTGCGCGACGGTTTCCCCTTCGACACCATCCGCGGCAAGGTCAAGCTGGGCGAGGGTACGGCCTCGACCGAAGGCTACAAGATCAACGGACCGGTGGCCGCGATCGTGCTGGCGGGCGGCGTCAACATCATCCGCGAACGCTGGGACATGAAGGCCGTGGTGATTCCGAATCTGGACGCCAGCGGCGCGGCCATGGTGACGGCGCTGGCGGTCAATCCGCTGATCGGACTGGGCGCGTTCGTGACGCAGTGGCTGCTGAAGCAGCCGCTGGCGCGGGCCATGACCATGGAATACGCCGTCACGGGCAGTTGGGACGATCCCAAGATCGAGCCGATAGACGCTTCCGGCAAGCCCGCGGGTGACAAGCACACCAAACGGCCCGCTCCGCAGCCCGGCACGCTGGAGGAGTTCATGGGCAATTGAGCCCCGCAGGCGGGGGGCCGGGTCAGTCCATGAAAAACGCCCTGGGCGCAAGCGCGCTCCAGGGCGTTTTTCATGAGCGGGTTCGCGGCGCAGGCGCTGCGGACCGCGGCGCTGCTTACTTCTTCTTCATCATGTCGAAGAATTCGGCGTTGGTCTTGGTGGCGCGCATCTTGTCCAGGATGAATTCCATGGACTGGACTTCGTCCATGTCGTGGATGAACTTGCGCAGCACCCAGACCTTCTGCAGCAGGTCCGGAGCGATCAGCAGCTCCTCGCGGCGGGTGCCGGACTTGTTCAGGTTGATCGACGGGTAGACGCGCTTTTCAGCCAGGCGGCGCTCGAGGTGGACTTCGGAGTTGCCGGTGCCCTTGAATTCTTCATAGATGACTTCATCCATGCGGCTGCCGGTTTCGATCAGCGCCGTGCCCAGGATGGTCAGCGAACCGCCTTCTTCCAGGTTGCGGGCGGCACCGAAGAAGCGCTTGGGACGTTGCAGCGCGTTGGCGTCCACGCCGCCGGTCAGCACCTTGCCGGAGGCCGGCACCACGGTGTTGTAGGCGCGGGCCAGACGGGTGATCGAGTCCAGCAGGATCACGACGTCCTTCTTCATTTCGACCAGGCGCTTGGCCTTTTCGATGACCATTTCCGCGACCTGCACGTGGCGGGTGGCGGGTTCGTCGAAGGTCGAGGCCACCACTTCGCCGCGCACCGTGCGCTGCATTTCGGTCACTTCCTCGGGGCGCTCGTCCACTAGCAGGACGATCATGACCGCGTCGGGGTAGTTGGTGGTGATGGCGTGCGCGATGTGCTGCATCATCACCGTCTTGCCAGACTTGGGGCTGGCGACGATCAGGCCGCGCTGGCCCATGCCGATGGGAGCGAACACGTCCAGAATGCGGCCCGTGAGGTTTTCCTCGCTCTTGATGTCGCGTTCCAGGCGCATGGTCCGGTTCGGATGCAGCGGCGTCAGGTTTTCGAACATGATGCGATGCTTGATCGCTTCAGGCGCCACGCCGTTGACCTTGTCGACCTTGACCAGGGCGAAATAGCGCTCGCCGTCCTTGGGCGTGCGCACTTCGCCTTCGATCGAGTCGCCGGTGTGCAGGTTGAAGCGGCGGATCTGCGAGGGCGAGATGTAGATGTCGTCCGTGCTGGCCAGATACGAGGTCTCGGGCGAGCGCAGGAAGCCGAAGCCGTCGGGCAGGACTTCGAGGACGCCGTCGCCGAAGATCTGCTCGCCTTGCTTGGCGCGCCGTTTCATGATGGCGAACATCAATTCCTGCTTGCGCAGGCGGTTGGCGTTCTCGATTTCCAGGCCGGCGGCCATTTCCAGCAGCTGCGAGACGTGCAGCGCCTTCAGTTCGTTGAGGTGCATCGCGGTGGGATTTTGGGGGAGAGTGAAGGAGAGTTCTGGCGGCGCGCCACGGACGGGCACACGCGGTATTGAGTGAGCGCCGCCCCGAGGGCGGCGCTTTCGTTCACGGCACGCGGCTTATAGCGCGCCGTCCAGGAATGCGGTCAGTTGCGACTTCGACAGCGCGCCAACTTTGGTGGCGGCGGCTTGGCCGTCTTTAAAGAGCATAAGGGTAGGAATGCCGCGGATGCCGTACTTGGTGGCGGTGCCCTGGTTTTCGTCGACGTTCAGCTTGGCGATCGTCAGGCGACCAGCATACTCCGTGGCGACTTCTTCCAGGATCGGGGCAATCATCTTGCAAGGGCCACACCAGGCAGCCCAGTAGTCCACCAGCACCGGCTGGCCGGATTTCAACACATCGGCATCGAAGCTGGCGTCACTGACGTTCTTGATTTGGTCGCTCATGATGGTGATTCTCGGTTCGGCAGCAAAAGGCGCGTAAAAAGAGACGCGCCTCGCCGTTGTTCTTGTTTGTGGATGGACACAAGCATACCACTGTCGATAACAACAGGCATACCACTGTTAATAACAACAGGAGTTGCTGGATTTGTGTAGGATGTTGCGGCGCAGTTGTCGCGATCCGGGCCGTACCGCCCCGATGCGCTGGCTGTGACTGTCATCATCCTACCGAATTCGGAGCTGCTCAGGTCGTGCTCATCCCACTGGGAGCCGCGCAGAATCTAGGCTTATCCGTAAAATGTCGGTTTTTTTCCACAGATGTTGGGGATAACTTGGCCACTCCACGTTACACCGAGGCGTCCATTCGCGTCCTGAAGGGACTGGAGCCCGTGCGCCAGCGCCCGGGCATGTACACCCGAACCGAAAACCCCCTGCACGTCGTGCAGGAGGTCATTGATAACGCCGCTGACGAGGCATTGGCCGGCTACGGCAAGCAGATCCAGGTCACGCTGCACGTCGACGGCAGCGTTTCCGTCGAGGATGACGGGCGCGGCATTCCCGTCGGGCTGCATCCCGAAGAGCACGCTCCCGTGGTGGAGCTGGTGTTCACGCGCCTGCATGCCGGCGGCAAATTCGACAAGGCGGGCGGCGGCGCCTACGCCTTCTCCGGCGGCCTGCACGGCGTCGGCGTGTCCGTCACCAACGCCCTGGCCACGCGCCTCGAGGTGGTGGTGTGGCGCGATGGCGCCGTCAACCGCCTGGTCTTCAAGGGCGGCGATGTGGCTGAGCCCCTGGCGCCCTACGACCAGGGCGGCCGCAAGAAGTCCGGCACCCGCGTGCGCGTCTGGCCGGACGCCAAATACTTCGACAGCCCCAATATTCCGCTGGGCGAACTGACGCACCTCTTGCGCAGCAAGGCCGTGCTGCTGCCCGGGGTCAAGGTGTCCCTGGTCAACGAAAAGACCGGCGATACCAAGACCTGGCAGTACCAGGATGGCCTGCGCGGCTACCTGTCCGAGGCGCTGGCCGGGGCGGAGCTGATGGTGCCGTTCTTTGAAGGCGAGCAATACGCCGGGGCCGACCACGAAAACTTCGCCGAAGGCGAGGGCGCCCAGTGGGTGGTGGCCTGGACCGAGGACGGCAACGCCGTGCGCGAGTCCTATGTGAACCTGATCCCCACGCCCGCCGGCGGCACCCACGAATCGGGTCTGCGCGAAGGCCTGTTCGGCGCGGTGAAGGGTTTCGCCGAACTGCACAGCCTGCTGCCCAAGGGTGTCAAGCTGCTGCCCGAAGACGTGTTCGCCCGCGCCAGCTTCGTGCTGTCGGCCAAGGTGCTGGATCCGCAGTTCCAGGGTCAGATCAAGGAACGCCTGAACAGCCGCGACGCGGTGCGCCTGGTCGGCGGCTTTTCCAAGAGCGCGCTGGATCTGTGGCTGCACAGCAATGTCGAGTACGGCAAGAAGCTGGCCGAACTGGCCATCCGCCAGGCCCAGGCGCGCCAGCGCTCGGCCCAGAAGGTGGAAAAGCGCAAGAGCTCGGGCGTGGCCGTGCTGCCGGGCAAGCTGACCGATTGCGAGTCCAGCGACGCGACCCGCACCGAAGTCTTCCTGGTCGAGGGCGACTCCGCCGGCGGTTCGGCCAAGATGGGCCGCGACAAGGAATTCCAGGCCATCCTGCCGCTGCGCGGCAAGGTGCTGAATTCCTGGGAAGTGGACCGCGACCGGCTTTTCGCCAACAACGAAATCCATGACATTTCCGTCGCCATCGGCGTGGATCCCCACGGGCCCGGCGATACGCCGGACCTGTCGGGCCTGCGCTACGGCCGCATCTGCATCCTGTCGGACGCGGACGTCGACGGTTCGCACATCCAGGTGCTGCTGCTGACGCTGTTCTACAAGCACTTCCCCAAGCTGGTCGAAGCCGGCAACGTGTTCGTGGCCAAGCCGCCGCTGTTCCGCCTGGACGTGCCGGCGCAGGGCAAGCGTCCTGCGCGCAAGATCTATTGCCTGGACGAAGGCGAGCTCGAAGCCGCGCAGGACAAGCTGCGCAAGGAAGGCGTGCGCGAAGGCGCCTGGGCCGTCAGCCGCTTCAAGGGCCTGGGTGAAATGAACCCCGAGCAGCTGTGGGAAACCACCATGAATCCGGACACGCGCCGCCTGCTGCCCGTGGGCTATGGCGACTTGACGCCCGAAGACACCACCCGCATGTTCGACATGCTGATGGGCAAGGGCGAGTCCTCGCAGCGTCGCGCCTGGATCGAAGAGAAGGGCAACCTGGCGGAGCTGGACATTTGATGGCCGCCTCCGCGCCTGGCGCCGCCCGCATGGACGTCCAGATGACGGCCGACGACTACGCCGACTTCGCCGCCTACGTGTACAAGCGGCCGGAGTTGCGCCGCCGCCGCTATCGGTCGCATCTGCGTTTCGCGGTCTTGATGGTCGTGGCCCTGCTGGCCTACCTGATCTGGCAAACCTGGGACGGCAATATGCCGAACTGGGGGCGGATTCTGCCCGTCTACTTCCAGGGGCTGGCGGTGGGCCTGGGCATCCTGGCGCTGTTGGCGTTGGCCTATGAGTTCGTCCTGCCGGCGCTGGTCAGGATGAACACGCGCCGCATGCTGAAAAAGCAGCCCGATGAATTGTTCCTGGGCCGCCATCAGCTCGATTTCGGCGCCGACGGCATCACGGATACCACCGCCACCGCCTCTGGACGCATGGACTGGTCCGATGTGCGGCGGGTCGAGGAAACCCCGGAACACCTCTACGTCATACTCGGCACCTTGCAGGGCGTGATCATCCCCAAGCGTGGGCAGGACGCGGCCACGCTGGAGGCGGTGCGCGCGCAATTGCGCGCGCATGTCGCCGATACGCAACTGATGTCGTCCGCGCAGGCGCTTTGACGCCGTTTCGATGAAATTGTCTACCTGAATACATCATGACCGACAGCAATCAACCCGGCTTGTTCGATTCCAACCCGCCTGGCGGCGATGGCGATGGCGACGGCAATACCGCCATCACCCTGGCGCGCTACGCGGAGCAGGCCTATCTGGACTACGCGGTTTCCGTGGTGCGCGGCCGCGCCCTGCCTGACGTGGGCGACGGGCAGAAGCCCGTGCAGCGCCGCATCCTGTACGCCATGCAGGCGATGGGGCTGGCCGCAGGCGCCAAGCCCGTGAAGTCCGCGCGCGTCGTGGGCGACGTGCTAGGCAAGTATCACCCGCACGGCGACCAGGCCGCCTATGACGCCATGGTGCGCATGGCGCAGGACTTCTCGTTGCGCTATCCGCTGATCGACGGCCAGGGCAACTTCGGTTCGCGCGACGGCGACAACGCTGCCGCCATGCGATACACCGAAGCTCGCCTGACGCCCATCGCCAAGCTGCTGCTGGACGAGCTGGACGAAGGCACGGTGGACTTCGTGCCCAACTACGACGGTAGCCAGCAAGAGCCGCAAATGCTGCCGGCGCGCCTGCCCGTGATGTTGCTCAACGGCGCCTCGGGCATCGCGGTCGGCATGGCTACCGAAATCCCGCCGCACAACTTGCGCGAAGTGGCGCAAGCCTGCGTGGCGCTCATCAAGCATCCGCAGATGCCGGATGCCGAACTGCACACCCTGATTCCCGGCCCGGACTTCGCCGGTGGCGGGCAGATCATCACGCCGGCCCAGGACATCGCCCAGATCTACGCGGGCGGTCGCGGCTCGCTGAAGGTGCGCGCGCGCTGGCAGTTCGAGGAAATGGCCCGCGGCCAGTGGCAGTTGGTGGTCACCGAGCTGCCGCCCGGCACTTCGGGCCAGAAGGTGCTGGAAGAGATCGAGGAAATCACCAATCCCAAGGTCAAGACCGGCAAGAAGAGCCTGACGCCCGAGCAGAGCCAGGCCAAGGCCGTGATGCTGAACCTGCTGGATGCGGTGCGCGACGAATCCGGCAAGGACGCCGCCGTGCGCCTGGTCTTCGAACCCAAGACCTCGCGCGTGGACCGCGACGAATTCGTCAACACCCTGCTGGCGCAGACCAGCATGGAAAGCAGCTCGTCCATCAATCTGGTGTGCATCGGCACCGACGGCCGGCCGCGCCAGAAGGGGCTGCGCGACATCCTGGTCGAATGGATTGCGTTCCGCACCAACACCGTGGTGCGCCGCACGCGCTACCGCCTGGACAAGGTCATCGACCGCATCCACGTGCTGGAAGGCCGCATGGTCGTCTACCTGAACGTGGACGAAGTGATCCAGACGATCCGCGAATCCGACGAGCCGCGCGCCGCGCTGATGGAACGCTTCAAACTGTCCGAACGGCAGGCCGAGGACATCCTGGAAATGCGCCTGCGCCAGCTGGCTCGCCTGGAAGGCTTCAAGATCGAACAGGAACTGAAGGACAAGCGCGAGGACCAGGTGCGCCTGCAGGAACTGCTGGACAATCCCGCCTCGCTCAAGCGCCTGCTGATCAAGGAAATCGAGGCCGACGCCAAGCAGTATGGCGACGACCGCCGCACGCTGATCGAGACCGCCGAGCGCGCCGTGCTCGAAACCAAGGTGCTGGATGAACCCGTCACCGTGATCGTGTCGCAAAAGGGCTGGCTGCGCGCCCGCCAGGGCCACGGCCACGATGCCTCGCAATTTGGCTTCAAGCAGGGCGACGACCTGTACGGCGCCTTCGAGTGCCGCACCACCGACACGCTGATCGCCGTGGGCGACAACGGGCGCGTCTATTCGGTGCCGGTCGGCGGCCTGCCTTCGGCCCGCGGCGATGGCCAGCCCGTCACCACCATGATCGACCTGGGCAGCGGCACGCGCATCGTCCACACGATCGCGGCCGCGGCCGACAGCCGCTGGCTGCTGGCCACGCGCGGCGGCTACGGCTTTGCCGCCAAACTGTCCGACATGGTCAGCCGCCAGCGCGCCGGCAAGCAGTTCATTACCTTGGAAGAGGGCGACGAACTCTTGCGCCCGGTGCCGCTGTTCGACGGCGCCAAGCAATTGGCGCTGCTGTCGCACAAGGGCAAGTTCCTGGTCTTCGGGCTGGATGAGGTCAAGACGCTGTCCGGCGGCGGTCGCGGCACCATCCTGATGGGGCTGGACGGGACCGACAAGCTGGACCAGACCGTACCCATCGGCGCGGGCGGCCTGCGCGCTGCCGGCATCTATCGCAACAAGCACACCGAGGACATCCTGGCGGGAGATGCGCTTGCGCCCTATATCGGCAAGCGCGCCCGCAAGGGCCGGGCGCTGGACGTGCGGCCCAAGCAGCCGGTGCTGTCGCCGGTGCTGGGCTAGGCGCCCGGCGTGCAGGCAAGAAAGCGGCGGGCTTCGGCCCGCCTTTTTTTCGCCTGTTGACCGGTGCCGGCATCCCGGTATTTAATAGATAGATTATTCAGTCTATTAATGAAACATGCGCAAGATCGACCCCATCAAGCAGCAGGAACGACGCAACCACATACTGGCCGCGGCGGCGGACTGCTTTGCCGAGCAAGGTTTCCATTCGACTTCCACGGCACAGATCTGCGCCCGCGCCGGGATGAGTCCGGGCAACCTGTTCCATTACTACGGCAGCAAGGCCGAGATCGTCGAGGCGCTGATCGCATCGGACACGGCGTCGGCGCGCGAGCTCATGCGGGAGGCATGCGCCGCGCCGGACGCGAGGCGGGCGCTGGCGGACTGGGTCGCCGCGCAGTTGGCGCTGCATCAGGATCCGGCCTACGTCAGGCTGGGCATGGAGATCCTGGCCGAGGCCGTGCGCAACCCTCGCGTCCATGCGCTGGTGATGGAAAACGAGGCTGCGCGCAAGGCCGGCCTGGTGGCCTTGCTGGAAACGGTGTGGGCGCAACGCACGGCGCCGCAGCCCGCGGCCGAGATGGCCGATACCTTGCTGCTGCTGCTGGACGGTGTCTACAGCCGTTCGGTGGTGGACCCCGGTTTCGGCGCGGAGGCGGGCCGCCGTCTTCTCGAGCAGGCTTTGTTGCGGTGCTTGCCCGGCGATGCCAAACCGGGCGCTGCCGCAGGGAGGCAGGCATGAGCGCGGCGGCAAACCATGCCCGGCTGGAACAGGTCGATGCGCTGCGCGGCTTCGCGCTCTTCGGCATCCTGGTGGTCAATATCGGTGTGTTTTCTTCGCCGTTCTACGGCGCTGGCGTCCCGGACCCCAGCTACTCGCAACCGCTGGACCTGACCGTGCGCTGGCTGATCGCCTGGTTGTTCGAGACCAAGTTCTATCTGCTGTTCTCGTTCCTGTTCGGCTACAGCTTCACTTTGCAAATGGCCGCCGCCGAGCGCAGCCAGGCGGCCTTCACGCCGCGCTTCCTGCGGCGGCTGGCGGGTCTGGCGCTGCTGGGATTGGCGCACGCCGTGCTGTTCTATCAGGGCGACATTCTGCTTACCTATGCGCTGCTGGGGTTGGCCCTGCTGCTGTGCCGGCGCATGGAGCCCAGGCGGGCGCTGCGCATTTCACTGTGGATCATCGTGCTGACCGCGTCGCTGTGGGCCATCATGGGCGCGCTGAGCTACCTCGATCCAGTGCCACCGGAGTACACGGCGCAGTACTACGCGGATGCGCTGGGGGCGATCGAGGCGTACCGGGGCACCATAGGCAGCACCATCGCGCAGCATGTGAAGGAGCTGACGGAGGGCGTGTGGTTCACGGTCCTGTTCGTGCAGGGGCCGTTCGCGTTCGCCATGTTCCTGGCGGGCTACGCGCTGGGCCGCCGCCATGCGTTGGCGGACCCCTGGCGCCAGCCGCGGGCGCTGTGGCTGCTGTGCGTGCTAGGCCTCGGGCCTGGCCTGGCCGGGTCCGCAGCCTACGCCTTCAGCACGCTGCCGTCGGCGGGGGCAGCCTGGGAGTTGCCGGGGCTGGCGGCGGACCTGCTGACTGCGCCGCTGCTCAGCATGTCGTACGCGGCGGCCCTGTTGCTGGCGATGCGCACCCCGTCCGGCGCGCGGCTGGCGGGCTGGCTCGCGCCGGCCGGGCGGATGGCGCTCACCAACTACCTGATGCAGTCGGTCGTCTGCGCCTTTCTGTTCACCGCCTGGGGCCTGCGGCTGTTCGCCTCGGTTTCGCCGCTGGCCGCATTCTGCATTGCCGTGGCCATATTCGCAGCGCAGTTGCCGCTGTCCGCATGGTGGCTGCGACGCCACGCCTACGGCCCGGTGGAATGGTTCCTGCGCGCGCTCACCATTGGCGCATGGCCGGCCTGGCGGCGCGCGCGGGCGGACTGATCAGACCGGCTTGGCGCGCAGCCGGCCGACGGCGGCGC
>NZ_JBARYB010000085.1:0-7632 GCF_049647645.1 Achromobacter sp.
GAACAACGCCCGCTGCGCCAGCGCGACGCCGTGCAAGGCGGTAGCCGCCGGTTCGGTCAGCGCGGCGGCGGCGGCCGGCATGTCCTGCGGCACGGGAATCAGGCAGCGCTCGGGTATGGCCATGAATTCGGCGAACGCGCCGGGACGCGTCATGCCCACCATGCCGCGGTTGCGGCACAGATTGTTGCGCCCCTGCACGCAGAAATCGCAGTGGCCACAATGGATCAACGGGTTGCCTGTGACCCGCTGGCCGGCGCGGCTGCCGCCCACCCGCGTGCCGACAAACTCGTGTCCCAGGATCAACGGCGGATTGCGGCGCGGGTCATGCCCGTGATAGGCATGCATGTCGGAGCCGCAAATGCCCACGGCCTCGATGCGCAGCAGCGCGTCGCCGTCCACCTGCACCGGATCGGGTTCCTCGCGGTACGTCAGTTGGCTGGGTGCGGTGTAGACAAGGGCTTTCATGGCGGGACTCCACGGAGATGCCGGTCAGCGGGCCGAAAAGCCGCCGTCTATGAACAAGGTCTGCCCGGTGATGTAGGCCGAGGCCTCGCTCGCCAGGAACACGGCCGCGCCGTGCAGGTCCTCCAGCCGGCCGTTGCGCCCGATCATGGTGCTGGCAGCCAGCGCCTGCACGCGGGCCGGATCGCTCATCACGGATGCGGTCAGCGGCGTCTCGAAAAAACCTGGCGCGATCGCATTGCAGGTGATGCCGTGGCGCGACCAGTACTCGGCGATGGCGCGGGTCAGCTGCATCAGCCCTCCCTTGGACGCGCCATAGGGCGCGCTGTCCGGGAAGGCGCGCACGCACTGCAGCGAGGTGATGTTGATGATGCGGCCCCAGCCGCGCTCGCGCATGGCCGGCGCCAGCGCGCGGGTCAGCAGGAACGGCGCGGTCAGGTTGATTGCCAGCGAGCGGTCCCAGTCCTCGTCGGCGGTGTCCTCGAAGGGCTTGCGCACATTGATGCCCGAGGCGTTGACCAGGATATCGGGCGCGCCGAAAGGCCGCGCCGCGCGGGCGGCGAAACCGCCTAGCGCATCGCGGTCGGCCAGATCGCAGGGCAAGGCGCGCGCGCGCAGCCCTTCGTCTTCGAACTCGCCTGCGGCGAAAGCCAGCTCCTGCTCGCGCCGCGCCACCAGCACCACGCTGGCGCCGGCCCGCGCCAGCGCCAGGCCGATGGCCTTGCCTATGCCGGAGCTGCCGCCGCTTACCAAGGCGACGCGGCCGTCCAGGTCGAACAGGCGGGACATGTCGTTCTGCATGATGGCTTCACTCCCGCACGGGTTCGCCCAGTTCGAAGGATTCCTGGGGGAAGTACTTGGCCAGGCGGTCGTCCGCCGTGCGCGCATGCGCCTCCATGCCTTCCAGCCGCGAGATCCGGGCAGTCACCTGGGCGGTGTCGCGGCTGGCCTGGCGCGTCATGCGTTGCCAGGTCACGGTCTTGATGAACTTGTGCACCGACAGGCCGCCCGAATAGCGCGCCGCGCCCTTGGTCGGCAGGATGTGGTTGGTGCCGCTGGCCTTGTCGCCGAACGCCACCGTGGTTTCCTCGCCGAGGAACAACGAGCCGTAGCAGGTCAGGCGCTGGAACCACCAGTCCAGGTCCTCGCAATGGACCTCCAGGTGTTCGCTGGCATAGCGGTCCGAGACATCCACCGCTTCTTCCCGGGTATCGCACAGCACCACCTCGCCATAGTCGCGCCAGGCGGCGCCGGCCGCATCCCGCGCAGTCGGCGGCAAGGACTCGATCAGCTCGGGCACCCGCTGCAGCACGGATTCGGCCAGGACTCGGTCGGTGGTAATCAGCCAGGCCGGCGACTCATGCCCGTGCTCGGCCTGCCCCACCAGGTCGGAGGCGACGATGGCCGGATCCGCCGAGGCGTCGGCGATGATGCAGACCTCCGACGGGCCGGCGAAGACGTCGATGCCCACGCTGCCGAACAGCATGCGCTTGGCCTCCGCCACGAACTTGTTGCCCGGCCCGACGATGATATCGGCCGGCTTGCCGGTGAACAGGCCGTAGGCCATGGCGGCGATCGCCTGCACGCCCCCCAGCGTCATCACCGCGTCCACCCCTGCCACCTTCATGGCGTACAGCACTTGCGGATGTATGCCCTCGCCGCGGTAGGGCGTGGAGCAGGCGATGACGGTGGGCACCCCGGCCGCCTTGGCGGTGGCGATGCTCATGTAGGCCGACGCGATGTGCGCATAGCGTCCCGTAGGCACGTAGCAGCCCGCCACGTTGACAGGTATCAGCCGTTGCCCGGCGACCAGGCCCGGCGCCAGTTCCAGTTCGAACTCGCGCACCGAAGCCATCTGCGCCTGCGCGAACTTGCGCACCTGGCCGGCGGCGAATTCGATGTCGCGCTTGATGCCGTCGGGAATGGCTGCGGTGCGCCGTTCTATCTCGGCGGCGCCGACCAGGATGTCCCCCTCCCATTTGTCCAGGCGCCGGGCGTAGTCGCGCACCGCGGCTTCGCCGCCGGACTTGATGTTCGCCAACATCTCGGCGGCGACTTCGCGCGCGGCGGCCTCGTTGCCCTGGGGCTGCCTGGCCGCGGATTTGAGCTTGCTTACTGCCATGGTGTGGCCTCGCGGAAGAATGGATGCGGCTCAGTTGGTCTTGTTGGCGAAGGTCTTGAGCGCCGGGGTCTGGTCGACGCGCTTCATGTAGTCGTCCGTGATGTAGGTCTTGGGATCCGGCACCTCGGTGAGCGTGCCCACGCCCTTCAGGTAGCCGGACAGGGCTTCATAGGCGTTGTCCAGCGTGGACTTGCCGCCGGTGCGCGACATCAGCTTGAGCTGCTCGTCCAGCGTGAAGATCGGCCGTTCCAATTCCTGCCCCAGATAGCCATCGTTGAGCTTGATGCCGTTGGCCTGGAACAGCTTGCGCAGGTAGCCCATGGCTTCCGCCTTGTTGTTCTTCTCGAAGCTGACGGCCCGCAGGTATACCGCCAGGAACTTGGCGACCGCGTCCGGGTTCTGCTGCGCGAATTCGCCGCGCGCCACCAGCGCGCCCGGGATCATCACGCCCGCGTCCTTGCCGTTGCATACGACTTCCGCGCCGCTCTGCTCGTTGAGCGTGTAGAAATTGGGCGCCCAGGTGCCGGCCAGCATGCCATTGCCGCCGGTGAAGGCGGACACCAATTGCGCCGGGGCCAGCGTCACCACGCTGACGTCGCTGCGCTGCATGCCCCACTTCTTCAGGCAGGCCATGGTCGCGTACTCGCCCGTGGAGTTCGGGCTGAGCAGGATCTGCTTGCCCTTCACTTCCTTGGCCGCATTGCTGCGCACGGCCGCGGCGTTCTCCTTGCGCGCCATGACGCCGTTGGCGGTCGATTCATCATTGGTGACGCCCAACGTCACGATGCCGTAGCGCTGCGCGCCCAGCACCGCCGGCGGCGAGCCCGTGCCGCCCACGTCCCAGGACTTGGACGCGGCGCCGGCGATCTGTTGCGCGCCCGCCGGATAGACCACGAATTCCGGCTTCAGGCCCGCTTCGGCCCACCAGTTCTTTTCGGTGGCGATGTAGATCGGCAGCGCCCAATAAGCAATTTGGTAGCTGACCTTGATGGGCGTCGGCGCCTGGGCCGACACGGACGGGCTCAACAGCAAGGCGCCCAGCGGCGCCAGGCACAGACCTACGATGCGGGGGATTCTCGACATGCTTAGTCTCCAGATAGTGGATTCCGGTCTGCATGCGCGAGCTGCCGCGGCATTCCCCGGATAGCAGGCCCGGATCTGCGTCCGGGCTCGGTTTTTTGAAAGCGCATACAGAGAATAAGCGCGCAGCCCTCTCATTCAACCCCGAGAAAACCCTAGAAATCGCCCACAGCGTTTCAATAACTGTATATTCACACCATCCAATTTCTGAAAGCGCTTTCAAATATGAAGCGAAAGTCCGCTCCCCTACCCGGGGACACCCTGAAGTCGATTGCCGCCAGCGGCGGCATCTCCTCGGCCACCTTGTCGCGGGTGTTGAACCACCCTGAACAAGTGCGGCCCGACCTGCGCGCCCGCGCCATGGCGCTGCTGGCGGAAGCTGGCTACGTGCCGCATGGCGCTGCCCGTTCGCTGGCGTCGCGCAAGACCCGCACCATGGGCGCCATCATTCCCACCGTGGACAGCGCGCTGTTCGCCAAGCTGGTCGACGGCATGCAGCAGACCATCCATGAACATGGCTACCAGCTGCTGCTGGCCAGCACCAACTACAGCCCGGCGCGCGAAGCCGGCGAAGTGCGGGCGCTGATCGAGCGCGGCGTGGACGCCATGATGCTGGTCGGGCGCAGCCGCGACCCCGAGATCTACGAGCTGCTGCAGTCCAAGGGCATCCCCTTCGTCACCACCTGCCATTACGACGCCGCCGATGCCTGGCCCATGGTGGGCTGGGACAACGCCGCCGCGGCGCAGCGCATCGCCGACTACCTGCTGGACATCGGCCACCGCCGCCTCGGCGTGATCGCCGGCATCTCCAAGGACAACGACCGCGCCGCCGACCGCGTGGCCGGCTTCACGCGCGCGCTCAAGCGCCGCGGCATCGACATGCCGCCGCAGTACGTCATCGAAAAGCCCTACACCGTGCCGGAAGCCCGGCGCGCCATGGCCGCGCTGCTGCGCCTGCCCGAGCCGCCTACCGCGGTCATGTGCGGCAACGACATCCTGGCCTACGGCGCGCTGCAGGAGTGCCTGTGGCAAAACCTGCGCGTGCCCGAGCAGATTTCAATCACGGGCTTCGACAACATCGAAATGGCCGCCCACTGCCGGCCAGGCATCACCACCCTGAACGTGCCGGCCTTCGAACTGGGCCAGCGCGCCGCCAGCATTCTGCTGGCGGCCGACGCCGACACGCCGCCCGAGAACGTCTGCATCGAATTGGAACTGATCGTCCGCGACACCACCGCGCCGCCGCGCAGCAGCACCAGTGCACGGCTAGGCAGCTGACCACACCGGAGCAAGCCCCATGGAACACACCGAATCACCCCGCATCGCATTCCTGGGCCTGGGCGTCATGGGGAGCGCGATGCTGCGCAACCTGGCCGCGCAGGGGTATGAGGTATCAGGCTACGACGTCGTGCCCGCGGCCATGGAGCGCTTGGCCGATACCGGCTTCCGGCGCGCCGCCACGCCACGGGATGCCGCAAGCGGCTGCGACGTGGCGATCACCATGTTGCCCACTTCCGCCCATGTCCGCGACGCCCTGTTCGGCGCCGACGGCGCCGCCGCGGGTTTGAATCCGGGTGCCCTGGTCATCGAAATGAGCACGGGCGATGCGGTCGAAACCGACCGCATCGCCGCAGACCTCGCGGCCCTGGGCCTGCGCTGCCTCGACGCCCCCGTGGGCCGCACGCCGCGCGAGGCCGCGCAAGGCAAGGCGCTGATCATGGCCGGCGGGGCCCAGGCCGACTTCGACCAGGCCGCCCCGGTCTTTGCCGCCATGGCCGACGAAATCGTGCACGTAGGCCCTTTCGGTTCGGGCATCCGGCTCAAGCTGGTCAACAACTACATGTCCATGGTCGGCATGGTGCTGACCGGCGAAGCCCTGATGTTCGCGGCCAAGCTCGGGCTGGACCGCGCCACCGTCGTCAAGGTGCTGTCCAACACCACCGCCGGGCGCGGACAGCTGCTGACCAATTTTCCCGGCAAGGTGCTGGCGGGCGACATCAGTCCCGACTTCCCCATGCGCATGGGCTACAAGGACATCAACCTGGCCATGAACCTGGCCGCCTCGGTGGGCGCGCCGCTGGGACTGGGCGGCTACGCCCGCGAGATGTTCGCGCTGGCCAAGTCCTGGGGCCGGCAGGAGCAGGACTGCACCGCCATGCTGCTGCTGCTCGAAGACGTGGCCCACCTGGAACGCGACGCCGCGAGGTCCGGCCATGAGTGAACATATCGCCACCCTGCCCGCGCGGCGGCCGCGCGCCTCGCGCCGCAGGATTACCGTGGGTGTGGCCGCCGTCGCCGTTGCCTTCGCCGCCTGGTGGATCGTGTCGGCGCTGGGCCTGGTCAACGGCGCGCGCTTTCCCACGCCACTGACGACCTGGCAGGCCGCCGTGCAGCTGTCGCGCGACTCCGGCTACGCCGGCGGCACGCTGTTCCAGCACATCGGCCACAGCCTGCGGCTGGTGTTCCTGGGCTTTCTGGTCGCCATCGGCACCGGCGTGCCACTGGGCCTGCTGATGGGATTCAGCAAGCGCATCGACGCCCTGGTCGGGCCGGTATTCTCCCTGCTGCGCCCGATTCCGCCGCTGGCCTGGATTCCGCTGGCCATCCTGTGGCTGGGGCTGGGCGACCCGGCGAAGATCTTCCTGATCTGGGTGTCCTCGTTCACGCCTGCCGTCATCAACACCTATGCCGGCGTGCGCAATATCGATCCCACGCTGATCGAAGCCGCGCGCGTGCATGGCGCGGGCAATCCGCTGCGCATGCTGCGCGACGTGCTTATCCCCGGTTCCCTGCCCATGATCTTCACCGGCCTGCGCCTGTCGCTGCAGACCGCTTGGATGACCCTGGTGGCGGCGGAACTCATCGGCGCCTTCATCGGCCTGGGCAAGGTGCTGGACACCGCGGCGCTGGACATCCGGCCCGGCATGATCCTCTACGCCATGATCTGGGTGGGCCTGCTGGGCGCGGTGATGACCCGCGGACTGGAATGGATCGAAAAGAGGGCATTGCCATGGCTACGCTGACACGCGCCTCGGGCGACTCGTCCGCCTTCACCTTCGGCCTGTCGTGCCTGGGGCTGGCGGGGTTCTTCATGGCCTGGCACCTGTTGAGCATGGCCGGGGTCTTTCCGCCCAACTACCTGCCTGGCCCGCTGACCGTATTGCGGACCATCGTGCAGTACAGCAGCGAGCCCTATTCCGGCGCCACGCTCTGGACGCACCTGGGCGCCAGCCTCTACCGCTTCGCCTGCGGCTTCCTGCTGGCCGCGGCGGTGGGCATTCCGCTGGGCCTGCTGATGGGCTGGTACCGCTGGCTGGACGACGTGGTCAGCCCGTTCTTCGATGCGCTGCGCTTCGTCGCGCCGATCGCTTGGGTGCCCTTCGCCGGCCTGTGGTTCGGCACCGGCATCGGCGGCCCCACCCTGATCATCTTCGCGGGCGCCTTCCCGCCCTGCCTGATCAGCGCCTACCGCGGCGCCAAGTTCGTCGACACGCGCCTGCTCGAAGCCTCGCGCACGCTGGGCGCGAGCGGCCCGCGCATCGTCGCCGAAGTGCTGCTGCCGGCCTCGCTGCCGTCCATCCTGGCCGGCCTGCGCGTCAGCGCCGGCATAGGCTGGCAGTCGCTGGTGGGCGCGGAACTGATCGTGGTGGGCAACGGCATCGGCTACATGATGGTGCAGGGGCAGCTCAACGTCGCCACCAATATCGTCATGGCCGGCATGATCGCCATCGGCATCGTCGGCATTTGCATCGACCTTGCCCTGCGCATGTTCGAACAGCGCCTGAAGGCGCGCTGGGGACGCTGAATGGATCATTCCGCAATCGACCCGACCCTGTCGGTCATCGTCACCGGCGGCGCCAGCGGCATCGGCGCGGCGGTTTGCCGGCGCGTGGTGCAAGCGGGCGGCCACGTGGCCATCCTGGACCTCAATCTGGACGCCGCGCAGGCGCTGGCGCGGGAGTTGGGCC
>NZ_JBARYB010000086.1:0-3967 GCF_049647645.1 Achromobacter sp.
GGGCATGCCGCGCAGCCGCGCGGCAACCTTGTCGGCGGTGGCCGCGGCGGCGGTGGCGGACAAACATCTGTTCGATGCGGCCGGCGGCCTGGAGGACGCGGTACGCCGGCTGCGCACCATACGCGGCGTGGGGGAATGGACGGCGCAATACATCGCCCTGCGCCAGTTGCGCGAGCCGGACGCGTTCCCGTCCGCCGACATCGGTTTGATCCGGGCGCTGGAGAGACTGGAAGCGCGGGCCTACACACCCGCGCAATTGCTGGCCCGCGCCGAGACGTGGCGGCCCTGGCGCGCCTACGCGGCGCAGCACCTGTGGTCGGCCTGAGCCGGGCCGGCGATCACCACCGGCTGTCCGCGCCCTTCCTGAAATACGCCACCAGGAAGTCCACGAACACGCGCACCTTGGCCGACAAATGGTGTCTTTCCGGGAAGACCGCATAGATGTCGGCTTGCGGCAAGGCGTAGTCTTCCAGCACTTGCACCAGCCTGCCGCTGCGCAGATAACGGGCCAGGTCCCATTCGGCGCGCTGCAGGATGCCCAGGCCGGCCAGGCCCCAGGTCAACGTCACTTCGCCGTCATTGCTGCTGAGGTTGCCGCGCACCTTCACGGTCTCGCTGCGGCGCCCCTTGGTGAAGCGCCACAGGCCGTACGCGGCTTCATTCTGCCGCAGCACGATGCATTGGTGCCGCGCCAGGTCATGCGGCGTGGCGGGAACGCCATGGGCCTTCAGGTAGCCCGGCGATGCGCAGACCAGGCGCCGGTTGGGCGCGATCTTGCGGGCGATGAGGCGGGTGTCGGGCAGGTCGCCAAAGCGCACCGCCACGTCGAAGGCGTCCTGCACGAAATCCGCCGGGCTGTCGGTCAGCTGCAGTTGCAGCGACACCTCGGGATAGGCCTGGGCAAATTCCGCAATCGCGGGCGCGATGTAGCTGCGGCCGAAACCCAGCGGCGCGTTGACCTTGAGCAGGCCGCGCGGACTGTCCTGGCGGCTGGCGATCAACTGGTCCAGGTCCTCGATCTCGCCCAGGATGCGGCGGGCGTTCTCCAGGTAGACCTCGCCTTCGGCGGTCAGGCTCAGGCGCCGCGTGCTGCGGTTGACCAGCCGCACGCCCAGCCGCGCCTCGATCTGGGCCAGCCGCTTGCTGACGGCGGCCGGCGTGACGCCGAGTTCGCGGGCAGCGGCGGACATGCCGCCGGCGCGCACCAGTTCGACGACCAGCTGCAACTCATTGGAATGTCCCATGGCCCCCTCGAGGTCCGCAGGGCGCCGCGCGCCCTGGCGCGGGGCGGATCAGTCGCGGAAGTTCTCGAACTGCAGCGGCAGGTCGACGTCGGTTTTCTTCAGCAGCGCGATGGCGGTCTGCAGGTCGTCGCGCTTCTTGCCGCTGATGCGCAGCTTGTCGCCGTTGATCTGCGACTCCACCTTGAGCTTGGCGTTCTTGATGGCGGCGATGAGCTTCTTGGCCACCGGCTGCTCGATGCCTTGCTTGATGGTGACCTTCTGGCGCGCGCCGCCCAGGTTTTCGAGGGGATCGGCCACGTCCAGGCAGCGCACGTCGATGCCGCGCGCCGACAGGCGGCCGCGCAGGATGTCCAGCATCTGCTTGAGCTGGAACGCGCTGGAGGCGACCTGGGTCACGACAAATTCGTCGAGTTCGAACTTGGCCTCGGTGCCCTTGAAATCGAAGCGGGTGGCCAGTTCGCGGTTGGCCTGGTCGACAGCGTTGGAGAGTTCGTGTTTGTCGACTTCGGAGACGACGTCAAAAGTAGGCATGACACGGGGTCCTGTTGGGTAGATGTTGAAGAGGCGAATACAAGCGTATCGCCTATTTTACCGACCCGACAGCCCACGTCACGCCATCAGCACCAGAAGGCGGCCGGCTTGCAGGGGGTGCGGAACCACCTGCGCGTCGATGCCGTAGGCCAGATACAGATTCGCCGGCGTCAGGACCTCCGCCGGAGTGCCTTGCGCTATGCCGCGTCCGCCGCAAAGCAGCAGCAGGCGGTCGCACCAGCGCGCGGCCAGGTTCATGTCGTGCAGGATCACCAGTACGCCCGTATGGGCGCTGTGGGCCAATTCCCAGGCGCGGCGCAGCAAGTCGCCCTGGTGCTTGGGATCCAGGCTGGCCGTGGGTTCGTCCAGCAACAGGTAGCGCGGTTCGTCCTGCCCGCGCGCGGCATGGCACTGCACCAGCACGCGGGCGAACTGCACGCGCTGCTGTTCGCCGCCGGACAACTCCGGATAGCGCCGTCCCGCCAGATGCGCCGCATCGGCCTGGCCCAGCGCCTGCGTCACCAATTCGTCCACCGCCTGCGGCGGCAACTCCGGGAATGGGTAGGCGCCCATGGCGACCACCTCGCGCACGCTCAGGTCGAAGGTCAGCCCGGGCTTTTGCGGCAGCACGGCGCGCAAGCGCGCCTGCTGCCGGTGCGGCAGCGCGGCAAGCGGGGTTGCGCCCAGGCTCAGCTGGCCCGCATCGGGCGCCAGTTCCGCCGCCAGCGCGCCCAGCAACGTGGATTTGCCGGCGCCGTTGGCGCCCAGCAAGCCCACCACTTCTCCTGGCCGGATGTCCAGCGACACATCGGTGAGGATGCGCGCGCCGCCGCGGCTCACGCTCAGGTTCTGTGCGGAGAGCGTCATCCGATTCTCCGTCCGCGCGCCAGCAGCCACAGGAAGAAAGGTCCGCCGACCAGGCCGGTCACCAGCCCGATAGGCAGTTCCGCCGGCACGACCACGGTACGCGCCAGCCAATCCGCGAGTATCAGCGCCAGCCCTCCCGCGAGCACGGTTGCGGGCAGCAGCCAGCGGTGATTGGCGCCCAGCGTCATGCGGACCAGATGCGGCACCACCAGTCCGACGAAGACGATCGTGCCCGTGGCGGCGACCAGGGGGCCCACGATGAGCGCGCTGGCCAGCACCAGCCTGGCCCGCACGCGCTTGAGCGTGTAGCCCAGGTGCTGGGCCTCGCGTTCCCCCAGCAGCAAGGCGTTCATCACGCGCCACTGGCTCATCAGCCACAGGCTGACCAGCAGCACCCAAGGTCCCAGGAACGACAGCACTTTCCAGTTTGCGCCGCCCAGGCTGCCCATGTTCCAGAACGTCAGGTCGCGCAGTTGCGCGTCGGTGGCGACGAAGGTGAACAGGCCGATCAGGCTGAACGCCATGGCCGTGATGGCCACGCCCGCCAGCAGCAGCCCGGCCACGCCCGGCACGCGCCGGCCCACCGCGTAGGCGCAGAGCGTGGCGACCAGGCTGCCGGCGAAGGCCGACGGCGCGGTGATCCAGAAGCCGCCGGAAGTCAGCACGATGGCGGCCACCGCGCCCAGTGCGCCGCCGGCCGATATGCCGATCAGCCCGGGCTCGGCCAGCGGATTGCGGAACAGCGCCTGCATGGCCGCGCCGGATACCGCCAGGCCGGCGCCCGCCACCAGCGCGAACAGGACCCGCGGCAGGCGGATGTCGATCAGCACGTTGCGCCACAAGGCGTTTTCCGGCGTCGGCGTGCCCCACAGCAGGGCCGGCAGCTCGCGCAAGGGGATCGCCACCGCGCCGTTGGCGGTGGCGGCCACCACCGCGACCGCCAAGGCCGCGCCGAGCAAGCCCAATGCCAACGGCGCGCTAACGCGCCATGACATGCGCGACCTCCTGCTTGAGCTGGGTCAGCGCCAGCGGCAAGCGCGGCCCCATGCCCAGGATGAGCAGGTCGTCCATGACCACGATCCGCCGTTTTGCGGCGGCCTGCGTGGACGCGATGCCGGGCATGCGCAG
Source organism: Achromobacter sp. (assembly GCF_049647645.1). Taxonomy (GTDB): domain Bacteria; phylum Pseudomonadota; class Gammaproteobacteria; order Burkholderiales; family Burkholderiaceae_B; genus Achromobacter. The sequence goes on from NZ_JBARYB010000086.1 coordinate 3,771, forward strand.
GAAGGCTTCCATGCCGCCGCCCGCGTCCAGCGACGCCTGCGTGACCACGATCAGGTCAGGCGCGAGCGCGCCCAAGGCTTCGGCCGACAGGGGCTTGTAGCCCTGCTGGTCTTGCAGCACGTTCACCAGTCCCGCCAAGTGCATGACTTCGTTGGCGGCGGTGTCGCGGCCGGCGCCTTGCGGCGAACCCGTGCGGT
>NZ_JBARYB010000087.1:0-13492 GCF_049647645.1 Achromobacter sp.
CTGCATCGCGCAGGCCGTGGCGACGCGGGCGCCGCGGCGGCTGGTGGTGTCCGGCGGCGTGGTCGTGGCCCGCGATGGCCGCGACGCAGGCCCGCAGGGCTGATCTTCCGCGCTCAGCCCAGGCCGAGCTGGGTCTCGGCCATTTCCACGAACGCCTGCATCAGCGCCGAGCGCACGCCGGAGCGCAGCCAGATCGCGCCCACGGTGCGCACCGGGCAGGGCGGCGGCAGCGGCCAGCGCCTGACGGGGGCGGACGGCTCCCCCGTGGTCGCCCAATCGGGCAGCAGCGCTACGCCCAATCCTTCCGATACCAGCTTGGCGATGGAGTCGATGCCATCGAGCTCGAAGCGCACCTGCGGCCGCAGGCTGCGCGCACGCAGATAGTCATCGGCCATCTTGCCGCCCACCACGCTGCGGTCATAGCAGATGTAGGGTTCGCGGGCGAGGACCGCCAGCGGATCGCGCACCTTCATGCCGGCCGGCGTGACCAGCACCAGGGGCTCTTGCCGCAGGTCACGCCACGCGCAGGTCTTGGGGATGGTGAACAGCGGATGCACCAGCAGCGCCCCGTCCAGTTCACCCGACAGCACCTTGCCGTAGAGCAGGGTGGTGGGCGCGGGTTCTATATAGATTTCGATGTGGGGGTGGCGTGCGGTCCAGGTGCGCAGCACCGGAGGCATGATGCCGGTCAGCGCGGTAGGGGTGGCGCCCAGGCGCAGCGGCCCGGCGGGCAGCTCAGTGTCGGACGCGGCGGAACGCAGGTCGCGCACGTCGCGCAGGATGGCGCGGGCGCGCTCGAGAATCCGCATGCCCGCCTGCGTGGGTTTCACGGTGCGGCCGGAGCGCGCGATCAAGGCGCTGCCCATGTCCGCTTCCAGCGCGCGTAGGCGCTGCTGCACCGTGGCGGGCGTCAGCCCCTGGTGGCGCGCGGCCTGGGCGATGGAGCCCAACTCCACCACGTGCACATAGGTTTGCAGAAAGCGCGAATCCACGGGCCTTGGCCTCCCTAAAAGATGTTTTTTCCATATTCTAAAGATGGATGAAGATAATTGTTGTTTTCTTTGACCGCGGCAAGAATACGGTCAGAGCGTTGAGGCCACGCACGCTGCGGCGGCCCCGCCCGACCATCCCGATTACCAAGGAGCCAGTTGTGCCCATCATTGAATCCATAGACGTGTGCGCCGCCGCGGTGCCGCTGGACAAGGTCACCTCGTTTTCGAACCGCAGCGTGTCGACGCGCCACTACGGCCTGGTCAAAGTCCGTTCCACCGATGGCGTGGAAGGCATCGGCTTCTGCTACGTGGGCAGCGCCGGCGGCGCCATCTTCGAGGCCGCGGTACAGAACCTGTTGGGACCGGTGCTGCTGGGCAAGGACTCCCATGCCATCGAAGGCCTGTGGCAGACGATGTACCAGGAAGCCCTGCTGCAGGGCCGGCAAGGCACCGTGATGCGGGCGCTGAGCGCCCTGGACATCGCGTTGTGGGACCTGAATGCCAAGACCGTCGGCCTGCCGTTGCACAAGTTCCTGGGCGCGGTCGAACTGGAAACCGTGCCGGCCTACGCCAGCGGCGGCTATTACCTGGACGGCAAGACGCCCCAGCACCTGGGCGAGGAAATGGCGAGCTATGTGGACAAGGGCTTCCGCGCCGTGAAGATGAAGACCGGCCGCCTGTCCCCGGCCGAGGAAGAGGCGCGCCTGAAGGCGGCGCGCGAGGCCATCGGACCCGACGTCGAACTGATGATGGACTGCAACAACGCCTGGCAGGACGTGACCCAGGCCATGCAGTACATTCGCCGCTTCGAACAGTACGATCCGTACTTCATCGAAGAACCCTTCGGCCCCGACGACATCGACAGCCATGCCAAGCTGGCGCGCCTGACGCGCCTGCCCATCGCCACCGCCGAGATCGGCTATGGCCGTTGGTATCACAAGGAACTGCTGGACAAGGGCGCGGCCGGCATCCTGCAGACCGACGCCGCCGTCTGCGGCGGCATCACCGAATGGAAGCGCATCGCCGCCACCGCCGCCAGCTACGGCGTCGTGGTCTGCCCGCACTGGTTCCATGACGTGCACGCGCCGCTGGTCGCCGCGACGCCGAATGCGCGCTATGTCGAATTCTTCTGGGACGACCAGGTGCTGAATTTCCGCAGGCTGGTGGATCGCCAACTGACGCATAAGCAGGGGCGCGTGGTGCTGCACCAGGAACCGGGCCTGGGCTTTGGCTTCGACGAGCGCATGGTCGAACGCTACGGCAAGTGGAGCCGCGTCGGCAAATAATGGCGGGACCTCGTCCGGCCGGTATCGATGCCGGCTGGACGCGGCGAGTTGCGCAGGAGCGCCGCAGCCAGACCGCGCCAGAATGTCGGAAGCGGTGAACGCTGGCAGTGTTTCGATAACCAGTCGCCGGCCATCGGACCGGCGCGCGAGGAGACAGCAATGCAACGTAGGCAATTCATGACCGGCGCCGCGGCGCTGGGGGCCGCGCTGGTCCTGCCGGCGGCGGCGCGAGCGCAAGACCTGCCGCAGGGGCCGGTCAAGATCGTGGTGGGATTTCCCGCGGGCGGCGGCACCGATGTGCTGGCGCGACTTTTGGGGCAGAAGCTGGGCGTGATGTGGAATATTCCCGTCATCGTCGAGAACCGCGCGGGCGCGGCTGGCATCATCGCCGCCGAGCAGGTGGCGCGTCAGCCCAACGACGGCAACACGCTGTTGATGGCGCATGTCAACAGCCATGGCATCGCGCCCGGCCTGCAGCCCAAGCTGGCCTACTCCGTGGAGCGCGACTTCACGCCCATCGCGCTGGTCGGCAAGACGCCCACCATCCTGATGGGCGGCGCTGCGCAGCCCGCCAAGACGCTGCCCGAGCTGGTCGCGCTGTGCAAGGCGCAGCCGGGCAAGATCGTGTTCGGTTCGGCCGGCAGCGGCTCGGCGCAACACCTGGCGCTGGAAATCTTCAAGGCCCGTGCCGGCATCGACGTGCTGCACGTGCCTTACAAGGGCTCGGCGCCCTTGATGAACGACCTGCTGGGTGGCCACGTGCAGTACTGCTTCGAAGGCATGACCACGGCCACGCCGCTGGTGCAGTCCGGCAAGGTGATCGCTCTGGCGCAGACCCTGCTGCAGCGCTCCAAGAGCCACCCCAATGTGCCGACCGTGGCCGAGCAGGGCTATCCCGGTTTCGAGGCCAGCATCTGGTTCGGCATGGTCGGTCCGGGCAAGATGCCCGCCGCCATGGTCCAGCGCATGAACCAGGACATCGACCGCGTCCTGGCGATGGCCGACGTGCAAGAAAAGCTGGCGCAGGTGGGTGCGGAGGACGGCGGCGGCAGCGTCCAGCGCTTTGCCGATTTCATGAAGCAGGAGCAGCAGAAGTACGCCCAGACCATCCGCGACGCGAAGATCGTGGCTGAAGGCTGAGGCGCCGCCGGCGGGCGGAAATTGATGGAGACACTAGCCCCCCAAAAAGTGTAAAAAGATATAACCTCGCCAGCCGGCGATCCCTGGGGACGGCCTCGATGCCGCGCAAGTTAGTAATCGGCATCGCCATCGCTCTCGCCGCCGCCGCTGCGCTGCTGCCCATCGGCTTCGCGCTGCACATGTCCTGGTCCCGCGCCGTCGCGGGCGAGCAGCGCTACCTGGACGACCAGGCCCAGCGCATCCTGACGGAAACCCAGGACCTGCTGGACCAGACCGTGGCCACGCTGCGCGACTTGGACGAACTGGCATTCGATCCCTGTTCACCGCAGCACATTCGCCACATGCGGGCCCTGGCCCTGCGGGACCGGGCGGTTGACGACCTGGCCTATGTGGCGGGCGGAATTGTCCAGTGCACCACTTGGGGCGTGCCCAGCTACGAAGAGCCGCTGGTTCCGGCACAGGTCGAACTGGCCAACGGCGCGCGCTTGCTGCTGGACGCGGTGCCCGTCCTGAGTCCCGGCATCCGGATGGTGGCCGTGCGCCACGGCGATTACAGCGCTTTGTTCGAACCGGGACGGTTTACCGAAAAAGCGGCTACGGACGGCGCCCAGCTCGCCGTGGTGCTGCCTGGCGTGGGCATGCTCGGAACCCGCAATGATCCCGATCTCGTGCTGGTGTCGCAGGCGCTCAACGGCGGCAAGCTGGACATCAACGAAGCCTATTTGAGCGCCGTCGCCCGCAATGCGGACCTGGCCGTCGTCCTGCTTGAACCGCAAACCGAAGCGCTGGACATGCTGCCGCGCGAGCGCCTGTTCTGGCTGCCCATTGGAGCGCTGGTCGCGGCCGTCATGATCGCGCTTGTGGTGTGGCTGTCGCGCCGGCGCCTGTCGATCGCGGGCGAACTGGCCGCCGGCATCAGGCGCAGGGAGTTCGTCGTGCACTACCAGCCCATCATCGATCTGCGCACCGGCCGCTGCATCGGCGCGGAGGCGCTGGTCCGATGGATAAGGCGCAGCGGCAAGACGCTGAGGCCCGACCTGTTCATCTCCATCGCCGAGGACAACGGCTTGATGACGCGCATTACCGAAGAGGTGTTCCGTCTGGTGATCCGGGACATGGAGGATCTGCTCGGCGAAGACCGCGGGGCGCACATCTCCGTCAACCTGAGCGCCAGCGACCTGAAGGACGGGCGGGCGCTGCGGGTGCTGCAGCGCATGCTCGAAGGCACGGCCATCGATCCCCGGCAGATCTGGCTGGAAGCCACCGAACGCGGCTTCATGGACGTGGACAAGGCCTGCAGCGTCATCGAGCAGGCGCGGGCGCAAGGCCACGCCGTGGCCATCGACGACTTCGGCACGGGCTACTCCAGCCTGTCCTATCTCCAACGGTTGCCGCTGGACTCCCTGAAGATCGACAAGTCCTTCGTCGACACCATCGGCACCGATTCCGCCACCCACAAGGTGACCGACCACATCATCGACATGGCAAAGTCGCTGAACCTGCTGACCGTGGCCGAAGGCATCGAGCGCCAGGAGCAGGAAGATCACTTGAAAGCGCGCGAGGTGGACTTCGGCCAGGGCTGGCTGTACGGCAGGCCCATGCCGGCGCCGGAGTTCGTCGCCTACTACAAGAAAAACGTGGCCAGCACGCCACCGCCCAGCCGGCTGCCCGACGCGCGGGCGTGAGGCTGGGGCTAGATGCCGCCGCGGCTCCCGAAAAGACAGGTTCAGAATCGTTGCGAGATGCCGAAGGCGATGATCCTGTTACTGGCGCCCTTCTCCAGCGGATAGCTGGAGCCCTTTTCCGTGTCAAAGTTGGCGGCGATGCCAAAGGCGGACCCGGGACTGTTCCGGAACCCTCCCGCTCGCGTGTAGACACTGACCCGCTTGGACAACTGGTAGTCGTAACCGAGCATGCCGCCAAGCGCACTCTCCGATTTGCCGTTGATGAGTCGATAGAACAGCACGGCACGAAACATATGCGAACCCTGACGTATCAATGCGCCGAGTGACATCATCTGAGCGGGAAATGTGCCAGGCGCATTGGAGCGGATCTGACCGTACCCAATGGAGGTTTGCAGCGCGCCCATCGTGTAGGCCGCACTGACGGCCATCACGTCGGTACGGGGGAGGAATTCCAGCGGGCCTGCAGGCCCCACCGGCCACGTCGGCCACGCCGGCCGCAGCGCACTGTAGGATCCGCTCAACGTCCACGGACCGCGCTGGTAGATCGCCTGGGCGCCCGCATAGCCATCGACGAACGGGCTGCTGCTCTTTCTATCGCTATCGCTATTCGCCACGCTCAGCCCCCCGCGATACCGCGGGGCGTACAGCACACTGAGGACCAGCCCGTTCATTGAGGGCGTCTGGTAGGAAATCGCATCGTTCACCCGCGACGGCAATGGTGCCACTCCGAACCCGAGTTCGCCCACAAGCTTGGGGCCCGTCGCTATTGGCGAAAACTGTTGAACAAAGAAGAACGGGTCTGCCGTAATCGATAACGCCAGAGGAACTTGCCTGCCCAGCTTGAGCGTCCCCCAGGAATCTGAACTGACAGCAATGTTTGCCTCCCGGTTGTATATGGTCGTAGGATGCAGATGCCTGCCGTTCGTCGTCATTATGTCGCCTTCCAGACGAAAATCGACCCGCACCCCATTGCCCAGGTCTTCGACGGCCCTGATACCCCAGGACGAATCGGAGGCGCCCCCGCTGCCCATCCGGACGGACGACCTTCCCCCATTGCGCCCGTACATCATGTATGTATCGAGTCCGCCATACAACTGCACCGTAGTCGCCATAGAATCCGCCCAAGGCGAACACGACAGGGCCACGATTCCGCACAGGCGCAATTGGCAGAACAAACGCCGGGGTTTGACGGCGCCTGCTCGAGCGCTGATGGCGCAGCGGGCCATCGCGCCGGCAAACACCCTCGCCAGCGAGGCAAGAGAGGCTATCGGAGAGAAGATGACGCCGGCTACGGCGACAAGCAGAGGTCCGGGCGCACCTGGCGCCGACATGTCTTCACAGGCGGGAGCCCGATGTGTTGCTGAATCTTGTCGAGGCAACTTGCCCCCCTGTTGAATCGCTACATCCTGGCGCACGAGTGTCTCCCCGAGGTTTGTTGTGGTCAGCCATATCGACAACGCCTGCAACGGCCCTCCTCCACCTTCTGCCGCCCATCAAGCTGCCGTGGCCCTGCTGTTTAAGAATATGAATTCTGATTCTATTATTAAAAAATGGACGGCCCAGGAACAATGCGAGGTTTCCCGTAGTCGGGAGGGGGGCGCAATGCGGATCCGCGTTGCAAGTCAGAGGAAAATCGTCGCCCCCCGCTTCGCGCTCGCGTCAGGCAGCCGGCTGGGCGGCGACGTGGTGGTCACGTTTTCTTGTAATAGGCAATGAATTCAGGTGCGGTATGGGCTTGCCATACAGTCAGCCCTGGCCGACATCCACCTCGCGCGCTCGTCCACGTCCATGAAGCCGCGTTCGGTGCTTCCAGCCAGATCTGCCGGAGATCGATGGGGGGGCTTTCTAGCATGCGCCGCAGCACCCGCAGCGCCCGCCATCCTTGAGGTCGCTGGCGCTCAGGTTGAGGGAGAACTTGCCCGTGCTCCTCGCCGGGCACGTTCTCCATGTCCCGGATCACAATGCGGACCTCTTCTCATGTCGCGCTGCCCCTGAATACGGGAAACCTCGCATTGTTCGAGGGCCGTTTGTTTTTGAATAATAGAATCAGAATTCATATTCTAAATAGTGAGCCACAGTAGCTTGATGGGCGGCGAAAGGTGGAGGAGGGCCGTTCCAGGCGTTGTCGATTTAGTTGGCCACAACAAACCTCAGGAGACATTAGTGGGCCAAGAAGTCGCTATTCATCAGGGCAAGCCGCCGGGCCGGCCAGGTTCGTCAACGCCGCTGGATTCGGGCTGTATCGCTCCGCCGGCGCGCGCTGCATCTGGATCTCTGTTCTTTACCGCGACAGCTTCTCTTGCGGCATGGGCAATGACATGCGTTGCCGCCATCGGCCGCCGCGCCCAGCCGCGTTCCGCTCGGACTCCGCGCCGGCTCTTTCGATTGGGCGCGGGCGCCATAGCCGTGCTGTCGTCCGCACCCTGGGGCGACTCCATGGCGGCGACGGTGCAGCTCTATGGTCTTATCGATACCTTCGTGATGTACGCCCGCAACGATGGCGACTCTAACCTCAGGATGGGTAGCGACAGCGGCAGGCTCCCCGCCAATTTGTCCGCCAGCGATTCATTCTGGGGCCTTCTGGGGGTTGAAGACTTGGGAGGTGGGGTGCGCGTCCAATTCCGTCTGGAAGGCGGCATGCGCATGAATAACGGCACGCAGCGTTATACAGGCGCTCTCCGGCCCGACGGTTCGCGGAGCGCCGGCACGCTCTTTAATCGCGAGGCAAACATCGCCGTCAGTTCGGCATCCTGGGGCACGCTCAAGGTGGGCAAGCAGTTTCCGGCGGTGGTGTCCCATACCGCCGATCCGTTCTTCTTTTCTGAAGCGTTCTCACCGGCGGCCTCGGCTTCTCAAATGGTGATGGATCTCGGGCCGGGCGCCGCAAGGATACAGGTGCGGGTCGACGACGCCATTTCATATCAGACGCCGTCGATGAACGGGTTGGTCATCCACGCGCTATATGCCCCGCAGCAGCGCAGGAAGCTGTTCGCGATGAATGGAGATAGCGCCAACCAGCCTACCGAGGGCGATACCGGCGTCCTGGCGACCTACACCAGCGGCCAGTGGGTGCTGGGCGGTTCCTACAATGCGTTGCGGTCGGAGTCGTTGCACGGATCATTCCGTACCGATCTGTTCGTCGCCAGCACGACCTATACGACGGGCGCGCTGCAATCCTCCATCGTGTACACCCTGATGCGGCCCAAGGCGCCGGGTACTATTTCCGCGCAGATTGTGGCCTTGAACTCCTTATGGCAGCAGGGCGCGCACGTGTTACGCGGCTCGCTGCTCTACCGGGCGCTCAATGGCCGATCGGACCACACGATAGGCGGCTTGCTCGGCTATGACTACGAACTGTCGAAGCGGTCCAGCGTCTACACGCGCGCAGGGGGGTTCAAGAACACTTCCAGGGCCTTCTATGGACTCGGCGCCAGCTTGCCAACGGGAATGGGCGTCAGCTCCACTGTTCTCGCGCTCGGCATCATGCACCGGTTCTGACACCGGCCGGCAGGACTTGCCGGACCTTTTGCGCGGCAGCGCCTAGCGCGCCTGCGGCTCCACCCAGCCCGCCGTGGCCGAGATGGAGCGGGCTTTTTCGCTGAGCAGCCGCGCGGTATCGGATTGCAGATTGTCGTCGATGGCGCCCACCGGCCCCATCAGCGTGATGGCCGCCTTCATCTCGCCCAGCATGTCGAAGATGGGCGCCGACAGCGACGTGAAGTGCGGCAGCAGCGCGTCGCGGCAGCGGCTGAGGTGGTGCTTGAGCACTTCCTCGCGGATGGCCTGCACGTCCTTCTGGGTGTAGGACCTGCCGGCCGCGCCATATCCGTCTGCGCCGGCCGCGGCCAGTTCCTGTTCCAGCAGTTCGCGTGTGCTGGCTTCCGGCAAGTGGGCCAGGAAGTTGCGGCCTAGCGCGGACGACAGCAGCGGCAGGACGCTGCCCACGCGCAGTTCCAGCAGAGGGCGGCTGCGGGCGCCTTCGACGCGGTAGACGATGGTCGGGCCCTTGTTGCCCCACACGCCCAGGAACACGGTGTGGCCGGTGATCGCGGCCACTTCGGCCATGATGGGCCGGGCGGTGGTGAACACGTCGAACTGTTCCAGGGCCGCCAGGCCCAGCCGCAAGGCATAGGGCCCAAGGCCGTAGTGGCCGGTATCCGCATGCTGCTGCACCACGCCCACCTTCTGGAAACTGACCAGGTAGTAGTGGACGTTGGGCACGGTCAATTCACAGGCGTCGGCGATTTCCTTCAGGGGCAGGGGGCGGCCGGCCTTGCGGATGACGTCCAGGATCCTGAACCCAACTTCGATCGACTGGATGCCCCTGCGCGCAGCGGCTGGCGCCTGTTCCGCGTTTTTCTCTACCTTGCCGGCGGGCCTTGCCATTGCTGCCTCCACTGATTTTCTGGCGGGAGTGTAGCAGTGGGGCGCGCCGTTTCCGCCTAGGGGAAGCGGCCATCGCGCCGGGTTTTCCCTAGTTTTTCACGCCCTGGTTTAAGTTTGATAATAGTTAATGAATACAGCATTATCAATCTAAAGCGATTGGGGAAAGCAGGCATGGAAGCGAATGTGGCAATGCAGCGGATCGACGCGGGGCCGACGCTCAGCAGGAAAGAGGAACGCCAGGTGGTGGTGGCCTCTACCCTGGGCACCTTGTTCGAGTGGTACGACTTTTTCATCTACGGGACCCTGGCTGTCTTCATGAGCCAGGTGCTGTTCCCGCAGGACAACCCCACCGTGGCGCTGCTGGCCGCGCTGGGCGCGCTGGCGGTGGGCTTCATCATCCGGCCGCTGGGCGCGGTGATGTTCGGCTACCTGGGCGACAAGCTGGGCCGCAAGTACACCTTCCTGATCACGGTGGTGATGATGGGTGGCGCGACCGTGCTGATCGGCTGCCTGCCCACCTATGAATCGGCGGGCCACCTGTCCTGGATCCTGCTGCTGACCTTGCGCGTGGTGCAGGGGCTGGCAGTGGGCGGCGAATACGGCGGCGCGGTCATCTATGTGGCTGAGCACTGCGAACCCAAGCGCCGCGGGCTGTTGACGGGCTGGATCCAGATCACCTCGTCGGCCGGCCTGATCCTGTCCCTGATCGTGATCCTGTGCACGCAAGCCGCGATGAGCGCCGAGGATTTCCGGCAATGGGGCTGGCGCCTGCCGTTCATCCTGTCGATCGTGATGCTGGCGATTTCGATCTACGTGCGCGCCAAGCTGCACGAATCGCCCGTGTTCACGCGCATGAAGCAGCAGAACCGCCTGTCCAAGAACCCGGTCAAGGAAACCTTCGGTCAATGGTCCAGCCTGAGGCTGGTGCTGCTGGCGCTGATCGGCGTTACCGCCGGCCAGGGCGCGACCTATTTCACCGGCCAGTTCTACGTCATGATCTTCCTGCAGCAGGCGGTGCAGTTGGACCAGACCAGCGTCTACACGCTGATCCTGATCGGCTTCATCATCGGCGCGCCGACCTTCGTGCTGTTCGGCTGGCTGTCGGACCGCATCGGCCGCAAGTGGATCATGATGGTCGGCCTGTTCGTCGCCGCCCTTGGCTATCACTCCATGTTCGAGGTGTTGCTCAAGGCTGGCAACCCGGTCCTGGCGCAAGCCATGCAGACCACCCCGGTGCGCGTGCATGCCGACACCAGCGGCGGCGCTTGCGACTTCGGATTGCAGGCGGCCATGATAGGCAGCCATGCCGACCACAAGAAGGTCTGCGTGCAGGCCAAGAAATTCCTGGTGGGCAAGGGCATCAACTTCGAGTACGCCGCGCCGCTGCCTGGCCAGAGCATCGCCATGAGCGTGGGCGGCACGACCATCAACGGCTTTGATCGCGTCGCCTACACCAGCGCGCTGACTGCCGCGGGCTATCCGGAACGGGCCGATCCCGCGCGCGTCGACCGCACGACCATCATCCTGATCCTGGTGCTGATGACCGCTGTCGTCGCCATGGTCTATGGCCCGGTGGCGTCCTATCTGGTCGAACTGTTCCCGGCCCGCATCCGCTATACGGCGCTATCCTTCCCGTACCACATCGGCGCCGGCATCTTCGGCGGCATCGTGCCCTTTACCGCCACCTACCTGGCCCAGGCCAGCGGCAATATATTCGGCGGTTTGATGTATCCGGTCGTCGTGACCGCGGTGGTCGGCGTCATCGGCAGCCTGTTCCTGCCGAACACCCGTGCCCGCGCCATCGACGAAGACCCCGCGCACTAAGAAAAAAGGAGAGACATGTCCATGCAACAGAGCTTCAAGGCTGCCGTCATCCAGGCGGCGTCCATCCCGACCGACAGCGTCGCCTGCGCCCAAAAGGCGGCATCCCTGATCCGCCAGGCGGCGGAGCAGGGCGCACGGGTGCTGGTGTTCCCCGAGGCCTTCCTGGGCGGCTATCCCAAGGGCAACTCCTTCGGCGCGCCCATCGGCATGCGCAAGCCCGAAGGCCGTGACGCCTTCGCCAGCTATCACCGCCAGGCCATCCGGCTGGACGGCGAGGAAGTCGCGCTGGTGGCCCAGGCCGCGGCCGATACCGACAGCTTCGTGGTCATGGGCTGCATCGAGGCCGACGGCGGCACGCTGTATTGCACCGTGCTGTACTTCAACGGCCGCGAAGGGCTGGCGGGCAAGCACCGCAAGCTCATGCCCACCGCCGGCGAACGCCTGATCTGGGGCTTCGGCGACGGCTCCACCATGCCCGTCTTCGACACCCCCTACGGCAAGATCGGCGCCGTCATCTGCTGGGAAAACTACATGCCCATGCTGCGCATGTACATGTACAGCCAGGGCGTGGCGCTGTATTGCGCGCCGACCGCCGACGACCGCGATTCCTGGATTCCCAGCATGCGCCACATCGCGCTGGAAGGCCGCTGCTATGTGCTAACGGCTTGCCAGCACCTGCGCCGCGACGCCTATCCCGACGACTTCGAATGTGCGCTGGGCGACGCGCCCGACACCGTGCTGATGCGCGGCGGCAGCGCCATCATCGACCCGCTGGGCGAAGTGCTGGCCGGTCCGGATTTCTCCGCCGAGACCATTCTGTACGCGGACATCAATCCGAATCAGATCCTGCGCGGCAAGTACGACTTCGACGTCTCCGGCCACTACGCCCGTCCGGACGTGTTCCAGCTACAGGTCGACACGCGCGAAAAGCGCGCCGTCTCGGCGCTGAACGGCGGCCAGCAGCAGGAGGCTTGAGTCATGCATTTTGATTTCAGCGCCTTGCCGACGCAGACGGTCTACAACGTGCTGACCTCGACCGTCACGCCGCGCCCGATCGCGTGGCTCACCACGATTTCCGGCAAAGGCGTAGTCAACGCAGCTCCTTTCAGCTTCTTCAATGTCATGGGGCCTCAGCCGCCGACGGTCGCCATTGGCCTGATGCGCCATGCCAGCGGCGAACTGAAGGATTCCGGCGCCAACATCATCGAGAACGGCGAGTTTGTGGTGAACCTGGTGCCAGAGTCGCTGGTCGCGCAGATGAATCAGACCTGCGCAGATTACCCGGCGGACGTGGACGAACTGGCAGCGGCTGGCCTGACCGCGCTGCCGGCAACCCATGTGCGTCCCCCGCTGATCAAAGGCTCCCCGGTGTCGCTGGAATGCGTCAGCCAAGCGACCATCGTGACCGGCCCGCGGCAGCTCGTGGTCATCGGCCGGGTGCTGGGAGCGCATGTCGATGATGCCTACGTGCAGGACGCCGAGCGCGGCTACATGGATACGCCGGCCATGGGACTGATCGCGCGCATGCACGGCGGCGGCTGGTACGCGCGCAGCACGGACCTATTCCAGCTGGCGCGGCCGACGGCGCCGTTGTGATAGTCAGGCGGGGGCGGTCTGCGCACTTGCCATCCCCAAGATTGCCAAAGCTAGGGCGGCCGTGCGCAGCGCGTATGAATAAGACATTTGACTCTCTAGATCCGATGAAAACCAGCATTCGCCGGCCTCGCATTTGTCTAGTGCGCGGTTGCGGATTGCGGCACGTGCTGGCCGTGCCTTCTGCTGTTGGATTCTAGGAAGGTCTCTAGCCTGCGGCTTGCCATATGGTGCCAAAGTGACATGGGTCCATATCTGGCGATGGGGCGCTGTCGGCCCATTCCGATGCTCGCCCGGTGGGGCTGCGCTTCGGATCCCTCTGCCCGGCCCCCGGCTCACGGCACTGCTCATGAACGGGGGCCGAAACCAACGCATTAGGCGACTGCCAGCCGAGGACCCCGGAGCCATCCGAAGCGCAGCCCCACCGGGGCGAGCATCGGAATGGCGCAGGGCAGCCTCGGCGGCTTAAGAACTCTGGCATCCGCAAGCTCGAAGCCCTGCCGCCCCGCACTTCGGTTTTGTGAGGCAGGGTTCTTGAGTCGCCGGCGTCCGGACTGCGGGATTCCGATGCTCGCCCCGGTGGGGC
>NZ_JBARYB010000088.1:0-5419 GCF_049647645.1 Achromobacter sp.
GTGCGCAGGCGCTCGCGGCAGGCCCGAGCGTACGGCGTATAGACCCGATAGCAATCGCCCTTGCCGGTCAGGACGGTGCCGGGCCGCAGCAGCGAGGCGCCATGATGCAGCGTCCAGTCCACGCCCAGGGCCTGCAGGCGGGCGGCGACCGCGGCATCGCGGCGGCGTTCGTTGACGGCCCATTCGGCGTTGGCGTGGACCTGGCCGATGGCGTGGGTGCGGCAGAAATCGGCCAGCGCGTCGGGCGCGTCGCGCCAGTCAGGCACGGTCAACAGCCGCAGCGGAATACCCAGGAGGGCGAGTTCGCGCGATAGTTCGCGCAGATTGCGCAGCCAGAAATCGACCTTGGCCGGCGCGTCGCCGTGCAGCCGCCATTGCCCGGGCGCGGCCAGGAACAGCGCGGTGACCGTGCCGGCTTCGGCGGCCGCGGCCAGGGCGGGATTGTCGTGCGCGCGCAGGTCGGTGCGCAGCCAGAGCAGCGTGTTCATGGGCGGTCCAGGGCAGGGAGGCGGCGAGGCTGGCATTCTATATTGCGCCCGCCGCGCGGGCTCGCCGGCAGGGCGGGCTTGGAAGACGATGTAAAAACTACGAGTAGATGTGTCCTGGCCTGGACAGGCCGGCGCAGCGGGCCACACAGGGGAATCGGCGCGGCGCGGCCCAATCGCGGCGCTTTGCGGTCAAACCATGAAACACGCTGGCGCGCCGGGCATATTGACGTCGCCTGAGCCCCGCCATGTAATTCAAATAAACGACTAGAGCAAGATGAACGCTATGGGAAATCTGATGGACCTACGCCCGTCTTTTTTGAGGGGCCGCACACCCGCAGGCAATTCGTCGCGCGACGTTTTGCAAAAGCTCTGGCGCTCGGTGGATCTGCCCGATGAATCGCTGGACCACGTGGTGTTGACTGGCGCCGACCCGGTACTCCCATCGTCCTTCGCCGTCGGCGCGGCGGCGCAGGCCAGCATGGCCGCGGCCGCGCTGGCTGCGGCCGAAGTCTGGAATTTGCGCGGCGGCGCCAGGCAGCAGGTGGCCGTCGACATGCTGCACGCGGCGCAGGAGTGCCGCAGCCACTACACCATCAACGGCATCACCCCCAATCCCTGGGACCCCATTACCGGCCTTTACCACTGCGGCGACGGCGGCTGGGTTCGCATCCACGCCAATTTTGCCCATCACCGCGATGGCGCCCTGGCGCTCTTGGGCTGTCCCGCCGGCGAGGACACCACCCGCGCAATGGTGGAGCGCGCCTTGGGGCGCTGGAAAGCCCTGGATTTCGAGCAGGTGGCCGCGGACGCGGGCCTGCCGGTGGCAGCCATGCGCAGCTTCGACGAATGGGACCGCCACCCGCAAGCCGCGGCGGTCGCCGCACAGCCCTTGCTCACCATCGAGCGCATCGGCGAAGCGGATCCGCGGCCCTTGCCCAAATACGGCAACGGCGCCCGGCCGCTCAAGGACATTCGCGTGCTGGACCTGACCCGCATCATCGCCGGGCCCGTCTGCGGGCGGGCGCTGGCGGCATACGGCGCCGACGTGATGCTGCTCAACTCGCCGCATCTGCCCAACATCGACAACATCATCGACACCAGCCGCGGCAAGCTGTCCGTGCTCGCCGACCTCGATACGGCCGACGGCCGCATCGCGCTGGGCAACCTGTTGCGCAGCGCGCACGTGTTCGTGCAGGGCTACCGCCCCGGCGGCATGGCCGCGCTGGGCTTTGGCCCGCAGGACGCGGCGCGCATCCGCCCTGGCATTGTTTACGTGTCGTTGTCGGCCTATGGCGACAAAGGCCCTTGGGCCGGCCGGCGCGGCTTCGATTCCCTGGTGCAGACCGCAACGGGCTTCAATCATGCCGAGGCGCAGGCCGCGGGCCAGGACGCGCCCAAGCCCATGCCCCTGCAGATCCTGGACCATGTCTCGGGCTACCTGATGGCCTTCGGCGCGCAGGCCGCGTTGGCCCGGCAGGCAACCGAAGGCGGCAGTTGGCATGTGCGCGTGTCGCTGGCGCAAACCGCGCATTGGCTGCGCGGCCTGGGCCGCGTCGAGCGCGGCCTGGCCTGTCCTATGCCGGGCTTCGAAGGCTTGCTGGAAACCGAGCCCTCCGGTTTCGGCGAGCTGGCGGCCTTGCGCCACGCCGCGCAGTTCTCGGAAACCCCGGCCCGCTGGACCCGTCCGTCCAGCCCTCCGGGCACCCATCCTCCAGTCTGGCCGTTCAATTAAGGCCGCGGGCGCACGTCAGCGCGCCATGAGACGCTTGCCCCCGGAGCGGGCGGCCTCTTCGGGCCGGGGATGCCTCCTCGGTTCCGTCCCATCTTGACGAAAGCGCCGTAACACGGCCCGCCGGGCGTGTCTGTTCGACACGGCCCGCGTCCCCAGCGTTCAGCCATGCCTGAACCACATCCATCGCCTTTTCCCGCTAGTCCTGCCTGACGTCCGTTGTACGCGGATTGATCGAGTATTCAGGTTTTCTGTTTTTGAATCAATAAATTACATATTGATATCAACAGTTATATAAATAGCATGTCGTCATATTTTGTCATTTTTTTAATAACAACACGAACCCCTCGGGCAAGGATCGCTGCAAGCGCGCATGCGATTTCGTCCTGGATCTGAGCCAGAACGGATACGCCCATGCCGCCCTTCAGTAGTTTGGCGACTTTGCCTGGCCGGCACACCCCCGGCCCGCGGGATTCTTCAAGACAAGGTCATGACGATGCTGAAACCAACCAAGTCATTTGCTTGGCGGAGATCGGCCGCAGGCCAAGCCCGAAAGGCGCTATGCATGGCGCTTTCGGCTTTCCTGCTGTTCCAGGGATGCGCGGCGCCGCTAGCCGGCGAATTGCGTAAGCCGCTACCCAGTTCCGAAGGTACTGCTCCCCTCGCAGCAGCCAGGGCCGAAGCGGCCGGGGAATCGCCGGACCCGGATGCCGCACAGGCGCGGGCCCGGGCGCGGGCCGCGGACGGGCTGGATCCCGCGCCCGACCTGGAGGGCCGCCCCTTGCCAGCCAATCCCAACCAAATGGCGAGCGGCGACGCCAGATCGCTGGCTGGCGGCAAGGCCACTGGCGAAGCGAAGCGCGTGGCGGAAAACTGGCTGGGCCAGTTCGGCACCGCCAGGCTGGACCTGTTGGGCAGCTTTCATGGGGGCGCCCTGGACATGTTGTTCCCGCTGCACGATTCCGGGACGGGTCTGATTTTTTCCCAACTCGGCGCACGCCGGACCAACCTGCTGCAAGAGTCCTATCGGACCACGGTCAACCTCGGGATGGGATACCGCCATTTCGCCGACGGCTTCATGGTCGGTGGCAACGCCTTCCTGGATCAGGACGTTTCGCGCGGCCATCGGCGGCTGGGCCTGGGCGGCGAGTGGTGGGCGGACTATCTCAAGCTCAGCATGAACGGCTACTTCCGGCTGAGCGACTGGAAGCGTTCGCCGGATGTGCGGGACTACCAGGAACGCCCGGCCAGCGGCTGGGATATCAGGACCGAAGGCTATCTGCCTTGGTATCCGCAGCTGGGCGGCAAGCTGATGTTCGAAAAGTACTACGGCGATGAGGTCGGCCTGTTCGGCGCCAGCAGCCGGCAAAGGAATCCCCGCGCCTGGACCCTGGGAGTTTCGTATACGCCTGCGCCGGCCGTCACGTTGGGTTTGGACCATCGCATGGGGCAGGGCGGAAAGTCCGACACCAGTTTCAAGCTGGGCCTGAAGTACGCGCTCGGCGTACCCCTGGCCAAGCAGATGCAGCCCGGCGAAGTGGCTGACAGCCGCAGGCTCGCCGGCATGCGCATGGATCTGGTGGAGCGGAACAACGAAATCGTCCTGGAATACAAGAAGAACGACGCCATGACGATACAGCTGCCGTCGGCCGCTGCCGGCTATCCGCAAACGGTCGTCAGTTTCCCGGTCTCGCTGGCGGGCGCGGATGCCGCGCCCAGGATCGAATGGTCCGGTTCCGCGGCGGCATTCGCCATGCCATACAGCGGCGGTGCGTCGGGATCCTTGACGCTGCCGGACTACCGCAGCGACGGTATCAACCGCTATCAGTTGATGGCGTCCGCGATCGACGCGCATGGCCGCAAGATAAGTTCCAACATCATGACCGTGAGCGTCAATGCGCTCAGCGTTAGTGTCGCCCGCTCCAAGGCCGCGGCCCTCGCGGACGGCGTGGACAGCGTCAAGTTCACGGCCCTGATACGCGGCGTCCAGGCCGAACCCATGGCGGGGCGCGTTGTGGCGTGGACGCTGAAGGGACCCGGTGCGATCAAGGAATCCTCGGACCGGACCGACGCCGATGGCATGGCGTACGCCACGGTCAGCAGCAAGGTCGCCGCGCAGGTCGAGGTCGAAGCGGTGGAGGCCCAGGGATTCAAGGGCAAGAACCAGGCGGAGTTCCTCGACGACCTGAACGCGGCGGCTGTCGCGCAGCTGGACGTGGCGCCTGCCTCCATTCTTGCGGATGGCAAGGACAAGGCGGTCCTGAAGGCGACGGTCAAGGATCGCCATGGCAATGCCGTGGGGGCCGGTATCGCGGTCAACTGGACGGCCACGAACGGCCAGCTTTCCAGCGCTCGCAGCGAGACCGACGCGAGCGGCATCGCCGTCGTCGAACTGCAATCCGCCACGACGCCGGGCATCGCCCGCATCACGGCCAAGACGCGGGGCGCGGATCCGGGCAAGACGGGCGCCGTGAACTTTCTCATCGACCTTTCAGGCGCGCGGGTTACCCAGTTGACCCCCAGCAAGACCGCCGGCCTGGCTGACGGCGCCGACACCGTGACCTTCATGGCCACGGTTGAAGATGCGTACGGCAACCCCGTGGGCGCGGGCGTAGCGGTCAACTGGGCCGCCAGCCTGGGTATGCTTGCCGCGGCGGTCAGCAGCACGGACGCCAACAGCCAGGCCGCGCTCGTGTTGACCGCGCCGACGACTGCCGGCACGGCGACTGTTACGGCCAAGGCCGCGGGCGGCGACACGGGCAAAAGCGCCATCGTGACCTTTGCGGCTGACCTGTCCAGCGCGCGCGTGGTCGCGCTCAGTTCCAGCAAGGCCGTTGGGCTGGCCAACGGTACGGATACCGTGACCCTTACGGCCACGGTTGCGGATGCCCGGGGCAATCCTGTAGGAGCCGGGGTTGCAGTCAACTGGGGTACCAGCGGAGGGCTGCTCGCCAGTGTTGCCAGCATCACCGACGCCAACAGCCGGACCACGGTCGAGCTGACTGCGCCGACCGAGACGGGCGCCGCGACCGTCACCGCCAAGTGCGCAGCGGGCAGTTCCTCGAAGGGCGCAAGCGGAGATGCGGGTAAGACCGTGACCATCACCTTCACGGCAGACGCGTCCAGCGCCCATGTGATCGGGCTTGCACCGAGCAAGATGGCGGGCGTGGCTGACGGCATGGATAGCGTGATTCTCACAGCC
>NZ_JBARYB010000089.1:0-44158 GCF_049647645.1 Achromobacter sp.
GCTCCTGGTGCGCCGCGCGCACGGCGGCGGCGCGCGCCGTCTTGTGGCCCGGGGCCAGTTGGGCCACGCTGGCGGCGAAGCTGGCCACATCCGCCACGATGGCCTGGGTCGGCGAGAACACGCGGCCCAGCTCGGCGGCATCGGGATACACATGGATCAGTTGCTGGCGCGGCAGCGGGCTCTCGATGACGGTATAGCCTTCGGTGGTGGCCTCGCCCATGCGCGTGCCCACGGCCAGCACCAGGTCGGCGTCGCGCAGGCGCTGGCGCAGTTCCGGCGTCATGGCCCAGCCGACATGGCCGGCGGCGTTGGGGTGGCGCTGGTCGAAGCACTCCAGGCGGCGCCAGGCGGTGCCTACCGGCAGTTCGAAGCGCTCGGCAAAGCCGGCGATCTGGTCGATCGCGGTTTGATGCCAGCCGTTGCCGCCGAGCAGCAGGAAGGGGCGCTCGGCGGCGTCCAGCAATTGGGTCATGCGGGCCAGATCGGCGGCGCCGGGATGGCTGTGCACGCGCGGGTAGCGCGGCAGATCGGCGACGCGGGCGCGGCCCCACAGCGTGTCCTCGGGCAGCGCCAGCACCACGGGGCCGGGCCGGCCGCTGGTGGCCACGGCAAAGGCGCGCGAGATGTACTCGGGGATGCGGTCGGTGCGGTCGATCTGCGCCACCCACTTGGCCATCTGGCCGAACATGCGGCGATAGTCGATCTCCTGGAAGGCTTCACGCTCCATGAAGTCGTTGCCCACCTGGCCCACGAAAAGGATCATCGGGGTCGAGTCCTGGAAGGCGGTATGCACGCCGATGCTGGCGTTGGTGGCGCCCGGGCCGCGCGTGACGAAGCAGATGCCGGGCTCGCCGGTGAGCTTGCCGTAGGCTTCGGCCATGTAGGCCGCGCCGCTTTCCTGGCGGCAGACGATGGCTTCGATGGCATCGGTGTGGTCGTTCAGCGCGTCGATGCAGGGCAGATAGCTTTCGCCGGGGATCATGAACACGCGGCGCGCGCCATGGATGCGCAGCTGCTGCATCAGGATCTGACCGCCATTGCGTTCGGGAATTGCGGCTGACGTCATGCGGAGTCTCCTTGTTGCGGGACGGCCTGCGCGCGGCGCTCGGCGGCCCATCGTTCGAATTGGTGATGGCGCGCCAAGAGGCGGCGCGCGGTGTTGTAGACAGGCGGATCGATGCGCTCGGCGTCATGGCGGCCGGCGCGCTGGGCTTCGTAGCGGACCACGCAATCCTGTGCCGCCGCGACTTCGTCCGGGGCGGGCGTGAATACGGCGTGGATCAGCTTGACCTGGTCGGCTACCGTCGCGCACTTGGACTTCAGGCCCAGGCGGCGGGCCCAGCGCACGTCGGCTTCCAGCGCCGGCATGTCGCGGTAGTTGAAGGGGCAGTCGATCGGCAGGCAGCCCGCGGCCGTGCAGTCCAGCAGGAAGCGGGCGCGGACATGGTGCAGCTCGATGCCATCCTTGCCGCGTTCGGCGCCCAGGCTGGCGCTCAGGTCCTCGGCGGCCAGCAGGCAGGCCGACACGCGCGGGCTGGCGGTCAGGATGTCGTAGGCGCGGTGCACGCCCAGCGCGGACTCCAGCGTGGGCACGATCTCGGTGCTGCCGGCGGGCAGGCCCAACTCGGCCTCCAGCGCGGTGATCGCCTGGTCCAGGGCGGCGATCTGCGCCGGGCTCTCGGCGTGCGGCAGGAATACCGCGTCCGGGGCGCCGGGCATGACGCCGCGCAGGTCGGCCAGGCCGTCTTCTTCCAGCTTGTTGATGCGGACCGCGGCCACCACGCCCTGGGCGCGGCAGCGGGCGAACAAGTCGGCGATGTGCGGGCGCGCTGCCGGCCGGTCCGCCGGGGCGGTGAACTCTTCCAGGTCCGCCACCAGGGCGTCGGCGCCGCTGGCGAGGCCGCCGGCCTGGGCGTCGGCGTCCAGGCCGGGCACGAACATCCAGCTGCGGCGCAGAAAAGGGGGACGGCGGGAGGGAGTGAGAGGGGTCATTGCACGTGCCTCGGCAGGAACAGCACCAGTTCGGGTACGAAAGTCAGCAGCAGCATGACCGCGGTCATGGCCAGCATCATCCAGGACAGCGGGCGCAGGGTCTGCATCATGTTGATGCCGCCGATCTTGCAAGCGGCCATCAGGTCGACCCCGACCGGCGGCGTGTTGGCGCCGATGGCCATGTTGATCGACAGCAGGATGCCGAAGTGCACCGGGTCGATGTTGTAGTGCGCCAGCACCGGCATCACCACGGGGGCCACGATGATGATGACCGGGATGGCTTCCATGAAGGTGCCCAGCAGCAGCAGCACCACGGTCAGCACCAGCAGCACGGCGGTCTTGCTGTCGGTCCATTCGACCAGCAGCGTCGACAGCGCCTGCGGCACCTGTTCGGCCACCAGCACCCAGGCGAACAGGCCCGACGCGCCAATGATGAGCAGGATCGAAGCGCTGCTTTCGCCGGTGGATTTCAGGTTGTCCCACAGCGACTTCAGGCTCAGCGTGCGGTACCAGAAGAAGCCGATCAGCAAGGCGTAGACGATGGCGCTGGAGGCGGCCTCGGTGGCGGTGAAGATGCCGAAGCGGATGCCGCCGATGATCAGCACCGGCACCATCAGGGCGGGCAGCGCGTCGATCGCCGCGGCGCGCAGCTCGGACCAGCTGAAGGGTTGGCCGCCGGCCCAGTTGTGCTTGCGCGATTGCCAGATGGCCACGCCGATCAGCGACAACCCCAGCAGGATGCCCGGAATGATGCCGGCCACGAACAGCTTGCCCACCGAAGTGTCGGTGATGGTGCCATAGACGATCAGCACGATGCTGGGCGGGATGATGGTGGAGGTGGCGCCGGCGCTGCCGACCAGGGCGCAGGAAAAGCCCTTGTCGTAGCCGCTGCGGGCCATGGCGGGCAGCAGCAGGCTGCCGATGGCGACCACGTCGGCCACGCCCGAGCCGGACAGCGCGCCGAACATCAGGCAGGCCAGCACGGCCACCACGGCCAGGCCGCCCTTGATGTCGCCGACGATGGCGGCGCACAGGCGCACAATGCGCTGGGTCAGGCCGGCGCCGTTCATCAGCTGGGCCGCCAGGATGAAGAGCGGAATCGCCAGCAGCGTGAAACTGTCCAGCCCCACCACGTACTGCTGCGCCGCCACCATCATGGGGGCGGAATCGTAGACCGCCAGATAGGCCAGGCAGGACAGCACCAGGCCGAAAGCGATGGGCATGTCGATCAGCACCGTGATCGTGAACACGCCCATCAGGAAGAGAGCACCCGTAGACATCTTGTTAGTCCTTTGCAGCGGCGGGAGCGGCGGAGAACAGCTGCGCCAGATGCACCACGATGGTGACGGCGCAGGCGAAGGGCAGTGCCAGGTAGACCACGCCGGCCGACACGTCCAGCGCCGGCAAGGTCTGGTCCATGGTCAGTTCGGCCAGTTGCCAGCCGGCGTAACCCAGGGCCGCCAGGCCGACGATGATGAGCGCCTGGTTGATGCGTTCGAAGGCATTCAGGACCCGCGGATTGCGCACCACGAAGGGCAGCAGCCCGGCCATCAGGTGCGAACGCTCGAAGCTGCAGGCGACGCCGCCGATGAAGGCGGACCAGACCAGGACCAGGCGCGGCAGTTCCTCGGCCCAATGCGGCGTGGTGTGGGTGACGAAACGGGCGAACACCACGTAGGAGATCAGGATCGCCAGCAAGGCCACCGCCAGGGCGGCGAAGGCCTTGCTGATGCCCGACAGGATCGCGGACAGTCGGTTGAGCATTACTTGGCCTCGCGGTACTTCTGCACCAGCGCCATCAGCTCCGGGCCGTAGGTGACCGAGTAGGTCTTCCACACCGGCGCGACCGCGGCGGCGAAGGCGGGTTTGTCGACCTCATTGACCTGCATGCCCTTTTCCTTCAACTGGGCGATGAATTGCTGGTCGCCATCCGTGATCATCTGGCGCTGCGCGTCGCGCCATTTGTCGGCG
Source organism: Achromobacter sp. (assembly GCF_049647645.1). Classification (GTDB taxonomy): domain Bacteria; phylum Pseudomonadota; class Gammaproteobacteria; order Burkholderiales; family Burkholderiaceae_B; genus Achromobacter. Next base: position 3,964 of record NZ_JBARYB010000089.1, read on the forward strand.
GCCGCCTGCACGATCTTCCTGTCGTCGGCCGAGATGCGGTTCCAGACCGGCTTGGAGATGATCAGGTTGGCGGGGCCCCAGACGTGGCCGGTCAGCGACAGGTACTTCTGCACCTCGAAGAAGGACGAGGTGTAGATGATGGACAGCGGGTTTTCCTGGGCGTCGAACACCTTCTGCTGCAGGGCCGAATACAGTTCGCCGAAGGCCAGCGGCGCGGGGTTGGCGCCCAGCGCGGTAAAGGTGTCCAGGCGCATCTTGTCGGGCGTGACGCGGGTCTTCAGGCCGGCCAGGTCGGCGGGCTTGGCGACCGCGCCGCGGTTGTTGGTGACGTGGCGGAAGCCGTTCTCCCACCAGGAGATGATGGTCAGGTTCTTCTTGTCGGCCAGCTTGGCCAGCGCCTCGCCCAGTTCGCCGTCGAAGGCCTTGTAGGCCTGTTGTGAGGTGGACCAGGTATAGGGCAGTTCGACCACGCCGAACTTGGGTTCGATGGGCTGCAGCGAGCCCGAGCCGATGATCGCGGCGCCCTGGCTGCCGATCTGCAGGCCTTCGAGCATGGTCTTCTCGTTGCCGAGCTGGCCGCTGGGGAACAGCACGAAATTGACGCGGCCGGCGGTCTTTTCCTTGACCTCGGCGGCGAAGCCTTCGGCGGCCTTGTTCCAGCTGTGGCTGGGCGCCAGCACGTGGCCGAGCTTGATGTCCATGGCGTGGGCCGACAGCGGCGCCAGGCCGGCGAGGGCGAGCAGGGCGGCGGCCAGCAGGGTCGGTTTCTTTTGAGGAGCGGTGGTCATGGCGGAACTCCAGGAGCAGGGGGGGGATGGGTAGGGTCAGTAGGACTGCGCGCGCATCGACGCGGGCCGTCCAGGCAGGGCGATGCGGGTGCCGGTGTCGCTCAGGCCCTGATCGCCCACGGCGAGGACCTGCATCTCGGCATCCAGGAAATTGCCGACGTACAGATAGCGGCTGTCGGGGCTGAAGGCCACGCCCTCGGGCAGCGCGCCGACCTCGATGGCGCCGGCGCGGGTCACGGACTGGCCGTCGATACGCAGCAATACGATCTGCCCGCGCGGAAGATGGAACCAGGCGCTGGCAGGGTTGTTCGAGCCTTGCACGATGGCGACCGCCGCGTAGCGGCCGTCGGGACTGATGGCGATGCCTTCCGGGCCGTCCTCGACCATGACGCGGTCGATCACGCGCGGCGGGTCGGCGCGCAGATCCACCACGCTGACCGAGTCCGCGTGGCCGTCCGACGCGGTCGGGCTGCCCATGTCCACCACCAGCGCCAGCGCGCCGTCGGGCGACACCACCAGGTTGAACGGCACCAGGCCGGTGGTCAGGTCCTCGGCGGGATCATGAGTCACGATGGGGGTTGCGCCGCTCTCGGCGATGCGCAGCACGCCCAGGCGGTGGCTATCGGTCTTGACCACGAAGGCGCGGCGGCCGTCGGCGGCAAAGGACACGGCCACGACGGCGGCGCCCATGTCGACCTCGTCGCAGACCTCGGCGCGCTTGCCGGCGATGCGCAGCACCGTCACGGAGCGGCCGGCCTTGTTGGCCACCAGCGCCAGCGTGCCGGCGCGGTTGATGGCCAGGCCCGAAGGCTGCAGGCCGGTCTCAAGCCGCTGCGCGATGGCGGGCGGGCTGGCTTCCAGGTCGATCACGTACAGGCCGCGGCCGGGCTCGGGCTGCCAGCCGGCGCCATCGGCGCGCGCGCGCCAGTCCATGGAATCCGCAATCAGGCCCAGGCGCTGGTCTGGCGAGACCGCAAGATTGACCGGCGGCCCGAACAGCGAGTTGGGCAGCGACAGAGTGGCGACCAGCTCGGGCGCGGCGGGATTGGGGCCAGCGTCGTAGACGCACAGGCTGTCGTTGCCCGGCGCCAGGAAACGGATCTGGCCGTCGTCCCAGGTGACTTTCTGGTCGTTGCCGACCAGCAGCAGGTGGCGTGCGTCTTGAGGCTTCATGCCGCCAGCTCCTGCGCTTGCGGCACCGCCAGGGTGGCGCCGATGAGCTGCCGCGTGTACGGGTGGACCGGCTCGAAATACACCTGGCTCGCGGAGCCGCGCTCGACCACGCGGCCGCCTTGCAGCACCACGATCTCATCGGCGATGTGCTGCACCACGGCCAGGTTATGGCTGATGAACAGATAGCCCAGGCCGCGCTCGCGCTGCAGTTCCATCAGCAGGTTCAGGATCTGCGCCTGTACCGACACGTCGAGCGCGGAGGTGGGCTCGTCGCAGATCAGCAACTGCGGTTCCAGCATCAGCGCGCGGGCGATGGCCACGCGCTGGCGCTGGCCGCCGGATAGTTCGCGCGGATAGCGCGCCGCGAAGGCCGGCACCAGGCCCACGGCGTCCATCATCCGGCGCACCGATGCGGCTTGCGAGGCCGCATTGCCGATGCCATGCGTGCGCAGGGGCGCAGTCAGGATTTCGTTGATGGTGCGGCGCGGGTTGAGGGACGAATAGGGGTCCTGGAACACCATCTGGATGCGGCGGGCGCGGGCGCGCGCCGGCATCGCGGCCAGCGGCTTGCCGTCCAGCAGCGCCTGGCCCTGCGTCGGCGCGAGCAGCCCCAGCATCAGCTTGGCGATGGTGGACTTGCCGCTGCCGGATTCGCCCACCAGGCCGATGGTCTGGCCGGCCGGCACGTGCAGGTCGATGTCGTGCAGGATGCGCGGGGCGGGACGGCGCGAGAACAGGCTGGCGCGGCCGTACTGGAAGCACAGGGAGTCCAGGCTGATGCTGGCGGAGGGCGTAGCGCGGCTGCTCATGCCGTGGCTCCTAGGCGCATTGCGCCGGGTTTGATGCACAGGCAGCGGTGTCCGCCCTGCACGCGCGCCGGGAACGGCTGGGCGCAACGGGCCTCGGCCACCGGGCAGCGGTCGCGGAAGGCGCAGCCGCGGATGGCGGTGTCCAGCGAGGGCACGGCGCCGGCGATGGTGGGCAGGTCGGCGCGCGGCGCGGTGCGTCCGGGTTGCGGGATGCAGTTCAGCAGCATCGCGGTATAGGGGTGGCTGGGGCGCTCCAGCACTTCGCGCACGCTGCCGCCTTCGACGATGTCGCCCGCATACATGACGATGACGTGGTCGGCGATGCGCGCCACCAGGCCCATGTCGTGCGAGATGAACACCAGCCCCAAGCCGAATTCGGCCTGGATGTCGCGCAGCAGGTCCAGCAGTTCGGCCTGCACGGTCACGTCGAGCGCGGTGGTGGGTTCGTCGGCGATCAGCAGCTCGGGGCCGCACATCAGGGCCATCGCGATCATCACGCGCTGGCGCAGACCGCCAGACAGCTCGAAGGGGTACTGCCGCATGCGGTCGCGGGGATTGGCGATGCCGACGCGGCGCAGCAGGTATTCGGCGCGCTCCTCGGCCTCGCGGCGGCTGACCCGCTTGTGCCGGCGCAGCACGTCCACCAGCTGCGTGCCGATGGGAAACACCGGGTTCAGCGAGGTCATCGGATCCTGGAAGATCATGGCGATGCGCGCGCCGCGCAGTTGCGCCAGGGCGGCGGGCGAAAGCGAACCCAGGTCCTGGCCGGCGAACTCGAGCTTCGCCACGCGGCGGCGCGCGGCCGCCGGCAGCAGGTCCAGCAGGGCCAGCGCGGTCAGCGACTTGCCGCAGCCCGATTCGCCGACGATGCACAGGGTCTTGCCGCGCTCCAGGCTGAAGTCCACCGCGCGCACCACGTGCTTGACGTGGGTGGGGGTGTGGATGTCGATGTGCAGGTCCTCGACCCGCAGCAGGGGTTGGCTGTTTGCGGTCATGGGATCAGCCTTTCTTCATTTGCACGGCGCGCAGGGATTCGCCGGCGCGGTTCACGCACAGCACCAGCACGAACAGCACCACGCTGGGAATCACCACCAGCGAGGGTTGGAACAGCATGTTTTCCTTGCCCTCGGCGATCATCAGGCCCAGCGACGGCATCGGCGCCGGCACGCCCAGGCCCAGGAACGAAAGCGAAGCCTCCAGCGTGATCGCCATGGCGGCGTCCACGGTGCCGATGATGAGCAAGTTGCCCACCAGATTGGGCAGGATGTCGCGCCAGATGATCTGCAGGTGGCTGCAGCCTTGCAGCCGCGAGGCCGTGACGAATTCGGCGTTGCGCAGGCCGGCCGCCATGGTCCGGGCCACCAGCGCGTAGCGTTCCCACAGCAGCAGGCCCAGCACCAGCACCACCACGGTGAGCGAGGCGCCCACCACCGACACCACCGCCAGCGCCACCAGGATGATGGGCAGCGCCAGGCGCGCGGTGATCAGGAAGGACACGGCGCGATCCACCGCGCCGCCGAAGTAGCCGGCGGCCACGCCCAGCGTGGTGCCGATCAGCCCGCCCATCAGCGCGACCGACAGGCCGATCAGCGCCGATACGCGCACGCCATACAGCGCCCGCGCCAGCACGTCGCGGCCCAACTGGTCGGTGCCGAGAATGTGGCTCCAACTGCCGTCTTCAGCCCAGACAGGCTCTTGCAGCCGCGCCAGCAGGTCCTGCGTGTACGGGTCATGCGGGATCAGGTAGGGACCGAGCAGGCCGGCCAGCACCAGCAGCGCCAGCATGGCCAGGCCGAGGTTGCGGCCATAGCGGGCCGCGCGTTCGCCGCGCGAACGGACGGAAAAGGGAGAGGCGATGACGCTGCTCATGATGAAACTCGCACGCGGGGGTCGAGCCAACCATTGACGAGGTCGGCGACCAGGGTCAGGACGATGTAGATCAGGGCGAAGATCAGGATCAGCGCCTGCATCGTCGGGAAGTCGCCGCGCAGGATCGAGGTCCAGGCCAGCAGGCCCGCGCCGTTGATGGCGAACACGGTCTCGATGACGACGGAGCCGGCCAGCAGCGTGCCCATCTGGGCCGCGGCCAGCGACACCAGCGGCCGCAGGGCGTTGCGCAGCGCGTACTTCAGCACCACGCTGGGGCCGCCCAGGCCCATGGCGCGCGCGGTGCGGATGTAGTCGGTGGCCAGCACGGTTTCCATTTCGGACTTCATCAGGCGCAGCATCGCCGGCATGGCGAACAGGCCCAGGGCGGTCACCGGCATGACATAGTGCTTCCAGCTGTCGAAGCCGGAGGCCGGCAGCCATTGGTTACGCACGCTGAAGACGATGATGAGCAGGAACGCCAGGCAGAAGGGCGGCATGGCCTGGGCGCAGGCCGACAGCAGCATGGTGGCGCGGTCGATCAGCGAGCCCTTGCGCAGGCCGGCCAGCACGCCCAGCGGTATCGCCAGCAGCAGCGCGAACAGCATGGCGGCCAGGCCCAGCTTGGCGGTGGCCGGGAAATGCTGGGCCAGCAGTTCGGCCACGGGGCGGCTGAAGTACAGGCTGTCGCCGAAATCGCCGCGGGCGACGCCGGCCAGCCAGCGGCCGTACTGCAGCAGGATCGGGTCGTTGAAGCCGTGCAGCTGGGCCAGGCGGGCCGCGTCGGCGGCGCTGCCTTCACCGGCCAGGCGCGCGGCCGGATTGCCGGAAGCGAACACCAGCGAAAAGCTGATCAGCGAGACGAATACCACCAGCAGCGCGGACACCACCAGGCGGCGAAACAGGAATGCAATCATGGGGCTACCTATGACGGTGTGCGCCGGCTGGACCGCCTTTCCCGGCCGTCTGGGCCAGGAAGCGCGGCCATGCCGGCGGGGCCGGTCAGTTCCAGCGGGCCTTGTAGAAACGCGGGAACTCGTCGCCGTCGACCGAGAAGTTCAGGTCCTTGGCCTGCACGGCGTTGAGCGAGTGGTTCCACAGCGGCACCCAGTAGGCCTGGTCGGCCACGATCTTCTGGGCGGCGGCGTAGTTCTTGGCGCGCAGTTCGCGGTCCACGGAGGTGTCGGCGGTTTCCAGGTACTTGATGACCTCCGGATTGCGCGCCTGGTCGTCCGGGCCGCCGCGGAAGAAGTTGCTGGTCGATAGCGCCGCGTCGGCGATGCCGTAGGAACCCCAGTTGGACGACAGCATGGCGATCTTGCCTTCGCGCCAGTTGGTCATGGCGGTGCCGTATTGCTGCTCGACCAGGTTCAGCTTGATGCCGGCTTGCGCCATCTGCGCGGCGGCGGCGTCCAGGATGGCGCGCGGCGGCGCCGAGATCACCAGGTCCAGCGTCACGCCGTTGGGGTAGCCGGCCTGGGCCAGCAGCTGCTTGGCGCGCGTGGGGTCGAATTTGTACGTCTGCACGTCGGCGGCGCAACCGAACTGCGCCGGATTGCAGGCCGCGTTGATGACCTTGGACGCGCCGCCCACCAAGGCCTTGCGGATGGCTTCGCGGTCGATGGCGTAGTTGATGGCCTGGCGCACTTCCTGCTTGGCCAGCGGCGACTTGCCGTCATCTGCGCGCGGGTTCAGCGAGATGTAGCTGATGCGCATGATGCTGCTGCTCTTGACCGTGATGGCCGGCTGCTTTTCCATGCGCTTGGCCACGTCCGGCGGCACGCGCCAGATCCAGTCCAGGCCGCCGGACAACATCTCGGCGTACTGGGTGTTGGCGTCCGGCAGCACCCGCACCACCAGCTTCTGCACAGCCGGCTTGGGGCCGAAGTAGTCTTCGAAGCGCTCGTACACGTAGCGGCTGCCCGGCTGGCTTTCCACCAGGCGGTACGGACCGGTGCCGATGGGCTTGGCGCCCATGTCGGACTGGTTGGCCTCGTAGTACTTGCGCGGATAGATCGGCAGGTTCTCCGACAGCATCTCCAGCGCCAGCGGGTAGGGCGTCTTCATCGTGATGCGCACCGTGTCGTCGCCAGCCTTTTCGGCCTTGGCGATCCAGGCGACCTGATTCTGGAAGCGCGCCTTGTAGCCTTCCGAGGACACCAGGTTCAAGGTGTACAGCACGTCATCGATGGTCAGCAGCGAACCGTCATGGAACTTCACGTCCTTGCGGATGGGCAGTTCGATGGTGGTGTCGTCGACGAACTTGTAGCCGGTGGCGATGGCCGGGCCGAACTCGCCTGTGTCCTGGTTCTTCTGCAGCAGCCCCGAAAACACCATGCGCGCCAGTGCCAGGCCCGGACGGTCCGATTCCTTGTAGGCGTCCAGCGTGGCGGGCGCCGCGTCGAAGGCGATGTTGAGGGAGTTGTCAGCCTTGTTGGCCTGGGCGGCATGGGCGCCAAGCGCCAATAGCGCCGCGCTCAAAAGCTTCACGGTACGGGTCAGCTGCATGTTTTCACCTTGATGTGTTTTAGGTATTGGACTTACGGGTACTGCGGAACTGCGGTTTGTGTTTTTGCAGGCAAGCCGCTCCCCTTGCCGCAGGCGGCGCGTATTGCGCCGGCGGTGCTTGCACGGTCGGTAAGGGCAGGGGCCTGGGCGTCAGGCCAGGGTTCAGGCGTTCATCAAATCATCGGATCCCAGCGCTGCCGAAGTCTTCCCGCAGGCGGGCCAGAATGCCAACCAGATGGTCGTGCATGGCGTGGCGCGCGCGGATGGGATCGCGGTCGGTAATGGCCGCGAGGATGCGCTCGTGTTCCTGCTGGGCTTCGCTCCACACCTTGGTGGTCACGAAGTGCTCTTCAAGGCGGGTGAATACCGGGCTCAAGGTGCTGAGCTGCCAGATGTGGGAAATTGCCGCGGCCAGCGCCGCGTTGCCGCAGGCCGCGCCGATCGCGCTATGGAAGGCGCGGTCGTGCACGCTGGGCGATTCGGTCAGCGACATGCCTTCGTGCGCCGCGCGGATCGCCGCGATCTGGGCCGGCGACGCCTTTTGCGCCGCCAGGGCCGCGCACTCGGGTTCCAGCAGCAGGCGGGTTTCCAGCAGGTCGAAGGGGCCGATGTCGGTGGCGTCGACGCCGTTGGCGGCGGCCGGCGCTGGTTGCGGCGACTGGTACTGGCCGTCTTCGCGCGCCTGGTTCACGAACACGCCCGTGCCCACGCGGACCTCCACATAACCCTCGATTTCCAGCGCGATCAGCGCTTCGCGCACCGAGGCGCGGCTGACCTGCAACTGCTCGGCCAGCTCGCGCTCGGCCGGCAGCCGCCCGCCCGCGGGGAAGTCGCCCGCCTTGATGCGCGCGGCGATCTGGTCGGCAATCATGCGGTAGAGGCGGGTGGAGGCGACGGCCTGAAGAGAGGTCATTGTTGCGTTCGGGTGGATGGTCGGGATGTAGAGGGTAAAGGCTCTGCCCAGGCTTGTCTTGCATCGCACTCCCGGCACGGCCAGGAAGTGTCTGGATATCTGGTGGCCCAGTGGTCAGGCCACTGGACGAAATGTACCGGAGGCCGTCCGGATTGTGAACCGGGCTTTTCCATTTCTAGGGAAAACCACTAGCGCCGCGTTTGCCCGCCGCGATGGCGCGTCGCCGGCGTCCGCAGCGGGACGCCGGCAGTGGACCGATTCAGGCCGAAGCCAGTCCGCCGAAGAAGCGCGAGGCGTTCGATTCCAGCCCTTCGATGTAGTAGCCGCCTTCCTGCACGATCAGGGTGGGCAGTTTCAGGCCGCCGACTTCCCGGCCCAGGCGTTCGAAGCCGTTCTCGCTGACGGCCACCATGGCCTGCGGGTCTTTTTCGAAGATGTCGAAGCCCAGCGACAGCACCAACGCGTCGGGCTGGAACAGTTCGATGGCGCGGCGCGCCTCGCCCAGCTTGTCGAAGAACACCGATTCCGGCGAGCCGTGCGGCATGGGCAGGTTGATGTTGTAGCCGTAGCCCGCGCCGGCGCCGCGCTCGTCCTCATGGCCGGCGACGACGGGATAGAAGTTCTCGGGGTCGCCGTGGATGGACACATACAGCACGTCGCTGCGTTCGTAGAAGATTTCCTGGATGCCCTGGCCATGGTGCATGTCGGTGTCCAGGATGGCCACGCGGGGATAGCGCGAGGTCAGGCGCTGCGCGGCAATCGCGGCATTGTTCAGGTAGCAGAAGCCGCCCGCTGCGTCGCGCCGGGCATGGTGGCCGGGCGGGCGGCAGATGGCGTAGGCGTGGCGCTCGCCCGCCAGCAGCGCGTCGGCGCCGGCGATGGCGCATTGCGCCGACCAGTAGGCTGAATGCCAGGTGTTGGGGCCGACCGGGCAGCTGCCGTCGGCCAGGTAGCGCGCGGCTTGCGCCAGCACGCCGCGCAGGGCGTTGGGTTCGCGCACGAACACATTGGAGACGACCTCGTCACCCCAATCGTCGGGCAGTTTTTTCCAGGCGGCGTGCGCGCCCTGCAGGAAACGCAGGTAGTCCAGCGTGTGGACCGCCGAAATCGCGCCGGCCCCCTGGTCGGGCGGCGCCTGCACCGCGAAGCCCAGATTGCGCGCGGCCTGCGCCAGCGCATCCAGGCGCGAGGGCACTTCCTGCGGAGTGCGCATCTTGCCGCGCGAGAAATAGGTCTGCGGGTGGTGCAGTTTCTGGTCGTCGTGGAAGTATGCCTTCATGCTGGATGATCCTTGGGTTCGAAGTGGACGCCGCGCGGGCTCAGGCAGTGTAGCGGAGGGCGGCGGGCGGATTGACGCCTGCCTGCGCGTTCAGCGCACGGTCGGCACCGCCCGCGGCTGTGCCGCATCCTGCCAGCCTCCACCCAGATTCTTGATCAAGGTGATGCTGCTTTGCGTCAGCTGCGATTGCGTGTCGCGCAGGTTCTGTTCGGCCAGCAGCAGCGTCAGGCGCTGGGTCAGCAGGCTTTGTTCGCTAAGGGTGCCGGCGCCCTGTTGCGATTGGGCGCTGGCGTAGAGCTGCTGGTTACGGTGGTAGACGTCGCCATAGGCCTGCGCCGATTCCTGCAGATGGTTGCTGGCGGACAGGCTGTCCTCCACGCTCTGGAAGGCGCTGAGTACGGTGTTGCGGTAGAGCGCGGCGTCTTCCTCGTAGGTGGCGCGCGCGCCTTGCACGGCGGCCTCGCGCGCGCCGGCGTCGAACAGCGTAGCGGCCAGGGCCGGACCCAGGGTCCAGACCAGGCTGGGCAGCGAGAACAGCTGCGAGAAGGAGCTGTGCTGGAAGCCTCCCTGGGCGTTCAGGATCAAGGACGGGAAGAACGCCGCTTCGGCTACGCCGATCTTGGCGTTGGCGGCCGCGGCCGTGCGCTCGGCCGCCGCGATGTCGAGCCGGCGCAGCAGCAGTTCCGAAGGCTGGCTGAGCGGTACCGCCGGCAAGGCGTAGGCATAGTCCCCGCGAGGCGCGATGGAGAAACCGGAGGGCGGCACGCCGACCAGCACGGCGATGGCATGCTCGAACTGCTCGCGCGAAGTCTGCGCGGTCTGCCGATTGGCGATGATCGTCGATAGTGTGTCCTGGGCCACCAGGATGCTGTCGTTGGAGGCCGTGCCTTGATGGAACTGCGCCTGTGTCATGCCCAGCAGCCGGGCGCTGATGGCCTGCTGCTCCCGCAGCAAAGCAATGTCGATGTCGAACTGGCGCAATGCAAAATAGTCGCTGGCCAGACTCGCCGCCACCGAGAGCCGCGCGCCCGCCAGTTGCGCGGCGCTGGCCTGCGCGCCGGCCTGGCTGGATTCGATCTGGCGGCGCACCTGGCCCCACAGGTCCGGTTCCCAGCTGACCGCCACGGACAGGGCGACGTTGTTGGCCACGCCGCCTCCAGAGCCGGAGGCGTTCGCGGCGCTGCCGGTGCCGCTGCGCGTGGCGCTGGCGCCGGCGGTCACCACGGGGAACAGATTGGCGCGGGCGCCGGCGACGGTGGCCTGCGACACCCGGTAGGCGGCTTCGGCCGCGACGATGGACTGGTTCTGCCGCAGCGCCTGGGCGATGTAGCCCGACAGCTGCTCGTCGCCGAAGCGCGTCCACCAGGTGTCGGACAGGGCTTCGGCAGGGGCCGTCTGCGCCCGCTGCCATTGCACGCCTTCCTTGAACGACAAGGGAATGTCCATTTCCGGGCGGCGATAGTCCGGGCCAACCGCGCAGGCGGCCAGGCACAGCGTGACCGTCAGCCCGAAGGCGGCAGCCAGCACGGGCAGGCGGCGGCGCGCCGCAAGCCGCGGGGCGTGGGCGTGGTTCATCTCGGATCTCCCTTGGGCCGGCGGCGCAACCTGGCCGAGGCCCGGTCCAGCCACAGGTAAACGACCGGCGTGGTGTAGAGCGTGAGCAGCTGGCTCAGCAGCAGTCCGCCGATGATGGACAACCCCAGCGGCTTCCTGAACTCCGAGCCGTAGCCGGTGCCGATGACCAGCGGCAAGGCGCCCAGCATGGCCGCGGCGGTGGTCATCATGATGGGGCGGAAACGGATCATGCAGGCGCGCATGATCGCTTCCTCGGGCGCAAGCCGTCGTTGGCGCTCTTCAGTGATGGCGAAGTCGATCATCATGATGGCGTTCTTCTTGACGATGCCGATCAGCAGTATCACGCCCACCAGGGCGATGATGGACAGGTCCGTGCGGGTCAGGAACAAGGCGATCAGCGCGCCCACGCCGGCCGAGGGCAAGGTGGACAGGATGGTCAGCGGGTGCGCCAGGCTCTCATACAGTACGCCCAGGACGATGTACACGGAGACCAGCGCCGTCAGGACCAGCAGCGGCTGGCTGGCGACGGACTGCTCGAACACTTGCGCCGTGCCTGCGAACATGCCGACCACGCTGGCCGGCATTTTCAACCGAGCCGCGGCGTCCTCGACCTGGGCAGTGGCCTGGCCGATGGATACGCCCGGCGCCAGGTTGAACGAGGCAGTCACCGCCGGAAACGTGCCCTGGTGGTTGATGGAGATGGCGGTGCGGTCGATGGACAAGGTCGCCATGGCGGACAGCGGCACCAGGGTCGAGGCGGCAGGCAACGGCGTCGTCACGGCCGCGCCGCCGCCCATGGCCAGCGGCGTGCCGGCGGGCACGTAGATGCCGTCCAGGGCTTTGGGATTGTTCCAATAGGGCGGCGCCAGCTCCATGACGACGTGATACTGGTTGGCCGCGCGGTAGATGGTGGACACCTGCCGCTGGCCGAAGGCATCGTATAGCGCCTGGTCGATGGAATCGACGCCGACCCCCAGGCGCGCGGCCGCGTCGCGGTTGATGTCCACGGTGGCCTGCAGGCTGTTGTCCTGCTGGTCGGTGTTGATGTCCTGCAGGATGGGCATCTTGCGCATCTGCGCCACCACTTGGGGGATCCACTTGTCCAGGTCGCGCGGGTCGTCGGCGGTCAGGGTGTACTGGTATTGCGCGCCGCTCTGGCGGCCGCCCACCGTGATGTCCTGGGCGGATTGCAGGTACAGGCGGGCGCCGGGCACATCCGCCAGCGTGCGCCGCAACTGAGCGATAACCTGATCGGCGCTGTCCTTGCGCACGCCCAGAGGCTTGAGGGAGACGAACAGGAAGGCGTTGTTGATGGCGTTGCCGCCCCCGACGAAGCCGCCCACGCCTGCCACGTTCGGATTGGTCAGCACCTGCTGGTTGATGCGCTGGAACTTGCGCTGCATCTCCTGGTACGAGATGCTCTGCGAGGCCTGGATCATGCCAACCAGCCGGCCGGTGTCCTCCTGCGGAAAGAAGCCCTTGGGAACCAGGATGTACAGCACCACGTTCAGCGCGATCACCAATACGGTCAGCACGCCCATCAGGGTGGAATGCGCCAGCGCCCAGGACAGGGTCCGGGCGTAGTAGCGATGGACAGCGGAGTCCGGGCCGCGGGTCTCAACGTCCGGCGGACGGGGCCGCAGCAATTGGCTGGCCAGCATCGGCGTGACCGTCAGCGAGATGAACATCGACATCAGGATGGCCACCGACAGCGACACCGAGAATTCACGGAACAGCCTGCCGACCACCCCGCCCATCAGCAGCAGCGGAATGAAGACCGCGATCAGCGACACGCTGATGGTCAGCACGGTGAAGCCGACCTCGCGCGCGCCCTCCATGGCGGCCTGCAGGGGCGGCGCGCCGCGTTCCTGGTGGCGAATGATGTTCTCCACCACCACGATGGCGTCGTCGGCGACGAAGCCGGTGGCGATGGTCAGCGCCATCAGCGACAGGTTGTTCAGGCTGTAGCCCAGCAGATACATGACGCCGAAAGTGCCCAGCAGCGACAGCGGCACCACGATGGCGGGGATCAGGGTCACGCGCCAGTTGCGGAAGAAGGCGTACATCACGCCCGTGACCAGCAGCACCGCGATGGCCAGGGTGATCTCCACGTCGCGCAGCGAGGCGCGGATGGTGGTGGTACGGTCCAGCAGCGTGGAGATCCTGATGGCGGGCGGGATGGATGCCTGAAGGAAGGGCAGCGCCGCCTTGACGTTCTCGACCGTCTCGATGACGTTGGCGCCCGGCTGCTTGGTGATTACCAGCAGCACCGCGGGTTTGCCGTTGGACAGGCCGTAGTTGCGCAGATTCTCCACGTCCTGGCGCACATAGCCCAGGTCGGAGATGCGCACGATGTCGCCGCCGTCGTGCTTGACGATCAATGGCCCGTAGTCGGCGGGCTGATAGAGCATGTCGTTGGCGCCGATGGCGTAGCGCATGCCGCTGCCGTCCACCGAACCCTTGGGCAGGTCGACGTTGGCGCTGGCCATGGTGGCGCGGACCTGTTCCAGGCTGATGCCGTAGTGGTTCAGCCGGTCGGGATTCAGTTCCACGCGCACCGCGGGCAGGGCGCCGCCGCCCACGGTCACGTCGCCCACGCCCGGCGTCTGCAGCAGCTTCTGCTGCAACACGGTGGAGGCCGCGTCATACAGCTGGCCGCGTGTCGCGGTGTCCGAGGTCAGGCTGAGGATCAGGATGGGCGCGTCGGCCGCATTGACCTTGCGGTAGGTGGGGTTGCCGTCCAGGTTGCTGGGCAGGTTGCTGCGGGCCGCGTTGATGGCCGCCTGCACATCGCGCGCGGCGCCGTCGATGTTGCGGTTCAGGTCGAACTGCAGGGTGATGCGGGCCGCGCCCAGCGAACTGACCGAGGTCATCTGCGTGACGCCCGCGATTTGGCCGAGCTGCCGCTCCAGCGGCGTGGCGACGGACGTCGCCACCGTGGTCGGGCTGGCGCCCGGCAGGTTGGCGCTGATGCTGATGGTGGGAAAGTCGACCTCGGGCAGCGGCGCCACTGGCATGAGCTTGAACGCCAGCATGCCCGCCAGCGCGATGCCGGTCGCCAGCAGCAGCGTCGCCACCGGACGCCGGATGAAGGGCTCCGAGAGGTTCATGGCGGCGTCGGGCCCGTTTCGGGATCCCGCCTGAGGAAGCGCTGGTCCCACCGGTGCATCGCCAGGTAGATCACCGGCGTGGTGTACAGCGTCAGCAGCTGGCTGACCAGCAGGCCGCCGATGATGGCGATGCCCAGCGGGTGGCGCAGTTCGGAACCCATGCCGGTGCCGAAGGCCAGCGGCAGGGCGCCGAACAGCGAGGCGATGGTGGTCATCAGGATGGGGCGGAAACGCAGCTCGGCCGCGCGCCGGATCGCCTCCATCGGAGGCAGCTGGTCAACGCGTTCCAGCTGCAAGGCGAAGTCGATCATCATGATGGCGTTCTTCATGACGATGCCGATCAGCAGCACGATGCCGATCAGGCCAATGATGTCGAACTGCGTGCCCGTGATCCGCAGCGCCAGCAGCGCGCCCAGCGCCGCCGAAGGCAGCGTGGAAAGTATGGTGACGGGGTGGATGAAGCTCTCGTACAGGATGCCCAGCATCAGGTAGACCACGATGATGGCCGCCGCCACCAGGTAGGCCTCGTTCGCCAGCGAGGCCTGGAACGAGGCGGCCGCGCCTTCCAGCGTGGCCGACACCGCGGCCGGCAGGCCGATCTGCTTCTGGATGTCGGACAGCCGCGTCACCGCGTCGCCCAGGGTGTAGCCGGACGCCAGATTGAAGGACACGTCCGCATAGGGGAATTGGCCCTGGCGGCTGATCGTGACGGGCGCCTTCACGACGGCCATCGTGGCCATCGAGGCCAGCGGCGCCACGCCGCCGGCGGCGGTGTTCACATACAGCCCCGCCAGCAGGTTGGACAGGTCGTCGGCGCTTTTGGGCGCCGTCAACACGACGTGGTACTGATTCAGCTGGGTGTAGATGGTGGACACCTGGCGCTGGCCGAAGGCGTCATACAGCACGTCGTCGATGGCCTGGGGCGTGACGCCCAGCCGCGACGCGGTGGCGCGGTCGAAGGTGAGGCGGACCTGGCTGCCCAGTTGCTGCGCCTGGCTCTGCACGTCGGCGAAAGCCGGATCCTGCTTCAGCGCGGCCAGCATCTTGCCCGTCCAGAGCGCCAGCGCGTCGGGATTGATCGACTGCAGGCCGAGCCGGTAGCTGGTGGTGGAGACGCTGTCGTCCAGCGTCAGGTCCTGCACCGGGTGCAGGTACAGGCGCATGCCGGCATGGTCGCCGGCAGCGGCCGACAGGCGGCGGATGACGGCGGCGATCCCGTCGCGGCCGGCCTTGTCCTTCAGGTTGATGAGCAGGGTGCCCTGATTGATGGTGGGATTGGTCTGGTCTATGCCCACATAGGACGACAGGCTGGCCACGGCCGGGTCCTTCAGGATGTCGCTGGCCAGGTCCTGCTGCAGTTGCGCCATGTGCGCAAACGAGATGTCCGGCGCCGCTTGCGAGATGCCTTCGATCAGGCCGGTGTCTTGCTCGGGAAAGAAGCCCTTGGGCATCAGGAACAGCACCGTGAAGGTCAGGGCCGCGGTCGCGAATACGGAGATCAGCGTGATGCCGCGGTGCCGCAGCACCCAGGCCAGCGACGCGCCGTAGCGCGCGTTGACGCGGTCCAGCAGATCCGCGTGGCGGTCATGGGCGGACGTCTTCAGCATGCGCGAGCACATCATCGGCGTCAGCGTCAGCGACACGAACGCCGAGATCACGATGGCCACCGCCAGGGTCAGGGCGAATTCCCGGAACAGCCGGCCCACCACGTCGCCCATGAACAGCAGCGGGATCATCACGGCGATCAGCGAGACCGACAGCGAAATGATGGTGAAGCCGATCTGCCGCGATCCCTTCAACGCGGCGCTCATCAGGCTTTCGCCGGCCTCGACGTAGCGCGTGATGTTCTCGATCATGACGATGGCGTCATCCACCACGAAGCCGGTGGCGATGGTGAGAGACATCAGCGTCAGGTTGTTGAGCGAAAAACCGAAGGCGTAGGCCAGCGCCAGCGTTCCGATCAGGGACAGCGGCACGGTGACGGCGGGGATGACCGTGGCCGGCAG
The DNA here is from genome assembly GCF_049647645.1 of Achromobacter sp. Taxonomy (GTDB): domain Bacteria; phylum Pseudomonadota; class Gammaproteobacteria; order Burkholderiales; family Burkholderiaceae_B; genus Achromobacter. The sequence continues at coordinate 19,991 of NZ_JBARYB010000089.1, forward strand.
GTTGCGCAGGAACAGGAAGATCACCATCACCACCAGGGCCACGGCGGTGATCAGCTCGTATTGCACGTCGGTCACCGAGGCCCGGATGGTCTGCGTGCGGTCCGTCAACACCTCGACCTTCAGTGTGGCCGGCAGCGCCGCGCGCAGTTGCGGCAGCACCTGCTGCACCCGGTCGACCACGTCGATCACATTGGCGCCCGGCTGGCGCTGGATGTTCAGCAGGATGGCGGGCGTGGCGCCGGCCCAGGCGGCCTGCTGCGGGTTCTCGGCGCCGTCCACCGGCCGCGCGATCTGCGCCAGCCGCACCGGCGCGCCGTTCTTGTAGGCGATGACGATGTCCGCATAGTCGCGCGCGGAGGTCAGCTGGTCGTTGGCGCCGACGGTATAGGACTGCGATTTGCCATCCAGCGTGCCCTTGGCCAGGTTGACGTTGGCGTTGGCCAGCGCGCCGCGCACGTCTTCCAGCGACAGGCCCAGCGAATTCAGCGCGCCGGCATTGGTCTCGATGCGCACGGCGGGACGCTGCCCGCCGCCCAGCGTCACCAGCCCGACGCCGGCAATCTGCGAGATCTTCTGGGCCAGCCGGGTGTCGGCCAGTTCCTGGATCTTGATCGGCGGCAGCACGTCCGAGGTCAGCGATAGCGTCATCACCGGCGCGTCGGCCGGATTGACCTTGCTGTAGACCGGGGGATAGGGCAGGTTGGCGGGCAGGTAGCTGGCCGAGGCGTTGATCGCCGCCTGCACCTCCTGCTCCGCCACGTCCAGCGACAGGGCCAGGTCGAACTTCAGGATGACGACCGAGGCGCCGGTGGAACTGGTCGAGCGCATGGTCTTCAGGCCTGGCATCTCGCCGAACTGGCGTTCCAGCGGCGAGGTAATCGAAGAGCTGACCACGTCGGGGCTGGCGCCCGGATACTGGGTGTAGACCTGGATGGTGGGGTAGTCGACCTCAGGCAGGGCCGAGACCGGCAACAGGTGATAGCCCAGCAGCCCGGCCAGCAGCACCGCGACCATCAGCAGGCAGGTCGCGATGGGGCGCTCGATGAACGGGCGGGAAATGTTCATGGCGCCGTCCGCTCAATCCGCCACCACCCTCAGGAGGGAGCCTTTGTCGATCTTGTCGGCGCCGTCCGTCACCACGCGCTCGCCCGGCGCCACGCTGCCGTCCAGGATCGCCGTGTCGCCCCCTTGCGTGGGGCCGGCCTTCACATTGCGCAGCACCGCCCGGGCGTCGGCGCCGACCACGAACACGAAGTCGCCGCCGCTGCCGTGCTGGATCGCGGCAGTCGGGATGACCAGCGCGTTCTTCAGGGTGTTGGCCCGCATCCGCACATTGACGAACTGGTTCGGGAAGAGGGCGTTGCCGGAAGCCGGGAACTCGGCCTTGACCTTGAGGGTGCCGGTGGAGGTGTCCACCTGGTTGTCCAGCGCCAGCAGGGTGCCGGCCGCCAGTTGCGCCTTGTTGTCGCGGTCGAACGCCAGCACGGCCACCGCGCCCTGGTCCATCGCCGCATGAACGCGGCCCAGGTCGTCCTCCGGCACCGAGAACACCACCGTGGCGGGCTGTAGCTGGGTGATGACGGCGATGGCGGTGGTGCTGGCGGTGGTGACGTAATTGCCGGGGTCCACCTGGCGCAAGCCCACCACGCCGTCCACCGGGGAGGTGATGGTGCAGTATTCCACCTGGACCTGCAGGTTCCTGACCAGTCCGGCGTCGGCTTCCACCGTGCCCGCGCCTTCGCGCACGGCGGCGTTCTGGGTATCGAGCGTCTGCTGGGGGATGGAGCCGGTCTTGATCAGCTTCTGGTAGCGGGCCAGGTCCAGCCTGGCGTTGGCCAGCGCGGCGCGGTCGCGGTCCAGATTGCCCTGGGCTTGCGCCAGTTGCGCTTCCAGCGCGCGGGAATCGATCCGGGCAATGACCTGGCCCTGTTTGACGAACTGGCCTTCCTTGAAATCCACCGAGCTCAGTATGCCGTTGACCTGGGTGAGGACCGTGACGGTCCGGGTAGGCACGACCGTACCCAGCGCGTCTATGTAGACGTCCACGTCCGTCTGCCGCGCCGCCACGGCTGACACGGGCGTGGCGGCGGCAGGCGGCGCCGGCCTGGGCGCCTGGCGCAACAGCAGCAGCCAGACAGCCACGGCCAGCGCCGCCAGTACGGCGCCGGCCACCGCCCAGCGCGAGGATCTGCCTTTCATGGGGCTTCTCTCGATAAGACAAGCCTGCAACGGGGTCCGTCCGGGAAAATAGGGGCGGGTACGATTGATGCGGTATTTGGGGTTCGACTTGTCCGGAAAATGGCAAGTTCAATCGGAAGTCATGTCAATCCGCTACAGGGCCGCGCGCGCGGCGGCCTCCAGCCGGGGCGGGCTCGCTTCAAGCATCTCGCGGTTTTCCTGCAGGGCGAACCGGCGGGCGATCGAGCTGTCGGTCTGCGCGTACAGCATGAATATGCGCGCGGCCTGCGCCGGGGTCATGCCGATGCCGGTATCGCTGACGCATATGCGCAATCCGGCGGCGCTTCCTGCCGCCGCGATGTTTCGCGGACGCGGGTGGGGTCGCCCAGGTAGCGGGGCGCAAGACCGTCGTCGATGATGCAATCCAGCTCCAGCTCCAGCTCCAGCCCCTTGGCCTGGGCGGCCGGGGTGAACACGGCAATGACTTGGCGGGCCGCCTCGGCCAGGTCGAAGGGAATCGACTCCACGCTCATCTGGCCGGATTCGACCTTGGAGAAGTCCAGGATGGCGTTGATGATGTCCAACAGCGTGGCCGAGGATGAGGTCACCGCGCGCAGGCGTTCGCGCTGCGCGGCCGACAGGCCGGAGCGCTCCAGCAGTTCGAGGTTGCCCAGGATGGCGTTGAGCGGCGTGCGGATCTCGTGGCTCATGGTGGCGAGGAACGCGGACTTGGCCTGGTTCGCCGTATCGGCCGCATGAAGCAGGGCGCGCTGGTAGCGGTTCAGGATGCTGATGGCGCTGCGGGATGGCCGGTCGGCGGCCTCGGGCTCGGGGTCGCCTGGAGTGTGCGCGGCCATGCTGGGTTCGGCTCCGCCGGGATGGGTGACGCCATGATAGAACCAAACGGGCCGGGATCAGCAAAATAGGACTTGGCTGATTTCCGTACGGGGCCGGGGGTGGAACAATGAATTCGTCGGCAGTTCGCTGCCTTGCCTTCCGCCTGCAGGCGCCTCGCCGCAGCGGCGCGGGCCCTCCGTTTATCGGGAACCTCATGCTCAAATCCGCCCTGATTGTCGATCAAGACGAACTCCAACGTTGCGCGCTGGCCCGGATGCTGGGCAAGATTGGCGTGCCCGAGGTCGCAATGGCGCATGACGGCGCGTCGGCGGTGGCGGCCATCCGGCAGCGGCAGTGGGACCTGGTTATCGTCGACCTCGACATGGCCGACCGCACCGGGTTGCAGATGATCGATGCGCTGGCCGATGCCGGCGGTTGCGGCGGCATCGCAATCGCCAGCAGCCATCCAACCCGCATCCTGCAGGCCGCGGCAAGCTACGCCAGGAATCGCGGCGTGCCCATCATCGCCGCTCTCGGCAAACCCCTGGACGCGGCCAGCCTGATCTCCGTGATCGAATCGCTGGCTCGTTCGGCGCTGGCCGATGGGACAGCGACGCTACGCGCGGCGGCAAAGAGCAGCGGCGCGGTCCTGGGCGGCCTGAACCGGGAACGCCTGCTGCGCGCCCTGGCGCTGCGGGAAATCACGGCGCATTTCCAGCCGCAACATTGCGCCACGACCGGCGAGCTGCGCGGCGCCGAAACGCTGGCGCGCTGGGCCGGGGACGAGGGCGCGATGGTGCCGCCGGCGGCATTCCTGCCGGCCTTCGAGGCCGCCGGGCTGCTCGAACCCCTGACCGACTACATGCTGGCGCGCGCCTTCGAGGCGCAGCGCGAACTGGGCAGCCGGCCGGATTGCGTCATCGGCATCAACGTGCCGGCGGTTGTCGCCAGCTCCATCAGCTGGGCCCAGGACGTGGCGGACCGCGCCGAGCGTGCAGGCGTGGAGCCAGACCGCGTTGTCATCGAGATTACCGAGGATGGAGGCGCGCGCTCCAACGGGGCGTTGGCCGGCGCCATCACGCAATTGCGGCTGCGCGGCTTCAGTTGCGCGATCGACGACTTCGGCACTGGCGATTCCTCGCTCGACCGTCTGCTGTGCGCGCCCTTCGACGAACTGAAGATCGACCGCGACCTGATCGCCCGCGCCGGCCGGCAAGGCCACGCCCAGAGCATCCTGGCCTGCACCATCGAAATGGCGCGGTCGCTGGATATGACAGTGGTGGCCGAGGGCATCGAAACCCATGAAGAGCACGAGATGGTGCGCGCATTGGGCGTGCAGGTGACGCAAGGCTATTTCCACGGCCGGCCGATGCCGCTGGGCGCGTTCCGCCAATATGCGCTCGGCCAGGGCGTGATCGGACACGGAATCCTGAGGATGTACGCGAACGTCTAAGCCAGCACCACCAGTACCGCCAGGCACAACAGCACGCCGAACGCTGCCAGCGCGTAGGGCAGCAACTGCACATACACGCCGCGCTCTTCGCCGCGGCCATGGGCCAGTCCGGCCGCGATCGACATCCGCACCGGCGAGAATATCCCCATGGACGTGCCGGACACATGCAGCAGCGCGGCCGCGGCGGGCACGCTCAGGCCCGCATTCAACGCCAGCGACAGCTGTGCCGGCATGAACAGGCTGTTGGGCGCGTTGCCGCTATTGGCCAGGATGCCGAATATGCCGGCCAGCACCGGCGTGATCAGGATGGTCCAGTCCTTCAGGCCTGCGAACAGGCCGTCGGCGTAGGCTTGCGAAATGCCCGCGCCGGCCAGGACCTCGGCCATCATGGCGAACAGGAATACGGAATACACGGCGTGGCGTCCGGTGGTCCAGGCCGAGCGCGCCTGGGTGGCGAGCAGCCCGCGCTGGCGGCATATGGCGGCCATCAGCACGGCGCCGATGATCAGCCAGCTGCCGGCATGCAGCAACGGCATCCAGCCTGGCAGGTCCGGAAACGGACTGAACGCAGCCAGTTCGCCCAGGCCACTGTTGAGCCCCGGCAGCAGGCGGGTGGCCACCAGCCAGGCGATCATCAGGATGTAGGGCAGGGCCTTGCGCGCCGCAGCCATCATGCGGGGGCGGTCCGGCCGGCGGTCCAGCAGGAAGCGCAGCACGATGAGCGGGCCATAGGCCGACAGCAGCGCGGTTTCCGGTCCCAGCAGCGCCGTCGCGGCGCTCAGGGCGGCCAGGCTCGCTATCATCCATAGCGCCTCGCGCACGTGCTCGGCGGGCTCGGCCCGCAAGCCCGCGCCCCTTGCGGTGCGCCAGTACAGCAGCATCCACAGCACCGTCAACAAGGCTACCGGCGCCATGCCGTACAGCGCCAGCTGCGTGGCCGGGACGCGCGCATAGGCCGAGGCCAGCAGCGTCCCGCTGCCCATGGCGCCCCAGGGAATCAGGGTCTGGCTCAGCAACGCGAACACCATGATCTCGCGCGGCTTCAGCTCCAGCGGCCGGATCAGCAGCACCGTTCCCAGCATGCCCACGCCAAAACCGGTGGCCGACTCGGCGAACGGGCCGACCAGGAAACAGGCAAAGAACAGCAGCCGGCGGCGTGCCAGGGGATCGGCCAATGCGGTCTTGCCGCCGTCCGCCGACTGGCGCGGTGCGCGTCCTTGCGCCGCCATGTTCCAGAACAGCAGTCCGCCCAGGATGTAGGGGGTGATGATCCAGCCTATCCAGAGACCCCGTTCCAACGCCAGCCCGAGCTGGCCGGCGCTAAAAGACGCGGGCGCCGTGTACAGCGCGATCGGTACGGCGGCAAGCAGGCCGAGGACGGCGGCGGCCGTCGTGTTCAAGCGTCCGCTGGCGATGGCGCCGATGACGGCCAGGGCGGGTAAGGACCACAGGAGGTACATCATGGATTGAGCGTCTGCAAGGCGGAGTCCGGGGCGTGGCGTAGCGCGTAGCAGTGTATGCCGGGAGCGGGGCCGCGACGGTTCATGCCTGCCCGATTGCAGGGTCTTTTGGAAGATGCGGCAACCGTACGCTGCGTCCTGTGTCTGGAACGCAGGACGATGATAAAAATGCCGCAACCTGCGGGGGCAGGTTCAGAAATCCAGCGTGGCGTGGGGCCAGCGCTTCTTCGCTACCAGTTCGCGGGCGACCTGGCGCAGGATCTCGACTACCGCCTTGGTGGCGCGCGAGGCCGGCCGGTCCGACGGGTGGGCCAGCATGCGGCGCAGGCTGAGGCCTTCGATAGGCTGGGCGGACAGGCGGCCTTCCTCGATGTCTTCCAGCACGGTTGCGGCGAAGTGCACGGTGACGCCGACCTTTTCCTTGATGAGGCGTTTGGCGACTTCCATGGTTTCCACTTCCACCACCGGATTCAGATGCACGCCCGCGTGGGCCGCCTGGGCCTCGAGTTCGAGCCGCACGCCGGACTTGGCCAGGCCGGTCATCACCAGGGGCAGTTCGGCCAGGTCCCGTACGCCGATCCTGGCGGGCCGCGTCTTGCGCTGCGCCGGCGGGCCGATCAGGCACATGCCTTCGGTCAGGAAGGGATAGGTGAGCAGGTTGGCGACGGGAACCGGGCCATTGAGCACGGCCAGGTCCACCTGGCCCTTGAGCAGCATCTCGTGCAAGGCGGGAGAGAAGGCTTGAACGAAGCGCAGCCGGACTTCCGGCAGCTGTTCATGCACCGCGCGGGTCAGGGGCACGGCCAGCGTCATGGCGAGTCCGGGGGAAATGCCGATGACGATGGGGCCGCTGGGGTGGCGTTGCAGGGCCGACATGTCCTGCTTGAGCTGTTCGGCGTAGCGCAGCAGGAAGGAGGCGCGCTCCAGCAGGAAGGCGGCTTCTTCGGTGGGAGACGCGCCGCGCGAGTGGCGCACGAAGAGCTGCACGCCCAGCTCTTCCTCGAGCAGCTGGATCTGACGCGTGAGCGCGGGCTGCGCCACATGCAGGACGCTGGCGGCTCGGCCGAAATGTCCCTGATTGGCCAGAACGACAAAGTAGCGGAGTTGCCGGAGATCCATTTCTGTTTGTTCTCCCAGTACCGGAAAGAGTCATAACAAAATTATATGAGAGTGGTAAGAAAATGGTAGTGGACGCTGTACGGGACGGAGCTTTAACTTGCATCAGCCGCGAGAAAAGCGCAGCGAAATCTCTGTTTGAAGCTCATCTAAAAAAGGAATGACATGGACATCAACGCCCAGGAAATGGAAGCCACCCGCATCGCGCGCTGGGGCAAGGTGGAGCCCTACCGCGAGACCTTCATCGAAAGCCGCCTGCCGGGCATGAAGAAGAACATCTACAAGATCATGAACCGCGGCGTGCTGGAGAACAAAGGCGTGGAGCCGGCCATTCCCGGCAACCACCGCTTCGGCGTGACCTTCATCGAGATTCCCGTGGGACAGGGCGCCAGCCTGCATGCCCACAAGACCGAGGAAGTGTTCTGCCCGCTGAACGGCCAGATGGAAGTGATCTGGGGCGAGAAGGGCGAACACTCGGTGATGCTGAACCAGTGGGACGTGATTTCCTGCCCCATCGGCGTGATGCGCGGATTCCGCAACCCCAACCCGCACGCCCTGGTGGTCTATTCCGTGGTCGGCGGCACCGACGAGGAATGCGGCCGCATTGCCTGGCATCCGGATGTGGTGCGCGCTGCCGAGAACACCGGCCTGGTCTATGGCACGGACGGCTTCCTGAAGGAAAAAGCGGACAGCTGATGTCCGCCGATGGCGTCCGCCAATTTCCGGTGGCGCCATCGACCAGAAAAAAATACATCGAGGAGATCATGGAATGAGCGATGCCAACGGCCAGTCCCGGCTGATAGCAAGACGACGCGTGCTTCGGGCGATGGCCTGTACGGGCGCGCTTTGCGCGGTCCCCGCGATTGGCCAGGCCAAGCAGCTCGTTCCCTTCTTTGGCAAGAGTTCGCGCAAGCCGGTGCGCCTGGTGGTGCCATTCGCCGCCGGCGGCACCACGGACATCGTCGCGCGCCTGCTGGCCGCGCAACTGCCGGCCTACCTGGGCCAGACCGTGATGGTGGAGAACCGGCCGGGCGCTGGCGGCAACATCGGGGTGGCGTCGGTCGCGAAGGCGGAGCCGGATGGCGGCACGCTGCTGCTGGTGTCCTCTTCCTTCGTCACCAACCCGGCCATCGCCCGGGAGCGGTCCGCCTATGACCCGGTGCGCGACTTTGCGCCGGTCAGCCTGGCGGTCAGCTCGCCCGACGTCATCGTGGTGCGCGCCGAGAGCGGGTTGGCCACGCTCAAGGATCTGCTGGATGCCGCCGCCCGCAATCCCGGCACGCTTACGTACGCCACGCCGGGCAACGGCAACAGCGTGCATCTGGCGGCCGAGCTGCTGTGGCGGAGAGCGGGCGTAAAAGCCTTGCACGTGCCGTATTCAGGCGCCGCGCCCGCAGTGGTGGCCGCGCTGGGCGGCCAGGTCGATTGCGCCTTTTCCGCGCTGCCTGCGGCGCAAGCCTTCCTTGCCGAGGGCAAGCTCAGGGCCTTGGCGGTGGGCGGGGAAGAACGCTGGCCGGCGCTTTCCGGCGTGCCGACGATTGCGCAAGCCGGGTTCGCGGACTTCCGCTCCGAAACGATCCAGGCGCTGTTCGCGCCGGCGGGCACGCCAGCCGCCACGGTCGAGCGCGTCAACAAAGCCGTGGCCGAAGTGCTGGGCAAGGAGTCGGTCCGCAAGCAACTGGACGGACTCGGTTTCCGCGTAGTGGCCAGCTCCTCCGCCGAACTGCAGGCGCGGGTGGCACGGGAAGTCCCCAAATGGGCAGCCGTCGCATCCCAGGCCGGGATTTCGGCCGACTGAAGCGCGGCACGCAAATTTCATTAGTCAGACTACAGGGTTGAATGTATATGAGTCACGCAAATTCTTCCGCGCAGGCGCGCGCAGCCGAAGAGCCGCGCGCCATTCCCGCCACGCCGCAGGCGTTGCTGGAAGCCGTACTGGCGGTAAACCAGGCGCAGGATCCGCGCGCCCGCGAAATCCTTGATTCCCTGATCCGCCACCTGCACGCGTTCGCGGCGGACGTGAAGCTGAGCTACGAGGAGCTGCATCAGGGCCTGGACTTCATCGTGCGTGTCGGGCAGGCCAGCAATCCGCTGCGCCACGAAGGCATCCTTCTGGCCGACATCCTGGGCGTGGCCACGCTGGTCCTGCTGATGGACGCCGAGGGCGTGCTCGAAGCCGGCGGCACGGAGCCGGCCCTGATCGGACCGTTCTGGCGCGCGAACCAGCCGGTACTCGAGAACGGCGCCAGGATCGCCTCGGACGATACGGCTGGCGAGCGGCTGCTGGTGACCGGCCGCATCTGCACGCTGGACGGCAAGCCGCTGGCGGGCGCGCGCCTGGAAACCTGGCAGGCCGCGCCCAGCGGCCTGTACGAAAACCAGGATCCCGAGCAGGACGACATGAACCTGCGGGCGGTGTTCCTGACCGACGCGGACGGCCGCTTCTGGTTCGACAGCGTCAAGCCCGCCGGCTACGGCGTGCCCATCGACGGTCCTTGCGGCGACCTTCTGGCGCTGCAACAGCGCAACCACATGCGGCCCGCGCACCTGCACTTCATTGCCTCGGCGCCCGGGCACAAGGTGCTGACCACGCAGATATTCGACGCCAACGATGCCTACGCCTACAGCGACGCGGCGTTCGGCGCAGTGGGCTCCTTGCTGAGAAAGTTCGAGCCGGCTGGTGACGGCGCCTACCGCCTGGATGTGGAACTCAAACTCGAGCCGGGCGAAACGCGCTTGCCCAAGCCGCCGCTTTCCTGATTCCGCCTCTTTCCCTTTTTTGCCGCCAATCCCGGCGCGGCTTGCCGCGCCCCGGGCAACTCTTGCCCGCAACAACCAGAATCCAGAGACAGACATGAGCAAGAAAACCCAAGCCCTGCGCGTGACCGAACGCGTCTCCGCCGTCGCCGACCTGATGCCGACCCTGATCGATATCTCCGCGCCGCAGGCGCCCGAAGGCCACGCCGTGGTCGAAGTCAGCGCCGCCGGGATCAACCCCAGCGACGTCAAGGCGGCGATGGGCATGATGCCCTACGCGATCTGGCCGCGCACGCCCGGACGCGACTATGCGGGCAAGGTGATTGCTGGTCCCGGGGACTGGATCGGGCAGGAAGTCTGGGGCACGGGCGGCGACCTGGGCATTACGCGCGACGGCACCCACGCTCGCTATTTGCTGTTGCCGGTTGCGGCGCTAGTGCGCAGGCCTGCGCACATACCCGCCGCCAGCGCGGCCATGGCGGGCGTGCCTTTCGTCACCGCCTACGAAGGCTTGCGCCGCGCCGGCCTGTCCGGCGCCGGCCAGACTGTGGTGGTATTCGGCTCGAACGGCAAGGTTGGGCAGGCCGCCATCCAGCTGGCGAGCCGCGCCGGCGCCAGGGTGATCGGCGTGGAGCGCGGCGGCGAAGGCTACATCGGCCACGCGGTGTCGGGCGTGTCGGTCATCGATGGCAGCCGCGACGGGGTCGCCCAGCGCGTCATGGAGCTGACCGGCCAGGCAGGCGCCGATATTGCCTACAACACGGTGGGCTCGCCGTATTTCGCCGCGGCGCTGGAGTCGCTCAAGGTGGGCGGCCGGCAGATCGTCATTTCCACGCCCGACCGCAACGTGCCTTTCGACATCCAGGCCTTCTACCGCCGCGATCTTCAGCTGATTGGCGTGGACAGCCTGAAGCTGGACTCGACCCGTTGCGCCGCAGTGTTCCGCGAGCTGCTGCCCGGTTTCGAGGACGGCAGCCTGCAGTCCTTTCCAGTAAGCCCGGACGCCGTGGTGCCGCTGGCGCAGGCCCGCGAGGCCTACATCAAGGTACTGGAGGGAGCGCAGGACAGGCCGGTGCTCGCGCCCTGATCCGGCGAGTTTTATCTGGCCGATCGCCTGTCCGTCGTGGGCGATCGGCTTTTTTTCGCGCAGCAGAAGAACATCAGGAGACAAACCATGACACTGCATCGCAGGCATTTCCTTCAATATGCAACAGCGTTGGCCGGCACGGTGGGGCTGAGCTCCACGTTGCTGGCGCAGCCGGACTATCCGGTGCGCCCCATCAGAATGGTGGTGCCGTTCACGGCGGGATCGACCACCGACGTCATAGGTAGGACGGTGGCTGAACAGCTGGAGAAGAAGCTGGGCCAGCCGGTGGTGGTGGAGAACCGGCCGGGCGCGGGCGGCGTGCTGGGCGCCACCATGGTGGCCGGCGCGGCGGCCGATGGCTACACCGTGCTGGTGCACTCCGCCGCCCACGTGGCGAACCAGTCGCTCTACGCCAACCTAAAGTACGACACCCTCAAGGACTTCGCGCCCGTGACCATGCTGGCGTCGATGCCGAACGTGATCGTCGCGTCGAACGCGCGCGACTTCAAATCGCTGACGGACCTGGTGGAGCGCGCCCGCGCTGAACCCGACCAGTACACCTACGGTTCGTCCGGCAGCGGCAGCGGCGCGCACATTGCGGGCGAAAAGTTCAGGGCGGTAACGGGCATCCAGGTGATCCACGTGCCGTACCGCGGCACGCCGGAGGCGGTCAACGACGTGATCGCCGGCCGGGTCGACTGGTTCTTCCTGCCGCTGCCGTTGGCGCTGCCCATGGTCAAGGCCGGCAAGCTGACCGCCTTGGCGATCAGCGCCGACAGCCGTTCACCGGCGTTGCCGGACGTGCCTACCACGGCGGAAGCAGGCTATCGCGGCGTGGATCAACAGTTCTGGGTGGCCATGTTCGTGCCGGCCGCGACGCCGCCGGCGGTCCTGGCCAAGCTGCATGCCGGCACCGAACAGGCGCTGCGCTCGGAGACCACGCGCGAACGCTTCGAGAACCTGGGGGCCGAGCCCGCGCCAATGCCGCAGAAGCAATTCGCCGAGCTGATCGGCCGGGAAATGGAAAGCACCGGCAGCCTGATCCGCGGCGCCGGCATACGCGTAGGCAATTGAGTCGGGGGGTAGGGGGGATATGTCAATATTTAGAAAAATCGGACTGCTGGGCGCCTGTGCGCTGGCCGGTCCGGCGCTCGCGCAATCATCGTCGCTGACGCTGTTCGGCCATATCGATCTGAACGTGACCAGCGCCACCGCAGGCGGCACGTCCAAGATCGGCATGGACCAGGGTGGCTACATGCTGCCCAGCCGCATCGGCATGCGCGGCACGGAGAGCCTGGGCAACGGCAACTCGGTCGGCTTCTGGCTGGAGGCGCCGATCCTGCCGGCTTCGGGCGGACCGCAAGGCTTGAACTGGACGCGGCGCTCGACCATCAGCCTGAGCAACGACCGCTATGGGGAGCTGCGGCTGGGGCGGGACTACACGGCGGCATTCTGGAACGTGTCGTCGTTTTCGCCCTTCGGCACCGTGGGCGTGGGCGGCAGCAGCAACATCATCAAGGGCTGGCCGCTGGGCCTGGACGGCGCCACCACGCTCTCGCGCGCCAGCAACATGGTGGCGTACTTCCTGCCGAAGAAACTTGGCGGCGTGTACGGGCACCTTAACTATGCGCGCGAAGAAGATCTGCGCGGCGCCGACTATTCGGGCGGGCGGCTGGGCTACCAGTCCGGTCCGCTCAACGTCGCGGCGGCTTACGGCATAACTTCGATGGGCGGCGGCGACCACTACGAAACGGCAACCCTGGGCGCCAGCTATGACTTCAGCGTGGTGAAGCTGTTCGCCAACTATCTGCTGCAGAAGAACGGGCCGGACAAGCAGCACGTGGTCCTGGCGGGGGCGTCGGTGCCCGTGGGCGGCGGCCACGTGAAGCTGTCGTATTCCCGCTCTACCCAGACCGGGCAGTACGAAGGCGACGACGCCCAGCAGTTTGCGCTGGGTTATACCTACGCGCTCAGCAAGCGCACGGTGCTGTACACGGCGGCCTCGTTCATCAAGAACGACGGCAACGCCGCTTTCGTGACCGGTGACGTCGCGCCGGAAGGCGTGCCGGGCGCCAACTCGAAGGGATTTCAGGTGGGTATCAGCCACTCGTTTTGACCGTGGCGCCGGGCGGCCCCGCGTGTACGGCGGGGCCGCGGCCGTCTTCGCCGAACCGGACAGCACCGGCGGCCTGATCCGTGGCGCCGGGCTGCTCACAATTCCTTGCCAACTTTCTCTTATCGAGAGGGTCTGCGCGCTACCCATGCAACCATGACGTGTCACAGTGTTCTGGCGACTCTCGGCTGAAGCGTACCGCCGCGCCCGAATATCCTGACGATTAGCTTACAGACACCGTATTCCGTGTACTATCGAACACAGTGCTGCAGGCGGCCCCACACGGGCTGTCCGTGACCACGGCGCCAAGAATGTATCTCCAAGCTAGAGAATTTGCAGTTCCGAATTTTTCAAGAAAGCAGTGGGTATATCTTGTTGGATGCCATGTCTATAATCCCCTCCGTCTCGTCTGGCACCGCGCGTAAATGTGCGATCTATATTTCCGGCGGTATCGGCGACGGAGTGCTCAGCATGGTTTTTGTCCGTGCGCTCGCCGAGCAAACAGGAGGGACCGTTTCATTGCTTATGACTCAAAACGAGTCGGCGCAGGAACTGTTTCGTGCTCAGCCGTATGTGCGGGAAGTCGTATCGGTGCGATCAGAGCATCGACTACGAGGGTGGGAACGAGTAGCACGGCTGAGCCAGGTATTGGCGGACCACGCCTACGACACCCTGTTTTTCTTTACCTTCCGTACTCACGTTGCCCTGGCGGCCCGCTTGGCGGGGATTCCACAACGCATCGGTTTTGTGCGCATGCACCAGCCGCATCTCGGGGCGCTGCTTACGCATCGGATCTGGGTGCGCCGTAAGGGGACCCCGCATCCTGATTTCTATACATGGCTGCCGTTGCTGTATGCCAAGGCTGGCTACCAGTATGAGCCGCGTTATCCTTCGCTGTTCTGTACCGCGTCGGCCAGCAGCAAGGCCATGCAATTGTGTCAAACACAGTCGCGGATGATCGGATTCGGTTTGAATGGCTCCGTGCCATGCAAGCGCTATAGCGGCCGAGCGTTCGCCGAGGTTGCGCGGATCTTGCATGCGCGGGACCAGGGACTGCGTTTCATGTTGGTGGGCGGCCACGACGTTCAGCATATTGCGCATGAGATTTTTGCCTTGCTACCTGAGTCCATTGTCGTGTTGGACGGGACACGGCTAGCCACCGACCTGTGCGAGAGTCAGGCGTTGATCGCGTGCTGTTCGGTATTTGTCTCTAACGATAGTATGGGCATGCATATTGCTGCGGCCCACGGATTGCCGACGATAGGATTGTTCGGCGCTACCCCCGCGATGCGCTATGTGCCTTGGCTCTATCCTCTTCAATCCTCGTCGGATGGCGACATGACTAGCATCGCGCCGGCAACGGTGGCCGAGGCGATCTGGGAACGTTTGGGCGAGGCTTCCGAGAAGGCGGAGGCGGTTCCCGCGCTCAACCATGAGCCGGTATGAAACGATGCGCGGCTCCGCGTCGGCAGCGTGACCGCGCTTTTGCGGACTACCTGCCGGCTTGCGCGGGCGCGGCCGGCAGCGCGCCGGCGTCGTGCACCGCCTTGCCTCCCAGCAGCGTGAGGACGGAATTGATCGTGTGGATCTGGTCGGCCGGCATCGTCAGATAGGGCTGGTCCAGCACTGCCAGGTCGGCCAGCTTGCCCGCGTTCAATTGGCCGCGGTCGTCTTCGTCGAATGCCAGCCAGGCGGCCTGGCGCGTATAGAGAGCGAGCGCTTCTTCCCGCGTCAGCAGGTTGTCCGGCTGGCGCTGCACGGTGGCGCCGATGGCTTGCCCGTGGACGTGGTACTCGACCGCCTGCCAGACGCCGGCCACGCCGATGCGGGTGGAGTCCGTGCCGCCGGCGACGGGCAGGCCCAGGTCCAGCGCAGTGCGTACCGGCGGCGAATCTTGCTCCGCGCCCTTGGGATTGGCGGCGCGTATCGCCTCGCCCTCGAAGTACGGGCCCATTTGCACCGTATAGGCCAGCCCCAGCCGCGCCATGCGCTCCAGCGTGCGTCGCGAGCCGGTATTCAGGTGGGCGATCGACCAGCGCAGCGGGCGCAGGTCGTGGTCGCGGCCGACTTCCTCGAACACATCAAGGATGGCGCTGGCGGCATCGTCGGTGTAGGCGTGGATCTCCAGGGGAATGCGGCGTTCGGCGGCATAGCGGGCGATGCGTGCGAGTTCCTGGCGCGCCTCTTCCGAAGGATTGAATCCTGGCCCCATGCGTACGCCGTCGTTCATGGCGGACACCAGGTTTTCTCCCAGGCCCAGGAAAGCGAGCTGGCCATCGTCATGGCGCGGCGGGCGGAACGCCATGATGTCGCGGAACCATTGCGCCTCGCCGCCCGCGCGCATGGCCGAGATCCGGTAGCCGGCGCGCACCGTGAGCGCGCCGCGGTCGCGCAACGCGTAGAGCGGCTCGTACGCCTCCGCGGCGCCGGCTGAGGGATCGATGAAGCCCGTCAGCCCGCGCGCATTCATGGCGCGCAGGAAAGCCTGCAGCCCGGCGGGACGGTCGGCGGTATGACTCAGGCGCGCGAACAGCGCATTGAATGGGCCGATGCCGCCCTGCAGTCTGCCGGTGGCGCGGCCCTGGGTGTCGCGCTCGACCTTGATGCCGTGCAGTTCGGGCGGCTCGGCGTTGTCCAAGCCCAGGGCTTCGATGCCGCGGCTGTTGAGCAGGGCGTAGTCGTACAGGTACTGCACATAGGCAGGATGGCCGGGAACCGCCTGGTCCAGGTCGGTCCGCGTGGGCGCCCGGCGCTCGCGGAACTGCCGCGGATGCCATGAACCGACCACGGCGACCCAATGGTCGCGCGGGCGTTGCGCGGCGTCGCGCGTCAGCCGGGCCAGGGCATCGGCCAGGCTGGGCGCGTCGTACCAGTAGGTTTCGAACGCATAGGTCTGGCCGCCGCGGATGGCGTGGATGTGCGTATCGATGAGGCCGGGTATCACCGTGCGGCCCTGCAGGTCCAGCTCGCGCGTGGCCGGGCCGATGTGTTGCGCCACGTCGTCGTCTGCGCCGACCGCGACGATGCGTTCGCCGCGGATCGCCAGGGCGGTCGCGCGCGGCGCTGCCGCGTCCATGGTGATGATGTGGCCGTTGCGCAGCACCAGGTCGGCGTCGCGGCCGTGGGCGACGTAGGGCAGCGCCGCGGCCAGGGCGAGGACGAGGGTCGTGGTTTTTTTCATGGGTAGTCTCCGGTCATCGATGGGGCTCAGTAGCGCCATAGCGCTTCCAGGCCAAGAAAATGGACGGTCTCGGCGCGGCCCGTGTCGCGGATGAAGCTTCCGGGCCGAAACACCGAGTAGGCGGCCTCGAAACTCAGGTGGCGCGACGCCTCCCAGCCCAGCACCACGTCGGCCTGCGTGCCGATGTAGCGCGAACGGCTGGCGCCAGCCGGACGCAGCAGATTGCCGGCCACGCCGTAAACGCCATCCTGCAGGCTCTGGCGCCAGTAGAAGATGGCCGCGGTTCCCAGCGTCCAGCCGGACCCCAGGTCCAGCGTCAGCGAAGGGTGCAGATTGATCAGGTTGGAGGGGCCTATCAGGCCGGCTTCGCCGAAGTACTTGCCCTTGGGAAAGAAGACGGCGAAGGTCTGCAGCTTGGGATCGTCTGGATCGCGGTCGCCGCTGATGATGTTGGCCTTCAGGCCGACCCGTGGCTGCAACGGCGCGCCGCGGAAGGTGTAACTCATGTCGCTGGCGAGCGACCAAGCCCGCGCCGGCGCGCCGGCGAAGCTGCCGTACTGGTAAACCGCTTCCAGGTCCCAGCGCCATCCCGCAAGCTTGCCGAAGTAGCGCGCTCCCAGCGCGTTGCGGGTTTCGGGGCCGCTGCCCTGGTTGTAGCGGGCCGAGTCGCTGGACAGCGACAGCAGATACGCATCCAGGCCGGCGCCCGCCGCGCCTGCGGGCTCGGACCAGGTGCCGTAGAGCCCGCCCAGCCTGCGCTGCGGATCGGCGCGGTCGCTGAAGTCATCCGGATCGTTGCGCACCGGGCGCACCAAGAAGCCGTCCACTCGCAGGTCCTGTCCCTGCCAGCTGAGAGCGCCGCCGTCGAACGAGCGCAGCACGTTCGGCCCGTAGCGCGCCGAAATGAGCCGTTCGCTGCCATAGGCCATGACCTGGCGGCCCGCGCGCGCGGTCCAGGTTCCCGCATCGCCGGGCAAGGAGACGTCGATGAACGCCTGCAGAACGTCGTTGCCGGTGTCATCCGGCGGGCCGATGGAGCCGGCGTCCCGCTCCGCGCGGGTAAGGCTCAACTGGCCAAAGGCGCGGACCTGCGAGCCCAGCCGCAGGTCCGCGTAGGGCAGGAAGCGATAGAGCTGGTAGCCCTCGTCGGGCACCGGCGCATCGCCGAATTCGTTGTTGCGGTAGCGCTCGTAGCGCGCCCGCAATTCGGCGCCCACGGTCAGTGCCGAGGACTCTCCCAGCCGGATCCATTTGCCGGCCTCGTCCCATGCGCCGGTGCGCCTGGCGGGGTCGTCCAGGTAGCTGTAGTCCTCGGAATAGCGCCAGGGATCGATGGGCGGCAGCGCGGTTTCGGCGGCCTGCGCGGCGGCGATCGCCAGCGCGGCCAGCGGGATGGTTGCGAGACGGTGTAGGTTCAAGTTGCCTGGGCTGCGGCCGGCATGTCCGGACGTGAAGCGTGAAGAATGGGGCCAGGCGGGGAAGATAGGGTAAGCGCCGCAGCGGCGGTAGTCGGCGCCAGCCGCCTGATGCGTCCTATAAGAAGAACGCTGAACCAGGCGTCATGCGCGAGTCTGCCCTGAAGAAAAACCGATCAATCGACGCGAAAATCGCGCTCGCCGATGGCAAGCCGGATCGATACAGTGACCTGGTGGCGAGATCCCGCGCCGCATGCTTCCAACTCTTGCATAAGGCAGCCACCGTGTCTCAAGCGCAGCAAACCAGTTCCTCATCCGCCGACCGCGCCGCAGCGCCCGCCGGGCCCCTGGCAGGCGTGCGTGTGCTCGATATCGCGACGTTCATCGCCGCGCCGTTCTGCGGCACGATCCTGGCGGATTTCGGCGCCGAGGTCATCAAGATCGAACAGCCGGGCGAGGGCGACTCGCTGCGCCAGTTCGGCACCGTGACGGAATGCGGCGATAGCCTGATCTGGCTGAGCGAAGCCCGCAACAAGCAGACCGCGACGCTGGACCTGCGGCAGCCGGAAGGTGCGGAACTGTTCCGCCAGCTGGTCGCGCAATCCGACGTGGTGCTGGAGAACTTTCGTCCCGGAACCTTGGAAAAGTGGGGCGTCGGCTATGAAGACCTGCGCAGGATCAACCCGCGGCTGGTCATGCTGCGCATTTCCGCTTATGGGCAGACCGGACCCAAGAACCAGGAACCCGGGTTTGCACGCATCGCACATGCGTTCTCGGGCCTGGCCAATCTTGCGGGCGAGGCGGACGGCCCGCCCGTGGTGCCTGGATCAACCTCGATGGCGGACTACACCTCGGGCATGTGGGGCGCCATCGGCGTGCTGCTAGCCCTGCGCGTGGTGGAGGCGGGTGGAGACGGGCAGTTCATCGATATCGGGCTGTACGAATCCGTGTTCCGGCTGCTGGACGAAATGGCGCCTGCCTACGCGCGCTACGGCGTGGTGCGCGAGCGGCTGGGAGCCGATGTGGTGAACGTCGTGCCGCACAGCCACTACCGCTGCGCGGGCGGCGAATGGGTGGCGCTGGCGTGTTCGAATCACCGCATGTTCGAGCGGCTGGCGGGGGCGATGGGTCAGCCCGAGCTGGCGCAAGCCTATCCGAACGGCACGGTGCGCGTGGCCAATCGCGACGCGATCAACCAGCGCGTGGCCGCCTGGATCGGCGGCCTGTCCATGGCGGAGGTGTTGCGCCAGACCCAGGAAGCGGGGGTGCCTTGCGCCCAGATCTACACCATCGAAGACATATTCAAGGATCCGCAGTACGCCGCCCGCGCCAACATGCTCACCGTGCAGGATGCGCGCGCCGGCGAACTGGTGCTGCCCGCGGCGGTGCCGCGTCTGTCGGCCACGCCGGCCAGCTTCCGCCATAGCGGACGCGGCCTGGCGGCCGACAACGATGCGGTCTACGGCGGCCTGCTGGGCCTTTCGGCCGAGCGCATGCAAGCGCTGCGGCAGGCGCGCGTCATCTAGCGTCCGTCTACATCAACAGGAGACATGCATGAGTGCCACCCTGATTGCGCCGGCCACGGCGCGCCTGCAACGGTCGCAGTTGGCCGTGCCGGCATCCAATACCGCCTTGTTCGAGAAGGCGGCGCGTTCGCAGGCCGACGTGATCTTCCTGGACTGCGAGGACGCGGTTGCGCCTGGCGAAAAGGCGGCGGCGCGGCGCAACGTCATTGCCGCTCTCAACGAGATCGACTGGGGCGGCAAGACGATGCAGGTGCGCATCAATGGCCTGGATACCGAGTACATGTACCGCGACGTGGTCGACATCGTGGAAGCCTGCCCGCGCCTGGACATGCTGCTGATACCCAAGGCCGGCGTGGCCGCGGACGTGTATGCGCTGGACATGCTGGTGAGCCAGATCGAAATGGCGCGGCCGCGAGCCAGGCGCATCGGCTTCGATGTGCTGATCGAGACCGCGCTGGGGCTGGCGAACGTGGACCAGATTGCGCAGAGTTCGCGCCGCATCGAGGCCCTGTCGTTCGGCGTGGGCGACTACGCCGCCTCGGTCCGGGCGCGGTCCACGGTCATAGGCGGCGGGCATCCGGACTATGGGGTCCTGTCCGAGGGTGAGGCCGCAACGCGCGCATTCCATCCCGCGGACCTCTGGCATTACGCGCAGTCGCGCGTGCTGGTGGCTTGCCGGGCGTATGGCCTGCGGCCGATAGACGGGCCGTTCGGCGACTATTCCGACGCGCAGGGCTATGCAGCCGCCGCTCGCCGCGCGGCTGCGCTGGGCTACGAGGGCAAGTGGGCTATCCATCCCTCGCAGATCGCCCTGGCCAACGCAGCCTTCACGCCGGCCGAGGCCGAATTGGCGCAAGCGCGCAGGATCCTGGCCGCCATGGAGCAGGCGCAGGCGCAAGGGCGCGGCGCCGCCAGCCTGGATGGCCGCCTGATCGATATCGCCAGCATCAAGATGGCCGAGAACATGCTGCGGCTGGCGCCCAAGTCGGAAGCGCCGCAGGCCGCGGACGGCGAGCCAGGCGGGAATGGGGGGCGGACATGAATGTTGCGCAGGGGCGGACCGAGCGGCCCTTCCGCTCGGTGTTGTACATGCCGGGCGCCAACCCGCGCGCGCTGGCGCGCGCCAGGGAACTGGACGCGGACGCCTTGATCCTGGACCTGGAGGATGCCGTCGCGGTTTCGGCCAAGGACGAGGCGCGGGGCTTGGTGGAGCGGGCGCTGCGGCAGGGCGGCTTCGGCCGCCGCAGCGTGGTGGTGCGCATCAACGGGTTGGACACGCCCTGGGGCCGCGCCGACGTGCGCGCGCTGGCGCCGCTGCGGCCCGCCGCCTTGCTGCTGCCCAAAGTGGAGCGTCCCGAACAGTTGGCCGAGGTGTCGGAACTGGCTGGCCAGTGCGGCGCTCCGGACCTGCCGCTGTGGGCCATGGTGGAGACGCCGCGAGCGATCCTGAACCTGGCCGCCATCGCCGGGGCCGGGCTACCTTTGCGCGCACTGGTGGCGGGCACCTCGGATCTGGTCAAGGACCTGCATGCCCGCCATACGCTGGCTCGCACGGAAGTGCTGACCGCCTTGTCGCTCACGGTATTGGCGGCGCGGGCGCATGGGCTGTTGGCGCTGGACGGGGTGCATCTGGAACTGGACGATGCGGCGGGTCTGCAGGCAGCGTGCCGGCAGGGGCGCGATCTGGGCTTTGACGGCAAGACGCTGATCCATCCGCGCCAGATCGAGGCGGCCAATGCAGCCTTCGGCATGTCGGATGCCGAGGTTGAACGGGCGCAGGCCGTGATCGCGGCCTGGAGGGAGGCCCAGGCGCGCGGCAGCGGCGTCGCCGTGGTCGATGGCAAGCTGGTTGAGGCCCTGCACGTGGACGAAGCGCGCCGCGTGCTGGCGCTGGCGCGCGCGATCGCCACGGTCTAGGGGTTCAGGCTGTTCCGGCGATCATGCGTTGAGCCAAGTCGGCCAGCCGGGTCGCCCCCGGCGACAATTCGCTGCCGCGCAGCGTGCAAATGGCCAATTGACGGCTTAGCGATGGACGTGCGATGCGCAGCGCCGTCAGGCCCGAGCCGCGCGTATCAGGCAGCGCGATCTTGGGCAGTATGGCGCAGCCCAGGCCGGCGCGGGCCATTTCCACCAGAGTCTGGACCTGGGTGAACTGGTAGCGGCATTGCCATTGCAGCCCGGCCGTGCGCAACGCGTCCTCGATGATCGCGCGCAGGCCCGTGGCATGGTCCAGCAGCAGCAGCGGCATGCGAGCCACCGCCTGCAGCGAAATGGTGGCGGCGGAGGAGGGCAGGCTGAATTGCTTGGGCGTAACCGCGTACAGGGGGTCGTCGCAGATGTGGCGGAAGTCAAAGTCCGCGCTGTCGGTGACCGGGCCGACGGCAAAGTCGACCAGTTCGCCGCGCACGCTGTCGAACATGGCTTGCGCCGACTGTTCAAATACCTGGACATGCACGCCGGGGTAGTCGCGCTCGAACACGGCCAATATGCCGGCCAGTTGCGAGCCCGCCACGGTAGGAGCACAAGCCAGCGCGACCCGTCCGCGCCTGACCTCGACGGATTCGCGCAGGCCGCGCAGTCCCTCGTCGATCTCCTGGACGGCGCGGCGCGCGTGGGCCAGCAACTGTTCGCCTTCCTGGGTCAGCCGTACATTGCGGGTGGTGCGGCGGAACAGTTCCACGCCAAGCTGGGTTTCCAGCTGGCGCACCTGGGCGCTGACGGCGGACTGGGAGCGGTTGGCGCGGCGGGCCGCTTCGCGGAAGCTGCCCACTTCGCCGACCAGCGCGAAGATCTGCAGCAGCTTCAGATTGATGTTCGGCGTCGCGGGAGCGGGGCGATGGGCGGGCATGGCGCTGGCCGGGTCCGGCATCAGGAGCGGAAGATCGAGGCAGGCATGCTCTCGACCATTTCGCAGGCGCGCTTCAGGTGTGCCTTGACCTCGGCTGCCGCCTTGCGGCCATCACCGTCGATGATGGCCTGGGCTATGCGGCGGTGCTCGTCGATGGAGGCCTGGATGGATTGCGGGCTGATGGCGCCGCCCAGCTGGAACATGATCAGCGGCAATTGCAGCTTTTTGATCAGGTCGGCCAACTGGGTGTTGCCCGACAGGTCGGCGATCGCTTGGTGAAAGCGCCGGTTTTCGTCGAAGTAGGGGGTGGCTGCCAGGGGATGGCTTTCCCAGATGGGGCCGATGGATGTCAGGAAGGCGGCCTTGGCCGCGGGATCCTGCATGCACTGCGCCGCGCGCCTAGCTGCCAGCGCCTCGAGTTCGGCGCGTATCTCGAAAAGTTCCAGCATTTCCGCCTTGGAATAGCGGCGCACCATGGTGGTCTGGTTGGGGATGCTTTCGACCAGCCCTTCGGCCGAAAGGCGGCGGAAGGACTCGCGCACCGGGCCCCGGCTGACGCCCAACTGGCGGGTGAGGTCGGCTTCGACCAGGCGTTGGCCTGGCACCAGCCGGCCGCTGAGTATGCCCTGGCGCAGTGTGTCGACGACGTATTCGAGCGTGCTGCCAGCGCTGGCGGCGGGCTTGTTGGTTTCTGTCATGAGGTCCGGTCTGCTACGCGATTACCCTGATTGTACGGCACATGGACGTACATTATTGTCCTACAAAAACGTAGATCAATAACGCCAAGCCCACCGGCGCGGCCATCAAGGAGACATGCGGACATGAATGCCGTAGAACGCATCGACAAGCTGTTGAACCCCGGCAGCATTGCCATCGTTGGCGCATCCCAGGCGCCCAACAAGCTGGCGGGGCAACTGATCCCGGCCCTGCGTGATGGGGGCTATCAAGGCGACATCTATCCCGTCAATCCGCGCTACCAGGAAGTGGCGGGGCTGGCGTGCTATGAATCGGTGGCGCAGATTCCCGGCGAGGTCGACCATTGCGTGATCGTGGTCGGCAAGGAACGCGTGCCGCAGGTGCTGCAAGAGTGCCAGGCCAAGCGCGTGCCGGGCGCCAGCATCTATACCTCCGGCTATGCCGAGGCCAGCGAAGGCGGCCATGACGCCCAGCAGACGCTGGAGGAGCTGGCGCGCGGCATGACCTTCATCGGCCCCAATTGCATGGGGTTCTCGAACCTGGTGGCGCGGGTGATGGCGGCGCCTTCGGCCGTGCTCAAACGCGCGCGGGGCGCGGGCGACGTGGCCCTGGTGTCGCAAAGCGGCGGCCTGGCTTACGCCACGATTGCCTATTTCGCGCAGCGCGCCGGCCTGGGCTTCAGCCATATCGTCAACACCGGGAACTCGGCTGGCGTCTCGTACGGCGACCTGCTGGAGTACATGTTCCAGGACCCGGCCACGCGCGTGGTGCTGGCGGTGACCGAGGCCGAGCGCGCGGCCTGCGAGGTTATCGAGGCGGTACGCAGGCTGGGCCTGCGCAAGCCCGTGGTGCTGCTGAAGCTTGGGCGTGGCCAGACCGGTACGCGCATGGCGCTGTCCCATACGGGATCGCTGGCGGGCGATTACCGGCTGGTGCGCGACGTGGCCGAGCAGCATGGCATCGTCTGCGCCAGCGACGCCGATGATGCGCTGGGCCTGTGCGAACTGCTGCGGCATGGCTTCGATGCCGGGCATGCGCAGGGCATTGCGTCCCTCTGCATCTCGGGCGGCAACATCACTTTGTTCGCGGATCAGGCCGATGCACACGACCTGCATTTCGCCGAACTGGCGCCGGCCACCGAAGCGCGGTTGGCCGAGGTCCTGCCCGACTACATCTCGGTGCACAACCCGATCGACATTACTGCCCTGGGCTATGAAAACCCGAGCCTGCACGCCGATGTGCTGAACGTCCTGCTGACGGACCCGGCAGTGCACACGGTCATTCCCATCCTGACGACCCTGGACGATTACACGGAAGTCTGCGGGATCCTGGCCGGCGTGCGCGCGGCGACCCGGTGCCGCATGGCCGTCCTGTGGAGCGGAGGCTCCTACGAGACGCAGTCGCGGGAGATCTTGCGGGAGGCCGGGATTCCGGTTTTCCACTCGGCTTCGCTGCTGGCGGCCTGCCTGGAGCGCCTGCGCCGCGCGGCCGGCCGCCGGAC
>NZ_JBARYB010000090.1:0-7845 GCF_049647645.1 Achromobacter sp.
GCGCTGGGCACGGACACGGGCGCATCGGTACGCCTGCCCGCGGCGGTGAACGGCGCGGTCGGTTTCCGCCCGTCAGTGGGCCGCTACGACGGCGCCGGCATCACGCCCATCTCGCATACCCGCGACACGCCCGGACCGATAGCCAACAGCATGGACGACATCGTGCTGCTGGATGCTGTGCTGTCCGGTGATCCGCAGCCGCTGTCCGCGCTGCCGCCGGCTGCCATGCGCCTGGGCCTGTGCGGCTATTTCTGGAAAGACCTGGACCCACAGGTGCAAGCCGTGATGGATGCCGCGCTCGCCAAGCTGCGCGCGGCCGGCGTGCAGCTGGTGGAACTGGACATGCCGGGCCTGGAGGCGAGCAACGCCGCGGTAGGCATGCCGGTCTGCCTATATGAACAGAAGGCAGACCTGACGGACTATCTCAGCCGCTACGCGACCGGCGTCACCTTCGAACAGGTGGTGGCGCAGATATCCAGTCCGGACGTCAAAGGAATCTTCGACGGCCTGATCGTGCCGGGCGTGCTGCCCCTGCCCTCGGGCGAAGTGCTGCAGCTGCAACCCCTCTATGAACGCGCCGTGGCGACGCATCGCGGCGAACTCATCAACGTGTACCGCCGCGCGTTCCAGGAGCATGCGCTGGACGGCCTGCTGTTTCCCACCGTGCCCATCATGCCGATGGCCGCGACGCCGGACGCCAGCAGCTTCGAGAGCTTCAGCCGCCTGGCGCGCAATGTCGATCCCGGCAGCAATGCCGGCCTGCCCGGGCTGAGCGTGCCCGCGGGCTTGTCGGCGGACGGACTGCCGGTGGGATTGGAGATCGACGGACTGCCGGGCGAGGACCGCAAGGTGCTGGCGGTCGGACTGGCGCTGGAGAGTGCGCTGGGGCGGTTGCAGGGGCCGGGACGCTCTGGCGGATGAGTCGTGTTTCACGCAAAAAAGAACGCCAGCCGGTTCATCGGCTGGCGTTTTCTTTCTGGCGGGAATGACGGGTCAAGCGCGTTGGGAAGCCGGGCTCCGGTCCTGGGAATCTCCCCTGCCCCGCCCCCTAAGGCTTAGCCCTTCAGGCAGGTGCTCATGAAGGTCTTGCGCTTGTCGCCGGTCAATTGCTGGGTAGTCGCCTTGGCGTTGCAGTCCTTCATTTTCTGCTGCTGCGGCGTCAATTGCTTGGCGGGCGCGGCAGCCTCGCCCTTCAGGCAGCTGCTCATGTAGGTCTTGCGGTCGTCGCCCTTCTTGCCTTCCGCGGACTTGTTGCAGTCGGCCATGCGCTGCTGCTGCGGCGTGGGCGTCTTGGCGGGAGCGGGGGCCGCAGGGGTCTGGGCAAACGCCGCGCCGGCGAAACAAGCGGTCAACAGAAAGGCCGAGGCCAATTGGCTGGTACGGGAAAGCATGGGTTCCTCCCTTGGCGCCCGCGCGCCTGGATTCAGTCGCAAAGGCGGGCCGCACGATCCGCCGGCCCAATCGCCGGCCCGGTCATGATCGAACAAACCCGAACCCTGCGCAAGAGTGCGGAAAGTCAAGAATCGCCAAGGCCTTACGCGGCCCTGAAACGGCCTGCCACTTCCCTCTTGCGCAGGCCGGGCTCGCCGGCGAATTTGCGACCAATCCAAGCAACCTGTTACCCATTCATCCCTTTGCCCCGTTGTGTACAGGACGGGAAAGGTGTGAGATAAGCATGCCCCCAGTCCAGAGGCGGCGACGACCGCCCTGCGGGTGTACATAGCGCCCGACACCGCGGCTGCACAGGAGACCATGATGAAACTTGCCCTCGCTTCGTTCGCGCTGCTTGCCGGCCTGTCTGGCGCCGCCAGCGCACAGGGCATGGTCTATGGCGTCACGCTGGGCAACGTCCAGGCCGTGCGCGACGTCAACCAGAACGTGTCGGCCATCACGGGCCTGCTGTCCAACCAATCCGCGCGGCACGTCAACAGCGCCATGCTCACCTTCGTGCTGTACGACGCGCAGGACCGCGAGATCGGCCGAGTGCGCGACGATGTCGTCGGCCCGCTGGCGCCCGGCCAGATCAAGCAGATCCGGGCCGTCACGCCGCTGCAGTTCACCCGCGTCACCGCGCTGGGCGTCGACGCCCGCTAGTCTCCCCGTGCCGTCCGCGCCGCGAGCGCGGCATGTTGTAGCCCGGCGGCAAAAAAACCCTGATTCCCGCAGGGTTTAGACAGCATGGCGCAAGGTCAAATATGGGAAAATTCCGTTTGTCGACTCAATAAAAGGGGCTTCCACACGAAGCCCCTTGTTGCGTGCGCCGACACGCCAGCACGCCTGGCTCCAGCTACGAGGAAGAAAAGATCATGTTTCCAAAAAGACTCACCGAAGGCTATCAATCTTTCCTGGGGGGCCGTTTCCCTTCAGAAAGCAGCCGATATCAAAAGCTGGCCGAATCGGGACAAAACCCGGAAATCCTGATCATCGGATGCTGCGACTCGCGCGTATCGCCCGAAGTCATCTTCGACGCCGGCCCCGGCGAGATGTTCGTCGTGCGCAACGTCGCGAACCTGGTCCCGCCCTGTGACCCTGACTCGGAATCCTCGTACCACGGCACCAGCGCCGCGATCGAATTCGCGGTCAACGGCCTGAACGTCAAGCACATCGTCGTGCTGGGCCACGCCTCCTGCGGCGGCATCCGCTCCTTCTTCGACGATGCCAAGCCGCTGACCAAAGGCGATTTCATCGGCAAGTGGATGTCGCAGATCGAACCCGTGGCCCAACGCCTAGGCCCCGGCACCGGCGACCGCCAGGCCAACCTGAAGCGCCTGGAACTGGCCACGGTCGAACACAGCCTGAACAACCTGATGACCTTCCCGTCCATCCGCCGCCGCGTTGAAAAGGGCGACCTGGAACTGCACGGCACCTACTTCGGCGTGGCCACCGGCCTGCTGTACCTGCGCGATCCCGCCACCGGCGAATTCAAGCCCTGCCTGGAAACGGGCGCGGCCGGCTAAGGCGCGGCCGGCTAAGGCGCGGCCCGCAGGCGCGCCTCACACCCGGTACGCCTGCGCCAGCCTTTCGTAGTTGTTCTTCAGGATGATGCCCGCGTAATACACGTGTTCGCGCATCAGATCCTCGGCCCGCGCGCCGTCGCGGGCGATGATCGCATTGACGATGCGGTGATGGTCGTCGTGCGATCGCAGGATGATGCCGTGGTCTTCCCACAGGATGATGCGGTCCGAGGCGTAGGGGATGGCCTGCGCCTGCGTCGCGAAGCGCCGCACCCAGGGGTTGCCAGCGGCTTCCAGGATGCCGTTGTGCAAGGTGATGTTCACCTGCTGGTAGGGCAAATGGTCCTCGGCCAGCAAGACCCCCTTGCCCAGGATCCGGTCCCCTTCGTCCAGGCAATTCTTCAACACCGCCACGGCATCGTTAGATAGCCCGCGCAAGGCCGCCTGGCGACAGGCCAGTCCTTCCAGCGCCGCCCGCACCTCGTAGGCCGCCACGATTTCGCCAATGTCATAGGCGCGCACCGTATAGCCACGCTTGGGCAGATGCTCCAGCAAGCCCTCATTGCCGAGCGTCGCCAACGCCGCGCGCACCGGCGTGCGCGACACCCCCAGTTTTTCCGCCAGCGGGATTTCTTCCAGACGGGCGCCGGGGCTGAACTTGCCGTGCAGCACCCAGTCCCGCAGCGTGTCGGTAACGTGTTGAGATAGCGTGTCCATAGCGTCATTGTATACATGAAGAATACATAAGCCACCATGCGCATTTCCAAATTCCGGAACACCTCTATAAAACACGATATAAATCAAACATAACTCAGGGTAAGCCCCTATACCTGCTGACACTCCATGTATACATAATCGCAAAAAATTCAAACCAGCGGCCATGTCCCACCTCAGGCGGGGCAGCACGCTACCAGGAGACAGCATGTCCAATGTATCCAAGCCGGCCGGCACGGCTCCGGCTCCCCGTCTTGCGCTCGTCACGGGCGGCGGCGGCGGGATAGGCGCCCGCATCTGCCAGGAACTGGCCAGCGCCGGCTTGCGCGTCGTGGTCTCGGACGTGGATGCCGGACGCGCCCGCCGCGTGGCCGACGAACTGGGCGCGCCGCACGCCTCCCATGCCTTCGACGTCAGCGACGAACACTCGGTTGAGACCGCCTTCGAGCAGATCGAAGCGCAGCATGGCCCCATCGCCGTGCTCGTCAGCGCCGCCGGCCTGCTGCTGTTCCAGGACAACGGCGAGCGCCCGCTCATCAAGGACACCACGCTGGACATTTGGGAGCGCAGCTTCGCGGTCAATGCGCGCGGCGTGTTCCTTTGCGGCCGCGCCTATCTGCGCCGGCGCGAGGCCGCGCCCCTGGCGCACGGCCGCATCGTCACGTTCACCTCGGTGGCGGCGCAGCTGGGCGGCTACCGCTCCAGCGCCTCGTACATCGCGGCCAAGTCCGCGGTGCTGGGCCTGACCAAGGCCATGGCGCGCGAATCCGCGCACCTGGGCGTCACGGTCAACGGCATCGCGCCGGGCCTCATCGACACCGACATGCTGCGCAGCACCGTCACCAGCAGCGGCGCGCTGGCCGCCGCAGCGCAAGCCATTCCGCTGGGCCGCATCGGCACGGTGGACGACGTGGCAGCAGCCGTGCGCTTCCTGGCGTCCGAGGAAGCCGGCTACATCACCGGCAGCGTCATCGACGTCAACGGTGGCTACCGCATGCAGTAAGGCATTCCGGCGGCCAGGCCGGCAACGCAGCAAAGCGCCATCCACCAACAAAGGCGCGCACCAAAAGAAACGGGAGACAAAGATGAAGAAAAGCAGTCGCTACGCAGCCGCCGCCGCGCTATGCGCATGGGCGCTGAGTTCGGGCGCGCAAGCGCAGCAGGAGCCGGGCATCACCGACAAGACCATCAAGATCGGCCTGTTCGCGCCCTTGTCGGGCAGCGGCATGGCCTACGGCTTTGACGTGCTGAACGCCGCCAAGATGTGGTACGCCAAGGTCAACAAGGAAGGCGGTGTGCATGGCCGCCAGATCGAGCTGGTGATCGAGGACGACCGCTGCAACGCCAACGACCTGGTCGCCGCGGTGAAGAAGCTGAACGAGCAGGACAAGGTGTTCCTGCTCAACGGCGGCTCCTGCTCGGCCGCGGTGGTGGCCTCGCGCGAATACGTGGAACGCGAGAAGGTCCCGCTCGTCATGCTCAACGCCTCGGGCGACGGCGCGCTGTATCCCCCATCCAAGTACATCTACGGCGCCTTCTCCATCTCCCAGCACGCCGTGGGCGGCTCGATGGTGCAGTTCGCCGCCGAACAGCTCAAGGCCAAGAAGATCGGCTACATCAACCATGACGACGCCTACGGCGGCTGGAACCTGGAGGCCGCGCAGGCCCAGGTCAAGCAGTTGGGCGAAGCGACACTGCAAGTGCAGTCGGTGAATCCGAACATCACCGATGTGACCGCGCCCATGCTGAAGATCCGCGCCGCCAACGCCGACGTGCTGCTGCTGACCACCTATGCCCGGCCCGCCGCGCTCATCATCAAGAAGGCGCAGGAACTGGGCTGGAACAAGCCCATCGTGCTGGCGGTGAACGGCACCGCCGACCTGAAGCAGCTGGTAGAGAACGTGGGCAACAAGGACGCCTTCAAGAACGTCTACATCCAGGAAGTGCTGTCCG
Organism: Achromobacter sp.; assembly: GCF_049647645.1. GTDB lineage: Bacteria > Pseudomonadota > Gammaproteobacteria > Burkholderiales > Burkholderiaceae_B > Achromobacter. The sequence continues at coordinate 5,622 of NZ_JBARYB010000090.1, forward strand.
ACGTGCCGGGCGGCGCCAAGCTGACCTGGGTGTACGACATGTACAAGCAGGCCTATCCCGACCTGGCCTCCAAGCCGGGCCATCCGCAGACCTATATGCCCTACGGCCTGCCGCCCGCGATGGCGGTGGTCAATGCGCTGAAGGCCGCCGGCCCCCAGCCCACCCGCGAGAAGGTGTTGCAGGCGCTGGAAACCATGAAGTTCGACTCCGGCGTCATGGCCGGTCCGATCGAGTTCGGCCCCAACGACCGCGCCGCCCAGGAATCCGCCATCTACATCAAGTTCGACGGCACCAACATGTCGCTCGTGCCAGGCGCCTTCAAGAGCGTCTGGCAGTACCAGAAGTAAACCAGCGGCCCGCCACGGGCCAGGCCCGCGCGCTGGCGCAGCAGCGCGCGGGCTGCCGGAGAAACATCATGAGCTTTGCCGATATCTGGCTGTTCCTGCAGCAAGGGGTGCTGTCGGGACTGGTGACGGGCAGCGTGTACGCGCTGCTGGCGGTCGCCGTTGTGATCATTTTCAAGACCACCGACGTGCCCAATTTCGCCCAGGGCGAGATTTTCATGGTCGGCGGCTACATCGCCTTGTTCCTCACCCTGGTGATGGGCTGGCCCTATCTCGTCGTCATTCCCACCACGCTCGCCGCCGTGGCTCTCCTGTCGGGCCTGTTCCAGCGCGTCGTCATGGAACGCGTCATCGCCTCCAAGGGCGTGGGCGTGCAAATGGTGATCGCCACCCTGGGCCTGGCCTATGCGCTGAAGGGCCTGGTGCGGCAGACCGGCCTGGGCGACACGCCGCGCTCGCTGCCGCCGCTGGCCTCGACCGACGCCATCATCATCGGCGACGCGGTGCTGACCCAGCTGGACCTGGTGATCTTCGCCGTCGCGGTGGGGGTGATGCTGCTGCTCTTCGGCATGTTCACCTACACCCGGGTTGGCCGCGCGATGCGCGCCGTGGGCATGAATCCCAAGGCTGCCCGCCTGGTGGGCGTGAACCTGACCCGCATCCGCATGCTGGTGTGGGCGCTGGCCGGACTGATCTCGGCGGTCGCGGCGCTGCTCATCACGCCCAAGATCCTGATCACCCCAGACATCGGCCACATCGCCATCCTGGCCTATGCCGCGGCCATCGTCGGCGGCATCACCAGCCTGCCCGGCGCGGTGGTGGGCGGCTTCGTGATCGGGGTGGCGGAAAACCTTGTGGGACTGTTCATTTCGACCAATGCCATCGTGGTTGCGCCCTTCGTGGCGATCATGGTGGTGCTGCTGCTGCGTCCGCAAGGGCTCTTGGGCGGCAAACTGCAGGTGAAGAAAGTATGAGCAAGAAAATCGACCATGCGCTGCTGGCGCTGATGGCCGTCGTGCTGGCGATCCTGCCCTTCGCGGCCAGCGGTTATGTCATCTACGTGGTGAACCTGCTGATGGTGTTCGTGGTGCTGGCCCTGGGCCTGCACCTGGTCATCGGCGAAACCGGGCAATTCGCGCTGTCGCATGCCGCCTTCTACGGTGTGGGCATCTATACCGCCGGCCTCATCAACAATCTGTGGCATCCGCCCTTCTTCATTTCCATCATCGCGGGCGGGCTGCTGGCAGCCGCGCTGGGCTATGTCATCGGTGCGCTGGCGCTGCGCATGCGCGACATCTACCTGGCGCTGTCCACCTTCGCCTTCGGCGAAGCGATGCAGTGGGTGTTCCTGAACTGGCAATCGGTCACCAATGGCTCGAACGGCTTCCGGATCTCGCCGGCCACGCTGTTCGGCTATGAACTGGTGTCGGACGCCAAGGCGTACCCCTTCGTGGTGCTGATCGCCGCGCTGCTGCTCTGGGCCACGGTCGCCCTGTCCCGCTCCCAGCTCGGTTCGGCCTTCCGCGCAGTGCGCGAAAGCGATGTGGCGGCGCAGGCCATGGGCGTGAACGTCAACGCCATCAAGCGCACCGCCTTCACGCTTTCCGCCGCCTATGCCGGCATCGCGGGCGGCATGTACACGACCTTCGCTTCCTTCATCCACCCGGAAAGCCTGGGCTTCCAGACCACCATCCTGATCCTGACGATGGTGGTGGTGGGCGGCATCGGCTCGGTGCGCGGCGCCATCGCCGGTGCCCTGGCCTTTGGCCTGATTTCCGAGCTGCTGCGCCAGGCGCTGTCGTTCCAGGAAATCATCTACGGCGTCATATTGATGGGTTTCATGATGTTCGCGCCCAAGGGACTGTTCGCCGGCCGCGGCG
>NZ_JBARYB010000091.1:0-105485 GCF_049647645.1 Achromobacter sp.
CGCTCCGGCCGCGCCCCGCAGCGCGCGCCGCGCCTGCGCGACGATCAATACATCGCGCCCGCCACGCCGGCGGGACGCTTCTACGATCCGTTCGAGGACGACGGCCCCGCCCCTGAATATCTGCCCGAACCCGAGCACGCGCAGGCAGCGGATTTCGCCGAGGCACGCGACCATGATGACGGCCGCGACGATAGCGACGATAGCGACGATCATGGCGACGGCCATGGCCACGATCAGCGCCGCGGCAGGCGCGAACCCGCCGCGGAGACCCGCAGCCGCCGCCCGCGCGAAACCCGCCAGGCGGAAGTGTTTCCCATCTTTGCCCCCTGCCCCCAAGGGCTGGAAGAGGCGCTGACGGCGGAAATGCAGGCGCTGGGCTTCGACGACGCGCAGGTCGGCCGCGCCGGCTGCTCCTTTACCGCCGACTGGGCGGGCGTGCAGCGCGCCAATCTGTATTCGCGCCTGGCCACCCGCATCCTGGTGCAGGTGGCCCATTCCGAGATTTCGCACGAAGACGACATCCTGGATCTGGCCCGCGACACCCCCTGGGAACGCTGGTTCGGCGCGGAGCAGACCCTGCGCGTGGACACCTCCGCCATCAAGAGCCCAGTGCAAAGCCTGCAGTATTGCAATCTGCGCGCCAAGGACGGCATCTGCGACCGCCTGCGCGAACTGGAAGGCGAACGCCCGAGCATCGACACGGTGCGCCCGGATGCCCGCGTGCACCTGTTCCTGACCGGACACACGGCGACCCTGTACCTGGACACCTCGGGCGAATCGCTGTTCAAGCGCGGCTGGCGCCTGGACAAGGGCGAGGCGCCGCTGCGCGAAAACCTGGCTGCCGGCATGCTGGCGCTGGCGGGCTGGGACCCGGCCGCGCCGCTGCTGGATCCGTTCTGCGGGTCCGGCACCATCCTGATCGAAGCCGCCTGGATCGCGCTGGGCGTGCCCCCGGGCATCTCGCGCCCGTTCGGCTTCGAGCGCCTGCGCGGCCATGACGCCTACCGCTGGCGCGACCTGAAGGACGACGCCCGCTCGCGCATCCTGCCGCAGCTGGACGCGCCGCTGGTCGGCTACGACCTGGATCCGCAAGCCATCGAATTCGCCCGCAACAACGCCGAACGCGCCTGGCTGACAGAGGATTCCATCCGCTTCGAGGTCGGCGACGCCCGCGACGTCACGGCGCCGGCCGACCATGGCTGGATCGTCACCAACCCGCCCTACGGCGAGCGCATGGGGACGGAACAGGACGCGGATCTGTGGCGCGATTGGGCCACCTGCCTGAAGCGCAATTTCGCCGGCTGGCAGTTGCACGTCATCACCAGCGACCTGACCCTGCCCAACCAGATGCGCCTGAAACCCAAGCGCCGCGTGCCCCTGCACAACGGTTCGCTGGATTGCCGCCTGTTTGGTTTCGAGCTGGTCGCCGCCGGCTACCGCGACGCCTGAACATGCCCCGCCCCGGGCGGCTTCGGCCCCCGGGGCGCCTACGGTTCCCGGCTGTTCGCCCGCTGGGCGGCACGTTGTAAACGCGCAGCAACATGGTGCGCGTATCTTTGCTTATGGTGTTCCCCCGCCCTGTTTGGGAGCATCATCGCACCAAGGTGTTGCCAATTCGCACCGGCCACTTGCACAAGTTCAGGGTTAACCCCTATAATTCGGGTTATCCCTAGTAGCTAATTAAACAGTGCAAGCCCGTGGAGGCTATTGTGATCAACCCGAACAACACCATCCGCCTGACCGACGAACTCGAGCGCCAACTGATGCTCCAGGCTATTGAAGAACAATTCCGTCCGCACCCGATGCGGGCGTTGGCCGCCGGCCTGCGTAAGCTGGCCCACGGCATTCGTGCCCTGGCTGGCAAGACGAGCGCCAAGAACGCGCACTCCGCCGCCTAAGCAAGGCCCCAGGCTTCCGGCCTGAACAGTTTTCCCCTTGGGGGCTGCACAGCCCCTTTTAAGACCCGCCCTTACCGACGGGTTTTTTTTTGCCTGGAACGCCCCGGCAAAACATCTTGCGGGGTCGCCGCAAGCATTGCGCTCGGGCCAGGTCGCCAAAGTCCGGCTTTGTCGGATAATAGCGACCCATGACGACTGACGCCCTGCTCGACCAGACCCCCAACCGGCTGCGCCGGTTCGCCTGCATGATGTACGAGGCCGTGCTGCTGTTCGGCGTGGTGTTCTTGTCGGGCTATCTGCTGGATACCCTGACCCAGAGCAAGAACGCGCTGGAATTGCGCGGAGCCCGGCAGGCCTGGTTATTCCTGGCCATCGGCGCGTACTTCGTGCTGTGCTGGCGCCGCCGCGGCCAGACCCTGCCCATGAAGACCTGGAACATCCGCCTGGTCGACCGCGACGGCAATACGCCGTCCACGGCCAGGCTGATGCTGCGCTATGTCCTGGTCTGGCCCCTGGTGCTGGCCGGCGCGGCAGTCGTCTGGGCCGCCGCCAGCGCCACCGGCTGGCCCTCGATGGACATGTTCATCGTTGCCGCGCCCTTCACCATCTTTATCTGGTCCTGGTTCGACCCCGACGGCCAGTTCCTGCACGACCGCATCCTGGGCACGCGGCTGCGCAACGCGCCGCAACGCAAGAAGGCCCGATAGTCCGGATCCGGCGCGCCCGGCGGCACGCCGCATACATCCTGCGACAAACAGCAACATCGTGCGGCGATTTAGGCGTTTGCTTTCAGAAAGTTGAAAGTCGACCGCAAAGACAATGAGGCCCCTTTTTCAGACGCCTCAGATCCCTTTATGCACGCTTTCCTTTCCCGTGTTGCGCTGGCCGCCGCCAGCGCCCTGTTCCTGCTGCCCGCCGGCGTCCACGCACAGAACGCGTCCGCCCAGCAGGAAATCGAAGCGGCCACGAAAGCGGCCTTCGCGGCCGCCCAGCAAGGACCCGCCGACGTCAAGCTGGGCGAACAGGCCGTCGTGCGCCTGCCGGAATCCATGTTCTTCGTGCCACGCCTGCAGGCGGACCGGCTGATGGCGGCCTACGGCAACGGCAAGGATCCTTCGCTCTTGGGCGTGGTGATGCCCAAGAGCGACGATGACGACTGGGTCATTACCGTCAATTTCGACAAGGCCGGCTACATCAAGGACGACGACGCCAAGAACTGGAACGTCAACGAGTTGCTGGACAGCCTGCGCGAAGGCACAGAACAGTCCAACGAAGAACGCACCAAGCGCGGCTTCCCCGAATTGATCATGGACGGCTGGGTGGAAGCGCCGAAGTACGACAGCCAGACGCAGCGCCTGGTCTGGTCGGTCGCCGTCAAGCACAAGGGCGAAAGCGCTGCCGAGAATCCCACCGTCAACTACAACACTTATGCGCTGGGCCGCGACGGCTACATCACGCTGGACCTGATCACGCAGAAGAGCATGGTGCCCAAGGACAAGACGGCCGTGCTGACCCTGCTGGACAATCTGAACTACGTCGAAGGCAAGCGCTACGCCGACTTCAACTCGTCGACCGACAAGGTCGCCGAGTATGGGCTGGCCGCCCTGGTGGCCGGTGTGGCCGCCAAGAAACTAGGGCTGTTCGCCGTGATCGCCGCCTTCCTGGCGAAATTCGCCAAGGTGGGCGTGCTGGCCGCGGCCGCGCTGGGCGGCGGCCTGTGGAAGCGCCTGCGCAACAAGAAGGCCAACCAGCAGCAACCCTGAGCGCCGGACCCAAAAGCGGCTGCGGCCGCACAATTCCCTGACGTCCGCGCACGGCCACCCGCCGTGCGCCACTGAACCGCGCAGCCGCGCGCGGTCACAACAGCGTCACATGGCGTTCATGTTCCGGTCATCGCCGGGTGGTTTCATTCCCAGGCATGAGCACAGTCCCTGGGAAAGCTACCGTGAACGAGATCCGCCCCGCGCACTGGCGCGCCCTCTGGATTTCCGATATTCACCTGGGCACCGCCGGGTGCAAGGCGGAATTCCTCCTCGACTTCCTCGACCACAACGATTCCGACACGCTTTACCTGGTGGGGGACATCGTCGACGGCTGGCAGTTGCGCAAGCATTGGCACTGGCCCCGGGCGCACAACGACGTCATCCAACGCATCCTGCGCAAGGCGCGCAATGGCACCCGGGTCGTGTTCATCCCGGGAAACCACGACGAATTCGCGCGTGAGTTCGCCGGCTACGCCTTCGGCGACATCGAGATCCTGGACGAGGACGTGCACGTCACCGCCAAGGGAGAGCGACTGCTGGTGTTGCATGGCGACCAGTTCGACGGCGTCATCCAGCACAGCCGCTGGCTGGCACACCTGGGCGACGGGCTCTACCAGTTGGCGCTGTGGATCAACCATCATTTCAACCGGTTGCGCCACCGCCTGGGACTGCATTATTGGTCCCTGTCGCAATACCTGAAGCACAAGGTCAAGAACGCCGTGTCCTTCATCACGGACTTCGAGGAAGCGCTGGCGGGCGAAGCCCGGCGCAGAGGGCTGGACGGCGTGGTCTGCGGCCATATCCACAAGGCCGAACTGCGCTACGTGGGCGAGATCCTCTACTGCAACGACGGCGACTGGGTGGAAAGCCTTTCCGCCCTGGCGGAGACCCACGACGGCCAGCTCCAGCTGCTGGACTGGGCCGCCGTCACGGCGGAACGCGAGGCCGACCCTGCTACCCGTCCGCCCCGCTCGCTCACGCTGCCGGCCCTGCCGTCCGCGCTGCGTCGTCAAGGCAAACACCCGTGATAACCCGTATGCGTCCCCGTTACGCAACGGGGATGTTGCAGTTCACGGCCCTCTAGGTCATGCTTGCATCTGGGGCAACGGGCGAACTTGACCCGTTCACGCTGCAACATGCTTACAACATAGGGCCATGAACGACCAATATCAGGCGCTCTACCAAACATTCCGCTGGCTGGTACCCACCCAGTTCAACATCGCGGAAGCGTGCTGCCACCGCTGGGCATCCAGCAGTCCGGATGCGCGGCGCATTGCCATCTACTACGAAGATGAGTCCGGCAACCGCGAGGTCTGGACCTATGCCCGCCTGGCGGAAGCGGCCAATCAGCTGGCCAACGGCCTGGTGAAAATGGGCGTGGGGCGCGGCGACCGCGTCGGTGTGGTGTTGGGACAACGCCCCGAAACCGTGGTGGCCCACATGGCCATCTACAGCGTCGGCGCGGTAGTGCTGCCGCTGTCCGCCCTGTTCGGCCCGGAAGCCCTGGAAAGCCGCCTGCGTGACTCCGAAACCCGCGTCGCCATCGTGGATCACGCCTCCAGCGCCAACCTGCTGGCGGTAAGCGACAACTGCCCCCAACTGCAGCAAATCATCGGCATCGGCTTCGCCGACGAGCGCGTATTGCCCTGGCGCAGCCTGCTGGCGCGTCAGCCCAGCGAATTCAAGATGATCCAGACCCGCTCCTCGGATCCGGCCATCCTGCTCTATACCTCCGGCACCACCGGCGCCCCCAAGGGCGCGCTGCTGCCGCATAGCGTCCTGATCGGCAACCTGCCGGGCTTCGTGGCGTCCCAAGACTGGTTCCCCAAGCCCGCGGACGTGTTCTGGTCGCCTGCCGACTGGGCCTGGACCGGCGGCATGATGGACGCCCTGCTGCCCACCCTGTACTTCGGACATCCCATCGTCGGCACGCGCGGCCGCTTCTCGGTCGAACGCGCCTTCGAACTCCTGGAGCGCTACCAGGTCACCAACACCTTCCTCTTTCCCACCGCGCTCAAGATGATGATGAAAGCGGTGCCGGAACCGCGCAACCGCTACCAGCTGGCCTTGCGGTCCATCATGAGCGCCGGGGAAAGCGTGGGCGAAACCGTCTTCGAATGGTGCCAGTCGGCATTGGGCGTAACGCCCAACGAAATGTTCGGCCAGACGGAAATGAACTACGTGGTCGGCAACAGCCAGAAGCGCTGGCCCGCCAAGCCGGGCAGCATGGGCCGCCCATACCCGGGCCACAACGTCGCAGTGCTGGACGATGACGGCAAGCCGGTAGCGCCCGGCGCCACCGGCGAGATCGCCGTCAACCGGCTCGATATCCATGGCTACCCGGATCCGGTGATGTTCCTGGGCTACTGGCGCAATGAAGCCGCGACCCAGGCCAAGTTCAAGGGCGACTGGTGCCTGACGGGCGACCTGGCGACGGTCGATGCCGACGGCTACCTCTGGTACGCGGGCCGCGCGGACGACGTGTTCAAATCCGCCGGCTACCGGATCGGCCCCGGAGAAATCGAAAGCTGCCTGATCGGACATCCGGCCGTGGCCAACGCCGCCGTCGTGCCCAAGCCGGACACAGAACGCGGCGCCCTGGTCAAGGCCTATGTGGTGCTGACGCCGGAGTTCGCGCAGCGCGACCGCAACGACATCATCGAAAACCTGCAGGAGCATGTGCGCGAGCGCCTGGCCCCGTACGAGTACCCCAAGGAGATCGAATTCGTCGACGAGCTGCCCATGACGACCACCGGCAAGATCCAGCGCCGCGTCCTGCGCCTGCGCGAAGAAGAACGCTCGCGGGCGACCGCAGGCATTGCAGACGCGCAACAAGCCCCCCAAGGCCTGACGCCGCAACCGGAGAACTAGGCATGCCCATTTACCAGCTCGACGACCTGATCCCCCGCATCGACCCGGCGGCCTATGTGGCCGACAGCGCCGACATCATCGGCAACGTCACGCTGGAGGCAGGCGTCAGCATCTGGTCCAACGTGTCGATCCGCGGCGACAACGACGCCATCCTCATCCGCAGCGGGACCAATATCCAGGAAGGCAGCGTGCTGCACGTGGACGACGGCTGTCCCATGACCATCGGCCCCAACGTGACGGTGGGCCATCAGGCCATGCTGCACGGCTGTACCATCCATGAAGGCGCGCTGGTCGGCATGCAGGCGATCGTGCTGAACAACGCGGTCATCGGCCGCAACTGCCTGATCGGCGCCGGCGCCATCATCCCCGAAGACCGCGTCATCCCCGACAATTCCCTGGTCATCGGCATCGGCAAGGTCGTCCGCGAACTCTCGGACGAGGAAATCGCCAACCTGCACAAGAACACCGCCCATTACGTGGCGCGCGGCCAACACTACAAGACCGCCCTGAAACGGATCGGCTGAGCGCCCTGGCGCAACGCTTCGACCCTGCTGGCGGCAGGGGGAATAGACGGGCCCGATCGGCTAACATTCCTCCATGACCGATCAGCTCAAGAAATACCTTACCGAAGACCGCAGCGTCCGCATCCAGGCCGTGCGCCTGGAGGCGACCTGGAAGGCCGTGCAGGCCAATCACGACTATCCCCCCGCCATCACCCATCTGTTGGGCGAACTGGTGGCGGCATCCACCCTGCTGGCCGCCAACATCAAGTTCGACGGCTCGCTGGTGTTGCAGATCCAGGGCGACGGCCCCATCGCCCTGCTGGTGGTGGAATGCCGCAACGACCTGAGCCTGCGCGCTACCGTCAAGATGCGCGAAGGCCACGAAGTGCCCAGCGACGGCAACATGCAAAGCCTGCTGAACCCGGGCGGCAACGGCCGTTTCATCGTGGTGCTGGACCCGCAGCGCAAGCTGCCAGGCCAACAGGCCTACCAGGGCATCGTGCCCCTGCAGGGCGACACCGTGGCCGAGGCGCTGCAACACTACATGAAGGCCTCCGAACAGCTGGACACGCGCCTCTGGCTGGCCGCCAACGCCGACCATGCCACGGGCATGCTGATCCAGCGCCTGCCGTACCACGGCGGTTCGGACGCGCCTACGCTCACCGAGCAGAACGCCGCCGAAACCTGGGATCGCGCCTGCGCCCTGGCCGCCACCATCAAGCATGACGAACTGCTGGCCACCGACATCGACACGCTGATCCATCGCCTGTTCTGGGAAGAAACCCTGGTGGCGTTCGATCCGCTGGCCGTGCGCTGGCACTGCCCCTGCACCCGCGAACGCGTAGCCAGCATGCTGCGCACGCTGGGCCAGGAAGAGGTCAACAGCATCCTGGCCGAACGCGGCCAGGTCGACGTGGCCTGCGACTTCTGCGGCACGCCGTACAAGTTCGATTCCGTCGACTGCGCCACCTTGTTCTCGTCCAGCGCGGCGCCCGCCGCGGACGAACCTCCCACGGTGCACTGACCCCGTGCCGGCGGCCTCGCCGCCGGGACAATTCCAACACGCCGGCTTATCCTCATCGACAGGCGGCCATGCCTGCGCCAGACTGCGCAGCCATGACCGCCTTTTTTCATGTCCCTTCCTGCCGGCAATGCGGCGCGGCCGCCATCGAATTCGCGGTGGCGGCCGCGCTGGTGCTGATGCTGGGCCTGCTGGCAATCGAGGCCGCCCGCTGGCAAGGCGTGCGCCAGATGGCCTATCTGGCGCTGATGGAGGCGGCTCGCGCCGGCGCCACCGGGCATGGCGATCCGGCACGCATGCGGGCAGCCTTTCTGCAGGCCCTGCTGCCGCTCCACGCCGATGCACACGGCCAAGCCGGCGCCCGCCGCCGCCAGAACGACACGCTGGCTGAACTGACGGCCATTTCAGGCACCCATCCCTGGCGCATCGAAGTCCTGCTGCCCGACCAGCAGTCGTTCCGCGAACACGCCCGCCCGGATCTCAAAGTGCCCGTGGCGGAAGGCCTGCGCGCCATCGACAACGGCTACCAGGATCTGCAACATGCGCGCCGGCCGCCGCGCCCGGGCGGCCAGAGCATCTTCCACGCCAATACCTTGAAATTGCGCCTGACCTATCTGCACAAACCGCTGCTGCCGCCCATGCGTGTGCTGCTGGCCGCGCTCGGCCCCGACCTCAACAGCTACGCCGGCAACGCGCAGGCCAAGGGCCTGCTGCCCTTGCGCATGGAGTTGGAAACGGAGATGCACTCGCACCCTGTGGATTGGGCGCGCAGAATGCCGCAACCCGCCGGCATCGTGTACGGCGAGTGCCGCAGCCTACGCTGCGGCTGAACCAAACGGGGAATGAACAGGAACGGCGGCCGACGCTCAGTGCCGGGCGTTGACCTGATTGGCGGGCTTGGGAGCCGCAGCCGCCGGACGCGCGGCGGGTGCGCTGGCACGCGCGGGCGCGGCCGGCTTGGCCGCGGCATCGGCAGCCAGGGAGGCGCCGCCCGCCGGAGCCGGGGTGTTCTGCGGCAGGATGTGCACGAACACCTCGCCTTCGCGCATCATGCCCAGTTCGCCGCGGGCGCGTTCCTCGATGGCGCCGGAGCCGCCTTCGAGGTCACGCACTTCCGCTTCAAGCGCGGCATTGCGCGCGCGCAGGCCTTCGTTGGTCTCGCGCTGCTCCGCCACCTGGCGTTGCAGATCCCAGACCTTGAACCACCCGCCCTTACCCAGCCACAGCGGGTATTGGATCAGGCCTAGCAGCACGAACAGCACCAGGAACAACAGGCGCATACGCGGGAACCCTCAGCAGTCGTGGCGTGGATGCGGCCCCGGGTTTGCGCCCAGGGCCGAGCTTGTCATCAACGCAGGTTGTAGAAAGCTTCCAGGCCCGGATACGACGCGACTTCAGCCAGCTCTTCCTCGATGCGCAGGAGCTGGTTGTACTTGGCCATGCGGTCCGAACGGGACAGCGAACCCGTCTTGATCTGCATCGCGTTGGTCGCCACGGCGATGTCGGCGATGGTGGAGTCCTCGGTTTCGCCCGAACGGTGCGACACGACGGCGGTGTAGCCGGCGCGCTTGGCCATTTCGATGGCGGCGAAGGTCTCGGTCAAGGTGCCGATCTGGTTGATCTTGATGAGGATCGAGTTGGCCACGCCCTTCTGGATGCCTTCGCGCAGGATCTTGGTGTTGGTGACGAACAGGTCGTCGCCCACCAACTGCACCTTCTTGCCCAACTGGTCGGTCAGCAGCTTCCAACCATCCCAGTCGTTTTCAGCCATGCCGTCTTCGATGGAGATGATGGGGTACTTGTCGCACCAGGTGGCCAGCAGGTTGGTGAATTCCTGCGAGGACAGCGAGATGCCGCCTTCGCCGGCCAGCGTGTACTTGCCGTCGCGGTAGAACTCGGAGCTGGCGCAATCCAGGCCCAGGGCGATCTGCGTGCCCGGCTCGTAGCCGGCTTCGGTGATGGCCTTCAGGATCAGCTGGATGGCGGCCTCGTGGCTGGGCACGTTGGGGGCGAAACCGCCCTCGTCGCCCACGGCCGTGGACATGCCCTGGCCGTGGATCAGCTTCTTGAGCATGTGGAAGACTTCGGCGCCCCAGCGCAGGGCTTCGCGGAAGCTGCCTGCGCCCACCGGCAGAATCATCAATTCCTGCAGGTCCAGCGTGTTGTTGGCGTGCGCGCCGCCGTTGATGACGTTCATCATCGGCACGGGCATGCTCATGGGGCCGCTGCCGCCGAAGTAGCGATACAGGGACAGGCCCGACTCGTCGGCGGCGGCGCGGGCCACGGCCATGGAGGCGGCGAGGATGGCGTTGGCGCCCAGGCGTTCCTTGGATTCGGTGCCGTCCAGCTCGATCAGGGTGCGATCGACGAAGGTCTGTTCCTGGGCGTCCAGGCCCATCAGGGCTTCCGAGATTTCCGTATTCAGGTTCTCGACGGCGCGCAGCACGCCCTTGCCCAGATAGCGGCTCTTGTCGCCGTCGCGCAGCTCGATGGCTTCGCGCGCGCCGGTAGAGGCGCCCGACGGCACGGCCGCGCGGCCCATGGCGCCGGACTCCAGCAGCACATCGCATTCGACGGTGGGGTTGCCGCGCGAATCCAGAATCTCGCGGCCGATGATATCGACGATAGCACTCATGACTTTACATTCCCTGAACGATAAACATATTCATGACAGCCGCACCTTCGCGGGCATTGCGGGCGCGGCGGTACTGCCAGGAGTCGTAGAAAGCCTGGGCCGCGGTCATGGAGGGAAACTCCATGACGACGGTACGACCAGGCTCACGGCCCTCGAGGTGCCTGGAATCGCCGCCGCGCACCAGGATCTTCGCATCGTACGCGCGCATCGCGAGCGTGGACAGACGCTTGTAATCCTCGTACTGCGCGGGCTTGGTCACTGAGACGTCGGCGATGAGGTAGGCACTCATGGGGTTCCTTCAGAGCAGTTGCGTTGGTTTCGGTCTGACGCCGGATACGGCAATGCCGCCAGTGTCGCGCAAGGCGGCCGGGCGACGCATATCCGATGCTAATTGGTTGTATCCGAAAGCAGCGCCGCCGTACAGGGCGGCGCTGGGGCGGCGGCCCGCGGTCCCGAAGATCCGCTTACGGAACTCCAGACCGCAGGCGCGCATTACGCCTCCTGGCCGCGGCGAGCCTTCTGCTCGATGGCGGCGCGGATATAGCTGCTGAACAACGGGTGGCCGTCACGCGGAGTGGACGTGAACTCGGGGTGGAACTGCACGCCCACAAACCACGGATGGTCGGGCAATTCCATCATTTCCGGCAAGTTCTCGGTCGGCGTGCGGGCGCTGATCACCATGCCGGCCTCTTCCAGGCGCGGCACGTAGACGTTGTTGACCTCGTAGCGATGGCGGTGACGTTCGTTCACTTCGTCGCCATAGATGGTCTGCGCGCGGGTGCCCGGCTTGATCGGCACGCGTTGGGCGCCCTTGCGCATCGTGCCACCCAGGTCGGACGAGTTGTCGCGCTTTTCGACCTTGCCTTCGCGGTCCATCCATTCGGTGATCAAAGCCACCACGGGGTGCGGAGCCGAAGGATCGAATTCCGTGCTGTTGGCGCCGCCCAGGCCGGCGACGTGGCGCGCGAACTCGATGACGGCCAGCTGCATGCCCAGGCAGATGCCCAGGTAAGGCACGCCGTTTTCACGGGCGTAGCGTATCGCGGCGATCTTGCCTTCGGTGCCGCGCTTGCCGAAGCCGCCCGGAACCAGGATGGCGTCCAGGTGCTTGAGCTGATCGGTGCCGCGGGTTTCGATGTCTTCGGAGTCGATGTACTCGATGTTGATCTTCGAGCGCGTGTGGATGCCGGCGTGAACCAGGGCTTCCGTCAGCGACTTGTACGACTCGGTCAGGTCGACGTACTTGCCGACCATGCCGATGGTGAGCTGGTGCTGCGGATGCTCCAGCGCCTCGACCAGGTTGTCCCACATGGACAGGTCAGCCGGCGGCGGGGTCAGGCCCAGCGCTTCGCAGACGATGTTGTCCACGCCCTGCTTGTGCAGCATGGCCGGGATCTTGTAGATCGAGTCGGCGTCCCAGACGGAGATGACCGCGTCCAGGGGCACGTTGGAGAACATCGAGATCTTGGCGCGCTCGTCGTCCGGGATGCGGCGGTCGGCGCGGCACAACAGCGCATTCGGGTAGATGCCGATTTCGCGCAGCTTCTGCACCGAGTGCTGGGTCGGCTTGGTCTTGAGTTCACCAGCCGACGCGATGAAGGGCACCAGGGTCAGGTGCACGAAGGCGGCGTTGTTGCGGCCCATGCGCAGGCTCATCTGGCGCGCGGCCTCCAGGAACGGCAGGGACTCGATGTCGCCGACCGTGCCGCCGATCTCAACGATCGCGACGTCGGTGTTGCCATTCCAGCCGGCTTCGGCGCCACGGGCGATGAAGTCCTGGATTTCGTTGGTGATGTGCGGAATGACCTGGACGGTCTTGCCCAGGTAATCGCCGCGGCGCTCCTTGCGGAGCACGGATTCGTAGATCTGGCCGGTGGTGAAGTTGTTCACCTTGTGCATGCGAGCCGAAATGAAACGCTCGTAGTGGCCAAGGTCCAGGTCGGTTTCGGCGCCGTCTTCCGTGACGAACACCTCGCCATGCTGGAACGGGCTCATGGTGCCCGGGTCGACGTTGATGTACGGGTCGAGCTTCAGCATGGTGACTTGCAGGCCACGCGACTCGAGAATAGCGGCGAGCGACGCAGCGGCGATGCCTTTGCCCAGGGAAGACACCACACCGCCGGTGACAAATACGTATTTGGTCATCGTAATGAGCACCCGGGACGAGCGGGCGCGTGCGGGAAATTTGGATTATAGCCGGGAGGCGGAGCTTATTTGGGTTTTCCCCTAGCCTCGGGGCGTAACATTTGGCAGCACTCGAATGGGCGCGAGGGCCATCGCCTTGCGTGGCGCGGTGCGGCGCCGTGCTATGTTCGATCCCTATTTTTTCGGTTGCTGTTTTTTCTCAACACTTCCTCTCTCCGCCGATGACCGATCCCGCCCGATCCTCCTACTCGCTCGCCTGGCGCCTGGCGCTGACCGCCGTTTTCCTGCGGCTGGCCTACTCAGCGCTGGTCCAGTCCTATAGCCTGCTCGCCCTGCCCGGCTTGGAGCAAATGCGGGAGATGTACAGCCAACCCCAGTTCCTGGCGCCGCTCCTCGCCCATATCGTCGCAGGAGCGGCAATCGCCGGATTGACCACCTGGGGGGCCATGAGCGGCTGGCTGGCGCGCCATGACACCACGGCGGTTGACGAACCCCGCAAGCTGTACGGCACTTTCATTGCCCTGTTTCTGCTCTACACCCTGGCCGTGGCGGCGGGAATGGCCTTCCTGCAGAACACGCTGATGCGCGTCGTCATGGACAACCGCGACATGCTGCAGGAACGACTCGGCTTCGGCATGATCGGGCAGTTCCTGACGCTGAACATCATCACCAAGCTCGTGAGCATCGTGCTGGAGATCATCGGCATCTGCGTCATCGTGCGCATTGCCGCCTGGACCGTGCAACCCGCAGGCCCGGCCGGCGGCCCCGCCTACGAACGGCGCCACGCCGCCTGGGTTACCGGGCTGACCGTGCTGGTCTGGCAACTGACCGTTTCAATCTCGGTGGGCAGTTTCCTGCAGATGCAGGCCCCGGGCGCAGGTTGGACCGAATTCGCGCTGGGCTATCTGGCCCTGCCCGCGGCCCTGCTGGCGCTGTGCGTCCTGGTCTGCCTCAAAACCCTGCCGCATCCGATCGGCACGGCCCGATTTGGACGGGCCGTTGCCCACGGCAGCATCGCATTCTGGTTGGCCCAGGGGTTGGGCATAGGCCTGGGATTCCTGGTCGTCCGGGCGATGACCTGGGGCCAGTTGATCCGCGCCTCGGAATCCCATGCTGCCGCCGCCATGACGCTGTTGGCCTACGGCGCGCTGCTGGCCCTGGGCTGCGTGATAGGCAGGCTGGTGCTGTACCGCGGCGCCAAGACTGTCGCGCCGCAAGGCTGACTCGGCCGAACAAGAAAAGGCCGCTGATTCGCATCAGCGGCCTTTTTCATGCGCTCACGAAGCGGTTCAGATCGCCGCGGTGCGGCGCTCCAGCCAGGCCAGCGCCTCTCCTGCGACCAGCGGCGACAGGCGCTCGAACACCGTCTTGTGGTAGTCGTTGAGCCAGGCGACTTCATCAGCGCGCAGCAGCGACGGTTCGATGCAGCGCGTGTCGATCGGGCACAGCGTCAACGTTTCAAAGCACAGGAATTCGCCGAGTTCGGAGGTCAGCCAGCTGCGGTTGGCGACCAGGTTCTCGATGCGCACGCCCCAGCGGCCCGGCCGGTAGATGCCCGGCTCGTTGGAGGTGATCATGCCCGGTTCCATCGCGGTGTGCGGACCGGGCATTGCGCGGTAGGAAATGACCTGCGGGCCTTCGTGCACGTTCAGGAAGTAACCCACGCCATGGCCCGTGCCGTGGCCGTATTCCGCGCCGCCTTCCCAGATGGGAGCGCGCGCGATGGCATCCAGCATGGGCGAAGGCGTGCCGCGCGGGAACGAGGCGCGCGACAACGCGATCATGCCCTTGAGCACCAGCGTGAAGTCCACCTTCTGGTCGGCGCTGGGCGTGCCCACCGCGACCACGCGGGTGATGTCGGTGGTGCCGCCCAGGAACTGGCCGCCCGAGTCGATCAGCAGCAGGCCATCGCCTTCGATGGTCGCGTGCGATTCCTGAGTGGCGCGGTAGTGCGGCATCGCGCCGTTGGCGTTGAAGCCGGCAATGGTGGCGAAGCTGGGGCAGACGTAGGCGGGCCGGCGCGCGCGGGCGGCGGTGATCTGCTCGTCGATGGTCAGCTCGGTGATGGTTTCATTGCCCAGCGCGCCTTCAAACCAGGCGAAAAATTCACAGAGCGCGGCGCCGTCCTGCGCCATGGCCTGGCGCACATTCGCCAGTTCGGCGTCGGTCTTGCGCGACTTCAGCAACGTGGACGGGTTGATGGCTTCGATCCGCGGCACGGCGGGATCCATGGCGTGGAACACGCCGCAGGTCACGCGGGCCGGATCGATCAGCAGCTTCTGGTCCAGTTCCAGCGAGGCCAGCGCGTCGGCGGCCTGGGCATAGCCGGCCACTTCCACACCGTCGGCCGCCAGGACGGCGCGCAGGGCGGCGTCGATCTTGCCGTCGGCCACGAACAGCGTGGCGTGGTCCAGGCCGATCAGCGCATGGCCGACGAACACCGGGTTGTAGTCCACGTCCGCACCGCGCAGGTTGAAGAGCCAGGCGATGTCGTCCAGGGTGCTGATGAAATGCACGTCGGCGCCATGCGCGCGCATGGCCTCGCGCACCCGCGCCAGCTTGTCGGCGCGGGTTACGCAGGCCTCGGGGGCCACGTGTTCATAGATGGCGGCGCCAGGCAGGCCGGCGCGGTCCGTCCAGACTTCGTCCAACAGATCCTCACGGATTTCCAGGATGGCGCCGGAGGAGGCCGCGGCCGCCGACAGGGCGCGGAAAGCGCCCAGGCCCAGCACCTGTCCGTCCACCCCGATGACCTCGCCCGCCTTCGTATTGGCGGCCAGCCAGTCCACGTGGCCTGGCGTGGTCGCCAGCGCGATCTTCATCAGCTGCACGCCGGTGCCGGCCAGCTGCGCTTCGGCCTGCACCCAATAGCGGCTGTCCACCCACAAGCCGGCAAAATCGGCCGTGACTACCAGCGTGCCCACCGAGCCCGTGAAGCCGGACAGCCAGCGCCGCCCCTGCCAGCGCGCGGGCAGGTACTCGGACAGGTGCGGGTCCGAGGAGGGAACGACATAGGCGGACAGGCCGCGGCGGCTCATGGCCTGCCGCAATTGGGCGATACGGGCGTCGGTGCTAGACATGGGGGATGGGATCCTTAGCGCAACATGAAAGACATGGCGGCCAGGCTGTTCAGCGTGCGGACAGCGGACTGCATGCTATCCGTGGTGAATCGCAAGGTCACGCCGTCCACGCGTTCCAGCGTGGGCCACATGCAGAACAGGTCGGCCAATGCCGAGCTCTGCGTCTGCAACCGGCATTCTATAGGGGCGGGAATGCGGAAAGGAACCGCTCCCCCTTTCTTGAGATTACGCACGGCGGTCTCGGCGGCGGCGGCGATCGCGCGGCGCGAGGCTGCCGGCGACAGGGTCACGCCGCTGCCCTGCCCATGGGCCACCTTGGTCTGTACCCATTCCGCGCCCGGGAAGGTGTCGCGGGTTTCCGCGATGAAGGCGTCGTCGCCGGTGCCCAGGATGACGGGCACGCCCATTTCGCCCGCCAGCGCGCCGTACAGGCCGGCCTCGCCCAGTTCCATGCCGTTGATCATCACGCGGGCGAAGGCGAAGCTGTTGATGGTGTGGGCCAGGATGCCGCGGCCTTGCGAGCGCGAGTGGTAGCCGATCATGAAGACGGCGTCGCAGCCCTCTTCCAGCCCGCCCATCATGCCGAGGTAGCGCGGCTTGCCCAGTACCAGGCGGGCGCGCTCGTCCAAGCCGTCGGGCAGCAGGTTGCGAAAGCCGCCATGCGAATCGTTGACGAGAATCTCTTCGGCGCCGCCGGCGATGGCGCCTTGCACGGCCGCATTGGCCTCGGCGGTCATCCAGGCGCGGGCGCGCTCGTATTCGCCGTTGCCGGCACGCACTTGTTCGGAATGGAAGACGCCGGCGACGCCTTCGATATCGGTGGAGATCAGGATCTTCATGGAATCAGCCTTGGGGGATTTCAGAATTCAGTGTCGGCGAGCCACTGGCGCCATTGCGGCGCCGCGTCGCGGATCGCGGCGCGGTGGTTGCCGTCGCGCCCGGTCACGCCATCGGCATGCCAGAGCGCGGAAATGATGGCCTGTTCGCAGGCCTCGGCGGCGGCTTCGAACAGGGGATCGATGCGGGCTTCGTGCAGCATCGCCACCGCCGGCATGGGTTGCTCGGGCAGTTGCGGCACCGTGTAGGCCGTGGAAAACGCCAGCGCGATGTCGCCGCTGCCGTGGCCGAACACCGAGCCGGTGCGGGCCAGCCCCGCCCCCGCCCGCAGCGACAGGCGGCGCAACTGGCGCGAGTCCAGCGGCGCGTCGGTCGCCAGCAGCAGGATGATGGAGCCCTTCTCCGGCACGATGGCGGCGTTCTCGCCCGCTTGCGCCAGGCTTTGGTCCAGCTGCTGCGCCAGCCGGCGGCCGAAGGGCCGGCCCGCCACGGTCAGGTTGGGCAGGCGGCCGAAGTTGGACAGCACCAGCGCCCCGACCGTGTAGCGCGGCCCCGCCTGGATCGACGCCACGCGCGAAGCCGAGCCGATGCCGCCCTTGAACGAAAAGCAGGACATACCCCGGCCGGCGCCTACCGCGCCCTGCTCGAACTGTTTGCCCGCCGCAGCCAGGGCTTCGGCGTAATGCGATTCCTGCACCGCCAGCGCCTGGATGTCGTTCAGATAACCATCGTTGCACTCGAAGACCAGCGGATTGACGGTAGCCATGCCCCGGCCGATGCCGGGGTTGGCTGCGACCGCGGCGCGGATCTGCGCGTTCGCCACCGTGCCCACGCCAAAGGTGTTGGTCAGCGCGATGGGCGTTTCCAGCACGCCCAGCTCCTGCACCTGGACCAGCCCGATGCTCTTGCCGAAGCCGTTCAAGATGGTCGCGGCGGCCGGCGCCTTGTCCAGATAGGGATCGCCGCCATGCGGACGCACCACGGTCACGCCGGTCTGCAGCGGGCCATCGGCCAGCGTGCGGTGGCCGACGGTGACCTCGCCCACGTCGCAGATCGAATCCAGCGGTCCCGAGGGCAGTACGCCGATGCGGGGGAGGTCCAGCGCTTGTTTGTCCATGTTCGCTACGTGTCGCCACGCTCCAGAATGCAAAACGCCGCCGCCCGGGGTCCGCGACGCGCACTTGGCAGCGCGTGGCGGACTGGGGCGGCGGCGGAAATAACCGCCCTCCATGCCGGCCCTCCAGGGAGTTCCGGCGGCAGGCTTACTTGCGGTCGATCTTGGGATCGAGCGCGTCGCGCAGGCCGTCGCCCAGCAGGTTGAACGCCAGAACGGTCAGGAAGATCGCCAGCGCCGGGAAGATCGCCACGTGCGGGGCAATCACCATGTCGGCGCGCGCTTCGTTCAGCATCGCGCCCCACTCCGGGGTGGGAGGCGATGCGCCCATGCCCAGGAACGACAGGCTGGCCGCGGTGATGATGGAGGTGCCGATGCGCATCGTGCCGTACACCACGATGGGCGAGATCGTGCCGGGCAGGATGTGGCGCATGATGATGGTCCAGTCGGACGCGCCCA
The DNA here is from genome assembly GCF_049647645.1 of Achromobacter sp. Taxonomy (GTDB): domain Bacteria; phylum Pseudomonadota; class Gammaproteobacteria; order Burkholderiales; family Burkholderiaceae_B; genus Achromobacter. Next base: position 18,327 of record NZ_JBARYB010000091.1, read on the forward strand.
CGCTCTTGACCGCTTCGACGTAGGTCATCTGCTTGATCGACAGCGTGTTGCCGCGCACCAGGCGGGCAAACGCCGGCACGCTGAAAACAGCCACGGCCACGATCACGTTGATCATGCTGGAACCCAGGATGGCGACCACGCCGATGGCCAGCAGCATGCCGGGGAACGCCAGCAGCACGTCGGAGATCCGCATCGTGATGCGCTCCCACCAGCCTTCGTAGTAGCCCGCCATCAGGCCCATGAAGGTGCCGACGACGGCGCCCATGGCGACCGACAGGAAGCCCGCGGCCAGCGAAATGCGCGCGCCCATGATGATGCGGCTGAAGATGTCGCGGCCCAGCGAATCCACGCCCAGCCAATGGGTGGTGGAAGGCCCGGCGTTCAGGGCGTCGTAGTCGAAGAAGTTCTCCGCGTCGAACGGCACGATCCACGGCGCGAAGATCGCGACGACGACCAACAGCAGGACGAAGATGCCGGCGCCGACGGCGAGCTTCTGCTTCTTGAATTTGCGCCAGAACTCGGTGGCGGGCGTGCGCACGTCGTTCTTGGGAGCGGCGGCGATGGTCGTGGCGGGTGTCGTGTTGCTCATGGCCGCCTCACTTGTAACGGATGCTGGGATTGATGACGCCATAGAGCACGTCGACAATCAGGTTGATCAGGATGAATTCCAGCGAGAACAGCAGCACCAGGCCCTGGATCACCGGATAGTCGCGCTGGGTCACGGCGTCCACCAGCAGACGGCCTAGGCCGGGCCAGTTGAACACGGTCTCGACCACGATCGAGCCGCCCAGCAGGAAGCCGAACTGCAGGCCCATCATGGTGACGACGGGGATCAGCGCATTGCGCAGCGCGTGCTTGATCACGACGCGGCGCTCGGTCAGGCCCTTGGCGCGGGCGGTCCGCACGAAGTCTTCCTGGATGACTTCCACGAAGGAAGCCCGGGTGAAACGCGCCATCACGGCAGCCACTGCGGCGCCCAGCGTGATGGACGGAAGAATGTAGTGTTGCCAGGTCGAGGCGCCCACGGTAGGCAGCCAGCCCAGATTCACGGAGAACACCTGCATCAGCATCATGCCCAGCGCGAACGCGGGGAACGAGATGCCGGACACCGCCAGCGTCATGCCGAGACGGTCGGGCCAGCGATTGCGCCATACCGCCGACACGATGCCGATGATCATGCCGAAGGACACTGACCAGACCATGCTGGCAAGCGTCAGCCACAGGGTGGGCATGAAACGGTCGGCGATTTCGGTCGAGACGGGGCGCTTGGTACGCAAGGAGGTACCCAGGTCGCCTTGCAGCATGTGGCTGAAGTAGCGCACGAACTGCTGCGGCAGGGGCAGATCCAGCCCAAGTTCCTTGCGCACGAGCTCGACGGTTTGCTGGTCGGCCTCCTGGCCCGCGGCCAGTCGCGCCGGGTCGCCCGGAAGCATGTGCACAAACAGGAACACGACCACGGCCACCAGCAGCAGCGTGGGGATCATGCCCAAAAGACGTTTGACGATGTAGGTCAGCATTGAAATTCCTGCAACATCGGCGGGGACACCGCGCCCCCGCCGTATGTGGCCTTACAGGGGCGCGCAGGCCCCGAGAGTTACCGCCAGATTTACTGCTTCAGATCGATGTCGCCGAACCAGAACGAGGTGTCCGGCTCAACGTACACGCCCGACAGGTTCTTCGACTTCACGTACAGGTTGTTCTGGGTCACCAGGAAGGCCCACGGGGCGTCCTTCCAGATGGTTTCCTGAACGTTCTTGTAGATTTCGGTCTTCTTGGCGCGGTCGGTCGTGGCCAGGGCTTGCTGGATGCCGTCGTCCACCGACTTGTTCGAGTAATACGACACGTTGTTGAGCACCGGCGGGAAGGCGGCGGTGGTCAGCAGCGGACGCAGGCCCCAGTCGGCTTCGCCGGTCGAGGACGACCAGCCGGCGTAGTACATGCGGACCTTGGCGTCCTCAGGCTTCTGCACCTGCTGCACGCGTTGCACGCGTTGGCCCGATTCCAGCACTTCGACCGACACCTTGATGCCGACTTGCGCCAGCTGCTGCTGCAGGAACTGGACCACCTTCACCGAGGTGCCGTCGTTATAGGCGGACCACAGCTGGCTTTCGAAGCCGTTGGGGTAGCCGGCTTCAGCCAGCAACGCCTTGGCCTTCTTGATGTCGTAGGGCCACGGACCCGTCTTGTGGGCGAAGTCCACGCCCGTCGGCACCACGCCGTCCACAATGGTGGCGTAACCCGAGAAAGCGACCTTGGCCAGGGCTTCCTTGTTGATGGCGTAGTTGATGGCTTCACGCACCTTGACGTTGTCGAACGGCTTTTGCTGCGTGTTCATCGACAGGTAGCGCGCCATGATCGAGTTCTGGTGATCGACCACGTCCAGCTTGTCGTTCTTCTTCAGCACGGCGGCCTGCTCGAACGGCACCGGGAAAGCGAACTGCGCCTCCCCCGTCTGCACCACGGCGGCGCGGGTATTGTTGTCGGTCACGGTGCGGAAGGTCAGCGTATCGACCTTGGGGTAGCCCTTCTTCCAGTAGCCGTCGAACTTCTTGACCTTCAGGTACTCGGCCGGCTTCCATTCGACGAATTCGAAGGGACCGGTGCCCACGGGGTGGAAGCCGATTTCCTTGCCGTACTTGGCCAGGGCAGCGGGCGAGATCATCATGGCGGCCGGGTGGGCCAGCGCGTTGATGAAGGCCGAGAACGGCTTCTTCAGCGTGATCTTGATGGTCATCGGATCGACCACTTCGGTCTTTTCGATGACGCTGAACTGGATGTAGCGCGACAGGCGGTTGTCCGGGTTGGCCGGGCGGTCGAAGTTGATCTTGACGGCTTCGGCGTTGAAATCGGTGCCGTCGTGGAACTTCACGCCGGGACGCAGCGTGAACGTGTAGACCAGGCCGTCTTCGCTAACGGTGTAGTCGGTGGCCAGCACCTTCTGGACCTTCAGGTCCTTGTCGAATTCAAACAGGCCTTCGTAGTAGGCCTTGCCGGCCGCCTGGTTCAGCGTGCTGTTGGTGTTGTACGGATCGAGCGTTTCCAGCGCGATGGAGACGGCGAACGTCACGTCCTTGGCGGCATGCGCCAGCGGCGACGCGATCACGCCGAAGGCCAGCGCGGCGGCGGCCATCAGTTTGGTGGGGCGCAGAACTTTCATCATTGCAACTCCTGGTTCCGTAAGGAATTAGGGGGTTTGGTGGAAGAAAAACAAGTACGTCAACTGACTCAATACGCTCCGCCGACCGGATGCCGGGCGACGAAGTGATCCGTTCCGACCTGCACCAGCGGCTGCACCACCGGCTCGTCGTCGAGCTTGCGGATGGGGCTGGGGATTTCGTCGGACAACAGCGTGCGCTTCATGTGGCGGCGCGCCGGATCGGCGATCGGCACGGCGGACATCAGCTTCTTGGTGTAAGGGTGCTGCGGATTCTCGAAAATGGCGCGGCGCGGGCCGATCTCCACGATCTGGCCCAGGTACATCACGGCCACGCGATGGCTGACGCGCTCGACCACGGCCATGTCGTGCGAGATGAACAGGAAGGAAATGCCCATGTCGCGCTGCAGGTCGATCAGCAGGTTCACGATCTGCGCCTGGATCGACACGTCCAGCGCCGACACCGATTCGTCCGCGATCACGACCTTGGGGTTCAGGGCCAGGGCGCGCGCAATGCAGATGCGCTGGCGCTGGCCGCCGGAGAATTCGTGCGGATAGCGCTGCGCCATTTCCGCCGGCAAGCCCACCCGCTCCAGCAATTCGGCCACGCGGCGTTCGGCGTCGCGGCCCTTGGCCACGCCGTGCACCAGCAGCGGCTCCATGATGGAGAAGCCAACCGTCACGCGCGGGTCCAGCGAGGCGAACGGATCCTGGAACACGAACTGGATGTCGCGGCGCAGGGACTGAAGCTCGGTGTTCTTCAGGCGCACGATGTCGCGGCCGCCGAAGCGGATCTCGCCGCCCTGGCTGTCCACCAGACGCAGCAGCGAACGGCCGGTGGTGGACTTGCCGCAACCGGATTCGCCCACCAGCGACAGCGTCTCGCCGGGATACAGGTCGAAGCTGACTTGCTCCACGGCGTGCACGCGGCGCTGCACGCGGCTCATGATGCCGCCGCGCAGATCGAAGCGGGTAACCAGCTTGCGTACGCTGAGGATGGGCTCGCGCTTGGCGTCCGGCGCGGGCTGCGCGCTGACGGGAGCGGCTTCAGGCTGGGCCTGGCCCTCGGCCTGCAGCAGCGGAAAGCGCGCCGGCAGATCGGTGCCCTGCATGGCGCCCAGCTTCGGCACGGCCGACAGCAGCGCCTTGGTGTAGCTGTGCTGCGGCGAAGCGAACACCTGCTCGGACGGGCCTTCCTCGACCTTGTCGCCGCGGTACATGACCAGCACGCGATCGGCCACTTCGGCGACCACGCCCATGTCGTGGGTGATGAACACCACGCCCATGTGCATTTCTTCCTGCAGCTGGCGGATCAGTTGCAGGATCTGCGCCTGGATGGTGACGTCCAGCGCGGTGGTGGGTTCGTCGGCGATCAGCAGCGCCGGCTTGCAGGCCAGCGCCATGGCGATCATCACGCGCTGGCGCATGCCGCCCGACAACTGGTGCGGGTAGCGGTCCAGCACCGACTTGGCTTCCGGAATGCGCACCTGCTCCAGCATGCGCAGCGCCTCGGCGCGAGCGGCCGCGGCGTCCTTGCCCTGGTGCTGGCGGATCGATTCGGCGATCTGGTCGCCGGCGGTGAAGACCGGGTTCAAGGAGGTCATCGGCTCCTGGAAGATCATGGCCATGTCCGCGCCGCGCACATTGCGCATGACGCGTTGGCTCGATCCGGCCAGGTCGATCACGGAACCGTTGCGCCGCCGCAGGGCCATGCTGCCCTGGGCGATGCGCCCGCCGCCATGTTCCACCAGACGCATGAGCGCCAGGGACGTCACCGATTTGCCCGAACCCGATTCGCCCACGATGGCCAGGGTCTCGCCCCGGTCCACATGGAACGACAGATTGCGCACGGCTTCGACCGTACGCTCCGATCCCACGAAGCGCACCGTCAGGTCGTCGACCTGGACCACGCGGTTTTCCGGCAGCGCCAGGCTGTTTGCGCGATCAACCATCTCTTTTGATTCCCCAAATACTGAAAAAACGAACCCGCCGCCGCTTATCGGTAGATAGCGGTGACCGGCTTCTCGCCGACGCGGGCGTAACCCCGATACATGCCTTCCGTGTTGAACGGCAAGGCCACATTGCCCTGGGCGTCAACGGCCACCAAGCCGCCCTTGCCGTCGATGGTGGGCAGCTTTTCATGCACGACGCGATCGGCGGCCGCTTCCAGCGACGCGCCGCAATATTCCATCTGGGCCGCCACGTCGTAGGCGGCAACCATGCGGATGAACATTTCGCCGGTGCCCGTGGTGGACACGGCGCAGGTCTTGTTGCTGGCATAGGTGCCGGCGCCGATCAGCGGCGCATCACCCACGCGGCCGACCTGCTTGTTGGTGATGCCGCCGGTCGACGTGGCCGCGGCCAGGTTGCCCTGCGCATCCACCGCCACAGCGCCCACCGTGCCGAACTTCTTGTCCGCATCCAGCGGATCGGCCGGTGCGGGCTGGCCGCGCGCGACCAGGGCCTGGCCGTCGTGATCCAGCACTGCCGCTTCCGGCGTTTCGCGCTGCACGCGCAGCAGCTGCTCGCGGCGGGCTTCGGTGGAGAAATACGAAGGATCGACCAGTTCCACGCCCTCTTGCTTGGCGTAGGCTTCGGCGCCCTCGCCCACGAAGAACACGTGCTTGCTGTTTTCCATGACCTTGCGCGCGGCGAAGATCGGGTTGCGCACGCGGTGCACGCCGGCGATCGCGCCCGAGCGCAGCGTGGCGCCGTCCATGATGGCGGCGTCCAGCTCATGCGTGGCGGCGCTGGTAAATACGGCGCCATGGCCGGCATTGAACAGCGGACAGTCTTCCAGCAGGCGCACGGCTTCCGTCACGGCGTCCAGGGCGCTGCCGCCGCGGGCCAGCACGGCCTGCCCGGCAGTCAGGATGGATTCCAGCGCGCTCAGGTACTCCTGTTCTTTCTCGGGCGACATGGCGGCGCGGGACATCGCGCCAGCGCCACCGTGAATCGCGATCACGGGTTGAATCATCGTTTACCTACTCCATGGATGAGCCACGGCATGACGGACTGGGTCACCCCAGCGGCGGCCGCGACGGAATTCTTGGCCCGATAGGCCACTGCCGAGGACAGGGCTTCAATCAGCCCCAGCGCAGCGGTTTCGGAATTGGGAATCAGCTGGCGCGCGGAGTACGCGTACAGCACCACGGAAGCCGTGGGCGCCAGCGGAGACGTGGGCTTGTCGGTCAGCACCAGCACCGGCACGCCGGCCTGCTTGGCCGCGCCGGCCAGGGTCACCGTGTCGGCCAGGTAGCGCGGAAAGCCGATGGCGATCACCAGGTCCTTAGCCGTCATCCGCGCCATCTGGCGCGCCGCGTGCGACACGCCGCCGGGACCGGCCAGCGATTCGACGGAATGCAGGTGCATGCACAGGCCGCGCTGCAACAGGCCGGCCAGGAAACCGCTGGCGCCGAAACCGATGATGAAGACGCGGTCGGCGGCCAGGATGGCTTCTACTGCCTGCTCGCAGGCGGTGGCATCCAGCGACTGCAGATTACGCTGAGCGTTGCGGATGTCTTCTTCCAGCGTGGCGGCGAAGATCTGCACGGCGCTGGCGGAATGCGCGAGCTCGGTGCGCAGCTTTTCCACGGGTTCCAGCGCGGCCTCGAAGCCGCGCGCCAGTTCGGCGCGGAACTGCGGGTAGCCCGGCAGGTCCAGGGCGCGCGCGAAGCGGTTGGCCGTGGCTACCGAAACCCCCACCGCCGCCGCGAATTCGTCGATGGTCATGGTGGCGGCGCGGAACTGGTGCGCCAGCACATACTCGGCCATCTTGTGCTGAGTACGGCTCAGCGCGGGCTGGGCCCGGGCGATCCGGTCAGCAATCGTAAGTGCGGCCTTGTTCATCGATGCGAGAGGTGGTGTAGCTGGCGTTTATGTAAATCTGTTTACAAGCAAATTTTAGATAAGAAAATAGATTTTCATACTAAGGGTATACCCGTGAATATATGTAACAGTGCTTCAAAAGAAACGGGGCCGGTTTGAGTTACGCTAAGCGCGCTCCCCTTTTCCCAGCCACGCCGGATAGACGCAATGCCCGATTGGATCTGCAAAGCCCACCAGGACCTGACCGTGACCGAGATCTACGCGATCCTGCGGCTGCGCACGGAAGTCTTTGTTATTGAACAGAATTGCATCTTCCAGGACATGGACGGCAAGGACCTGGTCGGCCAGACGTCCCACCTGATGGCCTGGCAGGACGGCAAGCTCGCGGCCTACTGCCGCATCCTGGATCCGTCGCTGAAGGACGGCCAGATCGAGATCGGGCGCGTCATCACGGCGCCGTGGACGCGCGGCCAGGGCCTGGGCCACGAACTGATCCGCCACGCGATGCTGGAAGTGCGCCAGCGCTGGCCCGGCCGCGCCATGTACCTGGGCGCCCAGGCCCGCTTGCGCAATTACTACGGTGGACACGGCTTTGTGCAGGTCACCGAGGAATACATCGAGGACGGCATTCCCCATGTGGGAATGCGACTGGACGAAACGGCATAAAGAAAAACGCCCCTTGCGGGGCGTTTTCATTGATGCAGCGGTTGGCGGATTACTTGACCGCCGACACGTCCAGCTTGGCTTGCGTCTTGGACTTGATCTCGTCCACCGTCACGCCCGGCGCCGTTTCCAGCAGCTTGAGGCCGTTTTCGGTGACTTCCATCACGCCCAGGTCGGTGATGATCAGGTCGACCACGCCCACGCCCGTCAGCGGCAGGTTGCATTCCGCCAGCAGCTTGACGTCTTCGGTGCCGTCCTTCTTCTTGGCCACGTGCTCCATCAGGACCACGACGCGGCCCACGCCCGCCACCAGGTCCATGGCGCCGCCCATGCCCTTGACCATCTTGCCCGGAATCATCCAGTTGGCCAGGTCGCCCTTTTCGGACACCTGCATGGCGCCGAGGATGGCCAGGTTGATCTTGCCGCCGCGGATCATCGCAAACGAATCGGCCGACGAGAAGATCGAGGAGCCAGGCAAGGTCGTAACCGTCTGCTTGCCTGCGTTGATGAGGTCGGCGTCGACCTCATCGTCGGTGGGGAACGGGCCGATGCCCAGCAGGCCGTTTTCGGACTGCAGCCACACTTCCATGCCCTTGGGCACGTGGTTGGCCACCAGGGTCGGCAAGCCGATGCCCAGGTTCACATAAAAGCCGTCTTGCAGCTCGCGCGCGGCGCGCGCCGCCATTTCATCGCGGGACCATGCCATGTCTGTTCTCCTTAGGCCGGGCGAGTGGTGCGTTGTTCGATGCGCTTTTCGGGCGTGGCGTTCAGCACGATCCGTTGCACATAGATGCCGGGCAGATGGATCTGATCGGGATCCAGGCTGCCGGTATCAACGATTTCCTCGACTTCGACCACCGTGAACTTGCCCGCCATGGCGACGTTCGGATTGAAGTTGCGGGCGGTCTTGCGGAACACCAGGTTGCCGCTGCGGTCGGCGATATGCGCCTTGACCAGCGACACGTCGGGCACCAGCGAACGTTCCATCACGTATTGCTGGCCGTCGAATTCGCGGATTTCCTTGCCGTCGGCGACGATGGTGCCCACGCCGGTGCGGGTGAAGAAGGCCGGAATGCCGGCGCCGCCGGCGCGCAGCTTCTCGGCCAGCGTGCCCTGGGGCGTGAACTCGAGTTCGAGTTCGCCGGACAGGAACTGGCGTTCGAATTCCTTGTTCTCGCCCACGTAGGACGCGATCATCTTGCGGACCTGGCGCGTATTGAGCAACTGGCCGAGGCCGAAGCCGTCGACGCCGGCATTGTTGCTGATGCAAGTGAGGTCCTTGACGCCCGAATCGCGCAATGCTGCGATCAGGGCTTCGGGAATGCCGCAAAGGCCGAAACCGCCCACGGCGATCATCTGGCCGTCCTTGACGATGCCTGCCAGCGCCTCCTGGGCGCTTGCAAAAACCTTGTCCATCGCTCCAACTCCTAGTTAAGGTCTAACCGAAGAGGGCGCGGCTGCCGGCGCCGGTCCCAGCAACACCGTACGGTGCCCTGTGGCGGCTGGCGCCGAGGGTGGCGCGCCCTTATTGCTTTTTTTGATTTTGCGCTAGATTTTACCGGCATGCCCGGTCAAAGCACGCGCTATTTTGGCCGGTCCGCCCGAAGCGCCGCGTCAAGCCGCGGGCTTGAACATGGCGCCCAGTTTGGACAGCACCTCTTGCGGCCACGGGGCGGACGCATTGACCGTATAGTCCATCCAGACTAGCACGTTGCGTGCGCGGGCATACGGACCGCCTTCGTCGCCTACCTTCTCCAGCAGCAATTCGAATTCCGCGCTGGAGCGGCCGATGCGCGTGAGCTTGTGCGTCACGAGCACCGTGGCCGGATAGGTCAAGGGACGCAGGAAATCGCAGGACGCATGCGCCAGGATCAGGCCCTGATCGGACGGCAGCGCAAAGCCCGCGCCATAGAGTATCTGTATCCGGGCCTCTTCCATGAGGCGAAAATACATTGCGTTATTCAGATGGTTCAGAGCGTCCGAATCGCCCCACCGCAAGGGCAGTTCGACTTGATGGATATCTCCCACGGCCAGTATCCGCGCTGAGGTTTTGTCCGCGTTCACCAATTGCTCCATATGGCTAAAAGAAATACGAAGGCATACATCACCTCCGCCTGCAATACAATCGCCGATAATACTTCCAGCCATATATGGAATACATACGGGGAGCTTTGCAATGTCTGAACGCGAGTCGATGGAATATGACGTGGTCGTGGTTGGCGGTGGACCCGCCGGCCTGGCCACTGCAATCCGTCTTAAGCAGCTGGCCGCTGAAAAGAATCAGGAAATCGGCGTCTGCGTACTGGAAAAGGGCGCGGAGTTGGGTGCCCACATCCTGTCCGGCGCCGTCATGGACCCGCTGGCGCTGACCGAGCTCATCCCCGACTGGAAGGAAAAAGGCGCGCCGCTGAACGTGCCCGTCACGCATGACAAGTTCATGTTCCTGTCCGAAACCGGCGCGCGCACCACGCCCAACTGGCTGCTGCCGCCCTGTTTCCACAACGAAGGCAACTACATCGTCCGCCTGGGCGACGTGGTGAAGTGGATGGGCGAACAGGCCGAGGCGCTGGGCGTGGACATCTTCCCCGGCTTTGCGGCCGTGGAACTGTTGTACGACGAAAACGGCGCCGTCCGCGGCGTGGCCACCGGCGACATGGGCGTAGCCCGCGACGGCTCGCACACCGACCACTACCAGCCCGGCATGGAACTGCATGCCCGCTACACCGTGTTCGCCGAAGGCGCGCGCGGCCAATTGGGCCGCCAGCTGATCGAACGCTACAAGCTGGACGACGGCCGCAATCCGCAGTCCTACGGCATCGGCATCAAGGAAATGTGGGAAGTCGATCCGGCCCAGTCCAAGCCGGGCCTGGTCATCCACACCGCCGGCTGGCCGCTGGACTCCGACACCTACGGCGGCTCGTTCCTCTATCACCTGGACAACAACCTGGTGGCGGTGGGCATGATCGTGGGCCTGGACTACGCCAACCCCTGGCTGTCGCCGTTCGACGAATTCCAGCGCTACAAGACGCACCCCGCCATCCGCGGCACCTTCGAAGGCGGCAAGCGCATCGCCTACGGCGCGCGCGCCATCACCGCGGGCGGCCTGCTGGCCCTGCCCAAGCTGACCTTCCCGGGCGGCGTGCTGGTCGGCTGCGAGGCCGGCTTCCTCAACGCCTCCCGCATCAAGGGCAGCCATGCCGCCATCAAGTCCGGCAAGCTGGCCGCCGAAGCCGCCTTCGACGCGCTGGTCGCCGACCGCCGCCAGGACGAGCTGGCCGCCTATCCCGCGGCCTTCGAGGCCTCCTGGCTGCACGCGGAGCTGAACAAGGCGCGCAACTTCAAGCAGTGGTTCAAGAAGGGCCGCACCGTCGCCACCGTGATGACCGGCGTCGAACAGCTGCTGCTCAAGGGCAAAATGCCCTGGAGCCTGCGCCACAACAAGCCCGACCATGCCTGTCTGCAACCCGCATCGCAGTGCGCGCGCATCGATTATCCCAAGCCCGACGGCAAGCTCACCTTCGACAAGCTCAGCTCGGTGTTCATTTCGAACACCAACCATGACGAAAACGAGCCCATCCACCTGACGCTGAAGGATCCGTCCATACCGGTACAGGTCAACCTGGCCAAATATGGCGGCCCGGAATCGCGCTACTGCCCGGCGGGCGTGTACGAGTTCATCAAGGACGACCACGGCGAGGACCGCCTGCAGATCAATGCGCAGAACTGCGTGCACTGCAAGACCTGCGACATCAAGGACCCCACCCAGAACATCGTATGGGTCGCCCCGCAAGGCGGCGAAGGCCCCGTCTACAGCGGCATGTAAAGCGACCGGACGCCAGCGCCCGGCCACCGAAGGCGCCCCGCGGGGCGCCTTTCTTTCGACCAGAAGGACTATTCCATGACCGAACGCATACTCCTCATCGGCTGCGGCGACCTGGGCCAGCGGGCAGCCCGGCGCTTCCTGGCGCGCGGCGACGAAGTCTACGCGCTGCGCCGCCATCCGCCGGCCGGAGATGCGGACGGCATACGCTGGCTGCGGGGCGATATCTCCCGCGCTGACGCGCTGCCCGCCCTGCCCCTGGGCGTCACGCGGCTCATACACCTGCCTGCGCCCGGCGCCCGCGCAGCAGCCGCGTACCGCGCGGTCTTCATCGACGGCCTGAAGCACGTGCTGGACGCGCTGGACGCTACGCAGCTCAAGCGCGTCGTGTTCGTCTCGTCCAGCGCGGTCTATGGCGAACATGAAGGCGGATGGGTCGACGAAGAAACGCCGCCCGCGCCGCTGGGCGTCAACGGGCAAGTGCTGCTCGAAGCCGAAGCCGCGCTGGCGGCCTGCGGCCTGCCCGCCACCACCTTGCGGCTGGCGGGCCTGTACGGCCCCGGACGCCTGCAATTGATCGAACGCTTGCGCCAAGGCGCGGCCGGCGCGCCGACCCGGCCCGAACACTGGGCCAACCGCATCCACATCGATGACGCCGCCGCGGCCGTGGTCCACCTGGCCCTCCTGCCCGAAGCGGCGCCAGTCTACATAGGCTGCGACGACACGCCCCTGCCCCTGCATGAGCTATACGCCGACCTGGCCAGGCAGATCGGCGCCCCCGCGCCGCGCGAAGCGCCCGCGCCCGCCAACGTCGGCAGCAAGAAGCTCAGCAACGCCCGGCTGCGCGCCAGCGGCTTCACGCTGCAATGGCCGGACTCGCGGCTGGGCTATGCCGCGCTGCTGGCCGCAACCGACGGCACCGGAGCGCCGCAGGCATAGTTCGCTGCGCATCGAATCGTCGTCATCCAGGCTGGACGATACTGGCGGTCGGATTCACCACCGGCCAAGGCCATGCATCCCGCCCATCCCCTGCAGGCAGTCACTCACCCTGACCCCTACCCCTACTACGCCGCGCTGGCGCGAGAGCGGCCGCTGTATCGCGAAGCGACGCTGGACCTGTGGATCGCCAGCCATCCGGACACGATAGCGGCCATCATGCAACACCCTGCCGCGCGCGTGCGCCCCGTGGCGGAGCCGGTACCCAAGGGATTGTGTCCCGGGCCGGCGGGCGAGCTGTTCGGCCGCTTCGTACGCATGAACGACAGCGCAGCGCACCTGCAAGTGAAGGCCTTGCTGAGCGCATTCATCCGCGAGCTAGACGCCCAGGCCTGCCCACCCGCCTGGCCGGATCCGAGGCCGTTGAACGCCATGGCCGTCGACCGCTACCTAAGCGCCGCGCCGGTGCATGGGCAAGCCGCTTTCCTGGGTTTGCCGCCTGGCCTGTACGCCGATTGCGCGGCGGACATCGCGGCGTTTCTGCCGGCGCTGCCCGCCACCGCCACGGCGGATCGCATCGAGGCTGGACACGCCGCCGCGCAGCGCCTGCAAACCCGTCTGGAATCGCATCTGCAGGCCCCCGACGCCGTCCCAGCCTTGCGCAGACTGCGTGAGGACGGCGCGCGGGCGGGCATCGCGCCCGCGCTGCTGGCCGCCAACTTGGCCGGCCTGCTGTTCCAGTCCTGTGAAGCGGGCGCGGGTTTGCTGGGAAACGCGATCATCCTGGCCGGGCGACACGGCACGCCGGACGACCTTACGGACGAGGCCGCGCTGGCGCTGATGGATCAAGTCGAACGCATTGACCCGCCGCTGCACAACACGCGGCGGTTTCTCGCCGCCGACATCGACATCGGCGGCCAGCGCATCGCTGCCGGCCAGACCGTGCTGCTGGTGCTGGCCGCGGCAGCCACGGTACAGCCCGAAGCGCACTGGACTTTCGGCGCGTACGGGCATGCATGCCCCGGCCGCCTGCCCGCCCATCAGCATGCGGCGGGCGCGCTCAGCCACCTGCTGCGCGCAGGCATCGACGCCGCCGCGCTCGCGGCCCGTTTCCGCTACCGGCCGCTGCCGAACGCACGCGTGCCCCAGTTTGATTTTTCCGAGGAACCCGCACCATGATCGCAGTGATATTCGAAGTCGAACCCGCCCACGGCGACCCCAACCCGTATCTACACATCGCGGCCGGCCTGATCGACGAATTGAAGGCCATGGACGGCTTCATTTCGGTGGAACGCTTCCAGAGCCTGACCGAGCCGGGCAAGCTCCTGTCGCTGTCGTTCTGGCGGGACGAAGAATCGGTCAAGCGCTGGCGCACGCTGGAGTCGCACCGCCGGGCCCAGGAAGCCGGGCGCGGCGGCGTCTTCGCCAACTATCGCCTGCGCGTGGCGCAGGTGCTGCGCGACTACGGCATGAATCAGCGCGACGCGGCGCCCGCCGACAGCCGCGACCGCCACGGCTGAAGCCCGCGCTTCAGGCCCCGGCTGCGGCAGTGGCCAGGGCCACCCGGTGGGTGGCGCCGGATTCGAACACCGCCGTCATCGACGGCAGGCTCTGCGCGGCCGATGGATCGAAGTAGTCGGCCTCGTCGCGCTCTTGCCCCGCAGGCAAGTCGCGCACCTCCACGCGAAAGCCTTCGGCCCGGCTGCCGCGCAATTCCGGCACCGCTTGCAGCAAGCGGCGCGTGTAAGGATGCGTCGGCCGGTCGAACACTTCGTCACGCGTGCCTTCTTCGACGATATGGCCGCGCAGCATCACCACCACGCGGTCGGCGATCTGCTCCACCACGCCCAGATCGTGCGATATCAGCAGGCAGGCGAAACCGTGGGAGCGCTGCAGCGACATCAATGTCTCCAGCACCTGCTTCTGCACGGTGACGTCGAGCGCCGACACCGGTTCATCCGCGATGATGACCTCGGGCCGCAGCACCAGCGCCCGGGCGATGGCCACCCGCTGACGCTGTCCGCCGGACAACTCGTGCGCATAGCGCTCCGCGTAGTCGTCGCCCAGACCCACGTCCCGCAGCGCCTCCGCCACGCGCTTGCGCCGGGCCTCGGCCGTCAAGTTGGCTTCCAGCCGCAAGCCCTCGCCCACCAGGTCGCCGATGGTCATGCGCGGATCCAGCGATGAATAGGGATCCTGGAACACCATCTGCACGCGCCTGCGCGCCGCTTGCCAGGCTTGGCCCGTACCGCCTGCGGGCAAGGCCTGGCCGTCCAGTTCGATGCGCCCCCGCGCCTGCGGCACCAGTCCCAGGATGGACATCATGACCGTGGTCTTGCCGCTGCCCGATTCACCGACGATGGCCAGCGTTTCCCCCGGCGCCACCGCGAACGTGGCGCGGTGCACGGCACGCACCGCGCGCTTGCGGAACCAGCCCTCGCGCACCGAGTAGTCGATCGCCAGTCCGTCTACCTGCAGGATGGGCGGCCCCTCCGCGGCGGCGCGCGCCGGGCCGCGCTTGGGCAGCGCGTCCAGCAGGCTGAGCGTGTATGGATCGGCCGGCCGCGACAGCACCTCGGCCACCGGCCCGGTCTCGACCGCCCGGCCGCGGCACATGACCAGCACGCGCTGCGTGTACGCGGCCACCAGCGCCAGGTTGTGGCTGATGAAGACCAGCGCCGTGCCCTCCTCGCGCGTCAGTTCGCACATCAGGTCCAGCACTTCCTTCTGCACCACGCAATCCAGCGCCGTGGTGGGTTCGTCCGCAATCAGCAGGCGTGGTTTGAGCAGCATCACGCCGGCCAGCAGGATGCGCTGCCGCATCCCGCCCGAGAATTCATGCGGGTAACGCTTCATGCAATCCTGCGCGTCACGCACGCGCACGCGCTCCAACATCCGCACGGCCTCGTCCCAGGCCGCGCGCCGCGCCATGCCACGTCGCAGCACCAGCGCCTCGATCAGTTGCTCGCCCACGCGGAACGCGGGGTTGAGCGACACCATCGGCTCCTGAAATACCATGCCTATGCCGGTGCCTCGCACCGCCAGCCAATCGCGCGGCGCCTGCCGCAGCAGGTCCTGGCCATCGAACAGGGCCTGTCCGCCGGCGATGCGGGCCGAGTCCGGCAACAGGCCCAGCAAGGTCTTGCCAATCAGCGTCTTGCCGCTGCCGGATTCGCCGACGATGGACAGCGATTCGCCGGCGTGCAGGTCGAACGACACGCGGTTCACCACCGGCGCGGCGTCGCGCTTGCCGGGAAAGCGGATCTCCAGATCGCGCACGGACAGCAGGGGTTGCGCAGCATTCATGCCATCACCCCCCGCATGCGCGGATCCAGCAGGTCGCGCACCGCGTCGCCGAGCAGGTTGATGCCCAACAGGCTCAGGGAAATCATGGCGCCCGGAAACACCGCCAGCCAGATGGCCTGGTCCATGGCGTTGCGGCTCTCGGACAGCATGCCGCCCCAGGTGGCCAGCGGCGGCGGCACGCCCAGGCCGAGAAAGCTCAGCGCGCTTTCGGCCAGCAGGGCGGAACCGAAAATGGAGGTCGCGAAGATCAGCAGCGGCGGCAGGCAGTTGGGCAGCACGTGGCGGAATACCGTCCACACACCGCTGTGCCCGGTCGCGCGCGAAGCAATGACGAAATCGCGCTGCCGCAAGGACAACGCGGCGCCGCGCGCGATGCGCGACACCGAGGGCGAATACGCCAGGCCCAGCGCCAGCACCACGCCCCATTTGGAGGGGCCCAGCACCGTCATGATGCCCAGCGCGAGCAACAAGCCGGGAAATGCCATCAGCGATTCCACCAGCACCGTGATGCCGCGGTCGACCCAGCCGCCCGCATAGCCCGCCGTGACGCCTATGGTCGTGCCCAGCAGCAGCGCCAACAACACGGAAAACACGCTGACCGCCACGCTGACGCCGGCCCCCGCCATCAGCCGCGACAGCACGTCGCGGCCGAACTCGTCGGTGCCCAGCCAGTACTCCGCCGACGGCGGCGAAAAGCGCGCCAGCAGGTCGCCTTCCAGCGGATCGTGCGGCGTGTACACCAGCCCGACCAGGGCCAGCAGCACGACGCCGCCGACCAGCGCTCCGCCCAGGACGGCATTGGTATGTCTAAAGCCCATGATGATCCTATTGAAGCTTCACGCGCGGGTCGAACAGCGGATACAGCAAATCCACCACCAGATTGACCGCCACGTACAACAGCGCGATGAACAGCAGGCAGCCCTGCACCACGGGATAGTCCCGCGCATAGATGCTCTCCACCAGCAGACGGCCTATGCCGGGCAGCGTGAACACGGTCTCGATCACCGCGGCGCCCGACAGCAGATGGCCTAGCATCAGGCCGATCACCGTCAGGGTCGGGCCGAACGAATTGGGCAGCACGTGGCGCAGCATGACGCGCTTTTCCGGCAGGCCCTTGGCGCGCGCATGCGCCACGTATTCCAGCCGCAGCGTCTCGATGGTGCTGGCCCGCATCATGCGCGTGATGGCGGCGATCTCAGTCAGCACGATGGCGCATACCGGCAGCACCAGATAGCGCGCCGCGCCCAGGCCGCCCTGGGCGATGGATTCAAAGCCATACACCGGCAGCCAGTTGAGCTTCACGCCGAACAGCCAGATCAGAAGGATGCCGACCCAGAAGCTGGGCATGGACACGAACAGGATCGAAGTCGACACGATGGCGGTGTCGGCGCGGCGATTCTGGCGCCAGGCGGCAACCATGCCGGCGGGCACCGCCACCAGGCAGGCCAGCAGCGTCGCCGTCAGCACCACCTGGGCCGTCACCGCGAAATGCGTCAGCACCAGATGCATCACTGGCTCTCGCCGCGCGATGGACATGCCCAGGTCGCCCTGCAGCGCGTTGCCCACCCAGATCAGGAACTGCTCGCCCACCGGGCGGTCCAGCCCCAGGGCGTGGCGCATCTCGGCCAGCAGCGCGGGGTTGTCGATATCGCCCAGCATCAGCGAAGCCGGATCCCCGGGAATCGCGCGGATCAGCGCGAACACCAGCACCGTGACCACGATCACGGTGGGCACCGACGCCGCGATGCGCTTGAGTAGATAGCCCAGCACGGCGCCTCAGTTCTTGGTCACGTTGAAGAAACGCGGCTTGCGCAGCGGCCAGCCCGTAAAACCCTGCAACTTGCTGGAGACCACGACATAGCCCGGCTTGTTGTAGTACATCAGCAGCGGCGTGTCGCGCAGCATCAAGGCATGCAGCTTGTCGAACGCCTGCTTGCGCACGGCGGGATCGGACTCGGCCTCGATGCCTTCCAGAATGGCGGCGGCTTCGGGGCTTTCCCATTGGGCCATGGGCGTCTTGGACTTGTCGCCGATCACGTCGCGGAACATCAGCGCGGGCTCGGTGCGCGCCGAATAGGCGAATGCCATCAGCTGGAATTTTCCTTCGCGGAAGTTGGTCACCTGGGTGCCCCACTCCAGCATGTCCAGTTCGGCCTTGATGCCGGCCTTGCCCAGCAACTGCTGCGTCACCACCGCGACCCGGTACAGATAGGGATAGCGCTTGTTGGCCTGCAGCTTCAAGGGTTCGCCGCGATAGCCGGCGGCGTCGAGCAGACGCTTGACCTCTTTCAGGTTCTTCTCGTAGCCGGCGCGGTCGGCCTCGGAGTAGTACGAGCTGGCCGCGGGCACCAGGGACGGGTTGTAGGCCGCCTGACCGTTGTTCAGAGCCCGGGCAATGCCGGGGAAATCCAGCGCCAGCGCGATGGCGCGGCGCATGTTCACATCCGACAACAAGGGCGCGCGCGTCTGCATCAGCAGGTTGACGGTATCCAGCCCCTGCTCGGTAACGATGTTCCAGCGCGGATCCTTGACCGGAAGATTGTCTTCGTCGGCGTTGTAGGCGTCCACCTGCCCCGCCATCAGGGCCGCCTTCTGCGCCGCGGCGTCCGGAATCACAACGAAGCGCACGTTGGCCTGCGCGGTCTTCCTGCCGGCCATGCCGCTGGGCGCTTCCTCGCGCGGCTTGTAGCCCGCGTACGGCGTCAGCAGCAGATACTGCTCCTTCTTCCATTCGGCGAGGACGTAGGGACCGGTGCCGATGGGTTTGGCCCACTTGCCGTCGGCGTCCACGCTTTTGGCGCTCAGCACCGGCATGGGGCACTGGACGCTGGCCATCTGGTCCAGGAATAGCGCGTAGGGCTGGTCGAGCTTGAACACCACGGTGGCCGGATCGGGCGTTTCCACCGCCACGACCTTGGCGCCCTTGCTGCCGTCGTAGAGGTTCTTGCAGGAATACTCGGACTGGGCGCCGTTCAGATAGTCGTAGGTCCATTTGACGTCGGCCGAGGTCATCGGCGTGCCGTCGTGGAAAGTGACGCCCTGGCGCAGCTTGAAGGTATAGGCGCGCTTGTCGTCGGACAGCGTCCAGCTGTCCGCCAGCATGGGGGCCACGCTCATGTCGGCGCGCAGCGCCACCAGGGACTCCACCACGTGCGCCAGCACGTTGTCGGTGGAGGTGTTGCGGGAACGCCCGCCGGGCAGCGTGGTGGGCGTGCCCGAACCTTCGGCGTAGCGGATTTCGGGAACGGCGGCCTGCGCCCGCACCGTGGCGGGCATGCCGGCCATGGCGCCAGCCAGAGCGGCGGACAACAGCAGCGCATTCTTGACGCGCGAAGCATGCGAATTCATGGGGATCACTCCAGGTGCGGCGCTCGCCGCATAGGGGTCTGGGGCCGGCTCAGAAGAGCCGGTACTCAGCGAAGTTGCGTCCTTCGTAGGGCTTGCGCGCGATCCACATCACGCCGCTCGCCGGCTCCATCAAGGTGGTGGCCACCGTGGCCGAGATGCTGTCGAAGCTGGCGGGCTTGGGCGAACGCAGCACGCCGTCCGGGGCGGCGAAGTCGTCGGCCAGGATGCGCTTGACCGTGTCCCAGTCGATGCTGCCGGCCGCGCGCGCCAGCATGTCCTGCACGCGGCGTTGGCGGTAGATCGAATCCGGATTGGCGGCCAGGCCCTTGTCGAACAGCTTGGCGCGCGCGGGCGGGCTGATCCAGTGGTTGGCGTGGACCAGCAGGCCGTCCTCGGGCGTGATCCAGAAGATCTCGTCAGGCGAGCATTCCAGGTCCACGGACTCTCCCTGGGCTTGCGCCAGCATCAGGTTGTTGGAGCAGAAACGCCGCGACGCCCACAGCACCTTCATGGCGTTGCAGATGTTGGTGGCTTCCAGCATCTTGCGCCGCACCAGCACCAGCGGCACCTCGGCGGGACGCTGGTAATCGTGCTCGCAGGACAGGAAGTTGCCCGACAGGGAAACGCCCGCGCTGTTGAAACCATGGCGCGCCAGGCTGCCCGCCTCGGTGAACATCAAGAGATCGGGGCCGTCCTCGCGCCGCATGCGCAGGACGATGCCGGTGTCGACGCACTCCTCGCGCCAATCCCAGTTGTGGGCATGCATGAGCTTGCCGCCTGCGGCGGCCTCGGGCAGCACGATCAGGCCGGTGCAGCCGTCATCCAGCCCCTTGCGGGCGCGGCCCAGCTCGGCATGGCCGAACATCATTTCGGTGCGGCAGTTGATGACCACCACGTCCTCCAGCGCCTGGCCCGATCCGTCGGCGATGCCGCGCAGTTCTTCCAGGTAGGCCGCGTCATAGTCGCCCACCACCGGCACCATGGCGGCGGCCAATTCCTTCAGGCGGTCCGCGGCGACCCCGCGCCGCTCCAGCTGCCCGCAGTAGAGAGCCACGCTGCGCGCTACGCGCTCGGGGACGGCGGCGCCATGCTGACGGCCCCGCTCATAGGGACTGCCCTGTACGTCGACCAGGGGGAAAGGGGTAGGCAAAGTCACGGCTCAAGGCTCCGGCGGGAGATTCATAAAGACCGGCAAATTTTGTACTAATATATTAAAAAGTTCAATACAAGGGTTTCCCCGAAGCCATCATCACAAAGTCCGCAGCCGAAGCTCTCCGGTACCATTCCGACTCCGTCGCCACTCGCGTCCGTTCCCCCATGCCCAACGCCGCTCCCGCCCGCCCCACTCCGCTGCAAGTCGATCTGGCGCGCCACATCGCGGAAGACATCGTGGCCCGGCGTTACGCGCCCGGCGACCACCTGTCGGAGGAAACGCTGGCGGCAGGCTACGAGGTGTCGCGCACGCCAGTGCGCGGCGCGCTCAGGCTGCTGGCCGCGCAAGGCCTCATCACGCATCGCCCCAACAGCGGCTACACGGTGGCGGCCCATGCCGCCGCGGCGCCTCCTGCCATCGAGGGCGCCGGCCCCACGCAGGACGAGTTGTACCGCCGCCTGATCGACGACCGCGCCGCGCGCGTGCTGCCGGAGACCTTTACCGAGCGCGACCTGCAGCAGCGCTATCCGGCGCCGCGCAGCGTGCTGGCCAAGACCCTGCTGCAGCTCTCCGCGGACGGCCTGATCGAAAAGCGCAAGGGACACGGCTGGCAATTTTCGCCGTCGCTGGAAAACCGCGACGCGCTCAATGAGAGCTACCGGTTCCGCATGACCATCGAATGCGCCGGCCTGCTGGAACCCACGTTCCGCCTCGACCGGGAGGCGCTCACGCGCATGCGCGCCGCGCATGAAGCCCTGGCCGCGCGCTGCGATGCCGACATCTCGGCCACTGAATTCTTCAATCTCAACGCCTCGTTCCACGAGATGCTTGCCCGCTTTTCCGGCAACCGCTACATCCTGCAGGCGGTGCAGCAGCAGAACCAGCTGCGCCGGCTGGAAGAGCATGCCGCGTTCTACCGCGACGCGCGCTTCGTCAATTCCAGCAGCGAACACCTGCAGATCATCGACGCCCTCGAGGCCGGCGACCAGGAATGGGCTTCCCAACTCATGCGGCGCCATTTGAAGACGTCGCTGCAAGTCTCCTAGGGGAAGGCTCACCCCACGGGCCTACGTGCCCAAGCGCTGCGCGTCGAACCGCCGGCACGCCCGACGTGCGCCTCTTCGGGAGGCATATGGCTCACCCATATTGTATTTATAATTCTATTAATACAAAATAGAGAGCCCGAACATCTCCAAAGCAGGATCTCCCATGTCCTCCTCAGCGTCTCACCCCACCCCCGCCATCAACGCCGAAGCCTATTGGATGCCTTTCACCGCGAACCGGCGGTACAAGCGCGCACCCGTGCTGTTCAGCGCGGCCGAAGGCATGCATTACATCCGGCCGGACGGGCGCCGCGTGCTGGACGGTATTGCCGGCCTGTGGTGCGTGAACGCCGGGCACCGCCGCCCTGAAATCGTCGACGCCATCGCCCGCACCGCCCACGAACTGGACTACGCGCCGTCGTTCCAGATGAGCCATCCCCTGGCCTTTGAGCTGGCCGAGGCCTTGCGCCAGGAAGCGCCCGCCGGATTCTCCAACGTGTTCTTCTCGAACTCCGGTTCCGAAGCGGTGGATACCGCGCTGAAGATCGCGCTGGGCTATCACCGCGCGCGCGGCCAGGGCCAGCGAGTGCGCCTGATCGGACGCGAGCGTTCGTACCATGGCGTGGGTTTCGGCGGGCTATCGGTATCGGGCATCGCCGGCCACCGCAAGCCCTTCGGCAATTTACTGCCCTATGTGGACCACCTGCCGCACACCTATGACCGCAGCCAGATGGCCTACACGCGCGGCCAACCCGATTGGGGCGCCCACCTGGCCGATACGCTGGAGCGCATCGTCGCGCTGCATGACGCGTCCACCATCGCCGCCGTCATCGTGGAACCCGTGGCAGGCTCGACTGGCGTGCTGGTGCCGCCCAAAGGCTACCTGCAGAAGCTGCGGCAGATTTGCGACGCGCACGGCATCCTGCTGATCTTCGATGAAGTGATCTGCGCCTTCGGCCGCATCGACGGCGCCTTCGCCTCATCGCACTTCGGCGTCACGCCGGACATCATCACCAGCGCCAAGGGGCTGACCAATGGCGCCATCCCGATGGGCGCGACGCTGGTGCAGCAGCATGTCTACGACGCCTTCATGCAAGGACCGGACAGCGCCATCGAACTGTCCCATGGCTATACCTATTCCGGCCACCCGGTGGCCTGCGCCGCCGGCCTGGCGACGCTGGACATCTGCCGGCGCGAGGGCCTGTTCCAGCGCAGCCGCGAACTCTGGCGCTATTGGGAGGATGCCGCGCACGGCCTGAAAGGACTGCCGCACGTGGTGGACATCCGCAACATCGGCCTGCTGGCCGCCATCGAGCTGGAGCCGCTGGAAGGCAAGCCCGGCCAGCGGGCCTACGCCGTGCACCAGGCCTGCCTGGAACGCGGCTGCCTGATCCGCTCCGCCGGCGACACCATGCTGCTGTCACCCCCGCTTATCATCGAACGCGCGCAGATCGACGAATTGTTCTCTGTGCTGTCGGACGTGCTGCGCGCGGAAGCCTGAGCGCCGGCCCTGGCTATGCCAGGTGCCGCGCCACCGCCTGGACCACCTGCCGCACGTCCGCGGCGGACACGTCCAGGTGCGTGACCAGGCGCGTGGGGCCGCCGTAGACGGCCCGCATCTGGATGCCATCGGCGGCCAGCTTGGCCGTCAACGCCTCGCAGCGCGCCGGTTCGAACTCGGCGAACACCATGTTGGTGTCCTGGCTCAATACCTTGACGCCCGCAATGCCGCGCAGCCCCTGCGCCAGCAGGCGGGCGTTGTCGTGGTCATCGGCAAGACGCTCCACGTTGTGCTCCAGCGCATACAGGCAGCCCGCGGCCAGCACGCCGGCCTGGCGCAAGCCGCCGCCCAGCATCTTGCGCCAGCGGCGGGCGCGGGCGATGAGATCGACGCTGCCCACCAGCACCGAGCCCACCGGCGCGCCCAACCCTTTCGAAAAGCAGATGGACACCGAATCGAAGGGCTGGCACAGGTCGGCCACCGGCTTGCCGCTGGCCACTGCCGCGTTGAACACGCGGGCGCCGTCCAGATGGGTAGCCAGCCCGTGCTGGCGCGCCCAGTCGGTCGCGGCCTGCACGTAGTCGGCGGGTATCAGCTTGCCATGGAAGGTGTTCTCCAGCGCCAGCAGGCGGGTGCGGGCGAAGTGCGCATCGCCTTCCGGTTTGAGCGCCGCAGCCAATTTTTCCAGCGGCAGGGAGCCGTCCGCCGCGTGCTCGACGGGCTGCGGCTGGATGCTGCCCAGCACGGCCGCGCCGCCCCCTTCGTACTTGTAGGTGTGCGCGAGCTGGCCCACCAGATACTCGTCGCCGCGCTCGCAGTGGGCCATCAGCGCCCCCAGATTGCTTTGCGTGCCGGACGGAAAGAACAGGCCCGCCGCCTTGCCCGTGCGTTCGGCAACCGCTTCCTGCAAGCGGATCACGGTCGGGTCGTCGCCCATCACGTCATCGCCCAAGGGCGCGCAGACCATGGCCTGCAGCATGGCCGCGGATGGCCGGGTGACGGTGTCGCTACGCAGATCGATCATGGGAAATCCTGGAATGGAAAAGAATTCTGAAAAGATTAATCGGCGCGCACCGCCGGGGCGGCGCGGCTCACCACCCATATGCCGGCCAGGATCAGCGCCATGCCGCCCAGTTCGGCCGCAGTGGGCTGTTCGGACAACAGCGCCCAGGCGAACAGCATGGCCACGACGGGCACGCCCAGGCTGGACAGGCCGGCGATCGAAGCCGGCACCAGGCGTACCACCAGCAGCCACAACAGCCAACCCGCGGCCGTCGCGATCAGCACGATGTAGGCCATGCCGGTCCAGAGCTGCCAGCCCCATTGTGCCGGCATCTGCGGCACCAGAAAGGCGACAGGCGTCATGACCAGCCCGCCCAGCAGCATCTGCCAGGCCGTGAACGTCATTACGTCGGGCGCGTGCCGCTCGAACATACGCTTGGACAATACGGTGCCCACGCCCCAGCACAGACCGCTGCCCAGGCCCAACAGCACGGGACGGATATCACCCAAGCCGTTCCAGGGCTCCACGAAGCAGATCAGCCCAATGGCAGCCAGGGCGATGCCCAGCCCATGCCGCGCCGCGGGGCGTTCGCCCAGGAACCACCAGGCAAACAGGATTACCCAGAACGGCATCGTGTAGGCCATGAGCGAGACCTTGCCCACGCCGCCCGACACCAGGGCCGTCTGCACGAAGCCCTGGAACCCGGCCGTCTGGGTCAGGCCGATCAGCAAGGTCAGCTTCCATGGCGGCATCGCCAGCGGACGCCGCATCGCGAAGGCCAGCGCGAACAGCACCAGGCCGCCCGTCACGTAGCGCAGCGCCACGAAGTCGAACGGGCCGATGTAGGGGACGATCAGTTTCATCGCGATCCAGCTGCCCGCCCAGACCAGAATGGTGCTGAACATCAGGGCTAGCCCTGCACGATCGAAACTGCTGCGGCTCACTGGCACGGCTCCGTAGGAATGAATTCTGGACGCGGAAAAGCAAATACGCCCGTACCGGCGGTTCCGATACGGGCGTATGACATTATGCGCCTGCCTTACCAACGTTGGCGGTCACAGGCAGGCCATTCCCGTCCATCATGCGGACGGGAACGATCACAGGGACTTGGCTAGCTGTTCCAGGATGGCCGGGTTCTCCAGCGTGGAAACGTCCTGCGTGATTTCCTCGCCCTTGGCGACCACGCGCAACAGGCGGCGCATGATCTTGCCCGAGCGCGTCTTGGGCAGGTTGTCGCCGAAGCGGATGTCCTTGGGCTTGGCGATGGGGCCGATTTCCTTGGCCACCCAGTCGCGCAGCACCTTGGCGATGGCTTGCGCCTCGTCGCCTTCCGGACGCGAACGCTTGAGCACCACGAAGGCCACCACGGCTTCGCCGGTGGTGTCGTCGGGGCGGCCCACCACGGCGGCTTCCGCTACCAGCTCGTGCGCAACCAGGGCCGACTCGACCTCCATCGTGCCCAGGCGGTGGCCCGACACGTTCAACACGTCGTCGATGCGGCCCATGATCCAGAAGTAGCCGTCAGCATCGCGCTGCGCGCCGTCGCCAGCCAGGTAGTAGCCGCGCAATTCGGGCGGGAAGTAGCTCTTCTTGAAACGCTCCGGGTCACCCCAGATGTTGCGGATCATGGCGGGCCAGGGGCGCTTGATGACCAGGAAGCCACCATTGCCCTGCTCCACATCGCCGCCCGTCTCGTCGACGATGGCGGCGGCGATGCCCGGCAGCGGCAAGGTGCAGGAACCCGGCTTGGTCGGCGTGGCGCCCGGCAGCGGGGTGATCATGTGGCCGCCGGTCTCGGTCTGCCACCAGGTATCCACGATGGGGCAGCGTTCGCGGCCGATGTTCTTGTGATACCACATCCAGGCTTCGGGATTGATGGGCTCGCCCACCGTGCCGATGATGCGCAGGCTGTCCAGGTCGTAGTTCTTCGGGTGCGCTTCGGGCGCGGCCTCGGCGGCCTTGATCAGCGAGCGGATCGCGGTGGGCGCCGTGTAGAAGGTGGTGACCTTGTGGCGCGCGATCATGTCCCAGAAGCGGCCGGCGTTGGGATAGGTCGGCACGCCTTCGAACACGACCTGGGTCAGGCCGGCCGCCAGCGGGCCGTAGGTGATGTAGGTGTGGCCGGTGACCCAGCCCACGTCGGCCGTGCACCAATACACGTCGTCCTTGCGGGCGTCGAAGGTCCACTTCACCGTCAACAGCGCCCACAGCAGGTAGCCGGCCGAGGAATGCTGCACGCCCTTGGGCTTGCCGGTGGAGCCGGAGGTGTAGAGGATGAAGAGCGGGTGCTCGGCGTTGACCGGCACGGGCTCGCAGGTGTCGGGTTGGCCGGCCTCGACGTCGTGCATCCAGAGGTCGCGGCCTTCGTTCCATTGCACCTTGCCGCCGGTGCGGCGGTACACGATGACCTTGGTCACGGCCTCGCAGCCGCCCATGGTGAAGGCTTCTTCCACGGCGGGCTTGAGCGGGATGGTCTTGCCGCCGCGCACCTGCTCGTCGGCAGTGATGACCAGCGACGCGCCCACGTCCATGATGCGCTCCTGCAGGCTCTTGGCCGAGAAGCCGCCGAACACCACCGAGTGCGTCACGCCCAGGCGCGCGCAGGCCTGCATGGCCACCACGGCTTCGATCGACATGGGCATGTAGATGATGGCGCGGTCGCCCTTCTTGTAGCCCAGCGCCGCCAGGCCGTTGGCGAAGCGGCAAACGCGCGCCAGCAGTTCGCGGTAGCTGACCTTGTCGACCTTGCCGTCGTCGGTTTCGAAGATGATGGCGGTCTTGTCGGCGTTGCCGTTGGTCAGGTGCACGTCCAGACAGTTGGCCGACACGTTCAGTTCGCCGTCGCCGAACCAGCGGTAGAACGGCGCATCCGATTCATCCAGGACTTGCGTGAACGGCTTGGTCCATTGCAGGTTGTCGCGCGCCTGCCCGGCCCAAAATCCGTCGAAATCGTTCTCGACCTGCGCGCACAGCGCGTTGTAGGCCTCCATGCTGGGAATCGCGGCGCCTTGTGCGGCGCGCTCGGGCGGCGGGAACACCCGGGTTTCCACCAGTACGGACTCAATAGCGTTCGACATGATTTTTGTCTCCAATCGGTAATTCTGTTGTTTGTGCCGCTTGTTCATTACCCAACCGCAACCGTATCGCCACGCTCTTACGGGCACCTTACGCAAAATGCGGGCCGGAGCCCGCGGCGCAAGGTCGGCGCCGGGCAATCAAGGCGTGCCGCCGCCAGTCGCTGCGACGTCACCGGACAGTCCATAAGGATAGCAGCCGGCGCGGTCTGGTCGAACGGCGCGCCTCAAGCCGCGCGCCGCGCCAGCCCGCGCTTCACGTCCACGCGCGACAAAAGGATGAGGCCGCCCACGAAGAACAGGCCGGTCACCAGGATCGCGAGGCGGTGGTTGCCATGCGTGGCCCAGGTCACCAGGCCGTAAGTGAGGGGACCGATCACCGCGGCCAATTGCACCGCGAAGGTCCACAGCGAGTAGAACTCGGCCAGCCGGCCGGCGGGAGCCAGCGCGCCAGTCATGGCCCGGCCGGCGCTCTGCGTGGTGCCCATGCACAAACCGGCCAATGTGGCAGCCACCCAGAACACAGGCGCGGTCACGGCGGCGTAGGCCACCAGCACCATCACGATCCAGCCGCACAGCGTCACGGCCAGCGCCGGCTTGTGGCCGATGCGGTCCTGCACATAGCCGAAGGAGAACGCGCCGGCCGCCGCGCCGATGTTCACGGTGAACACCAGCAGCATGATCTGCGGCGTGGTGAAGCCCATGACCTCCGAGGCATAGACCGCGGCCAGCGTGATCACCACCGAGATCCCCGCCTGATAGCAGGCGATGCACATCAACAGCCGGCGGAATTCCGGAAAGTGCTGGCCGGTTTCGCGCCAGGCATAGGCCAGGCGCTTGAGCATATGCAGGGCTTCCTGCTTGCGGGCCTGCGGCTTGGCGCGTTCGCGCAGCAGGAAGAACGACGGCAGCGCCGCCAGCGCGAACACCGCGCAGGTGACGACGATGACCCAGGGCACGAAATGCTCGGCGGTTTCGCCACGCGCCTCGGCCAAGGTCACAACGACCAGGGACAAGCCCAGCGTGAGCATGCCGCCGCAATAGCCGAAGCTCCAGCCCCAACCCGAGACTCGTCCCAGCGCGGACGGCCGAGCCAATTCGGGCAGAAAGGCCGCAACCACGGATTCGCCGACGCAGTAGCAGTAGTTGGAGATGACGATGGCGGCCAGCGCCAGCCAGACATCACCAGGCCCGGCCTGCGTCAGCACCAGCGTGGCGGCCACGCAGCCCACCGTGCTCGTGAAGAGCAGGCGGCGCTTGCTGGCGCGCACATCGGCGCGGGCGCCCAGGGTGGGCATGGTCAGCATGATGAGCAGATAGGACAGCGACAGCGCCGCAGTCCAGGCCAGCGTGGCCCAGGGCGCGCGCCCGCCGACCACACCGACGAAATAAGTGCTGAACACCGCCGTGAGGATGACGGTGGTGTAGCCGGAATTGGCGAAGTCGTACATGGCCCAGGCCCAGACTTCGCGTTTGGCCACGCCAGGATTCAGGGGGCCGTCGCCCCCTGCTCCGGCGTTCTGCGCGGAAGCGCCAGCCGGCGCTTCCGACGGCTCGCCGTGGCTCATAGGCCCAGTGCGGCGATGCCAGCTTGAGCGATCAGTGCGTCTTCAGTCGACTTCACGCCCGACACGCCGACTGCGCCCACGACCTGGCCGTTGGCCACGATCGGCACGCCGCCCTCCAACATGCCTTCGAGGAGCGGCGCCGACAGGAACGAATAGCGCCCGTTGTTGATGATTTCTTCGTAGATGCGCGATTCGCGGCAGCCCATGGCCGCCGTCTTGGCCTTGGCCGGCGCAATGTGGGAGGAAATCGGCGCCACACCGTCCAGGCGCAGCATGCCCATCAGGTGCCCGCCATCGTCGACGACAGCGATGGCGACCGCCCACTTGTTCTGCAGGGCGTGCGCTTCGGCCGCGGCCAAAATCTTCTTGACGTCTTCGGCGGTCAGCACGGGCTTGGTGTTCATTGCAGCGACTCCTTTATCTGTTCCAGGGCGGATGGATCTTCCATGGTGGTCAGGTCGCCGGGATCGCGCCCTTCGCATACGGCGACGATCGCGCGGCGCAGGACCTTGCCGGACCGGGTCTTGGGCAACGCGCCCACGAACCGGATCCTGGCGGGCCTCGCCACGGCTCCCAGCTGATCTTCCACCAGCCGCATGATATCGCCTTCCAGGCGCTTTGCCCCTTCCTCCGTCTCGGCGCCCGCGGGATTCTTGAGCACGGCGAACGCCATCGCGACCTGTCCCTTGAGCGAGTCGGCCACGCCCACCACCGCGCATTCGGCGATCGCATTGTGGCTGTTGACCGATTCCTCGATCTCGCGCGTGCCTAGCCGATGGCCTGCCACGTTGATCACATCGTCGGTGCGGCCCAGGATGAACCAGTAGCCGTCGGCGTCCACTAGCCCCCAGTCGAAGGTCGAATACACCTGGCGGCCGGGAATGGAGGTGAAGTAGGTCTGCACGAAACGCTCGTCGTCGCCCCAGATGGTGGACATGGCGCCGGGCGGCAGCGGCGGCACGATGGCCACCACGCCCTTCTGGTCGGGGCCCAGGTCCTCGCCGGTGGACTCGCTGACGATGCGCGCATCGAAGCCGTATACCGGGAACGACGGACTGCCGAAACGCGTCGGCACTTTTTCCACGCCAGGTTGGGCCGACAGGATGGGCCAGCCCGACTCCGTCTGCCAGTAATTGTCGATGATGGGCTTGCCCAGGCCGCCGGAGATCCATTGCGCCGTGGGCTCATCCAGCGGCTCGCCCGCCAGGTAGACCGCGCGCAGCGAGGACAGGTCGTGGCGCTTGAGCAGCGCCGGATCCTGGCGCTTGAGCACCCGCACCGCGGTCGGCGCCGAAAACAAGGTGTTGACGCCGAACTGCTCCACCAGTTTCCACAGGATGGCGCCGTCGGGGCGCACCGGCGTGCCTTCATACAGCACCGTCGCCTGTCCGCCGATCAACGGGCCGTAGATGATGTAGGAATGGCCCACCACCCAGCCGATGTCGCTGGTGCAGAAGAAGGTTTCACCGGCACGGCCGTCGAACAGGTATTCCATGGACGAGGCCAGCGCCACGGCATAGCCGCCGGTATCGCGCTGCACGCCCTTGGGCTTGCCCGTGGTGCCGGAGGTATAGAGGATGTAGCTGGGCTCGGAGGACTCCAGCCACTCCACCGGCACCCGGGCGCCCCGATGGCGCTGGCGCAAGGTCGCGTAGTCCAGGTCGCGCCCCGCCACGGGCTCGAACGGCGCCAGGCCGCGGTCAAACACCACCACCGAGGCCGGCGGCGTCTTGGTCAGCGCCAAGGCGCGGTCCAGCAGCGGCTTGTAGGCCACGACCTTGCCGCCGCGCGAACCGCCGTCGGTGCAGACCACCACCTTGGGCGCCGCATCGTCGATGCGCTGGGCCAGGTTGACCGAGGCGAAGCCGCCGAACACCACCGAGTGCACCGCGCCGATCCGCGCGCACGCCAGCATGGTGAACACGGCTTCCGGCACCATTGGCATGTAGAGCAGCACCCGGTCGCCACGCCCCACCCCGAGCTCCTTGAGCATGGCGGCGGCGGCGTTGACCTCTTCGTAGACGTCCTGGCGGGTATAGACTTGCTCGCGCTCCACCTCGGTGGATACCCAGATCAGGGCCGGCGCGTCGGCCTGGGTCGGCAGCCAGCGGTCGACGGCGTTATAGCAAAGGTTGGTGCGCCCGCCCGTGAACCACTTCGCGAACGGCGGCCGGGAGAAGTCCAGCACGGACTCGAAAGGCGTCTCCCAGTGTATGCGGCCGGCCTCTTCCCGCCAGAACGCATCGCGGTCATGAATCGAGCGGTAATGGAAATCCCGGGTTTTTTGCATTTATGTCTCCTGTTATCTTTCTTACGCCTTAAGGCTGATTGATTTCTTCTCGAATCCTTTGGTCATTCTGGTAGGCAAACCTTGCACGAGGCTTGCCGCAAGTCAAAATGTTCTGCCAAATGTCCACGCTGCATGGACCTTTAGGCCGGTTTCGTCACGAACAGGTCTTAAAAGTTTGGTAGAATCCCCGCGAAGTTGTAGAACAATGTTGATTTTGCTGACATCTCGGCCACATTCACGGCGAATTCCGTGTTTTTTGCCGTTATCTGCAAATCACCCCCAGGCGCATGCATCGACACTCCAACCACGCGAGACTGAATTCATCCTCCGGCCAAGCAACTCGCGGTCTGCGCTTGCTGGCGTTGGTTGCGTGCGTGGTAGGTCTGGCAGGTTGTGCCGCTACAAATCAAAAGTCAACCGCCCATACGTCCGAGATCGATCCCTACGAAACGGAATGGGTAGCCACCACCGATGATCCCATCGGCGTGCTGGTAAGCCAGAAATTCAAGCGCGAGCGCCAGAAGACCCATTCGGGCGTCAACAGCGACAACGCCCTGGTCAGCGAAGCCTTGAACCACCTGGGCATCCGCTACCGCTTCGGCGGCAACTCCCCCGATACCGGATTCGATTGCAGCGGCCTGGTCACCTACACCGCCGAACGTTCGCTCGGCCTGAAGCTGCCGCGCAACGCCGCCGAAATGGCACAACAAGGCGTCTCCATCGCCAAGAACGAGCTGAAGGCCGGCGACCTGGTCTTCTTCAATACGCTGGGCCGCCGTTACTCGCACGTGGGCATCTACCTGGGCGACGACCGCTTCGTGCACTCGCCCAGCGCCGGCGGCGTGGTTCGCGTGGAAAACATGACCATGGCTTATTGGTCCAAGCGCTACAACGGCGCGCGCCGCCTGGACAACAGCCTGATGGCGTCCGCCCGCGCCGCCAACTGACACCTTTCCAGGATAGCCGCCAGGCTCTCCTCGCTACAAGCAAAACGCCGCCGGACTTTCCAGTCCGGCGGCGTTTTTCATATCTCTTCGCGACCCAGGGTCGCAGGCCGTTTCGGCCTCCCCAGTTTTTGTTTGGCGGCGGCAGACCGCGCTGTCAGTGCACCGAGCCCGAGCGCGGGCACAGGCCGCATTGCTGCAGGGCCTGCTGCATGCTGCATACCGAACGCCGACAAGCCACGACGCGGATGCCACCGCGTTGCGCGGCATTGCGGAAGGTTTTCATGACGTTGTGGCCCAGGAAATCGGTCAGCAGGATGACCAGCTGGGTGCCGGAGGGCAGTTGCAACGTCTTCTTCTGATGCGAGGGATCACGGCCGCTGATGTGGTGCGTGATCGAAATATTGTGTCCTTTGAGCAGATCCGGGATGTTGCCTAGGCGGTCGGCGCCCACTACCACTGCACTTAATCCTGCCGTCATGATGAACCTCACTGGGTCGTTGAGACTGATGTAATGATAATGATTCCTATTTTTTAGTCAACTCAAATGAGATCAGTTCTTATTTAATTATTTTTATGAGCATATGGAAAGGGATAGCGCGGACCGCGGCGCGCCAAGAAAAAAAGGCGCGCCGCCCAATGGCGCCGCGCCTCTTGCTCCCCGCAAAAACCGGCCCTTGCTACTTGGGCGCCCCCTGCACCGCCTCGGTCACCACCGCGCGAGTCAGCGAAGGCGCCAGCATTTCCAGGAACGTGTAGACGTAGTCGCGCAGGAACACCCCGGACTTCACGCCCACGCGGGTCGTGTGCGTCCCGAACAGGTGTCCCACGGGCAAGCCCACCAGATTGCCGTCGCGGCGCGGATCGTAAGCCACGCCGGCGATGATGCCGATACCCAGGCCCACGTCGACATAAGTCTTGATGACGTCGGCGTCGATGGCTTCCAGCACGATGTCCGGATGGATGCCCTGGTTGGCGAAGATTTCGTCTATGGTGCTGCGGCCGGTGAAGGCGCGGTCATAGGTGACGATGGGGAACTCGGCCAGTTGCGCCAGCGACAGGCGCTTGGCGGCGCTGGAGGTCAGTTCGGCCAAGGGATGATCCGGGCGCACCACCACGGTGTGTTCCCAGGCATAGACCGGCAAGGTCGCCAAGCCTGGCGTCAAGGCCAGCGATTCCGTCGCCAAGGCCAGGTCGGCCTGCTCGTGCAGCACCATTTCGGCCAGTTGCGCGGGGCTGCCTTCGGCCAGCGACAGGTGCACCTTGGGGAATTGCTTGCGGAACGCGGGAATGACGCGCGGCAGCAGGTAGCGCGCCTGGGTGTGGGTGCAGGCAATGACCAGGCCGCCTTCGTCGCGGCGCGCGAACTCATCGCTGACCTTCTTCAGGTTGTCCACCTCGCGCATGATGCGGTCGATGACCTGCGACACCGCCAGGCCGGGCTTGGTCAGGCCCTTGATGCGCTTGCCGTGCCGTTCGAAGATCTTGATGCCCAGTTCGTCCTCGAACTCGATGATCGCCTTGGAGACGCCGGGCTGTGAGGTGTAGAGCATCCGGGCGGCTTCGGTCAGGTTGAAGTCGCGCCGGATGGTTTCACGCACAAAACGAAATTGCTGCAGGTTCATGAATTGGCCCCTGATAGACGGGCCAATTATAAGTAATAAGGACGACTCGTTATATAACTTATTTATATAAGCTTACTTGCGAGGCGTCCCCAGTTCAGCGCATCGAGATCGTGGTGTTCACGCTCTTGGCATGAGCCGACCAGCGTGCGGTGACGGTCTTGGTCTGAGTCCAGAACTGCACCGCCTGCTTGCCGTTGGGGCCCAGGTCCCCCAGCTTGGAGCCGCGCGAACCGGTGAAGCTGAACCAGGCGACCGGCACGGGGATCGGCACGTTGATGCCAACCTGGCCGACGTCGATGTTGTTCTGGAAGTAGCGCGCCGCGCCGCCGTCCTGGGTGAACAGCGCCACGCCGTTGCCGTTGGGGTTGCGGTTGATGAACGCCACCGCGTCTTCCAGCGTTTCCACGCCCACCACGCACAGGACCGGCCCGAAGATTTCCTCGGTGTAGATGGTCATGTTTTCGGTGACGCCGTCGAAAATCGTCGGGCCGACGAAGTTGCCCTGCTCGAAGCCGGCAACCTTCAGGCTGCGGCCGTCCAGCAGCAGCTTGGCGCCTTCGTCCACGCCCTTCTGGATCAGGCTTTCGACACGCTTCTTGGCGTTGGGCGAAACCAGGGGGCCGAGGTCCGCTTCGCGGTCCATGCCGGAATTGACCTTGAGCTTCTTGGACCGTTCGACGAAGTCGGGCAGCCAGTTGCGGGCTTCGCCCACCAGCACGGCCACGGACGAGGCCATGCAGCGCTGGCCGGCCGCGCCGAAGGCGGCGCCCACCAGCTGGTTCAGCGCAACCTCGGGATCGGCGTCCGGCAGGATCACGCAGTGGTTCTTGGCGCCCATCATGGACTGGCAGCGCTTGCCGGCGGCCGAAGCGCGGTTGTAGATCTCGGTGCCGACACGAGTCGAACCGATGAACGAGACCGCCTTGATATCGGGATGTTCGCACAGGCCGTTGGCCGTTTCCGGGCCGCCGTGCACCACGTTCAGCACGCCTGCCGGCAGGCCGGCTTCCAGCGCCAGCTGCGCCAGGAACAACGACGACGTCGGGTCCTGCTCGGAGGGCTTGAGGATGAAGGTGTTGCCGCAGGCCACGGCGATCGGGAACATGAAGCAAGGCAGCATGACCGGGAAGTTGAACGCGGTAATGCCCGCGCATACGCCCAGCGGCTGGATCAGCGTGTAGACGTCGATGCCGGACGCGGCATTCTCGGCGTACTCGCCCAATTGCAAGTTGGCGATGGAGCAGGCGTGCTCCACGACTTCCAGGCCGCGGCCGACTTCGCCCTCGGCGTCCGGCAGGGTCTTGCCGTGCTCGCGGGTGATCATTTCGGCCAGCTTGCCGGAGTTGGCGCGCAGCAGTTCCTGGAACTTCAGCATGACGCGCATGCGAGCGCCCTGCCCGCTGTTGCGCCAGGTCTTGAAAGCCTCCTTGGCGTTGGAGATGGCCAGGTCCAGTTCTTCGCGCGTGGCGAAGGGCACCTTGGCGACGACCTCCTGGGTAGCGGGATTGATCACGTCCCGCCATTCGGTGGTTTTGGACTGC
Organism: Achromobacter sp.; assembly: GCF_049647645.1. GTDB lineage: Bacteria > Pseudomonadota > Gammaproteobacteria > Burkholderiales > Burkholderiaceae_B > Achromobacter. The sequence continues at coordinate 53,124 of NZ_JBARYB010000091.1, forward strand.
ACGAGCTTGCCGCCGATCAATAGCGGAACGCGGGGGACTTCACTCATTTGATGCTCCTCACACTGCGTAGTCGATGCGGATGGAATCCGCGTTCATGGATCTTCAGGCGCGCCGGCGGCCATGGCCTGCCGGCGCGCCAGGGTTTACTTCTTGACCAGCGGGCAGCTCGAATCCGCCAGCGGCTGGAAGGCCTCGGCCGCCGGAATGGTGGCCACCAACTTGGAATAGTCCCAGCCGCCCTTGGACTCGGCCGGCTTTTTCACTTCGTACAGGTACATGTCGTGGATCACGCGGCCATCGGGACGGATGGACGCGTTGCGCATGATCGGATCCTCGATGGGCAGCGCGCGCATCTTGTCGGCCACCACCTTGCCGTCGGTGCTGCCGGACGCGGCGACCGAACGCAGGTAGTGCCGCACGCTGGAGTACACGCCGGCCTGCGTCATGGTGGGTTTGAGGCCGCGGAAGGCCTTTTCGAAGCGCGTGGACCACTGGCGCGTGGCATCGTCGTAATCCCAGTAGAAACCGTCCACGTACGACAGCCCCTGCGCGCTTTCCAGGCCCAGCGCGCGCAGGTCGGACAGGAAGATCAACAGCGACACCAGGCGCTGGCCCCCGGCCACGATGCCGAATTCGCGCGCCTGTTTGACCGCGTTGACCGTGTCCTGGCCGCCATTGGCCAAGGCCACGACCTGGGCCTTGGAGGCCTGCGCCTGCAGCAGGTAGGAAGCGAAGTCCGGCGCGTTCAGGGGATGCCGCACGCTGCCCGCCACGGTGCCGCCCAGCGCCTGCACGGCCTTGGCGGTGTCGGCTTCCAGCGAGTGCCCGAAGGCGTAATCCACGGTAATGAAGTACCAGGACTTGCCGCCCGCCCTCACCGTGGCCTTGGCGCCGCCGGCGGACTGCGAATAGGTGTCGAACATCCAGTGGAAGCCGACGGGCGAGCATTCCTTGTTGGTCAACGCCGTGGTGGCGGGACCGGAGAACATCACCACCTTGTTCTTTTCGCGCGCAATGCCCTGAACGGCCAGCGCCACCGCGGAATTGGTCAGGTCGGCGATGGCGGTGACGCCGTCGCGGTCGAACCATTCGCGCGCCTTGGCCGCACCCACGTCGGCCTTGTTCTGGTTGTCCGCGGACACCAGTTCGATCTTCATGCCCTTGCATTCCGCGGCCAGGCAGTCGTCGATCGCCAGTTGCGCCGCCGCCACCGAACCAGGTCCCCCCATGCCGGCATAGGTGCCAGACATGTCCGTCAGAATGCCGATCTTCACTGGCGGCTTATCCGCCGCCTGAGCCTGGCCGACCAATGCGGCGCCCAGACACAAGCCTACGGCAAGCCCGCGTGCGTGCAATTTCATGGATTTGTCTCCTGAGTTTTATGCGTTATGGCGCCGTCTGCGCGGCCTGCGGTCCCAGGGCTTGAGCCCCGGAAAGCCTGGCTACAGGCTTTGAGCCCGCCGACCCAGTGTAGATGTGTGAAAATCAACAAGCAACACTAGAAATGCACATTCCTTGTGCATTAATGCACAAGTGAAATTTGGCCGGCGGCGCGGTGCGCGACCGGCCCTGGAGAGCCGGAAAGTGCTTGATTGGGACAGCCTGAGATATTTTCTTGAAGTGGCCCGCACCCAGCGGGTCAGCGCCGCGGCGCGCAAGCTGGGGGTCGAGCACACCACGGTGTCGCGGCGCATCCGCGCGCTGGAAGCCGAGCTGGACACCCTGCTGTTCGAGAAGTCGCGCGGCGCGGGCTTCGTGCTGACCGAGGACGGCCAACGCCTGTTCGTCCATGCCGAGCAGATGGAAAGCACCGTGCATTCCGCCCGCGAAAACCTGTCGGGCATCGGCCAGGCGCTGTCGGGCCATTTGCGCATCGGCGCCACCGAGGGTTTCGGCAGCTATGTGCTGACGCCGCTGGCGGCGGACTTCCAGCGGCGCTACCCGCACATCACGCTGGACATCCTGCCGGTGCCGCGCTTCGTCAGCCTGTCCAAGCGCGAGGCCGACCTGGCCATCACCATCGAGCGGCCCCAGCGCGGCCCCTATGTGTGCAGCAAGCTGTGCGACTACACGCTGCGCCTGTACGGCACGCCCGGCTATCTGGCCCGCCATCCGCCGATCCGGGAGCGCGCGGACCTGGCCGGGCACACCTTCATCGGCTACGTCGACGAACTGCTGTTCAGCGAGCGGTTGCGCTATCTGGAAGACCTGCTGCCCGCCAGCAAGGTGGTGTTGCGCAGCACCAGCGTGGTTGCGCAATACCACGCCGCGCTGCAGGGCCAGTCGCTGGCGATCCTGCCCTGCTTCATCGCGGCGCAGGATCCGCGGCTGACGCCGGTGCTGGAGGATGAGGTCGAGATCACCCGTTCGTTCTGGATGTACTGCCATGAAGACCTGCGCAAGCTCAAGCGCGTGACGGCCTTGTGGGATTTCATCCGCAAGTCGGTACTGAAGAACGCAGACCTGCTGGCCGGCAAGGGCGGCACGATGAAGTACCTGCCCTGAAAACGGCGCGGCCCGCTCAAGGCGGGCCGCGTGGCGTAAGGTCCGGCTGGCGTCAAGCGCTGTTCTTGGGCGCCTTGACGCGCAAGCGCCGCATCAGCAGGAAAACCGTCAACAGCGCCACGGCGGCGTGGATCGCCCACACCCCCAAGCCGAAGCTGAGCTTGCCGTTGGAAATCCAGGCGCGCGACAGGTTGATCAGGTTCATGTACAGCAGGCCGACCAGGCCGGCAATGAGCAGGTCGCCCGACCGTCCCAGGCGCGGATTGACGGCACCCAGGGGAATCGCCAACAGCGCCAGGTTCAGCGCGGCCAGCGGCAGCGAGATCCGCCACATCACCTGCGACCAGCTGTTGGTGGTGTTGTCGGCGATCAACTGGGACGTGGTGCGCGCCTTGGAGGAACGTTCCGCGTTGGCGCGGGCTTCCGCCACGGGATCGCTGCCCGACTTGCTTTCCAGGCGCAGGCCGTACTTGTCGAAATGCACCAGGCGGATCTCGGGGGTGCCCGGCTTCAGGTCGTAACGATGGCCTTCGCCCAGCACCAGGAAGCGGTCGCCGTTGGGCATGGTTTCGCTGTGCGCCTTGCTTGCGGTCAGGACGCTGAGCCACTCGGGACCGGTTTCGCGTGCGAACACGTTGCCCAGTTCGTCGCTGGGCTGCAGCGGATCCTCGGCAAAGAACACGCGGTTGCCGCCGGACGATTCCGCGAATTGCCCGGCCGTGACCTTGGACAGGTCCGAACGCTGCTCGAAGCGTTCGTGGTATTCGCCGATCTGGCGGTAGGCCCAGGGCGCCGCCACCAGCGTCAGCCCCGCCACCGCCAGCGCCACGGGGATGGCGACGCGCAGCACCGGCCTGAGCCAGTCGGCCAGCGACAGGCCGCTGGCGAACCACACCACCATTTCGGATTCACGGTAGTTGCGTGTAACGGTGGTGAGGACCGCGATGAAGACGGAGACCGCGAGGATGGTCGGCAAGGCGGTGATGGTCGACAGCGCGGCCAGCACCAGCACGACGTCCGCTCCGATACTGCCGCCTGCGGCTTCGCCGAGCAGGCGCACGAGCAGCACGCTGAGCCACACGACGAGCAACGTGGAAAAGACAACGCCAGCGTGACTGGTGATCTCGCTGACGACAGAGCGTTTAAATAGAGACATGGGAGAATATGCGGGATAATCGACCGCATTCTACACAGACGTACACGGGAAACCCTCATGGAATTTAGCACACAGACCACTGCTTCCCTGCACCAAGTCAAAACCGCCGCCCTGGCTGTCGGGGTGTTTGCGGAAGGCGTGTTGAGCCCCGCCGCCGACCTCATCGACCGCGCCTCCAATGGCGCGGTGCGTTCGGTGGTCAAGGCCGAGTTCCGCGGCCGCGCCGGCTCCACCCTGACCTTGCGCAACCTGCCCGGGGTGTCCGCGCAGCGCGTGGTGCTGGTCGGCCTGGGCAAGCAGGAAGAATATTCGGCGCGCGCCCACGCCTCGGCCGAGCAGGCCTTCGCCGCGGCCTGCGTGTCGGCCCAGTTGACTGAGGGCGTGTCCACGCTCGTCGCCAATCCGATCGCGGACGTGGCCATCATCGCCCGCGCGCGCAGCGCCGCCATCGCCGCTGGCAACGCCACCTATCATTACGACGCCAGCTTCGGCAAACCCGACCGCGATGCCCGTCCCAAGCTCAAGAAGATCGTCCAGGTCGTCGAACGCGCCGAGGCGGCCCAGACCCAGAAGGGCCTGCGCGAAGGCGGCGCCATCGCCAATGGCATGGACCTGACCCGCACGCTGGGCAATCTGCCCGGCAATATCTGCACGCCGACCTATCTGGGCGAAACCGCCAAGCGCCTGGCCCGCGAATTCAAATCGCTGAAGGTGGAAGTGCTGGACCGCAAGCAGGTCGAAGCGCTGGGCATGGGCTCGTTCCTGTCGGTCGCGCGCGGCTCCGAGGAAGCGCTGCGCTTCATCGTCCTGCGCCACGCCGGCAACAAGACCGCCAAGAAGGCCGCCAAGGGCGCGCAAGGTCCCATCGTGCTGGTCGGCAAGGGCATCACCTTCGATGCCGGCGGCATCTCGCTCAAGCCCGCCGCCACCATGGACGAAATGAAGTACGACATGTGCGGCGCCGCCAGCGTGCTGGGCTCGTTCCGCGCCCTGGCCGAACTGGAGCTGCCGCTGGACGTGGTCGGCCTGATCCCCGCTTGCGAAAACCTGCCCAGCGGCAAGGCCAACAAGCCGGGCGACGTCGTCACCAGCATGGCCGGCCTGACAATTGAAATCCTGAACACGGACGCGGAAGGCCGCCTGGTGCTGTGCGACGCGCTGACCTACGCCGAACGCTTCAAGCCGTCCGCCGTCATCGACATCGCCACCCTGACCGGCGCTTGCGTGGTGGCTCTGGGCAACGTCAACAGCGGCCTGTTCTCCAAGGACGACGCACTGGCCGACGCGCTGGCCGCCGCCGGCCGCCAGTCGCTGGACACCGCATGGCGCATGCCGATGGACGACGCCTACCAGGAACAGCTCAAGTCCAACTTCGCCGACCTCGCCAACATCGGCGGCCCGCCGGCGGGTGCGGTCACGGCGGCCTGCTTCCTGTCGCGCTTCGCCACCTCGTACCGCTGGGCCCACCTGGACATCGCCGGCACCGCCTGGCGCGGCGGCAAGGACAAGGGCGCCACCGGCCGCCCCGTACCCTTGCTGATGCAGTTCCTGCTGGACCAGGCTTGAAGCGGCGGCAACGGAACCCGGCATGACGCGCATCGACTTCGCCTTCGGCGCGCCCGACCGCTTGCGCACCGCCTGCCAGGTGGTGCGCAAGCGCTACCTGGCTGGGCAGCGGATGGTGGTGTACTGTAGGGATGGCGCCCGCCTGGCCGCGTTCGACCGCATGCTCTGGGCATTCGACGACACGTCTTTCGTACCGCACGTGCTGGCCAATGATCCGCTGGCCGCCGAAACGCCGGTGGTCCTCACCGCCGGAGATCCCCAGCAGGCGGCCGCAGCGGCAAGCCAGGGCGAACAGCCCCAACCATCCTGGCTGCTGAACCTGGACAGCGACTGCCCTCCCGGTTTCGAGGCCTTCGAGCGCCTGCTTGAAATAGTCTCCGACGACCCCGAGGACAAACAGGCCGCCCGCCAGCGCTGGCGGACCTACCTGACCGCGGGCCATACGCCGCAAAGCCACGACCTCAGCCGCCAGCAGCCGGACGGTTGAGCGCCCCGACCGTACGGCGCGCCATCTCGACATCCGGGAGCCACCATGCCCTCTCGCTCCGCCGACCACGGCATCCCTACCTTGACCCAACGGGCCGAGCCCTCGCTCTACCCGCCGCCGGCCGAGGACGACTTGGACGCCCCCCTGTTGACCGAGCTGGCCGACGACGCTGCGGCGGCCCATGACGACAACGCCTTTCCGCTGCTGACGGACGTGGCCGACAGCGACGATACGTCCCTCGATACCGCTATACTGGAAACGCCAACCCTGGCCTCTCGCGCCGCGCTGCCTGACCCCACGGTCCTGAGCGCCCGCCTGCAGGCCGAGGTCGAACAGTTGATGCGCGAGGCGCTGGCCGAGGCCATAGACCAGATCCAGACCCGCATGGACGCGGAATTGCCACGTATCGTGGCCCGAGTCCTGCAGGATGTGAGGCCGGGTTGACCCGTCTGGAACCTATTCCCCGCGTCTGGTCTAATTCTAGGCAGAACTGGATTCTTCAGGGAACTGTAAGGTATCCTTCCCATCTAAGCCTTCTAGGCAAACATTACTCTGCCGTACACAGGAGTTCTCCATGAACGAATATCGTCCGTCCCCTTTTAACCGTTCCGGCGCCGTAGCCGGCGCGCCGGGCGAGGTCGCGCGCAACCAGGTTTTGCGCAACACCTATTGGCTCCTGGCGCTCTCGCTGATCCCGACCGTGCTGGGCGCTGCCGTGGGCATGTACACCGGCATCAACCGCATCATGGGCGCCAGCCCCGGCCTGTCCGCCATCGTCTTCCTGGTGGGCGCGTTCGGCCTGATGTTCGCGATCGAAAAGAACAAGAACAGCTCGCTGGGCGTGGTCCTGCTGCTGGCCTTCACGTTCTTCATGGGCGTGATGCTGTCGCGCCTGCTGGGCTTCGTCATGGGCATGAGCAACGGCTCGCAGCTGGTCATGACGGCCTTCGGCGGCACCGCGATCGTGTTCGGCACCATGGCCACGCTGGCCACGACCATCAAGCGCGACCTGTCGGGACTGCAGAAATTCCTGTTCATCGGCGCAGTCGTGATCCTGGTGGCGGCCCTGGCCAACATCTTCCTGCAACTGCCCGCGCTGATGCTGACCATCTCGGTCCTGGCCATCGTCGTCTTCTCGGCCTTCATGCTGGTCGACCTGCAGCGCGTGGTCAACGGCGGCGAAACCAACTACGTGTCCGCCACGCTGGCCATCTACCTGGACGTCTATAACGTCTTCTCGAACCTGCTGATGCTGCTGGGCATCTTCGGCGGCAACCGCGAATAATCGCGACGCAGCCAAACCGGCGCAAAGGGCCTACATTCACGTGTAGGCCCTTTTTCTTTGCCGCGCCAGGCGCCTTTCTGCCGGAACCATGCCATGCCCGATCGCCGCCGCTTCCTCCAGACTGCCGCAGCCGCCGCCCTGAGCGCGCCGGCGTGGCCGGCCCGCGCGCTCAGCGTGGTGACGCCGATGTGGACCCGGACCATACCCGTATCCGGCGAGGCGCTGCCTGTCATCGGACTGGGCACCGCCGACACCTTCAACGTCTCTCCCGCTGACAAGGCCGCCATGGCGCCGCTGGCGCAAGTGCTGGACACGCTGCTGCAGAAGGGAGGCAAGCTGATCGACACTGCCCCCAGCTACGGGCAGGCGGAAGCGGTCACCGGCGCGCTGCTGGCCCGCGACGGCGGCCAGCGCGCCAGGACGTTCCTGGCGACCAAGATCAGCACGCAGGGCCACGAATCAGCCATGCGCCAGGTCCGGCAATCGCAGCAGGCGCTAGGCAGCGACAAGCTCGATCTGGTCCAGGTGCACAACCTGATCGACACCGCCAACCAACTGGCGCTACTGCGCGAACTGAAGCAGCAGGGCGTGATCCGCTATCTCGGCATCACTCACTACACCGACCATGCCCATGACGAACTGACTGAACTGGTCGAACGCGAAAAGCCCGACTTCCTCCAGGTCAATCTGTCCGTGGCCGACCGCAACGCCGAAAAGCGCCTGCTGCCCGCCTGCCAGGCCCATGGCGTCGCGGTGCTGATCAACCGCCCCTTCCAGGACGGCGCCCTGTTCCGCCGGGTCAAGGGCATGGCGCTGCCCAAGTGGGCCGCCGAGATCGATTGCGAGTCCTGGGCGCAGATCTTCCTGAAGTTCATCATCAGCCATCCCGCGGTCACCGCCGTCATCCCCGCCACCTCCAAGCCGGCCAACATGGTGGACAACGCACAGGCCGGCTTCGGGCGGATGCCGGACGCCGCCATGCGGGAACGCATCGCCGCCCTGCTGGCCTGACGCCATGGCGCCCGCCCCCGGCAGCTTGCCAGGCCGCGCCGCGCAGGCCTTGGGCATCCCCCAGGAAGAACTGGCGCCGGCGGCCTGCGGCTTCGCCTTTTTCTTCTTTCTGTTCTGCGGCTATTTCATGCTGCGCCCGATACGCGAGACCATGGGCATCCAGGCGGGCGTCGACCAGCTGCAATGGCTGTTCACCGCGACCTTCGTCGCCATGCTGGCCGTGGTGCCGCTGTTTGGCTGGCTGTCGGCGCGCGTGCCCCGCGACATGCTGGTGACCTGGGTCTACGCCCTCTTCGCGCTCAGCATGGCCGCTTTCGCCGTGCTGCTCCATCTGCGGCCCGGCAGCGTCTGGGCCGCGCGCGGCTTCTACGTCTGGCTGTCGGTCTTCAACCTGTTCGTCGTCTCCATCGCCTGGAGTCTGATGGCCGACGTGTTCCGCATGGATTCGGCCAAGCGGCTGTTCGCCCTGATCGCCGCGGGCGCCAGCGCCGGCGGGCTGGCCGGCCCGCTTTTGGGCGGCATGCTGGCCGGCGTCCTGGGTCCCGCCGGCCTGCTGCTGCTGTCGGCGCTGCTGTTGACCGCCACCCTGCCGCTCAAGCGCTGGCTGCTGCGCTGGCGCGCGGCCAACCGCGAGGACGCGGCGCCGGACGACATGCGCCGGCCGATCGAGGGTTCGATCCTGGCAGGCATCTCGCGCATCTTCCAGTCGCCCTATCTGCTGGGAATTTCGCTGCTGGTGATCCTGCTGGCCACGCTCAACACCTTTCTCTACATGGAGCAGGCCCGGCTGGTGGCGCATGCCTTTGCCGACACGGCCCAACGCATCCGCGTCTTCAGCGCGCTGGACTTCACGGTGCAGGCCTTGTCGCTGGCGTCGCAGATCTTCATCACCGGCCGCGTCGCCACGCGCCTGGGGCTGCGCTTCCTGCTGACCGCCGTGCCGCTGACGATGACGGTCGCCTTCCTGGCCCTGGCGGCCTTTCCCGTGTTCGGCGTGCTGGCCGCGGCCATGATCGTGCGCCGCGTCGGCGAATACGCGTTGATCCGGCCCGGACGTGAAATGCTGTTCACGGCGGTCTCGCCGGAAGACAAGTACAAGACCAAGAATGTCATCGATACCGTGGTCTACCGCGCCGGCGACGCAGCCAGCGGCTGGGTCAAGGCGGGCGTGGACATGCTGGGCTACGGCGTGGCCCTGGTCGCCGCGCTGGGCGCGGTCTGCGCGCTGGCCGCCGCGGCGGTAGGCCATGGCCTGGGCCGGACCGCGGACCGGCGCAACGAGGACAAGTCTTAGATTTTATTGAACATCCGTCTCATTGAAACAAACGTATTCTCCAGGCCGCGACCGCACAATGGCGCAGCTCTCAATGCCTGGGGAAACGTGATGAAACGCACCGCCTGTCTTGCCGCCCTGTTGCTCAACCTGGCCGCGCCCGCCGCACTGGCCGCCTATCCGGAACGCGCCATCACGCTGATCGTGCCGGCCGCGGCCGGCGGCAACGCCGACATCACCGCACGCCTGGTGGGCCAGGAAATGAGCCGCCAATTGGGTCAGCCCGTGGTGGTGGAAAACCGCGTCGGCGCGGGCGGCCGCATCGGCACCCAGGCCGTGGCGCGCGCGGCGGCCGACGGCTACACCATCGGCTATGCCCACGTCGGCACTCTGGTGCTGCATCGTTTCCTGTTCAAGCAACAGTTGTACGACCTGGACCGCGACATCGCCGCAATCGGCCTGGTCGCCGAAACACCCAACGTCATCGTGGTGAATGCGTCCTCGCCCTATCGCGACCTGAAGGGCTTCATCGAAGCCAGCCGCGCCCAGCCGGAACGCCTGACCATGACCTCGGCCGACCCGGGCACCACCAGCGAGGTCGGCGTCAAGCTCTTCATCGCCCAGACCGGCGCCGCCGTGCGCCAGATCCCGTACAAGGCCACGGCCGCGCAATTGTCCGACCTGCTGGGCGGCCATGTCGATTCCATGATGGAAAACCTGCCGCCGCTGATCGGCAACCTGAAGGACGGCCGCCTGCGCGCGCTGGCGGTCACCACCCGGACCCGCGCAGCCTCCAATCCGGACGTGCCCACCGTGGCGGAACAAGGCTATCCCGACTACGAGCAGTCGGCCTGGAGCGCACTGGTCGCGCCCGCCGGCACCCCGCCCGAGGTCATCGCCAGGCTGAACGCGGCCATGAATGCGGCGCTGCGCTCGGACAATGTCAGCAAGGAACTGCGCAGCCGTTCCCAAGAGCCCCTGGGCGGCACGCCGCAGGACGTACAGAACCAGATACGCAAGGAGCTGCCCAAATGGGAAGGCATCATCAAGGCCGCCGGCACCACGCTGGATTGAGCCCGAACGCCACACGAACGGGAGCCCCCGCATGGCCACGGTAAGCCGCGAGGACTTCTCCTGCGCCGCCGCGACCAACACGTCGGCCTACCGGCGCGTCACCATACCGATGCTGCGGATCGAGGCGGGGCCTGGCCCCGCCGTGGCCTTGATGGCGGGCGTGCATGGCGATGAATGGGAAGGCCAGGCCGCCATCCTGGAGCTGTGGCGCCTGCTGCCCGGCATCCTGCGGCGCGGCACGGTCTATCTGCTGCCCGCGGTCAACGCCGAGGCCTCGCTGGCCGGCACGCGCCTGTCGCCCTCGGACGACGGCAACCTGAACCGCGCCTTCCTGGGCGCCCCCGCGCGCGGCTACACGGAAAGCGTGGCGGCCGCGCTGGAAGCCCGGCTGTTGCCCCGCATACAGGCGCTGGTGGACGTGCACAGCGGCGGCGCGTCGCTGCGCTACCTGCCTTCATCCGTGATCACGCGTTACGGCAACGATGCCTACGACGAACGCCTGCCCGCCCTGGCGCGCGCCTTCGGGCTGCCCGATTGCATGTTCTTCCGCGGCACCGAGGCGGGCTCCATGCCGGCTGCCGCCAGCCGTCACGGCGTGCTGCGCCTGAGCGCCGAAATCGGCGGCGGACGCGAAACCAGCCAGGCGCTGGTCGACCGCTGCCGCGACGGCCTGCTGGGCTGCCTGGGCGAACTGGGCCTCCTGCCCGACCGCCCTCCCGCGCCAAACTCGGAAGTCCGCCTCTACGACCTGGACGCTCCCGCCGCCACTGTGCGCGCCAGCGAAGCTGGCGTGTTCGTGCCTGCCGTCGGACTGGGGCAAATGGTCGGCGCGCGCCAGCGCATCGGCCAACTGATCGAACCCGCCCGCCCCGACCTGCCATTGCGGACCCTGACCAGCCCGCAGGCCGGCACCATCGTCTGCCTGCGCGCCATTGCCCGCAGCGACGACGGCGATTGCCTGCTGCAGATCGCGCCCGCCCTGCCCCTCGACTCCCTCGCTTCAAAGTACTGAAACATGCAGATGAACCCTAGCTTGTCCGGCCTGCGCTGCATCCGCTGCGCCAGCCTGTGGCCGCCCGCCGATTACCCCGAAGGCTGCCCCAGCTGCCTGGAAGCCGGCCACCCTGCCGGCCTGGAATGCCTCTACGACCCATCCACGGACGACGCCATGCCCCTGCCGGTGCTGGACGCCGTCACGCTGGGCGAAGGCGCCACCCCCTGCCTCGCCGCGCCCGCGCTGGCGCAGACCGAGGGCCTGGGCCAGCTGTGGCTGAAATGCGAAAGCGCCAATCCCACGGGCAGCCACAAGGACCGCATGGCGGCCCAGTTGGTGTCGCGCGCACGCCTGGCGGGCGCTACCCGCGTGGCGGCCGCGTCCAGCGGCAATGCCGGGGTCTCGCTGGCCGCCTATTGCGCCGCCGCGCGGTTGGAGGCCGACATCGCCATCACCACCAACTGCCCGCCCTTGCAGCGCGAAGCCATGCAGCGCTTCGGCGCCCGGCTGACCGCCTTCGAGGACAGCCTGAGCCGCTGGCCCCATGTCGAGGACTTGTGCCGCAATCACGGCGCCTTCGCCGGCACCAACTATCTGAATCCGCCCGTCGGCACCCATCCCTACGGCGTGGAAGGCTACAAGCCCATTGCGCTGGAAATCCTGGAAGCCTGCGGCGTGCCCAGCGACATCGTCGTGCCCACCGCCCGCGGCGATCTGCTGTGGGGCATTTTCCTGGGCTGGCAGCATCTGCTGCAAAGCGGACGCATCGCCCGCCTGCCCCGCCTGCACGCGGTAGAGCCGTATGCCCGCCTGTCACGCGCCCGCGCCACCGGTGACGTGCGCAAGCTATGGGACGGCGTGACGGACCAGTATTCGATCGCCGGCGGCACCAGCACCCTGCAATCGCTGGAAGCCTTGTCGCGCTCCGGCGGCACGCCAGTCGAGGTATCGGACGCCGCGGCCGCACAGGCGCAGCAGCGGCTGGAACGCATGGGCCTGGCGACCGAGCTGTCGTCGGCGGCGGCGCTCGCTGCCGTTTCCCGGCTGCGGCGCTCGGGCCTGCTGGACGCGGAATCGTCTGTCGTGCTGATCGTGACCTCGGACGGCCGCCGCGGCTAGCGTCCCGAAGCGGACGTTAAACGCCGAAGCTGTCCACCAGCGGCGCCAGCGCGCCGCGCAGGCAGGTCGCCCAGAATTTGCCCGCTTCGGACAAGGGGCGGCTGCCGTGCAGGATCATGTGGCATTCGAAATGCACCGGCGCGGCCAGCGGGCGATAGCTCAGGCCCGCCGCCGCCATGCCGACCGCCGTGGCCGGGTTGGCGATGCCCACTCCGTGCCCTGCCAGCGCCAATTGGCACACGGTGCTGGAGTACGGCGTTTCGATGGCCACCTTCAGGCGCTGCCCCGCTTGCGCCAGCAGCGCGTCCAGGCGCTTGCGCGACCCGTCCTCTGCATTCAGCGCGATCACGTCGGCGTCGGCCAGATGCGAAAACTCCACCTGTTCCAGCCGCGCCAGCGGATGCCCCTTGGGAAAGACCGCCACGGCGCGCAGGCTGGCCAGCCGGTGGCCGCGCAGTCCTTCCAGTTCGGACTCGTCCGCCACCGCGGCCAGGTCCAGCTCGCCCGACACCACCATGTCGCGCAAAGTGTTGGAGTCGCGGATCTGCAGATACAGCCCGGTGTCGGGATAGCGCTCGCGAAAGCGCGCGATGGTGTCACTGATGACCGCGCCGCTGTAGGCATGGATGCAGCCGATGCGCAGCCGCGGCTGCGCCGCGCCGCGGATCGCGCGGATCTTGCGGCCCAGGCTTTCCAGGCCGACATTCAGGCGACGGATTTCCTCGTATAGCAGCGTCGCCTCGGGCGTGCGCTGCATGCGCTGGCGCACGCGCTCGAACAGGCGCAGCTCGATGCTGGCTTCGAGCGCGGCCAGGGTGGCGCTGACGGTCGCGGGCGACACGTCCAGCCGCCTGGCGGCGGCGGTCACGCTTTCCGTTTCATAGACGGTGCGGAAGGTCTCGACCTGCTTGAGCGTGAAGGTCATGGCCAGGTCGCAATGCGCTCAGATGCGCTGCAGGTCCATCAACACGCGGCGGGTCGACAAGGGGCGGCCCGCCAGGATTTCGGCCAGCCGTTCGCGCAGGTCGCGGCGCAGGGCCGGCTCGATCGCCGGATCATCGAAATCGGGTGGCGCTTCGTCCACGCCATAGCCGGTTTCGCGCAGCAAGGTCCATTCGAAGCGGCGCAGCGCGCCCGCCGCGCGGGTGCCGCCGGACAACTGCTGCAAGGCGAAATCGTAGGCGTCGTACAACAGCGGATGGGCGTCTTCGCGCGGCAGCAGCCGCAGCAGCAGCTCGTTCATGTACCAGGCCGACATCAGCGCGGTGCCGGTCAGCGGCCGGATGCCGGCGATTTCGGCTCGGGTCAGGGTCTTGACCTCGCCATTGCCGGTCCACGACAGTAGCAGCGGCTGAAACGCGGACAGCACCGGACGCAAGACGGAATACGGGCGCTTGGCGCCCTTGGCGACCATGGCCACACAGCCATGATCGCGGGAGAAAGTCTGAACGATCAGGGAAGTCTCACGCCACGCGGTGGCGTGCAACATATATCCGGGGCGATCCTGGACGCGAGGCGCCCTTCTACTCATAGCCCAGATCGCGGAGCGCACCCTCGCGGTCGGACCAGCCCTTGCGCACCTTGATGTAGACCTCCAGGTGCACCGGCTTGTCCAGCAGCTTGGCGATGTCCTGCCGCGCCTCCGTGGCGATGCGCTTCATGTGCATGCCGCCCGTGCCCAACAGGATGGGCTTGTGGCTGTCGCGTTCGACCACCACGCAGGCATTGATGCTGGCGCCCTTGCTGGTCTCTTCCCACTGCTCGATGACGACGGTACAGCCGTAGGGCAGCTCGTCACCGACCAGGCGGAAGATCTTCTCGCGCACAAGCTCCGCGGCGATGAAGCGCATCGGGCGGTCGGTCAGCGTATCTTCCTCGAACATCGCCTCGCCTTCCGGCAGGCGCGACGCAATCTCTTCCAACAACTGATCCAGCTGCTGCTTCTTGGTGGCGCTGACCGGCACCACCGCTCCGTAGGGATGCAGCGCCATGATCTTGGAGACGAAGGCGAACAGGTCGTCGCGATTCTTCAAGGCGTCGATTTTGGACACGACCAGGATGGTGCGTTCGGGCGCGGGCAGCAGCGGCAGCAGCTTGGCATCGCCTTCGGACCATTTACCGGCCTCGACCACATGCACCACCACGTCCACGTCGGCCAGGGCCTGCGTGACCACGCGGTTCATCATGCGGTTCATGGCGCCGCCATGGCGGGTCTGGAAACCGGGGGTGTCGACGAACACGAACTGTTCGTGCTCGCGCGTCAACACACCGTGGATGCGATGGCGCGTGGTCTGCGCCTTGCGCGACACGATGGAAATCTTGGAACCGATCAGGGCATTCGTCAGGGTGGACTTGCCCACATTGGGGCGGCCCACGATGGCGACGAAGCCGGTACGAAAAGGGGTATCGCTCATTTAGTCTCTTGAGCCACTGCCACCGGCAGCGACAATTGCGCGGTTTTGCGCGCCTTGCCCGACTTGCGGGCAGCCTTGGTCGCCGGGCTGACGGCCAATGCGGCCTCCAGCGCCAGCTTGGCCGCCGATTGCTCGGCGGCGCGGCGGCTGGCGCCAGGCGCCATCACCTTGATCTCGAGCGCCGGAATGGCGCATTCGACTTCGAACTGCTGGCTGTGAGCCGCGCCATGCGTGGCCACCACCGTGTACAGCGGCAGCGCCAGCTTGCGGCCCTGCAGGAATTCCTGCAGCAAGGTCTTGGCGTCCTTGCCCAGGGTCTTGGGATCGACGGAGGCCAGCACCGGCTGGTACTGGCGCACGATCACGCGGCGGGCGGCATCGAAGCCCGCGTCCAGGAAGACGGCTCCGAACAAAGCCTCGACCGTGTCCGCCAGGATGGAAGGACGGCGGAAGCCGCCGCTCTTCAATTCGCCTTCGCCCAGGCGCAGGTACTGCGACAGTTCCAGCCGCTGGGCGATGTCCGCCAGCGAAGCCTGCTTGACCAGGTTGGCGCGCAGGCGCGACAGGTCGCCTTCGTCGATTTTGGAATAACGCTCGAACAGCATCGCCGCGACGACGAAGTTCAGCACGGAATCCCCAAGGAATTCCAGGCGCTCGTTGTGGCGCGCGCCGTGGCTGCGATGCGTCAGCGCCTGTTCGAGCAATGCCGCATCACTGAAGTGGTGATCCAGGCGGTTTTCTAGCGTGGCTAGCGACATAATCAGTTGAAGCGGCCGATGCGGCTCAGGTCGCTGAAATTCATCCAGATGAAGAACGCGCGGCCGACGATATTGGCTTCCGGAACGAAGCCCCAGTATCGGCTGTCGGCGCTGTTATCCCGATTATCGCCCATGGCGAAAAACTGCCCTTCGGGTACTTTGCAGCGTACCCCATTACGGCTGTATTGGCAGTTTTCCCGGTTGGGAAATTGCCACATCGCCCCAAACTCCTGCGGCTTACCCTCATCCAGCAGGATCTTGTGCTCAATTTCGCCCAATTTCTCCTTATATTGCGCAATATAGGAGACGCGATCCGGTTCGAAATAGTCGCCGTCGCGCACATGCGGCACCAATTCGCCGTTGATGTAGAGCTTTTTGTCCAGGTAGGCGACCTCGTCGCCCGGCAAACCGACCACGCGCTTGATGTAATCGACGTCCGGGTCCACGGGGTAGCGGAACACGAACACATCGCCGCGCTGGGGTTTGCCCACGTCGATGATCTTCTTGTCGATGACGGGCAGGCGCAGGCCGTAGCTGAACTTGTTCACCAGGATCAGGTCGCCCGACTGCAAGGTCGGCAGCATGGAGCCCGACGGAATGCGGAACGGCTCGACCACGAACGAGCGCAGCATGAACACGAACAGGATCACCGGGAAGAAGCTGACCGCGTATTCGATCCACCACGGCATGCGGCGCGCGGCATCGCCGGCTTCGCGGCGCAGGCGCTCAGCCTCCTGGGCGTCGCCGACCAGGGCCGTATCGTATTGCGCCATCGCCGCCTGGGCCCGGCGTTCGCGGCCCTTGCGCAGCACTGCCAGATCAAGCACCCAGATAATGCCGGTCAACACCAGCAAAACAAAAAGAATCAGGGCAAAGTTCCAACTCATCAGCTAACCGCCTTTTCGGGTTCTATTTGTCTTCCACTTGCAGGATGGCGAGGAACGCCTCCTGCGGAATTTCCACGCTGCCCACCTGCTTCATGCGCTTCTTGCCGGCCTTCTGCTTTTCCAGCAGCTTCTTCTTGCGCGAGATGTCGCCGCCGTAGCACTTGGCCAGCACGTTTTTGCGCAGCGCCTTGACGTTCTCGCGGGCGATGATTTCAGCGCCGATGGCGGCCTGGATGACCACGTCGAACATCTGGCGCGGAATCAGGCCGCGCATGCGCGTGACCACGTCGCGGGCGCGATGGCGCGCGTTGCTGCGGTGGACGATCACGGCCAGCGCATCGACGCGGTCGTTGTTGATCAGCAGGTCCACGCGCACCACGTCGGCCGAGCGGTACTCCAGGAACTCGTAGTCCATCGAGGCATAGCCGCGCGACACCGACTTCAGCTTGTCGAAGAAGTCCAGCACGATCTCGGCCAGCGGGATCTCGTACACCAGGTGCACCTGGCGGCCGTGGTAGCTCATGTTGACTTGCGAGCCGCGCTTGTTGTTGCACAGCGTCATCACAGGACCCACGTAGTCCTGCGGCATGAACAGCGTGACCTTCACGATGGGTTCGCGGATGTCGGCGATCTTGCCCACTTCAGGCATGCGCGACGGGCTTTCCACCGTGATCACCGAACCGTCGCGCTGCTCGACTTCATACACCACCGACGGCGCGGTGGTAATGATGTCCATGTCGAATTCGCGCTCCAGGCGCTCCTGCACGATTTCCATGTGCAAAAGACCCAGGAAGCCGCAACGGAAGCCGAAGCCCAGAGCCTGCGACACTTCCGGCTCGAACATCAGCGCGGCGTCGTTCAGCTTGAGCTTGTCGAGCGAATCGCGCAGTTGGTCGTACTCGGAGCTTTCCACCGGATACAGACCCGCGAACACCTGCGGCTTCACTTCCTTGAAGCCGGGCAGCGGCGTGGCGGCGGGCTTGTTGGCCAGGGTGACGGTGTCGCCCACCTTGGCATCTTCCAGCTGCTTGATGCCGGCGATGATGAAACCGACCTCGCCCGCCGACAGGTGCGGACGCTGTTGCGACTTCGGCGTGAAGACGCCAGTCTGCTCGCACAGATGGGTGGCGCCCGACGCCATCAGCAGGATCTTGTCCTTGGGCTTGAGCACGCCGTTAATGATGCGCACCAGCATCACCACGCCGACGTAGTTGTCGAACCACGAATCGATGATGAGCGCCTGCAGCGGCGCGTCCGGATCGCCCTTGGGAGGCGGCACGCGGGCGACGACCATTTCCAGGATCTCGTCGATGCCCATGCCGGTCTTGGCGCTGGCCAGCACCGCCTGCGACGCGTCGATGCCGATCACGTCCTCGACTTCCTGGCGGGCGCCTTCGGGATCGGCCTGCGGCAGGTCCATCTTGTTCAGCACGGGCAGCACTTCCACGCCCAGTTCGATGGCGGTATAGCAATTGGCCACGGTCTGCGCCTCGACGCCCTGCGAGGCGTCCACCACCAGCAGCGCGCCTTCGCAAGCCGACAGGGAACGGCTGACTTCATACGAGAAGTCCACGTGTCCCGGGGTGTCGATCAGGTTCAGGTTGTAGACCTTGCCGTCCTGCGCCTTGTAATGCAGGGCCGCGGTCTGGGCCTTGATGGTGATGCCGCGTTCGCGCTCGATTTCCATGGAATCGAGAACCTGGGCCGACATCTCGCGATCCGCCAATCCGCCGCAGCGCTGGATCAGGCGATCGGCCAGAGTCGATTTGCCGTGATCGATGTGGGCAATGATGGAGAAGTTGCGAATATGCTGCATGCTTGAAATTATAAGGGACGGAACACTCGGCACAGGGCCGGAAGACACCGCCGCCGGAATACGCACGGCTGACGAGGTGGGTGCCAACGGGCCTGGCCCGGGCAAAACAAGGGGGCGCCATGCGCCCCCTCTTGCGGCAACCAGCCATTTTAGCCGGTCTTGAGCCTTTTTTCTGCGAACTCTGGGGACGAGCCCGGCATTACTTCGACGCCGGCACCGCCACCCACTGCGTCTGTTCGCCGCGGCGCACCAGCAGCCCAGCCGCGCGGCCCTTGTCCAGCTTGGCCACGAGTTCGCCGAACTGCTTGGCGCCCGTGACGTCGGTGTCGTTCAGGGCCAACACGATATCGCCTTCCTGCAGGCCGGCCTTGCCGGCGGCGCCTTCGGCCACCTTGACCTGGACGCCGCCCTTGATGCGCAGCTTCTTCTGCACGTCGGCCGGCACGTCGACCACGCCCAGGCCCAGCGCATTGGTGACTTCCGGCACCGGCGCCGCGCCCTTCTTGCTGGCGGAAGCGGCCTTCTCGGTCGGGATTTCGCCGACCTTGACCGACAGGGTCAGGTTCTTGCCCTTGCGCCACACTTCCATGTCGGCGCGCGTGCCCGGCTTGGTTTCGCCCACGATGCGCGGCAGATCGGACCAGCGCTTGATGGGTTCGCCGTTGAACTTGAGGATCACGTCGCCCGGCTGCACCCCGGCCTGCTCGGCGGGACCTTCGGCTTCCACGCTGCTCACCAGCGCGCCCTCGGCCTTGGGCAGGCCGATGGCTTCGGCCACGTCCTTGCCCACTTCGCCGATCTGGACGCCGACGCGGCCGCGCGTGACCTTGCCGGTAGCGCGCAACTGGTCCACGACGCGCATGGCTTCGTCGATCGGGATGGCCAGCGAAATGCCCATGAAGCCGCCGCTGCGCGAAATGATCTGGGAGTTGATGCCCACCACCTCGCCCTGCAGGTTGATCAACGGACCGCCCGAGTTGCCCGGGTTGACCGCCACGTCAGTCTGGATGAAAGGCAGGTATTCGCCGGTATCGCGGCCGATGGCGCTGACGATGCCGGAGGTCACGGTGGAATCCAGGCCGAACGGCGAGCCAATGGCCAGCACCCACTGCCCCTTCTTGAGCTTTTTGGGATCGCCTATGACCAGCGGCGTCATGTCCTTGGCTTCGATCTTGATCAGCGCCACATCGGTGCGCTCATCCGTGCCGATGACCTTGGCCTTGAACTCGCGGCCGTCCGTCAACGTAACGTAGATGTCCGTCGCGTCCACCACCACGTGGTTGTTGGTCAGGATGTAGCCGTCGTCCGAAATAAAGAAGCCGGAACCCACGCCGCGCGGCACGGTGCGCTCTTCGGGCTGGGAAGGCTGCGGACGCTGGCGTTGTGACGGGCCGGGTTGGCCGCCTCCGGGAGGCTGGAATTCGGGGCCGAAGAACCAGCGGAATAGTTCGTAGGGATCATTGCCGCCGCCAGGCCCCATGCCGCGTACCGGCACCGTGGCCGTGGTGCGGATGTTGACGACCGCGGGGTCGGCCTTTTCGACAATGCTCGTGAAATCAGGCAGCGTCACCGTCGGCGCCTGGGCGACCGCGGCAGGCACGTAGGCGGCGGACATCATGACGCTGGCCGCAGCCGCCACCAGAAAGCGCCGGAAAAATGCATTCGACACTGTCATTGCTTTCATAAGTGTTACTCCGAAATTGCTGCTTGCCGCACCCGGCCGATCACTTGGGTTCGGCTGGAGGCGCTGCTGCCGCAGGCGCGGCGGGCACATATTCAGTGGCTTGCGCCAGCTGTTCCAGCGTCGCGACGGGCACTTCGCCCACGGCGGTCAGCCAGAAATCAGCGATGCGCGCGCCATAGACGGTAATCGCCCCGCGTTGCGCGGCGCCGTGGGGAGGACGGTGGCCGCGCTGGCTGTCGTAGGGTTCGATGAACACGGAAATGGCCGCCAGTCCATCGGACAATACCATCTGGTTGACCGTGACGCCCTTCCCCATCGAGCGCGCCACCTGCATGACCGGCTTGAAGCCCTTGGGCGCCGGGATGCGCCAGCCCTGGGCGGCCAGATCCACCGGTTTCATCGAGGGTTCCAGCACCTTCCAGTCGCGCGTGCTCCAGCGCGAGGTCAGCAACTGGGGATCGACTTCCGGGCCCAAGCGCAGCGAGGTGAACGAGACCTGCTCGACCACGCCGCGGGCCGCGTTCAGCGTCTGGGCTTTCAACAGCAGATTGGTTTCGACGTCCGCGCACAGCCGATAGCCGTAGCGCAGCTTGTCCAATGGTTCGATCGTGATCAGGCGGCACTCCCGCCCGGCCACGCGGTGCAGGGCGGATTCGGCGCGGATCTTGTAGTACTCGGACAGATTCGCCGCGTCTCCCAGCAGCAGGCCCGGGAAGCGGTCGCCGCGGCGGCGCTCCAGCAGCACGGTCTTGCGCTCGGGGATGAGGCACTGCACGTCTTCGTTGTGGCGCAGGTACTCGCGCGGCTGGCCGTCGAGGATTTCCAGGCGTTCGCGCTCGCCGGTACCGTCCATGACGTGCACCAGGCGCGAAGACTGGATCGTTTCGCCTTGTTGGTACATGAAGACGCCCGCGTAGTCCTGCTTGCGGGCGGCTTGTTGGATGCGGGTCAGCAACTGGACCACATCATCGGCGGCCGCAGGCTCGGCATCAGCGGCGCGCGCGGGCTCGTGCGCGGCCAGGAAAGCGGTCAGGAGCGTTGCGGCAAACCAGCTGGCGCGGTGGGCCTGCAGCGCGGCGGTCCGACCCAGCACCGGCCAGCGCGATGGAAGCACCAACGCCATCAGCGCCCCACTCCGGTGTCAAAGGACACCTGGCGCACGGCGCTGGGGCCGGCCATCTGGCGATGCGCCTCCAGATAGTCGCGCAAGCCAGTATCGTCGGCGGAGGCCGCCGGCGTGGTGCTGGCATCGGCCAGCACGCGCACTTCAGTGGCTGGTTCGCCCGTCAGGTAGGGCTGCGCCACCCAGGCGACGGTCGCGACCGCCGCGGCCACGGCCAGGCCAGATAGGCCGACACGCAACGGCGAGCGGCGCCGAGGCGCCGCAACAATGGGCAATTCCGCGTCCAGCGCCCGTGCCAGGCGGGCCTGGAAGGCCGCGCTCGGGGTCAGCGCCAGGTCGGCGTTGCGCAGGGAATCACCGATCAGATGATAGGTGTCCCAGGTCTCGCGCCCCTCGCGGGACAACAAGCCGGGAAATATGTCGTCGGATTCTTCTCCGTCCATCCAGGCGGAAACCGATTCCTCCCAGGAGGACTCGGCGATCACAACGGATTTGGCTGCTGTTTGCATGACTGCCACTCCTTACCAGCGACGCTCGGCATCGGTGCCTAGCAATGGACGCAACTTGACGGCGATGGCTTCACGCGCACGAAAAATGCGGGAACGCACCGTACCGATAGGGCAATCCATGCTCTGGGCGATGTCTTCGTAACTCATACCTTCGATTTCACGCAGGACAATTGCGGTGCGCAATTCTTCAGGCAATTCCTCGATAGCCGCGTTCACCGTCTCGGCGATTTCGCGGCTGGCGACCATGGATTCCGGCGTGCTTATATCGGTTAGGTTGTCGGTTTCGTTAAAAGTTTCACCGTCTTCCGTTTCTATCGCATTGGGCGCGCTGGGACGCCGGCCCTGCGAGGCCAGCCAGTTGCGCGCCGTATTGATGGCGATCCGGTACAGCCAGGTGTAAAAGGCGCTTTCGCCCCGGAACTGGGGCAAGGCGCGGTAGGCCTTGATGAAGGCCTCCTGGGCCACATCCTCGATTTCCGAGGGGTCGCGGATCATGCGGGCCAACAGGCGGAGAATCTTGCGCTGGTACTTGAGCACCAGCAGGTCGAAAGCCTTCTTGTCGCCCCGCTGGACGCGCGCGACAAGCTCAGCGTCGACTTCGCGCTCGCTCATGACGCCTCCCGCAGGCGGGCCGCCGGACGGGCGGGCCGTGCAGCGCCGGCCAGCAAGCACAAGCGCCGCCAGGACTCGGGCCGCAACGTCCGCTGCCAGACGGTGAGGGTAATTGTGCTGTTGGTAAAGGCCGTACTCCCGGTGGACAAGGGCTGCAAAGTGAGCGTCAGCCAGCGCGGACCGCGCTGCCCTTGCAACAGCCTCGCGTCCTGCCAGCCTTCCGGCAGGCGCACCTGCCAGCGCCCTGCCCCGGCTGCCGCGCGCAATGCGGATACGGGGGACAGGCTGCTCCGTGCCGAGTGTAACAGCCCGGCCAGCACAAGCAGGAGCGCGATCGCCGCGCCTGCCGCCCATGCCATGCCGTGCCAGGCCGCCGCCATCAGCGCACTGCCTCCAGCGGCGGCCAGCGCCAGGCCAAAAAGCGCCGTGGCGCCTTTTGGCTGCAGGACAGGCACGCGAAACGCCCAGCGTCCCCCGAGCGGCTCGTCCAAATCAGACCCGGCGAACGGCCATCGAGCCGTTGGTGCCGCCGAAGCCGAACGAGTTGGACAGGCCGACGTCGATCTTCATCTGCCGCGCCTCGTTGGCGCAGTAATCCAGATCGCATTCCGGATCTTGATTGAAGATGTTGATCGTGGGCGGCGACACCTGGTTGTAGACCGCCAGGGTGGTGAACACCGCCTCGATGCCGCCAGCCGCGCCAAGCAGGTGCCCGGTCATGGACTTGGTCGAATTGACCACCAGCTTCTTGGCGTGGTCGCCGAAAGCCAGCTTCAGCGCATCGGTCTCGTTCTTGTCGCCCAGGGGCGTCGAAGTGCCGTGGGCGTTGACGTACTGGATATCTTCCGCGTTCAGGCCGCCGTTGCGCAACGCGTTCAAAACGCCGCGGCGCGGGCCGTCCTTGTCGGGAGCCGTGATGTGGTGCGCGTCCGAGCTCATGCCGTAGCCTGCGAGCTCGCCATAGATGCGCGCGCCGCGCTTCTTGGCGTGTTCGTACTCTTCCAGCACCAGTACGCCTGCACCTTCGCCCAGCACGAAGCCGTCGCGGTCGCGGTCCCAGGGGCGCGAAGCCGTCTCAGGATCGTCGTTGCGGGTCGATAGGGCGCGCATGGCGGCAAAACCGCCGATGCCCAGCGGCGACACGGTCGACTCGGCGCCGCCGGCCACCATGACGTCGGCATCGCCGTACTCGATCAGGCGCGCGGCATCGCCGATGCAATGCAGGCCAGTGGTGCAAGCCGACACCACCGCGTAGCTCGGACCCTTCATGCCATAGGTAATGGACAGATGGCCGGAAATCAGGTTGATCAGCGAACCGGGCACGAAGAACGGCGAAATCCGGCGCGGACCCTTGGCCAGGTATTCGACCTGCGTTTCCTCGATGCGCGGCAGGCCGCCGATGCCGGAGCCCACGATCACGCCGATGCGTTCCGCGTTGGCTTCGGTGACTTCCAGGCCGCTATCGCGCCATGCCTGCATCCCGGCTGCCAGGCCGTAATGGATGAAGGTATCCATCTGGCGGGCTTCCTTGGCCGAGATATAGGTGCTGATGTCGAAGTCTTTGACTTCGCCGGCAATATGCGTGGTGATGGCCGAGGGATCGAAACGGGTGATGCGGCTGATGCCAGAACGTCCGTTGACGATATTGTCCCAAGCGGTGGTCAAGTCGTTCCCGACGGGAGAAACGATACCCAGGCCAGTGATGACGACACGTCGCTTCACGGATGACTCCTCAAACAGACAAAAGAAAGGCGGTTTTCGGGATGCGCTGCACGTGCGGTCCACACGAAAGCGGGTCGGGCTTTACTACGCCCTTCCCGCATGCGGACCGCACGGCAAATTCCTGAAACCGCCCCGATTTCCCGGTTGGCTGCGACAGACGTCGCGAGGCAACCAGAAGGGTAAAAGCCCAGCTTACTGCTTGCCGTGCGAATTGATGTAGTCAATCGCTTGTTGCACGGTCGTGATCTTTTCGGCCTCTTCGTCGGGGATCTCGGTCTCGAATTCGTCTTCGAGCGCCATGACCAGTTCGACCATGTCGAGCGAATCGGCACCGAGGTCGTCAAGGAAGGAGGATTCGTTCTTGATCTCGGCTTCGTTGACGCCAAGTTGTTCAGCGACGATCTTCTTGACGCGCTGTTCGATGCTTTCCATGCAGATCTCCAAATGGGAAAAATCCCGCGAATTATAGCCAAGCGCTGAGTTTTGCGACGCCTGGCCGTGACAAAAATAACACCGCGCACTTGATCTGTCGCCGGGAGTGGCGCAGGAAACCGGTGTGCGGCGTTTCCGGTTGAATCTCGCGTTGCCGCGCCGATGGTGTCCGGCGGCGGCGCGGCGGAACTAGCCGCCTGCGCGCGATTCGTGACTTATTGCATGTACATCCCGCCGTTGACGTGCAGGGTGGTGCCGGTAATGTAACCCGCCTGCGGCCCGGACAAAAATGCCACTGCGTGGGCGATGTCTGCGGGCGAACCCAGGCGGCCGAGCGGAATTTGCTGCAGCAAGGCCGAAGTCTGGCTTTCGCCCAGCGCGCGCGTCATGTCGGTATCGATGAAACCGGGCGCGACGCAGTTCACGGTAATGTTGCGGCTGCCCAGTTCGCGCGCCAGGGCGCGCGACATGCCGGCCACGCCAGCCTTGGCGGCCGCGTAGTTGGCCTGGCCGGGGTTGCCGCTGGAACCCACCACCGACGTGACGTTGATGATGCGTCCCCAGCGGGCCTTCATCATGCTGCGCAGCACGGCGCGCGACAGGCGGAAAACCGAAGCCAGGTTGGTGTCGATGACCGCCGACCAGTCCTCGTCCTTCATGCGCATTGCCAGCGTATCACGGGTGATGCCGGCGTTATTGACGAGGATGTGGGGCCCGCCGCCTTCCTTGCCCAGTGCGTCGATCAACGCATCGCAGGCCGCAGCGTCGGTCACGTCCAGCACCACGCCGCGGCCGCCGAACGGCGCCAGCGCTTCAGTGATGGCGGCAGCGCCCGATTCCGAGGTGGCAGTGCCGACAACGGTGGCGCCGCGCGCGGCCAGTTCCTGGGCAATGGCGCGGCCGATGCCGCGCGTGGCGCCGGTCACCAGCGCGATCTTGCCCTGCAGTTCGATCGAGGTGTTGTCCATGTTCTTAATTTCCGTTGACGGCGGCCAACGCGGCTTCAAGCGAAGCAGGATCGGTAATGGCCATGCCCGTGAGTTCGGGGTCGATGCGCTTGGTCAGGCCGGCCAGCACCTTGCCGGGACCGCATTCGATGACGTGCGTGACGCCCTGCGCCTTCATCGCGCGCAGGGTTTCAACCCAGCGCACAGGATGCCATGCCTGGCGCACCAGCGCATCCCGGATTGCCCCGGGCTCGACAGGCGAAGCCACGTCGACGTTGTTGATCACTTGCACCTGCGGCGCGGACACCGTCACGCCGGCCAGCGCGCCGGCCAGCACTTCGGCGGCGGGCTTGAGCAGGCTGGAATGGAACGGCGCGGACACGGGCAGCAGCAGCGCGCGCTTGGCGCCCGCGGCCTTGGCCAGATCGCAGGCGCGCTCGACCGCGGCCTTGTGGCCTGCGATCACGACCTGCGCGGGCGCGTTGAAATTCACGGCCTCGACGACCTCGCCCTGGGCGGCGGCCTCGCAGGCAACGCGCACGGCGTCGTCGTCCAGACCCAGGATGGCGGCCATGGCGCCAGTGCCCACCGGTACGGCGGCCTGCATGGCATCGGCGCGCACGCGCACCAGGCGCACGGCGTCCTCAAGCGCGAGCGAGCCCGCGGCCGTCAGCGCGGCATATTCGCCCAGACTGTGGCCGGCCACGACATCGGGCTTGCGGCCGCCCGCGGCACACCAGGCCGCGTACATCGCGACGCCGGCGGTCAGCATGGCAGGCTGGGTATTGGTGGTCAGATTGAGCTGTTCCGCAGGGCCTTGCGCGATCAGCGCGCCCAGGTCCTGCCCCAGCGCCTGAGTAGCCCGCGCCACGGTGTCCGTGACGGCCGCGACGCCGGACCAGGCGTCCAACATGCCGACAGCTTGGGAACCTTGGCCAGGAAAGACAAAAGCGATTTTCATGATTGACCGTATGGATTGATTCAGTGTCTGTGTGGAATGCCAGGCACATCGTTCCGGCAGCCGCGGCGCATGCGCCGCGCCACGCCGGAGCGCGCCCTTACATGCGGGCCAGTACCGAGCCCCAGGTGAATCCGCCGCCCACGCCTTGCATCAGGATCAACTGGCCCGGCTTGACGCGGCCGTCGCGGCGCGCGGCGTCCAGGGCCAGCGGCACGCTGGCCGCCGAAGTGTTGGCATGGCTGTCGACGGTGACGACGACCTTCTCGACCGGCACCGCAAGCTTGCGCGCCAGGAAATTCAGGATGCGCACGTTGGCCTGGTGCGGGATCAGCCAATCGACGTCGGCGATCTCAATGCCCGCCTCGGCGCAGGTGTCGCGCGCGGAACGGTCCAGCACGGTGACGGCTTGCTTGAACACGGCCTGTCCGTCCATGCGCAGGAAGGGATCGCCGGTCACGTCGCCATAGGCGACGTTGCCTGCGGCATTCAGGATCTTGGCCTGGCTGCCATCGGCGTGCAATTGCGCGGCCAGAATGCCCGGCTTGTCGGAAGCCTTGAGCACCACGGCGCCGGCGCCGTCACCGAACAGCACGCAAGTGCCGCGGTCGTTCCAGTCCAGGATGCGCGAAAAGACTTCGGCGCCGATCACCAGCGCGCAACGAGCGCGACCGGCGCGGATGAAGCTGTCCGCAGTGGTCAGCGCGTAAACGAAACCGCTGCACACGGCCTGCACGTCGAAGGCCGCCGAACCCTTGGCGCCAAGGTTGGCTTGCACGATGCAGGCGGTGCTCGGGAAAACGAAATCCGGGGTCGACGTGGCAAGGACGATCAGATCGACCTCGGAAGCGTCCACGCCCGCGTCGGCCAACGCGCGGCGCGCGGCCTCGGTGGCCAGTTGGCTGGTCGTGACGCCGCGTTCGGCCAAGTGGCGCTGCCGGATGCCGGTGCGCTCGACGATCCATTCGTCGGAGGTGGCGATGTCGCGCGTCGCCAGCTCCGCCGCCAGTTCGTCATTCGAAACCACGCGTTCCGGCAGGAAGCTGCCGGTGCCCGCGATCACGGAATATTTCATTGCGGTATCCATCAAGCGGTGTCCCCAGCCACGTTCCGCGACGGCGCCGTTGGGCCCTCGCCAGATTGAACGCGCTTGGTAATCTGAGCGACCGTCTCAGCGGTGCGCTCCAGCAGTTTACTCACTACGGCTTCGCGGGCGCGCTGCAACGCAAAACCATAGGCGTAGACGTCCGCCGAACCATGGCTCTTGATGACCACGCCGCGCAGGCCCAGCAAGGCGGCGCCGTTATAGCGCCGGTTGTCGACGCGGGTGCGCAGGCGGTTGAGCACCGGCTTGGCCACCGCGCCAGCCAGCAGCGTGATCAGATTGCGTTTGAACTCTTCGCGAATGACACTGGACAACATCTTCGCCAGCCCTTCGACGGACTTGAGCACGACGTTGCCGACGAAACCGTCGCAGACGACGACGTCAACCGTGCCCTTGAATATGTCATTGCCTTCCACGTTGCCGTAGAAGTTCAGCGGGCTGCTTCGAAGAAGCTCGGCGGCTTCCTTGACGACTTCGTTGCCCTTGATGACCTCTTCGCCGATATTGAGCAAGCCCACGGAGGGACGCTCGCGATGGTCTACCGCCTGCGACAGCGCGGCGCCCATGATGGCGAATTGGAGCAGGTGCTCGGCCGTGCAGTCCACATTCGCACCCAGGTCCAGCACCGTGGTGGCGCGGCCCGTCTGGTTCGGAATGGACGTGGCGATCGCGGGGCGGTCTATGCCGTCCAGCGTCTTGAGCACATAGCGTGAAATGGCCATCCACGCGCCGGTATTGCCCGCGGAAACGCAGGCGTCGGCGCGCCCGTCCTTGACGGACTGGGCGGCCAGGCGCATGGAGGAGTCTTTTTTGCGGCGCAGGGCGACCTCGACCGGGTCGTCCATGGTGACGACTTCGGAAGCCGCCACGATTTCAATGCGATCGCGCGCTACCCCACGGTGCTCGGAGAGCGCCGCTTCAATAGCGTCGGGAAGCCCGACCAGCAATAGCCGGGTATCCGGAAATTGCCGGGCGAACTCGATCGCAGCCGGAATCGTGACGGGCAGACCGAAGTCTCCGCCCATACAGTCTATGGCGATGCGTATCACGGGTGCCAGGTATCAGCGCTCAGCCGAAATGGTCCGAGTACGAGTTCGGCCCGGGGGCCTTATTCGTCGGCCTTGGTCTTCAGGACCTTGCGGCCGCGATAGAAGCCGTTGGGGCTGATGTGGTGACGCAGATGCGCTTCGCCCGTGTTGGGTTCGATCGCCGTCGGCGGGTTCACCAGAAAATCGTGCGAGCGGTGCATACCGCGCTTGGACGGGGACTTCTTGTTTTGTTGAACGGCCATGATGACTCCTAGAAACGGGGCGCATTGTACGCGATGCGGCCCGATGTTGATCTCAATCTTTGTGCTTCAGTTGTTCCAGCACCGCAAACGGCGACGGACGCTTGACAGCGGGCTCCTCGGGAGAAGCTTCGCTGACCTTGGCCTGCGCGCCCGGGCATACATCATGCTTGGGCACATACGGAACGCTCAGAATGAGCTCATCTTCGATCTGGGCCAGCAGATCAAAATGATGCGAACCCACCACCTTTTCAGGCAGGTTGGACACAAAACCATTTCCTTCTTCGTCCTCGTCGTCCTCGTCGGATGGATTCCCGTAGGAAGCATCGTCGTCGAGATCGGCTTCGGACTTGACCAGCTGCAAAAGGACTTCGCTGTCGATCGGGTACACAAACGGCTCATTGCACCGCTGGCACACCAGCACCGGATTCGCCTGAACATGGACATGCAGCAGCGGCCGGCCCAGCATGAGGCCGGATTTACCCATTTCGCCGCGCACGGACCATGTCACCAGCCCGGCATCGCCCTGCGGTTGTTCGGGTAGCCCTTCAACCGCGCGCGAAAACCGCACAAGAGGTATGGTTCCTTGCGCTTCCTTGCCCATGTGGGCAAATGCGTATGCATCAATGCGCTTGATGTTCAGTCCTTTGCATTCGCGGGGTTGTGCATGCGCCTATATGCGGCGCGGCTTGACGTAGAGGTTTAATACCCCGGGGCTTAACACCCCGACCTCACGCCCAACCATGCAAAAATCCCGCAAAACGTTAGATAATACTGTGACTTACGCATTAACGTCAAATATCGCATGCCTTCAAAGCCTAGCCTGATCCTCGCGTCCAGCTCGCGTTACCGCAAAGAACTGCTGTCCCGCCTGCGCCTGCCCTTCACGACGATTTCCCCCGATGTAGACGAAACGCCACAGTCCGGCGAAACGCCTGAATCCCTGGCGCTGCGCCTGTCCGTGGCCAAAGCCATGGCGGTCGCCGCCAAACATCCAGGCAGCATCGTAATCGGCTCGGACCAGGTGGCCACCGTGGACGGGCAGCCCATCGGCAAGCCGGGAGATTTCCCGCGCGCCCTGGCGCAATTGCGGACCCTGTCGGGTCAGATCGTGGAATTCCACAGCGCCCTGGCGGTCACCGACGGCCAACGGGTGGAAAAAGCCGACATTGTCACGCGCTGCCGTTTCCGCCAGTTGACGGACCGCGCCATCGAGGCCTATTTGCGCGCCGAGGAACCCTACGATACCGCAGGCAGCGCCAAGGCGGAAAGCCTGGGCATCGCGCTGATGGAAAGCATCCAGAGCGACGACCCCACCGCCATCATCGGCCTGCCGCTGATCGCACTGACCCGCATGCTGACGCAGTTCGGCCTGGACCCGCTGGACGCCCCTGGAGCGCCCGCATGAGCGGCGCGCTGCACCTGATCCCGGTTGGCCTGGGCGAAGCCCCGCCCGAGCGCTGGCTGCCCGCCGAGGTGCGCGCCCTGGCGGGCCGGCTGGACACCTATATCGCCGAAAACGCCAAGACCGCACGCGCCTTCCTCAAACTGATCGGCACCACCCGGCCGCTGCAGGAAATCACCATCCACACCCTGAGCGACAAGGTCAACGCGGCCCAGATCAAGGCCTGGCTCGAACCGGCGCTCAAGGGCGCGGAAATCGGCCTGGTTTCCGAGGCTGGCTGCCCCGCCGTCGCGGATCCGGGCGCCAAGGTCGCGGACGCCGCCCATCGACTCGGCATCACCGTCAAGCCCTGGGTCGGCCCCTCGTCCATCCTGCTGGGGCTGATGGCCAGCGGCCTGGACGGCCAGCGCTTCGCCTTCCACGGCTATGCGCCGGTGGACCCGGCGGAACGCGCCAAGCAGCTGCGCGCCTGGGAGCAGCACTCAGCCAAGCACAACCAGACCCAGCTGCTGATCGAGACCCCCTACCGCAACGCCGCCATGTTCGCCACGCTGCTGGCCAGCCTGAAGGGCGATACCAAGCTATGCGTGGCGCGCTCGGTCACCACCGCCGACGAATGGATCGTCACCCGCAGCGTGGCCGATTGGAAAAAGCAGCCGGCGCCCCAGCTAGACAAGCTGCCCACGCTGTTCCTGTTCCTGGCGCGCTGACCCATGCGCCGCCTCATTCTTGCGCCGCTTGCCGCGGCCATCCTGGCGGGGTGCGCCGCGCGCGGCCCCGCCGGCCTGGATCTGGACACCTCGGTCACCGCGGTCAGCCAGGCCAGCCGGGTGCGCAGCATCGTGCTGCACTACACCAGCGTCGACGATGCCCGTTCGATGGAATTGCTCTCCAAGGGCAAGGTCAGCTCCCATTACCTCGTGAACGACGCCGGCCGCGTCTACCGGCTGGTGGACGAGAACCGCGCCGCCTGGCATGCCGGAGCCAGCTCCTGGTACGGCAACATCGCCATGAACAGCACGTCCATCGGCATCGAAATCGTCAACCCCGGCTGGACGGAAGGCACGGACGGCAAGCCCGTCTGGCATCCCTACAACGAGCGGCAACTGCGCGCGCTGACCATACTGCTGCGCGACATCGCCCAACGGCACGGCGTGGCGCCCGAAAACATCGTGGGCCACAGCGATATCGCGCCGCAGCGCAAGGTGGACCCCGGCCCCCTTTTCCCCTGGAAGATGCTGGCCGCGGCGGGAATCGGGCGCTGGTATGACGAAACCGGCGCCGCCGAGCACCTCGCGCGGCTGCAGGCCCAGGGTGTTCCCGACGTGGCGTGGTTCCAGCAGCAGCTGGCGCGGCTGGGGTATGCCTGCCCGCAGGACGGCAGGCTGGATCCGGCCACGATCGGCGCGTTGGCGGCCTTCCAGATGCATTACCGTCCGACGCTGTACGACGGCCAGCCCGACGCGGAAACCGCCGCCATCATGCTGGCGATGCTGTAGAGGCCCTCAGCTATCTGCGGCCGCGCAGCCACGCGACCAACCGCCAGCCCAGCAGCAGGGCCAGCACGGCGGCGTACATCGCGGGCTGCGCCAGGTCATTCTTGCCGGCCTTGTGCCACCAATAATGCAGCACCGCCAGCAAGCCTATGGCATAGATGGCGCGATGCAGGCTCTGCCAACGCTTGCCCAGCCTGCGCATGGCCCACTGCGTGGAGGTGGCCGCCAACGCGGCCATCAGCACGAACGCCGCAAATCCCACCATGATGAAGGGGCGTTCGCCGATGTCGCGCAGCATGCTCGCAGGATCGAAGCCGCGGTCCCACCAGACCCAGGCCATGAAGTGCATGAAACCGTAGAAGAACGCGAACAGCCCGCACATGCGGCGCAGGCGCACCAGGGCCGGCTGGCCGGTCAGCCGGCGCAGCGGCGTGATGGCCAGCGTCACGAGCAGACAGACCAGCGTCCAGGTGCCCGATGAACGGGTCAGGAACTCGACGGGATTCGCCGTCAGCCCATTGTTCACGCCCAGCCAGATCCAGCGCGCAAAAGGCGCAAGGCCCAGCAGGAACAGGAATGGCTTGATACGCCCCACCGCCTTGGCGGAAAGCTGGGTCTTGCGCGGCGGCGCGGCCGGCGCCGCCTGCGGAGTGCCGTCAGGCATGGAATCGCCTCAGTAGTTCGCCTTCAGGTCCATGCCCTGGTAGAGCGAAGCCACCTGCTCGCCATAACCGTTGAACATCAAGGTTTTGCGCTTGGGCGAGAACAGCCCGTCCTCGCCGATGCGGCGCTCGGTGGCCTGGCTCCAGCGCGGATGGGGCACGTCCGGGTTCACATTGGCATAGAAGCCATACTCCTGCGGCGCGGCCTTGATCCAGGACGACACAGGCAGCTTTTCCACCAGGCGGATCTTTACCAGGGACTTGGCCGACTTGAAGCCGTACTTCCACGGAACCGCCAGCCGCAGCGGCGCGCCGTTCTGATTCGGCAACACCTTGCCGTAGACGCCGAACACCAGCATGGCCAGGGGGTTCATGGCCTCGTCGATGCGCAGGCCCTCCACATAAGGCCACTCCAGGACCGCGGCGCGCACGCCCGGCATGTTCTCGCGCTGCACGGCGGTCACGAATTCCACGTACTTGGCATTGCCCGTGGGCTCGACCTGCTTGAGCAGCGCCGACAGCGAATAGCCCACCCAGGGGATCACCATGGACCAGCCCTCGACGCAGCGCAGCCGGTAGACGCGCTCTTCCATCGGCGCCAGCTTGAGCAGCTCCTCTATGGAAAACGTGCGCGGCTTGCCGACCTCGCCCTCGACGCTCACGCTCCAGGGACGTGTCTGCAACTTGCCGGCGTTGGCGGCTGGCTCATCCTTATCCATGCCGAACTCGTAGTAATTGTTGTACGACGTGATGTCGGCCAGCGAGGTCTGCTTGTCCATGACGCTCAGGGCGGCATTGGCCTTGCCCGGCAGCGCGCCGGCCTCCTGCGCATGCGCGCTGCGCATGGCCCAGCCCGGCAGGCCAGCGGCGGCGGCAACCACCCCGGCGCGCAGCATCAGTTCGCGGCGCGAGCGCCAGACGGCCTCGGAGGTGATCTCGGACGGAAGAAAATCGTCGGGCTTGCGTATCAACATCATGGTCTCCGGTGTAGCGCCCGCAGGATCATGGGCGCGCCCTGCGCAAGCCATGGACGCCGCGCCGCCCCATGATATTCCGCGGCAGGCGGCGCTTGCGGGTATTTCCTATAGACCCGCGCCGGCGGCAGGCGTTCCGCGTTGTGTGCGCGGACGACCCGGCACTATCGGAAGATCGTCATGCCACGCGCGGCAGCAGCCACTCGCGCACTTTTGGCACGCTATCGAGCACAGCCTGGGGCGCACAACCCTCAAGCTCCTTCAAGGTATGCGCGCCATAGGTCACGCCCAGGCCGTGCACGCCGGCATTGATCGCCATCTGCAGGTCGTGTGAGGTGTCACCCACCATCACCACGCGATCCGGATCCACGTCCAACTCCTGCATCAGCTCATGCAACATGGCGGGATGCGGCTTGCTGAAGGTTTCGTCGGCAGTACGAGTGGCGTCGAACAGCGGCCCCAGGCCGGTCGCGGCCAACGCGCGGGTCAGCCCCACGCGGCTCTTGCCGGTGGCCACCGCCAGACGCACGTTCTGCCCCGCCAGTTCGGCCAGCAGTTCCTGCACGCCCTCGAACAGGCGCAATTCCGGATCGCGCAACAGGTAATGCGTGCGGTAGCGCTCCAGAAAACGCGGCAGCATCGCCTGGCTCAGCTCCGGTACCGCGCGGCGCAAGGCGCTTTCCAGGGACAGGCCTATCACCCAGCTGGCATCGGATGCCGAAGGCACCGCCAGCTCCAGGTCGCGGCAAGCGCCCTGGATGGCGGCCACGATGCTGTGCGTGGAATCCATCAGGGTGCCATCCCAGTCAAAAACGACTAGCGAATACGACATAATCAGACCGACTCCAGTTGTTTCAGTATTTTCCGGCAAGCTGGAGGCAGCTCGGCGGTAAGCGTCAGGGGCTCGCCCGTCACCGGGTGGGCCAGGGTCAATTGGTGGGCGTGCAGGAACATCCTGCCAAAGCCCATGCGCGCGAACTGCGCCCGCACCTCGTCATGGCCGTACTTGTCGTCGCCCACGATGGGAAAGCCGCTGGCGGCCAGATGCACCCGAATCTGGTGGGTGCGGCCGGTGCGCAATTCGGCGTCGACCAGACTATAGCCACCCAAGCGCTGCTTGAGCGTGACGATGGTGTGCGCCGACTGGCCATCCGGGTCCACCTTGACCCGGCGCTCGCCGGACTGGGTGGTCCACTTGGACAGGCCCAGTTTGATGTGCTGGCGGTCATTGACCCAATCGCCCTCGACGAGGGCCAGGTAGTGCTTATCCCCTTTTCCTTCGCGCAGCATGGCGTGCAGCGCCAGCAAGGCGCTGCGCTTCTTGGCCACCATCAAGAGGCCGGAGGTTTCCCGGTCCAGGCGGTGGACCAGTTCCAGGAACTTGGCGCCAGGCCGAGCGGCCCGCAATTGCTCGATCACGCCGAAGGACACGCCGCTGCCGCCATGGACCGCCACGCCAGCGGGCTTGTCCACCACCAGCAGGGCCTCGTCTTCGAACACCACCGGAAATTCCGCGCCGGGCACCGGACGGGGTTTGCCCGGATCGGGCAAGCGCAGGGGCGGAATACGCACGACGTCGCCTTCGGCGACCCGATAGTCGGCCGAAGTGCGTCCCTTGTTTATTCGCACCTCACCGCCACGGATGGCCTTGTAGATGTGGGTTTTGGGGACGCCCTTGCACAGTCTGGCCAGAAAGTTGTCCAGCCGCTGGCCGGCTTGCTCGGCGTCGACCTCCACCATGCGAACGGCGGGGGGAGCTTTAGAGAGGGTTTTCGAGGAGGAAGTTTCTTTGCGCATTGCGGAAAGCGACATATAATCGGGACAGCCTAAAGGGGCTGAACTAGCCGCCTGACGTAGAGATGCAACGTTACGCAACTCCGTCGAGCGCGCGGGCCGCCATTGTACTGCCTGCTCATTCAACCCCTGGGGTCATTTGGTCGCCGGCGCAACCGCGCCCTGCCGGATAGTGGTGTGGCATTCATTTTGCCCGCTGTCCCAGCAGGTCCGTTGCATGCCGCAAGCGGCTCTGAAGCACCGCAAGAATCGTCGCATATTTAAAGCACCAGCTGCGCGTGGGCAACCAATCCGACCGCAACTGCCGTTCACAGCACTTTTCCGTCAAACCACATTCAGTGAAGCTGACCCTCCTGCTGACAGAACCCCGAGCCCCACGGCTCGACGTGCCCGCCTGACCCGCGGCGGATACGCCTGGGCGCCGCCCAGGTACGGTCCGCATTTCTTGCCCGCTTCAGCCGCAGCCCGAGTGACCCGAGGTCACGCGCCGATATCGGCGCGTCATGACAACGGAGAACCCCTCTCATGAAGCGCATGCTGTTCAATGCGACGCATCAGGAAGAATTACGCGTCGCTATCGTCGATGGGCAAAAACTCATCGACCTCGACATCGAGACTGCCGGCCGCGAACAACGCAAAGGCAACATCTACAAAGGTGTCATCACCCGGATCGAACCCGGCCTCGAGGCTTGCTTCGTCAACTACGGCGAAGACCGCCACGGCTTCCTGCCCTTCAAGGAAGTGGCCCGCAGCTTCTTCAAGGAAGGTGTGGACGTCCGCAGCGCCCGTATCCAGGACGCCCTGCGCGAAGGCCAGGAACTGATCGTCCAGGTTGAAAAGGAAGAGCGCGGCAACAAGGGCGCCGCCCTGACCACGTTCATCTCGCTGGCTGGCCGCTACCTGGTCCTGATGCCCAACAACCCCCGCGGCGGCGGTGTTTCGCGCCGCGTCGAGGGCGAGGACCGCCAGGAACTGCGCGACACCATGGAGCAGCTTGATCTGCCCCAGGGCATGAGCATCATTGCCCGCACCGCCGGCATCGGCCGCAATGTCGAAGAACTCCAGTGGGACTTGTCCTACCTGTTGCAGCTCTGGACCGCCATCGACGGCGCCGCGCGCGACAACTCCGCGCCGATCCTGATCTACCTGGAATCCAGCCTGGTCATCCGGGCCATCCGCGACTACTTCTCCCCGGAAATCGGTGAAATCCTCATCGATACCGACGAGATCGCCGACCAGGCCACGGCTTTCATGAGCGTGGTGATGCCGGACAACGTCCAGCGCGTCAAACGCTACCGCGACGATATCCCGCTGTTCTCCCGCTTCCAGATCGAACACCAGATCGAAACGGCCTACTCGCGCACGGTGACGCTGCCTTCGGGCGGCGCCATCGTCATCGACCACACCGAAGCCCTGGTTTCCGTGGACGTCAACTCGGCCCGCTCCACGCGCGGCGCCGACATCGAGGAAACCGCGCTGCGCACCAACTCGGAAGCGGCCGACGAAGTGGCCCGCCAGCTGCGCTTGCGCGACCTGGGCGGCCTGATCGTCATCGACTTCATCGACATGGAGGACAGCAAGAACCAGCGCGCCGTCGAACAGCGCCTGCGTGATGCTCTCCATTTCGACCGCGCCCGCGTCCAGATGGGCAAGATTTCGCGTTTTGGCCTGATGGAACTGTCGCGTCAGCGCCTGCGCCCGGCCCTGAACGAAGGCTCGCACATCACTTGCCCGCGCTGCAACGGCACCGGCGTGATCCGTGACGCCGAGTCCAGCGCCCTGCACGTGCTGCGTCTGCTGCAAGAAGAAGCAATGAAGGAAAACACCGCCGCCGTGCATGCGCAAGTGCCGGTCGACGTGGCTACCTATCTGCTGAACGAAAAGCGCGCCGACATCACCAAGATGGAAGCCCGCCTCAAGGTCAACCTGATGCTGATCCCCAACAAGCATCTGGAAACGCCGCATCACCACATCGAGCGCCTGCGCCACGACGATCCGCGCCTGGAAGAACTGAAGACCAGCTTCGAACTGGTTGAAGCTCCGGCCACGGACGCCCCCTGGCAGCCGCGCGAGCACGAGATCAAGTCGCGTCCGGAAGCACTGGTCAAGGGCATTACGCCCTCGCAGCCCGCTCCGGTTTCGACGCCCGCTCCCGCCGCACCCGCGCCCGCCTCGGCAGCCGCCGGCGGCCTGGGTGGTCTGTTCAAGCGCCTGGTCGGCTGGCTGACTGGTGGCGGAGCCGAAGCCGCCAAGCCCGCCCCCGCCGCCCAGGACGACAGCGCCAAGCGCGCAAGCTCCGGCCGCGGCAAGGGACGCAGCGGCCATGACGGCCAGGAACGTCGTGGCGAACGCCATGGTTCGGACCGCAACCGCAACCGCCGCGGCGAATCGCGCGCCGAAGGCGCCGAAGCCAGCGAAGGCGGCCGCCACCACGTGCGCGGCAACCGTCGCCCCGAAGGCGAACGCCAGGAACGCGGCGATCGCCACAACCGCAACGAAGCCCGCGGCGAACGCGACACCCAGTCCACGCAAGCGGCCCTGGCGTCCAACCGTCCCGAGCAAGCCGTGGATGCCGGCGGCGAGGATACCGGCGCCGGCCGCAACCGCCGCCGCGGCCGTGGCCGCAATCGCCGCGAGGAAGGCCAATCCGACGCCCCGATGAGCGAACAGGAAAGCATGGTCGCCGCCCTGGCGCAGACGGTTGCCACCGCCCTGCCCGAGACCAAGCCTGCCCCTGAAACCGCCGAGCTTGTCGCCGAGACCACCGAAACCGTCGAACAGGGCGCCGATGGCGTGCCCGGCATCGAAGGCGCCGAAGGCGCGGCCGATCCCGAGCGCAAGCGCCGCCGCCGCCGCAGCCGCCGTGGCCGCCGCAGTCCGGATGAAGCAGGTCTGGCCGGCAGCGATGAGCAGCTGGAAGATGGCGTCGACGATGACGGCGCCGAGCCGTCGGAAGAAGCCGCTGCCCAACCCGCCGTGACCGCCGCGCAAGCCGTGGAGCCGGCGCCGGTCCAGCAGGTCGAAGCCGCTCCGGCCCAGCCTCAGCAGGTCGAAGCCGCTCCGGTGCACGCCCAACAGGTTGAAGCCGCTCCGGTGGAACCCGCCAAGGTTGCCGCCACGCCGGTTGAAGCCCATCAGGCCGAACCCGTGCAAGCCGTTGAACCCCTGGCCCAGCCCGTGCAGACGGCCGCCCCCGAGGTAACGCAGCCGGTCTCCGTGCAGGCCGCCAGCGAGGTCGCCGCCCCCGCGGCATCCGAGCAGGCGCCGGTGGAAGCCGCTGTCGTCGAACCCGTGGTAGCGCCCGTTGCCCCTGCCGCACCTGTCGTCCAGGAAACGGCTGCCCCGGCGCCTGCCGCCGCACCCGCAGCCAGCCAGCCCATCGTGGTGCCGGCAGTTGCTCCGTCGGCCAAGGCACAGGCCCTGCATGACGTGGTGAACGCCGCCGGCCTGCAGTGGGTGGAAACCGATCCGGATCGCCACGCACAGACCCAGCTGCGCATCGCCGCGGCACATACGCCGGTCCGCCTGGGCCGCGAGCGCAAGCCGGTCGCGTCCGTTTCCAACGAGCCGCTGGTTCAGGTCGAAACCCGCCACTAAGCCGCAAGCCCGCAAGGGCTTGCGCGTGGCAATACCCCGCACCCCGGGGAACTGGATAGCAATCCAGTTCCCCGGGGTGTTTTCATTGCGGGCCGCGCGGCTCGCGGTCGCGCCCGCTGCGGTCCATCCCCGGTGCGTCAGTCCCGCACGCGATTCACCTGCACGCCCCCGCCCCTGCTGATCAATCGCCCTCTATCCGGTCCTCAGGCAGGTTCAAGGCCTGCCCGGCCTCTTCGACGAACGCCTCCGCCAGCGCCGAATGCGGCATATGCCGGGCCCAGAGGATCCCCATGCAGCGCAGCGGCGCGCGCCCCGGCAGCGGCACGCGCTTGACGCGCCGGCTGTCCAGCCAATCCGGCGCCCAATCGGGCACCAGCGACACCCCCAGCCCTTCCGACACCATGCAGGCGATGCCCATGAGGCCATCGACCTCCAGGCGCTCGCGCGGCACGATGCCGTGCTGGCGCAAGTATTGATCCGCCAGGCGGCCTCCCCAGACGTTGCGGTCGTAGCGGATGAACGGCTGCGTGCTCATCAGTTCATGGGCGTCGTTGCTTGCGGTCTCGGGCGGCGCCAGCACCACCAGCGGCTCTTCCGCCACCAGTTTCCAGGCATAGCCCTTGGACAGGTTGAACTGGGGTTTGACGATGAAGGCCGCGTCCAGGTCGCCATTGATCACCCGGTGATACAGGTGATTGGACGTGCCCGGCTCGACGAAGACGGCAAGCTTGGGCAGGCGCCGGTACAGGCGCGCCAGCACGGTGGGCATGATGCCCGTCAACGCCGACACCGACACGCCCAGGCGCAGTTCGCCCAGCGGCGCGTCGTCGCTGGCGCTGGCGCGTAGGTCCCGCACTTCACGCAGCACGCTGCGGGCGCGCTCCAGCACCTTCAGGCCCGCCTCGGTGGCCTTGACGCTGCGGCCGACGCGCTTGATGAGAGCGGCGCCCAACTCCTCTTCCAGGGTGCGCACCCGCGCCGCGATGGCGGCTGGCGTCAGGTCCAGCCGCCGCGCCGCCTCCGCCAGCGATCCGCATTCGACCACAGACACAAAGCTCTGCACATATCGCGTATCCAAAACGTCCCCTTTTTTTCTGAATGCACGGTTTGCGCCAGGGCAAACCACAACAATTTTATGGATTGAAGCAATTAAACAGCAGATGTTCATCGGCCGGTTCAGTGCCAGAATCAGACGTTGCCGCCGCGCCGCCTGGCGCGTCCTTTTCATTCATCAGAAAACGAGTAGAGACAATGAGCACGCAAGCCAGCATTCCCGGCGTTTTTTCTCCGGTCCTGACGCCGTTCGACCAAGCCTATCGTCCCGCCTTGGGACGCTACGTGAAGCACTGCCGCTGGCTGCGCGAGCAATCCGTCGGCCTGGCCATTTTCGGCACCAACTCGGAAGCAAACTCGCTCGCCCTGTCCGAAAAGCGCAGCCTGCTGGACGCGCTGCTGGAAGCCGGCGTGGAACCGTCCGCGCTGATGCCCGGCACCGGCGCCTGCGCGCTGCCCGACGCGATCGAATTGACCCGCCACGCCGTGCACAGCGGCAGCATGGGCGTACTGGTCTTGCCGCCCTTCTACTACAAGGGCGTAAGCGACGAGGGCCTGTTCCGCTACTACGCCGAACTGATCGAAGGCGTGGGCGACGACCGGCTGCGCATGTACCTTTACCACATCCCGCCCGTGAGCCAGGTGCCGCTGAGCCTGGACCTGATCGACCGCCTGCTGGATCGCTATCCCGGCCAGGTCGCGGGCGTGAAGGACAGCGGCGGAGACTGGAACAACACGGCAGCCATGATCGAACGCTTCGCCCCGCGCGGCTTCCAGGTCTACGCGGGCAGCGAAGCCTTCCTGCTGCAAACCCTGCGCGCCGGCGGCGTGGGCTGCATCACCGCCACCGGCAACGTCAACCCGGGCCCCATCGTCGCCCTGCAGCAGCGTTGGCAGGAAGCCGACGCCGACGCCCGCCAGGCCGGCTTGAACGCGACCCGCAATGTGTTCGGAAAATTCCCCATGATCCCCGCGATGAAGGCTGCCATCGCCTGGAAATCCGGCGATGCCGCCTGGGCGACGGTGCGTCCGCCCCTGGTGGAGCTGAACGCCGAACAGCGCACCGCCTTGCAAGCCGCCCTGAACGAAAACGGCTTCAACATGCCGGGTGCGGAAACGCTGGCGGACAACTAGTCCCCTGTCCCGCGGGCGCGCCGCCGCCGGCGGGATCGAACAGCGCCACCTCTGCGGCAGAAAGCGCCCCGGCGCACGGCCATCCGGGGCCGTGCGCCGGGGCGCTTTGCTTGGCGATGCGGTTAGCGGCTCAGCTCACCACGCCGATGTTCCAAGGCACGAACTCATGATCGCCCAGCCCCAGAAGCTCGCTCTTGCTGCGGGTGCCGGAGGCTACCAGCAGGATTTCCTCGAAGATGCGCTGCGCCACTTCCTGCAGGGTCGCGGTGCCATCCAGGATGTCGCCGCAATTGACGTCCATGTCTTCGGTCAGCCTTTCGTACATCGGCGTATTGGTCGCCAGCTTGATCGAAGGCACGGGCTTGGCGCCGAACATCGAACCGCGGCCGGTGGTGAAACAGATCATGTTGGCGCCGCCCGCGATCTGGCCAGTCGCGGACACGGGGTCGAAGCCGGGCGTATCCATGAAGACCATGCCGGGCTGGCGCACCGGTTCCGCGTAGCGGTAGACCTCCATCAGCGCGGTGGTGCCGCCCTTCATCGAAGAACCCAGCGATTTCTCGAAGATGTTGGCCAGACCGCCCATCTGGTTACCAGGGCTGACCTTGCCGTTGATCTGCACGTCGCGCCCGGGCGAATACTCTTCCTTCCACCAACGGATACGCTGCACCAGCTTCTCGCCGACTTCGCGGTTGCGGGCGCGCGACGTCAGCGTGTGCTCCACGCCGTAGATCTCGGGCGTTTCGGACAGGATGGCGGTGCCGCCATGACGCACCAGGATGTCCATCGCCGCACCCAGTGCCGGATTGGCCGTGATGGACGAAAACCCATCCGACCCGCCGCACTGCAGCCCCACCGTCAAGTGCCGCGCCGGCAGCGGCACGCGCTCGACCTCATTGGCCTGCGGCAGCAGGGCTTGCACCGCGGCGACGCCGGCCTCGATGGTTTTACGCGTGCCGCCGGTCTCCTGCATGATGAAGGTCTTCAGACGGGCTCCCGCCTCCAGGCCTTGATCCTTGAGCAAGGCATCCAGCTGGTTGCGCTCGCAGCCCAAGCCGACGATCAGCACGGCCGCGAAGTTGGCGTGGCAGGCGTAGCCCCCCATCGTCCGACGCAACAGATCCATGGGTTCGCCGGACATCTCCATGCCGCAGCCCATGCCATGGCTCAGCGCCACCACGCCGTCCACATTGGGGTAGGCTGCCATCAGCTCCGGGGTGAAGGCTTCGGCGATGCGGTGCACCACCGTCGCCGAACAGTTCACCGTCGCCATGACGCCTATGTAGTTGCGGGTGGCGATCTGCCCATTGGCGCGCACGATGCCGAGAAAGCGCGCTTGCTCGGACTCGGGCAGGACGGGCGTGGGCACGTAGTCGCGGGCGTGCGCGTAGTCCCGGTCGAACTCCTGGAAGTCCATGTTGTGCGAGTGGACGTAGGTGCCGGCAGGAATATCGCCCGCCGCAAAGCCGATGCAGACGTTGTACTTGAGGATGGGCTCGCCGGCGCGCAGGTCGCGCGCCGCGATCTTGTGGCCGGCCGGGATCTGGCTGCGGCTGACGATACCCTCGGAAGGCACGGCCATGCCTATGCCGATGGGCACGCGCGCCACCACGACGTTGTCCGCGGAGTGCAGCCGGATGACGGGGCCGGCGGCGCGCTTTTCGCTTAAATCGATCATATCTTGGTCTCGCTGGGATGAAGGGAACGCCCGGACGCAGATGCGCGGGCGGACCGGCTATTCGGGTTTGATGCCGATGTCGCGGATCAGGACGGACCAGCGCGGCAACTCGGCGCCCACGAAGCGTGTGAAGGTCTCGGAATCGCTGCCCACCACCGTGAAACCCTGCTCGCTCAGCTTGGCCTGCATGTCGCTCTGTTGCAGGGCGGCGCGGATGGAATCGGAAAGCTTGCCCACCACGGGCTTGGGCGTGTTGGCAGGCGCGAACACGCCATACCAGGTCGACACTTCGAAATCCTTGAAGCCCGATTCAGCCAGGGTCGGAATCTGCGGCGCCTTCGGGTCCCGCTTCAGGCTGGTGATGGCCAGCGGCCGGACCTTGCCCGAATTGATGTGCGGCAACGCCACGGGAAGATTGGCGAACATGAACGGCACGTGCCCGCCCAGCACATCGGCCATGGCAGCCGATTCACCCTTGTAGGGCACGTGCGTTACCTTGGTGCCCACCATGTGCGCGTACAGCTCCCCGGCGATATGCTGCGGGCCGCCCTGGCCCGACGAGGCGTAGCTCACGGCGCCGTCACCGGCCTTGCGGATGTGCTCGGTGAGCTCCTGCACAGTCTTGGCATCAACCAGGGCCGGATTGACCACCAGGATCAGGGGCATGGTCACCACCTGCGACACCGGCGCGAAGTCCTTTTCAGGCTTGAACGGCAGGGACGGGAACAAGGACGGGGCGACCACCATGGTGGACTGCGAACCCAGGAACAGCGAATAGCCGTCGGCAGGCGAACGGGCCACGTTGTCGGCGGCGATGGTGCCGGTAGCGCCGGCCCGGTTCTCCACCACCACCTGCTGCCCCAGGCTTTCGGCCATCTTGGCGCCCACCAGCCGCGCCACGATGTCCGCGCCGCCCCCCGGAGCAAAACCCACCACCATGCGCAGCGGCTTGTTCGGAAACTCCTCGGCCATCACGGCCGACGCGCCGCAGGAAAGAGCAAGAGCCAGGCCCAGTGCAGCGGCCATGCGCGTCAGGGGACGCGCGGGAGTACAGGGGTAGTTCATGTGTTGGTCTCCGTCAGCCGTCACCGCGCCCCCTCCCCTGACGCGGCCAGGCGCGCTGCGGAGTCTCGGGGGCCGGGCGACGGTCATTGTGTGTTTTGTGCAATGCCAGGGCATTCTGGCGATTGCACTACTCACCAACAAGTATGTGAACGCACCGTCAAAAGATAATATTTTTGCGGTGTGAGAGAAGACCGAACGGAACGCCGCGCGACAGCCCAAAAAAAATCCACCCCTGGGGGTGGATCTCTCTGTACGGCGCGCCCTAGGGCGGCGCCACATGCATGGACGCGCAGCCGAATCAGAACTGATACGTGTACGTCAGTTGGAGCACGTCCAGGCCCGGGTTCGGGCGCTTGATGCTGGCGTTGGAGAAGTGCGAATAGCGCAGGCCGATGCGATTGTTCGGCGTCACGAGAAAGCCCATGCCGATGTGATCGCCAAACTGGAAGGCCGTGCTGATGTTCTCGTCAGCGAAACGCGTGCTGGAGAAGAGCGTGGCGCCGATACCGGCTTCAATGTAGAAGCGTTCGCCGGTCCACCAGCGGAACATCGGGATGGCGTTGAGTTGCCAGACATGGCCGGGCGAACGCGAACCGCTAGCCTTCCAGTAGGACGCGCCGAGTTCAGGCGTCAGGTCCAGTCGGCCCCAGTTGCCGCCGAACTGGTAGGTCCAGACCGAAGCCGTTTCGTAGTTGATCGTCAGGCGCTGATAGTGGTCTCCAATGCCGTAATGCATGCTGACGCCGCCCTGGGTACCGGTGGAGGATTGGGCGCTCGCCAGCGACGCGGTTGCGGCCAGGGCAAGCCCCACAAGGCCGGTAAGCATCTTCTTCTTGGTCAACTGCATTGGAAAACTCCGTAGATTTCAAACCTAGTACGCAACATAGCAAAATACGGGCCGGACGACTTGATTTGTGTCGCACGCAGGCAACATCGCGGATGGAAAAGACTGTTCCGAAAAACATCCGTCACATGCCGCCTGACAAACTCCCTAAAACAAGAATGCCGCCGGGAGCCTGAGGCTGCCGGCGGCACCTGATCACAGCCGTTCCAGTCCGCCCGACAAGGCCGGCCGGATGGCAGGAATATTCAGGCAGTCACCACGTCCGCGGGCTG
Organism: Achromobacter sp.; assembly: GCF_049647645.1. Classification (GTDB taxonomy): domain Bacteria; phylum Pseudomonadota; class Gammaproteobacteria; order Burkholderiales; family Burkholderiaceae_B; genus Achromobacter. The sequence goes on from NZ_JBARYB010000091.1 coordinate 97,823, forward strand.
GTTGGTCAGCAAGGCCAGCAGGCGGGCGATTTCCTCGCGCAGTTGGCGGCGGTCCACGACCATGTCGATGGCGCCCTTCTGCAGCAGGAACTCAGCGCGCTGGAAGCCTTCCGGCAGCTTTTCGCGCACGGTCTGCTCGATCACGCGCGGGCCGGCAAAGCCGATCAGCGCCTTGGGCTCGGCGATGACCACGTCGCCCATGAAGGCGAAGCTGGCAGACACGCCGCCCATGGTGGGGTCGGTCAACACGCTGATGAACGGCAGGCCGGCCGCCGACAGGCGGGTCAGCATGGCGTTGGTCTTGGCCATCTGCATCAGCGACAGCAGGCTTTCCTGCATGCGCGCGCCGCCCGAGGCAGCCACGCAGATGAAGGGCGTCCTGTTGTCCAGGGCGGCCTGGGCGCCGCGCGCAAAGCGCTCGCCCACCACCGAGCCCATGGAGCCGCCCATGAATTCGAATTCAAAGCAGGCCAGGGTCGCGGGCACGCCGCGGATCGAGCCGCTCATGACCACCATGGCGTCGGTCTCGCCGGTTTGCTTGACCGCTTCCTGCAGACGCTCGGGATACTTGCGCGTGTCCTTGAACTTCAGCGTGTCGACCGAACGCGTGGTCTGGCCGATTTCAACCCGGCCTTCCACGTCCAGCAGCGAATCGATGCGGGCGCGGGCCCCGATGCGCATGTGGTGGTCGCACTTGGGGCAAACGTGCAGGTTGGCCGCCAAGTCTTCGCTGTACAGCACCGATTCGCACGAGGGGCATTTCACCCAAAGGCCTTCGGGAACGCGGCGGGGGCCGCTTTCGCTGGTTTTGTTGATGCGAGGAGGCAGGAGTTTTTCGATCCAGCTCATTGATTATTCATCCCGTATGAAGTCGCGCCCGCCGCTCAGGCCGACGCGCTTGCTCGTTTTACTTGATCCAGCGCTTGCCGGATGGTGCGCAGCCAGCCGCTGGCGGCGGTGACTGCGGCGTCGGTTTTCTGGGCTGCGGGGGCATCCGCCACCGCCTGCTCCATGGTTTCAATCAGTTTGCTGCCGATCACGACGGCGTCGGCCACGCGCGCCACGCGCTGGGCGCTTTCGGCATCGCGGATGCCGAAGCCCACGCCGACCGGGATATCGCGCACGTGGCGGCGGATCACGGCCACGCGCTCGGCAACGTCGTCGGTATTGAGCGAGCCCGAACCCGTGACGCCCTTGAGCGACACGTAGTACACGTAGCCTCGGGCCACTTCAGCGACGGCCTTGATGCGCGCTTCCGTGGACGTGGGGGCCAGCAGGAAGATCGGAGCAATGCCGTGTTCGCCCAGCGTGGCGGCGAATTCGACCACCTCTTCGGGCGGATAGTCCACCACCAGCACGCCGTCCACGCCGGCCTGCTCGGCGCGGCGCGCGAACTCGGCCTGGCCCATGCGCTCTATCGGGTTGGCGTAGCCCATCAGCACCACTGGAGTGGCGGCGTCGCGCTGGCGGAACTCGGCCACCAGGTCCAGCACGCGGGCCAGGCCCACGCCCTGCGCGATGGCGCGGTCGGCGGCGCGCTGGATCACCGGGCCGTCGGCCATGGGATCGGAGAACGGCACGCCCAGCTCGATGACGTCGGCGCCGGCCTCGACCAGCGCGTGCATCAGGGGAACGGTCGCGGCGGGCGAGGGATCGCCTGCGGCAATGTAGGGAATCAGCGCCGCGGCGCGGCCGGATTCGGCGGTGCGCGCAAAAGCGGCGGCGATGCGGTCGGTGCGAGTGGTCATGGACAGGGCCTCAGAGCTCGATGCCGGCCTGTTCGGCCACGGTATGCATGTCTTTGTCGCCACGGCCCGACAAATTGACCAGGATGACGGCGTCGCGCGGCAGCGTGGCGGCCATCTTCACGGCTTGCGCGATGGCGTGCGACGACTCCAGCGCGGGCATGATGCCTTCGATGCGGCAGCAGTCGTGGAAAGCCTTGAGGGCTTCCGCGTCGGTGATGCCGACGTATTCCGCGCGGCCGGAGTCCTTCAGCCAGGCATGTTCCGGGCCGACGCCGGGATAGTCGAGGCCGGCGGAGACCGAATGGGTTTCCTGGACCTGGCCGTCGGCGTCCTGCATGACGTAGGTGCGGTTGCCATGCAGCACGCCCACCTGGCCCGCGGCCAGGGAAGCGGCGTGGCGGCCGCTGTCCATGCCCTCGCCCGCCGCCTCGACGCCGATCAGGCGCACGTTTTCGTAGGGGATGTAGGGATGGAAGATGCCCATGGCGTTGGAACCGCCGCCCACCGCCGCCACGACGTAATCAGGCTGGCGGCCGGCGGCTTCAGGCATTTGCGTCAGGCATTCGTTGCCGATGACGGTCTGGAAATCGCGCACCATGCGGGGATAGGGGTCGGGACCCGCCACCGTGCCGATGATGTAGAACGTGTTTTCAATGTTGGTGACCCAGTCGCGCATGGCTTCGTTCAGCGCGTCCTTCAGGGTGCGCGAACCGGAGTTGACCGGCACCACCGTGGCGCCCAGCAGCTTCATGCGGTAGACGTTCGACGCCTGGCGGCGGACGTCCTCGCTGCCCATGTAGACCACGCATTCCATGCCGTAGCGCGCCGCCACCGTGGCGGTCGCCACGCCGTGCTGGCCGGCGCCCGTTTCGGCGATGACGCGAGGCTTGCCCATGCGCTTGGCCAGCAATGCCTGGCCGATGCAGTTGTTGACCTTGTGGGCGCCGGTATGGTTCAGGTCTTCGCGCTTGAACCAGATCTGGGCGCCGCCCACCATTTCCGACCAGCGCCGGGCATGGTAGACCGGGCTGGGACGGCCCACGAAATGCTTGAGTTCGTAGTTGAACTCTTCCTGGAAGGCGGGGTCGACACGGTAATGGTCATAGGCCGCGCGCAGCTCGTCGAGCGCGTGCATCAGCGTTTCCGCCACGAAAACACCGCCATAAGGGCCGAAATGGCCCTGGGCATCCGGAAAGTCGTAAGGTTTCACCAAGCATCTCCCCCGGGTATCGCGGCGGCCACTGCCTGCCGCAAATCCGGTTTGCAACCCGTCATTTTACCTGACGCCGGCAGCAGCCGGGCGCTACGCCCTGGCCGCCCCTGCAATCGTCGGCTTGCCGTCAGAGCGACTGCCCCAGGCGGCGCAGGAAGGTGTCGCAAGCGGCCAACTGATCCAGCGCGACGTACTCGTTGGGCTTGTGGGCCTGTTCGATATGGCCGGGGCCGCAGACCACCGTGGGGATGCCGATGCCCTGGAACAGGCCGGCCTCGGTGCCGTAGGCGACCTTGCGGGTGGCGCGGTCTTCGGTCAGGGCGCGCACCAGCTGGGTGATGGCGGCTTCCTCTGAAGCCTCCAGGGCGGGAGCTGCCGCGCCGGTCTCGATTTCGATGCTGGCGCCGTCGAACTCGGCCTGCATGCGCGGCAGGAGCTCTTCGCGCACGTATTTTTCGACTTCTGCCTGGATCTGGTCGGGCTGCATGCCCGGCAGGTTGCGGAATTCGTAGGTGAATTCGCACAATTCGGGAATGGTGTTGACTGCAATGCCGCCCCGGATCTGGTTGGTGGTCATCGTGGAGAACGGCACGTCGTAGAACTGGTCATAGGGGCCGTTGGCCTTGAAGCTGTCGGCCAAGTCGCGGATGCGGCAGATCAGGCGCGCGGCGTATTCGATGGCGTTGCAGCCGCGCGGGGTCAGCGACGAATGCGCCGCCTTGCCATGCACCTTGCAGCGGAACAGGTTGATGCCCTTGTGCGCCACCACCACCTGCATGCCGGTGGGCTCGCCCACCACGCAGCCTTCGGGGCGGATGCCGCGCTCGTGCAGATCGGCCAGCATGTAGGGCGCGCCGGCGCAGCCGACTTCCTCGTCGTACGAGAACGCCAGGTGCATCGGCTTCTTGCGCGGCATGGCCAGGAACTCCGGCACCAGGGCCAACGAGCTGGCGATGAAGCCCTTCATGTCGCAGCTGCCGCGTCCATAGAGCAGGCCGTCTTTTTCGACGAGCTTGAACGGATCCGTGCTCCATTCCTGGCCGTCCACCGGCACCACGTCGGTGTGGCCGGAAAGCACGATGCCGCCCTGCATACCGCCGTCCTGGGCGGGCAAGGTAGCGAACAGGTTGGCCTTGGTGCGCTCGGGATTGTGCGCCAGCCATGCGTCGACGCCCTGACCCTTGAGCCAATCCCGGACGGTTTCGATCAGGGCAAGATTGGAATTGCGGCTGGTGGTGTCAAAGCCAACCAGCGTTTCCAGCCAGGTGCGCGCGTTCATGTCACTACTCTCTTGGGGAAAAAGAGGAGTGTAAGGCCAGCGCGCGTCCTCGTCTCGGGCAGGGCCCGGCGCGCAAGCGCCTAGAATGTCGCCCGGTTAGGCAAACCCCCAAGGAGCAACCGTGCAGCACAAAGCAGTTCCCACGCGCAACATCGTGGCGGCAGTGATAGGCAACGCCCTCGAATGGTATGACTTCCTGGTGTTCGCGTTCATGACGCCGATCATCTCGAAGCTGTTCTTCCCCACCGACCCCAACGTTCCCGGCAGCGAACTGAACGCGATCCTGATGACCACCGCCATCTTCGGCGTCGGCTTCTTCATGCGTCCGGTCGGCGGCATCATCCTTGGCCTGTACGGCGACAAGAAAGGCCGCAAGGCGGCCATGGTGATGGTGACCTCGCTGATGGCCGTGTCCATCGCCCTGATCACCGTCGCCCCCACCTACCACGCGGCCGGCATCCTGGCGCCGATCTTCATCCTGATCGCGCGTCTGCTGCAGGGCTTCTCCGCTGGCGGCGAATTCGGCACCTCGACCGCGCTGCTGATCGAAATGGCGCCCAACGGCAAGCGCGGCTTCTATGGTTCCTGGCAGATGGCGGGCCAGATGCTGGCCCTGCTGATCGGCGCGGCCTGCGGCACGCTCATCACCGAATTCTTCACGCCCCAGGAGATCGCCGATTGGGCATGGCGCCTGCCCTTCGCCTTTGGCCTGGTAATTGTTCCCATCGCCATCTATATTCGCCGCAACGTCGATGAAACCGATGCCTTCAAGCAGCTCAAGGAAGAAGAGCGCCAAGCCGCCGCGCGCGGCGAGGTGCAGCGCCTGAGCCTGGGCCAGATGCTGAAGACGCATACCCGCGAAACCCTGATCGGCGTGGGCCTGGTCGTGACCGCGACAGTGTCCATCTACATTACCTTCACGTATCTGGTGACCTACTCCACGCAGATCCTGAAGCTGCCGCTGAACCAGACCTTCCTGGTGCAGATGGCGGGCGCGGCGCTGATGGTGCTGCTGACGCCCTTCATGGGCGCCTGGTCCGACCGCGTCGGCCGCCGCCCCATCGTGATCGGCTCGCTCATCGGCTACCTGATCGTGCTGTACCCGCTGTACTACTGGCTGTCGGACGCGCCGTCCATCGGCCGCCTGCTGGCCGTGCAGGTCGTGGTCTGCCTGTTCGTGTCGGCGTTCTTCGGCGTATTCAGCACGGTGATGGCGGAGCTGTTCCCGGCGCGCGTGCGTTCTGTGGGCCTGTCCCTGGCCTATAACGTGGCCGTGATGATCTTCGGCGGCTTCGCGCAGTTCATCGTGACCTGGCTGATCAAGACCACCGGCTCGCCGATGGCTCCCGCCTACTACGTGATGTTCGGCGTGGCCCTGGGCCTGATCGCCGCGTTCTATATGCGCGAACGCGCGCACGAGCAGCTGGACGACTGAGTCGCGCTTGCGCCCCGGGCCGCGCGCGGCCCGGGATCCTAGCGGCGCGTCGCCGACGACACGCCCTGCACTTCAGCCAGGGCGTCCAACGCGCGGGACAGGGATTCCCCGCCGCGCACTTCCACCGTGAACACCATATGAGCCAGCGACTGCTTGCTCTGCGTATTCACGCCCACCACGTTCAGGCGCAGCCGCGCGAAGACCTCGGACAGGTCGCGCAGCAGGCCGGAACGGTCGTGCGCGCGCACGCTAATGTCCACCGGATAGAAGGTGTCGGCAGTCTCGCCCCAGGCCACCTCGATGACGCGCTCGGGTTCGCGCGCGGCCAGCGCCAGGTAGCTGTGGCAGTCGCTGCGGTGAATGGATACGCCGCGCCCCCGCGTGACGAAGCCGGCGATGGGATCCGGCGGCGCCGGACGGCAGCAGCGCGCCAGCTGCGTCAGCAGCGATCCCACTCCCACCACCAGCACGCCGCTCTTGCCGCTTTTCTCGGCGCTGCCGGCGCTGGCGTGGCGCAAGGCGGCCGGCGGCGGTTCGACGGCCGGCCCAGGCTGCTGGAACAGGGTATCGATCTGCCGCAGGCTGAACTCTTCCTTGGCCGCCGCCACGTATAGATCGTCGGCGCGGGCGAATCCCAGGTTCTGCGCCAGCTGCTCCAGATTGACGGCGGTCTTGCCCAGGCGCTGCAATTCCTTTTCGACCAGGGCCTGGCCCTGGGTGATGCGTTGCTGCAGCTCGATCGCGTTGAACCACATGCGCACCTTGGCGCGGGCCCGCGGGCTGGCCAGGAAGCCCAGCTGCGGATTGAGCCAGTCGCGCGACGGCCCGCCGGACTTGGCGGAGATGATCTCCACGGTCTGGCCGGTGGACAGGCGTGTCTGCAGCGGCACCATCTGCCCGTCGACGCGGGCGCCGCGGCAGCGGTGGCCCAGGTCCGTATGCAGGTGATAGGCGAAATCCACCGGCGTGGCGCCGGCGGGCAATTCGATCACGCGCGCCTGCGGCGTCAGTACGTAGATGCGCTCATCGGTATGCGGCGGCGCCGTCGCCTGGCCCCGGCTTTTGCCGGATGCAGCCTTGGCGGGCGCGGGCTTGGCCGGTTCGCCGCCCTCGACATCGCTGTTCCAGGCCAGCAGCTGGCGCATCCACGCCAGTTGCCGGTCGTATTCGCTGGAGGCCGCCACCTGGCCGCCCTTGGCGCCCGCTTCCTTGTAGCGCCAGTGCGCGGCCATGCCGTACTCGGCGAACTGGTGCATCTCGCGCGTGCGGATCTGCACTTCGAAGGGACGGCCATCGTCGTCGGCCACCACCGTATGCAGGGAACGGTAGCCATTGGGTTTGGGCCGCGAAATATAGTCGTCGAACTCCTCGGAGATCGGCGTCCACATTTCGTGCACCATGCCCAGCGCGGTATAGCAGGCGCGCACGTCGTCGACGATGATGCGCAGCGCGCGCAGGTCGTACATCTGCGAGAAATCCAGCCGCTTCACGCGCATCTTGTTCCAGATGCTGTAGATGTGCTTGGGCCGGCCGCTGACCTCGGCCTCGACGCCCGCACCAGCCAGCCCGGCCTGCAGGCGCTCGATGGCGCCGGCGATGAAAGCCTCGCGCTCCGCCCGCTTCTCTTCCAGCAGGCGGGCGATCTGCTTGTATTTTTCAGGCTCCAGGAAGCGGAACGCCAGGTCTTCCATTTCCCACTTGATCTGCCAGATCCCGAGGCGGTTCGCCAGCGGCGCATACAGGTCCAGGGTTTCCCGGGCGAAATCGGTGGAGCACGGCGCCTTGCTTTCCGCGTGCCAGCGCAAGGTGCGCAAGCGCGACGCCAGCCGCATCAGCACGATGCGCAGGTCGGCCGCCATGGCCAGCAGCATCTTGCGCTGCATTTCCTTTTGCGAGCCGCTTTCGGCGGCCGCGTCGCTCGCCTGCCGCGCCACCACGCCCAGCCGCAGCAGGGCGCGCGTGCCCTGCACCAGCCGCGCGATCTCGGC